>NZ_JBSWYF010000006.1:0-342115 GCF_056160945.1 Tenacibaculum sp. AWR4_210
CTACCTGAGCCGTTGCTGCTGTGGTACATGGTGCGGTTGCTGCTACTGTATACGTATAGGTATTTGCGCCTGCTAATGCTGGTGACCAAGTTCCGCCGGTAGCAGGGCTTCCGCCTAAGGCTGCAAATAACTGCCCTGATGTTACCGTGCTTCCTGCACAGATGGTGAGTGTTCCGTTAGTTCCCGCATTTGGTAAAGCCTGCTCGTTTACCACTACCTGAGCCGTTGCTGCTGTGGTACATGGTGCCGTTGCGGCTACTGTATACGTATAGGTATTTGCGCCTGCTAATGCTGGTGACCAAGTTCCGCCTGTAGCTGGACTTCCGCCTAAGGCTGCAAATAACTGTGCTGATGTTACCGTGCTTCCTGCACAGATGGTGAGTGTTCCGTTAGTTCCGGCATTTGGTGCAACACCAACTGCAATGGATACCGAATCTTGTTCTGGACAAGAATTATTATTGGTAGTTACCTCTACTCTATACGTATTTCCGTTAAACCCAATAGGAACATTTGTAATCGTCAAAGATGCTGTGGTGGCTCCTGAATAAGGTCCTGTATTTGTTAATGGAGTTGTACTCGTTCCGAGATACCAGCGATACACATAATCTCCTGTAGGAATAGCTATTGTGGTATCATCAGAAGTAGCTCCAGTATTTCCGAAGTCAGTAACACGAATCCCAGCAGCCGTAGCCGTTAACACGACATTTTCTCCTACACAGGTATTCACCGGTTTGGGGCTAATGACTACAGAGTTTATGACATCACTAGCCTTTTCTGCTCCTGTTAATCCATTATATCCTCCTGACCCTCCTAATACTAGCCCTGTAGGACCAACTCCAGTACCATCTAAAGTACCATTATTATCACTATCTACACCTCCTGATTCGTTAGCATCAGTACAATTATCATTATCTGAATCTGTATCCCAATAATCAGGCGTACCATCTTTATCCGTATCTACCAAACATGACAAAATTGAAAAAGGAACATCTTGCTTGGCTATTGAAGGTCCTTGGTACTGAACATTTAAACTTTCAAATCCTGTATTCTCAAAAAATGTTACTTCCAGATAATGCGTTCCTGCACTTAAAGAAATCGTCCCACTTCTTTCGCGTCCAGGATGCAATCCGTCATTATTAACCACCTCAACCCCATCTATTAATAATTTAGAACCATCATCAGAATAAGTGAAAAAGGTATAAGTCCCTGGTGTAGCAATTGTTATTAAACTTTTATAACGAACGCTAAAAGTTTCTGGAGTACCTGAAACACTCGACATTAAAGCTCCCGTTGAAAAGCTCGTAACCCTTCCTGTTGCCGTTGCTCCTGTAGTAGGTATATTATCTACCGTAAATCCAGATGGTACTACATCAAAAAACTCATATGACACAAAACCAGGACAGTTATTTTCAACAGTATCCAAAATCCCATCATTATCATCATCCAAATCACAAGTATCTGCGATATTATCAGAATCATTATCTGGAAATCCAGATACCGCTACAGAACAACAAACGGTACTATCAGAAGCATCTGTCACTGCCGCAGTGATGGCCTGACCTCCCGATCCCACAGTTGAAGGCACTCCGTTACTCGTCACTCCTCCTGAAAACGCACCATTAGTAAGCTGGGTGTAATTATAACTCCCTGCCGCTTCCAGTGCATCAAAACATCCATCATTATCAGAATCGGTATCTAAATAATCAGGAGTACCATCTCCATCTGTATCTCTAGGGGTATTACAGAAAGTAAAATTCCCAAGTGCCGTCATCTGAAACTGTGTCGATGATGGTGACCCCGTTAAGTTTTTATATCGAATTTCTAATTTACTAATCCACGCCTGAATCCCCAAAATAACAACATTCCTATCGGTACTGGCATTAGTTCCTCTAAAAGCATTCCCTACTACAGCTTGATTATCTGCATCGTACTCAGCCGAAGTTAGTGTATGTAAAGTTCCATCAGTTCTTGTAATAATCAACTCTACCTCATCTCTAAACGATGTAGCTCCTGTTCCTCTATCGACATCATAAATGGTAAAACCTAGATTATATACTGGCTGGTTGAAGTCAAATACATGGATTGATTCTCCATTATTTTCAGCCTTTTGATACAAAGTATAGGAGGATGCCGTAGTACCATAGTCATTAATTCTATACTCTTGAGTACCTACCACATTTGAACTTCTCGACAACGTTACTCCTGTACCATTGATAGTTAAGTTCGGGTTGGTTATCACAGGGTCTTGACCTAGTGTTACACTCCCTGCTCCACCTTCAATATAATTTGCATCCCAGTTCAATGTAGAATTACTGGCGCAGGTTCCCATTTCGTCGACATCTAAAATTCCATCATTATCATCATCTGCGTCACAAACATTATTAATTCCATCTGCATCCGGATCATTAGCTGTCACTACTCCTGCAGTAGCACCTGCGCCACAAGGATCTAAATAACAAACTTGTACAGTAAAACTCCTCAATCTTCCATTATCAGCAATCGCATAATTATCTGTCACTACCAATGTCCAGTTTCCATTAGGGTTCTCTCCATTAAAAGCGCTTAAAGCGACTTCTGGTCGGTAGGAACCTATAAACGGAGCTGAACCTGACGTAATAGCTGTAGCTGCAGCATCATCAAAAACAGTATTTTGATAATTATCACCGGCCCCACCATTACTACTTGACAAATCTATTGTTGTACCATTTGGACTAATTAACGAAATTTCGACATCCGCGACATAATTATGGTCTATATCCACGGTCACGTTAACGTCAGTGATTGGGCGTGTAGCTGAAATATTTACAACCCTCGAAATCCCAGTACTATTACTAAAAAAAGCATTTCCATTCCATGTTTCGGACACACAAGTAGTTTGTGCCACCCCACGGGTAGAAAAAATAAGAACAACTAACATTAACAAAATTCTCAATGAGCTGAAAAAGTTGTTTTTTAGTATCTCCCTTGACTTAAGCCACTCTGTTGAAACAAAAGAGTAATACTTCACCATATAGAATAATTTATAAAGGTACATTACACCCAAAACAAATCGGGCATTTATCTGATTATCAAAAAATTATATGGGAGGGATTTAAAAAAATGTCCCCCCAAAATTTTAATTAACCGTGCTAACGATAATTATAATTTGGGGGGACATCTAATAAACGTGGCAAATATAAATTAATTTTATTCTAAATTGATACTTATAGTTACATTTTTTTTACTCAGTTTTGAAGTCCCTTTTATTAATTATAAGAAAAATAAATACGAAAATAAAAAACCATAACATAGAGCTATAAGAAATAAACATTTAAAAAGCCTTTTTACAACAGTTCTATTTCTGCTAAACACATCATAAGAAAAGCCCTTCAAAAAGGGCTTAAACATCAATTAAATCAAAAAAAAGTATTTTTTATCCTACAACAGCCTCTAAAGCCGTTTCAACATCGTCTTTTGTTGTCAGTTTACTAAACGAAAACCTTATCGATGTTTTGGCTGCTTCCACATCTGGCAAACAAGCTTGTAACACGTGAGATCCTTTGGAACTTCCACTTTGACATGCACTACCTCCTGAAACAGCTATGCCTTTAATATCTAAATTAAACAACATCATCGGATTTTCAAGAGGAAAACGAACACTTACAATGGTAGGACTACTGTTGCGTAAATTCTCAGACTCACCGTTAAACAATACTCCAGGAACTTTAGTTTTAAGGCTTGAAATAAAATAACTTTTTAATTCATTCAAACGAGCCATTTCTTCATTCAATACATTTAGAGAAATCTCAAGAGCTCTTCCCATACCAATAATACCGTGTACATTTTCAGTACTTGAGCGAACTCCTCGTTCTTGATCACCACCATGCAACATCGGTTTTACCACATGCCCTTTTCTTACATATAAAAAGCCAACCCCTTTTGGACCGTGAAATTTATGTGCACTCGCTACCATAAAATCAACCTTAACTTCCTGTAAATCTATGGGAACGTGACCTATTGCCTGCACAGAATCTGAATGAAATAGCGCCGCATGTCGCTGACAAACCTCAGCAATCTCTTTTACCGGTGCAATATTTCCGAGCTCATTATTCACCCACATTAAAGTCACCAAGGTTTTTTTGTCACTGGCATTTAAAACCTCTTCTAATGCCTCTATTTGATAACATCCCTTTTGGTCGACCTCTAAATAAACTACTTCGACTCCGTATTTTTCTTCCAAAAAATCTACGGTATGCAATACCGCATGATGTTCCAGTTTTGTAGTCACAATTCTAGTAACCCCCAGGTTTATGACTGCATTTTGAAGCACTATATTATCACCTTCTGTTCCTCCGGAAGTAAACACTATTTCGCTAGAATGTACATTAAAATACTTCGCTATTTGTTTTCGTGTTGTTTCAACAGCAGACTTCGCTGTTCTCCCAAATTGATGTGTAGAGGAAGGGTTTCCAAAATTTTGCAGCATCGACTCCGCCATACATTCTACCACCTCTGGTAACATAGGTGTCGTAGCGGCATTATCCAGATAAATTCTTTTCATGGAACAAAGATAAACTAATTAGAATTTTGATACACATAAACTTCAGTTGCCCCCAATCCGTATTTTTTATAGGAAGCATCATAATACTTCACTGGATACCGATTTAACAGATAATTTAATTCAGATTTCAACACCCCTTCACCTACTCCGTGAATAAAGACAATTTTAGAAATCTTTTTCTGAATACAATATTCAACTTTCCGTCTAGCAACCTCCAATTGATAACTCAAGATATCATAAGTATCCATTCCCTTTGTCGATTTTACCAATTTCTCTATATGCAGATCAACTTCAAGAATTACTTCATTTTTCGTTTTCACAAAACCACTCTTTTTCCTCACCGGTTCTGAAGTTTTTTGTCGTAACATAGAATTATTGATATCACTATACCTGCTTAACTCTCGCTGCTCAACATGTAACCTCACCAATTCTTTTGCATCAAATCGATACACCATCCCGTCTTCATCTCTGACGACTACTTCTGCCCCATCTACCTCAATAACAACACCTTTGATAACATCATCAATAACTGCTACTTTATTACCAATTTCAAAACACATACTTAACTATTATTTAATTTATTAACTCGCTTAACAAATTATTTTTGCAGATAATTTTAAAATACAAAAGAACAGCAAATAAATGATTAACACTAAAAACACGAGTACAAAAATTTTCTTCGAAGAAGCCAAGAGAAGCTTAACACTAAGTGAAACACGTGAACAACTTTTATTTGAAATCGCAGATGCTATTACTGACGAATATCTAGATAGAGAAAAATTAAATCTAAATTTTATCTGCACACACAATTCTAGGAGAAGTCAATTTGCTCAGGTATGGGCTTTTTATGCTGTTCACTATTTTGATATCCCCAATATACAATCACTTTCGGGAGGTACAGAAGCTACCGCATTTCACAGAAATACGGTTCGAGCGTTACAACAGTCAGGATTTGAATTTCACGTAGAAAATTTCTCACACCAAAATCCTAGATACCTCATAAGTTTTGAAGGCGCAGAGCAACCGCTTACTGGATTTTCAAAAACATTTGACGATCCTCATAATACCTATCCGTATATAGCGATCACCACCTGTGACAGTGCCGACGAAAACTGTCCATTTATTCCCGATGCACTCGAACGCTTTCACTTGGGCTTTGAAGACCCCAAACGTTCGGATGACAACGACGACACAAAGGAAGTATATTTAGCGTGCTGCAACCAAATAGCTGGAGAGCTCTACATTCTATTCGAAGAAGTTAAAAAGCAACTTATTCAAGCAAGTCAAGAAGCTTAAACAGGCGTATTCTTATCGTACGGAATGCTCTTTAGTATGTGATTGATTACATTAACTCTGGCCATTGTTTTACGGTTTGCTCGAATCACTTTCCAGGGTGAAATAAGGGTATTCGTTTTAGAAAACATGGTTCGCTTGTAGCTAGTATAATCATCCCACAATTCTTGTGCTCGCTCATCTACAGGAGTCATTTTCCATTGTTTCAGAGGATTATTTTTAATATCCATAAAACGCTTTGCCTGTTCTTTTTTAGTAATCGACATGTAAATTTTCACCAAACGAATCCCAGATTCGAGTATCATCCGTTCAAAATCGTTTACCTGATTCATAAAGACCTCGTACTCTTCCTGTGTACAAAATCCGTTTACCGGTTCCACTACAGCTCGGTTATACCAACTTCTGTCAAAAAAAACCATTTCACCAGCTTTCGGAAACTGTTCTACATAGCGCTGAAAATACCATTGCGTTTTTTCATCTTCGTTTGGTTTTGGCAGTGCCACAATCCTCATATGACGCGGGTTAATACGCTCTGTAATTCTTCGAATAGCGCCCCCCTTACCAGCAGCATCCCTACCTTCAAACAAAATAATGATGCGTTCATCTTGCTCTATGGCCCAAGTTTGCAATCGTATTAGCTCGACTTGAAGTTTCTTCAATTTGCGTTCGTAATTGACATAGCGCAACGCCTTTTCAAGATTGTATTGTTCGCTTGATAACAATGCCTTAAACCCTCTAGCAGAATTTAATTTATTTACGTCTTTCTGAGTTAACTTCTCCATAATTAATCTAATTGACTTACTGATCTGTAATAACGCATTACTATATTGGGATCCGGATTTAGCTTCGTTTGCGCTAGCTCTTTCCCCTCATAATCAAACTGCGACAACACATATCGAATACACTCTACACGTGCTTCTTTTTTATTATTCGTTTTTACCACAATCCACGGGCTATAGGTGGTATGGGTTTTACTAAACATCTCATCTTTATAGTAGGTGTATTTATCCCACAATTCCTGACCTCTTTTATCTACAGGACTAAACTTCCATCGCTTTAAGGGGTTGTTGTTTCTCGAATTAAAACGCCTCAATTGTTCGCTTTTAGAAATGGATAACCAAAATTTGATAATGATCACACCGTCTTCGTACAGCATATGCTCAAACTCGGGAACCTGAACCAGAAATTCTTTATACTGATTTTCTGAGCAAAACCCCATTACTGGCTCTACGACTGCACGGTTGTACCAACTCCTATCGAAAAAGACAATTTCACCGGGGTTCGGTAATTCTTTTATATAACGTTGAAAATACCATTGCCCTTTTTCAACTTCTGTCGGTTTGTTCAGCGCTACGAGCCGTGTGGAACGCGGATTCAAATGCTCCATAAAACGACGTATGCTTCCACCTTTTCCCGCGGCATCTCTACCTTCAAAAATGACTGCTACTCGCTTATTATTTTTAGCTACCCACTGCTGAAGTTTCACCAATTCAATTTGGAGTTTTTTTAATTCCCGTTCGTAATTAATTTTCACTTCAACCTTATCGATATCGATCCCCTTTTCATGAATCAAATCGCGAAGTTGCTCCTTAGAGGTCACACTTTGAAAATCCTGAATGGTCAATTTGTTGTGTTCCGACATAGCTGCGTTGCAATAATTTTAAAATTCTTTCTGTAGTATTGCTAAAATAAGAGGATATTTGCGACTATGAAAAGAATTACAACATTTTTATTACTTCTTAGCTTTTCTATAGCTCATTCGCAACGAGCCTACGACCACGAGTTCAGTTTCTCAAACGACAACGATCTCTATATTTCAACAAGTCAGGATAGGTATTATACCAACGGGATGACCTTTGGTTATCGTTATTTGGCCGACAGTACTCAAATTAGTGCAAAAAAAATATACCAATTTCGTCTCGGACATAAAATGTATACACCATTTAAGGCCACCGTGAGTTCTCCGGAACTTCACGACCGCCCTTTTGCCAGCTATTTGTATTTGAGCGGCGGTATTGCTCATTATTTTAAACAGGGAAAAACGCTCGCTGTTGACGCTGAATTGGGTATCATTGGGCCTGCTGCTATGGGAAGAGAGCTACAAGACTTTATCCATGATATTTACGGATTTAGAAAAGCGACCGGATGGCAATATCAAATAAAAAATGCCTTCGCCATCAATATCAAAGCTCAATACACCCGTCCGCTTTGGACTAGCATCAACAACAAATTGGATATTCACTGGTTAAATTCAGGAAGCCTTGGAACTGTTTTTACTGATATTTCTACTGGGGTTCTCAGTCGATGGGGATTCTACACACTTCAATCGAGCACCAACAGTTTGGCCTTTGGCAGTAATCTTAACGGCAATGCTGAGATTTCTCAAAACAAATCTGAGTTTTTCCTCGTATTCAAACCCAGCGTCCAATACGTATTTCACGACGCCACCATCGAAGGTAGTATTTTCAGAACTGACAACCCTATTACATTTCCAATAAACCCGCTTGTTTTCAACGCTGAGTTGGGAATTATGTTCACCAGTAATCGTTTCAACTTTGGTTACAGTATCTTTTACCACAGTAAAAAACTACAAAGTGTCCGAGTTCCGGAATCTAACTTCTACGGAAACATTACATTACGATACTTGTGGAATTAATGAAAAATAAATTTTAAATATCATCAAATTAAAATATATTTGTAGGTCTAATCATTAGAAATTTAATCAATGAAATTTATCGTATCTAGCTCTCAATTGTTAAAACAATTACAAGTTTTAGGAGGAGTGATAAACAGCAACAATACGCTGCCTATTCTGGACAACTTCTTATTTGAATTAGCTGAAAATGAATTAAAGATATCATCTTCAGATTTAGAAACCACCATGAGTGCTGTGGTAGAGGTTGAAAGTACTGACACAGGTGCCATCGCTATTAATGCTCGATTGTTACTGGATACATTAAAAACTTTCCCTGACCAACCTTTAACTTTTAAAACTGAAGGAGATAGCACGATTGAAATCATCTCTGAGCAAGGAAAGTACGACATGGCTTATTTTAACGGGGACGAATTCCCTAAAGCTGTGGAGTTACCATCACCTAGCAGTACTGAAATCCCATCACATATTTTAGCTACTGCCATTACCAAAACGATTTTCGCTGCCGGTAATGATGATTTACGACCAGTAATGAGTGGAGTATTCTTCCAGTTTAATTCAAAAGAACTTACTTTTGTTGCTACGGATGCTCACAAATTAGTAAAGTATACAAGAACAGACGTTACCGCTGATAAAACAGCTGAGTTTATCATGCCTAAAAAACCTTTAAACTTATTAAAAGGTATTTTAGGAGGATCAGAAGACTCTGTAACTATAGAGTACAACGACACCAATGCCAAATTTACTTTTGACAACGTCGTACTTATTTGTCGTTTAATTGACGGTAAATACCCGAACTACGAAGCGGTAATTCCAAAAGAAAACCCAAATAAACTTACTGTTGACAGAGCTACTTTCTTAAACTCAGTTCGAAGAGTTTCTATTTTCTCTAGTAAAACTACTCACCAAATTCGATTGAAAATGGCTGGAACTGAATTAAACATTTCTGCTGAAGATATCGATTACGCTAACAAGGCTGATGAACGCTTGTCATGTGACTATCAAGGTGATGATATGCAAATTGGATTTAACTCTCGTTTCTTAAGTGAAATGTTAAACAACTTAAACTCAAACGATGTACTTATCGAGATGAGTTTACCAAATAGAGCTGGAATCCTTACCCCTATTGACGGAACAGAAGAAGGAGAATTAGTGACGATGCTGGTAATGCCAGTTATGCTCAACAACTAACAACCTTTTACACATCATACAAAACTCTAAGCTTAGGCTTAGAGTTTTTTTTATTTCCCTAGATAAGCTATTTTGGCACGAAGCACCTTTCCTCCAGGAACTTCTATAGTCAACAAATACACCCCTCGCTCCACTTCCAATTCCTCAAAGTCTATACTTAAATCATTTACCCCTAACCGAACATTTTCATTTTCACTATAAATAGTTGCTCCAGACATTCCATAAACTACTACCCTTATTTGACAAGCTTCTCCCGAAGTTAAACGAAACACCAAGTCCTTTCGTACTGGGTTCGGATAGTATGATTTCAATTCCACTTCTTTGCGGGTACCAGATAGCAACTCTGACTTCATGAAATGTTCGAGCATGCATCGGACAGCTCCCAGCGCGTTTAAACTTCTCCCTCCCTTAACCTTATCTTGTAAACTCAACTTTCGAAACGCTCCTCTTTCCACAAAATCGCTCACCAAAAGAGGCCACTCTGAACTAGGCATGCTACCACTTTCATTGGTTAAAAATTGCTGACTGTAAACATAAATAGCAAAACAAACTGCACTCACATAGGGTGTCGCAGCAGAAGTCCCATCAAAAACCCCTCTTTTACCACTGTTTAGCAGGGTTACAGAACCAGCTCCTGGAGCTGCTATATCAACATCTAGAACACTGTAAGCCGCCGTTTCCAAGTAACCGTTTTCATTTTCATTTGTTACTGCAAGGTAATTTTTAGCCGAGCACAACGTAGGCATATCTCCTACTTCACTCACATTGACCTCGGCATTTGGTACCGCTCCTACCACCAGTACCCCCAAAGCCTGCAACGTATTGTAAAGCGCACACCACTCCGGAAAATCTTCAGCCCACAAACCTTCTTTTCCCCACGAACAATTCAGCACCAAGATGTTAGCTCCAGCAGCTCCTTTACTGATTACAAACAAGCGTTTTAATGCAATCACGTACTCCAAAGAACGTTTAATTTCGGTTATCGAATGCCCGCCTTCAATTCCCAAAAACTTAAAATCCAACTGCAATTCATCATATAGCATTTCTGTGAGCATACTATAAACCGGTGTTCCATGCCAACTCCCTAATCCATCATTCGTGATATCAGAATCATTGTGATAAAAATCCCAACCTCGCACATCATCGACATAACCATTCCCATCATCATCCAAACCGCTATCTGGGATTTCTCTGGAATTCTCCCAAAATAAACGCTTAGGAACTACAGACCAGTTTACGGCCTCATCTATCACAGCAATAACTGGAGTTGCCGTATCCAATCGAACATTCTTTAAAACAGCAACAGCTTCCCTCCATTGAATCTGTTCGTAATTTTGTCCAT
Source organism: Tenacibaculum sp. AWR4_210 (assembly GCF_056160945.1). Classification (NCBI taxonomy): domain Bacteria; kingdom Pseudomonadati; phylum Bacteroidota; class Flavobacteriia; order Flavobacteriales; family Flavobacteriaceae; genus Tenacibaculum; species Tenacibaculum sp. AWR4_210. The sequence goes on from NZ_JBSWYF010000006.1 coordinate 11,020, forward strand.
TGGCAGTAATTACAAATCCATATACCACACAAAGCAGGCAATAATATCTTGCCTGCTTGTACAACTTCCTTAACAACACGTCACTCTTAGTATTCGAATTCGATCACCACCGAATTATTAGTTCCTTTGTACTTTCTTCTTGCCTTCATCACATAACAAGGAGTTCTAGTGTAATTTTTCTCTTCGTTGTTTTTAATGCGCGTCCACTCACCAACAATGCTACTCCAAGACGATCCACTATTCTTTTTATAACTCACACTGTAAAATCCTTTTTTCCAAAAATTTCTTCCATACACATTCACAGTAACCGTTTGGTCTTCTATGGCATGACTGTAAAACGTAGAATACAACCACCCTCTCGAAGCAGCTTGGTACGGCGGATTTTCGACAAGCACAAATACATCGGTTGGATTTTCATAGTGTTTAGCAATTACGGTATAGGCTATTTCTGCAGCTACCATCTCATCATCGTCACTATCACTCGTTTTCGATTGGTTTTGAAATAGCTCCCAATTCATGGTTGCCAATTTCTGGCCTTTTTCCTTTTTCTCTAAACTAAAACTGCTACTATTCCACAACTTTAACACTGAAGGATCATCAGAACCAACGAGTAACTCAATAGAATTACTTTTAGTTGCATCGTACACTAAAATTTGCTTCGTGTATTTACCGAGTTCTTCCTTCACAGGATCCTCTTTCGGTGTCTCTAATTTTTCATCGCTACACGAGGTAAACAATGGAGTCATTACAGTTAACAAGATGAGGAAAGTCATTTTCAATAGATTTGTATTATTCATGGTTTGATTAATTTAAAATTCGCCTACTCATACGCTTTTCGGCTTCCGCGTTTTTACTAAATTTTAACAATATTCATCGCGACTGATCAGATCGCTTCACTAACAACTTACCAACTAGTAATCAAAGCTGTCGATGCAAATTTAGGCCGAGAAACAGCGGGGATTCCCATGAATAAAACGGTATAAAATCAGGAAAATAACTCGAAAAAAAACATAGGAAATTCCTCTTAAGTAAAGGGGAGAGCACCAGCAAAAAACAACAGAACAACCTGTAAAACAGATAGTTAACTAATGTTAACATCTTTCGCTTTTAAAAACCATAAATAATTGTAAATTTACCTCTCTTAAACTAGACGAAATACCATGGGTAGAATTATTGCAATTGCAAATCAGAAAGGTGGAGTTGGTAAAACAACAACTACTGTCAACTTAGCTGCGGCTCTAGGAGTTTTAGAAAAAAAAGTATTATTAATAGATGCTGATCCCCAGGCGAATGCTACTTCTGGACTTGGTTTAGATGTAGAAAGTATTGAAGTGGGAACTTATCAGGTATTAGAACATACTGTAAATCCAAAAGACGCTGTACTACAAACCGATTCTCCCAATGTTGACCTTATTCCGGCACATATTGACCTTGTCGCTATTGAAATAGAATTGGTAGACAAGGCAGAACGCGAGTACATGTTAAACAAAGCCATGGCGAGTATCAAAGACGATTACGACTACATACTCATCGACTGTGCTCCTTCACTAGGGTTGATTACCTTAAACTCTTTGGTTGCCGCTGATTCAGTTATCATTCCTATCCAATGTGAATACTTTGCTTTGGAAGGGCTCGGAAAATTGTTAAACACCATTAAAAGTGTACAACAAATTCACAATCCTAGTTTAGATATTGAAGGACTACTACTCACCATGTTTGACGCTCGATTACGCCTCTCAAATCAAGTAGTTGAAGAAGTGCGCAAACACTTCAGTTCTATGGTATTTGAAACCGTAGTTCACCGAAATATTCGCTTAAGTGAAGCCCCCAGTTATGGAGAAAGTATAATTTCTTACGATGCGACGAGTAAAGGTGCGGTAAATTACTTAAATTTGGCGAACGAAATCTTAAATAAAAACGGATAACACAGTAATGGCAAAAGCGACAAAAAAACAAGCTCTAGGTAGAGGATTATCTGCACTTTTAAAAGAAACTGCTGACGTTAGCTCAGCAGCTGACAAAAATGCCGATAAGTTGGTGGGAAATATTATTGAAATTGATATTAATTCAATTGATGTTAACCCATTCCAGCCGAGAACTTATTTTGATGAAGAGGCCTTACGTGAATTAGCGAGCTCTATTCGAGAACTCGGTGTTATCCAACCCATTACTGTAAGAAAAACAACGGGGAACAAATTCCAATTAGTTTCTGGTGAACGCAGATTTCGCGCATCAAAACTCATCGGAAATAAAACCATTCCCGCTTATATTCGTTTAGCAAACGACCAAGAAATGCTAGAGATGGCGTTGGTAGAAAACATCCAGCGTAAAAATCTCGATCCAATTGAAGTAGCATTGTCTTATCAACGTTTAATTGACGAAATTCAACTAACTCAAGAAGAACTAAGTACGCGTGTAGGAAAAAAACGTTCAACCGTTACCAATTACCTCCGTTTGCTTAAATTAGATCCTATTATCCAAACAGGTATGCGAGACGGTTTCATTTCTATGGGACACGGAAGAGCACTCATCAATGTGGATAGTACAACAGATCAGCTTACTATTTACGAAAAAATACTTCGTGATAAGTTGTCTGTGCGTCAAACTGAGGAGTTAGTGAAAAATTTAAAAGCTGGCACTATCGCCAAAGCTGCTAAGAAAAAAGCGCTCCCTAAATACATTTCAGAAGGAGCAAAAGAAATGACGACTGTTATCGGAAGCAAAGTAAACGTAACGGTTAACAGTAAAGGTAAGGGTAAGATTTCTATCGCTTTTAACTCTGAAGAAGATTTTAATCGTATTAAAAACCTTTTACAATAATTGTCATTTAAATCATTCATATTTATCATTGGTTGTTGCCTGTCTTTGCAACAACTAGTAGGGCAAAACGGTGTTGATGTAAAAGTTCAACAAAGCCAAATCGCCCCCGTTTACAACCCATTATCTCCCTCCAAAGCTGCTTTTTATTCAGCAATTTTTCCTGGAGGAGGACAAATCTATAACAAAAAGTACTGGAAAGCTCCCATAGTATGGGCAGCTATCGGTGCAAGTGTTTATTACTACTTAGACAACAGTAATGAATACGATAGGTTTAGAACCGCTTTTCGACTCAGACAACAAGGATTGCCTGACGAATTTAACGGATTAAATGGAAATCCCAATATTTCAACCGCAGGTTTAGAAAACGCTCAAAAAGTATTGCGAAAAAATCGTGATTTATCACTCTTAACAGGAGTACTACTGTACGTACTTCAAATTGTTGAGGCCAGTGTCAATGCACACCTCTTACAATTTGATACCAGTGATAATTTATCTGTCAGACCTAGTTTGGCCACGGATCCAATGCTCATCGAAGCACCAAAGGTTGGATTAACCTTAAAATATTCTTTTTAAAATGAAAATAGCTTTACTTGGATACGGAAGAATGGGTAAAGAAATAGAGAAAATTGCTTTACAACGCGGTCACGAAATCGTGATTAAATACGCGGGAAAAGAATCCTATAACATCAATGATGCCGACGTTGCCATCGACTTTAGTTTGCCCAATGCAGCTTATGACAACATTGCTAATTGCCTAGAAAATGGTGTCCCTGTTGTTTCTGGAACCACAGGTTGGCTCGAGCGTTATAACGATATTGTTGCCCTGTGTGAAGCCCAAAAAGGAGCCTTTATTTATGCTTCTAATTTCAGTTTAGGGGTTAATATATTTTTTGAGCTAAACAAACAATTGGCAAAAATGATGGAGCAACTCAATGAGTACAATGTGGCTATTGAAGAAATCCACCATACGAAAAAACTCGATGCTCCAAGCGGTACAGCAATTACGCTCGCAGAAGGTATTATTGACCAGAGTTCTAAACAAGAATGGGAACTCGATGGAACTCCTAGTGGTACTTCCATCCCTATCAAAGCCATAAGAACCCCTGATGTACCAGGAACACATACCGTAAATTACGATTCCACTATTGATAGTATCGCTATTAACCACACGGCACACAACCGTCAAGGATTTGCCTTAGGAGCTGTTGTAGCCGCTGAATGGTTGGTTGATAAAGAAGGGGTGTACTCAATGAAAGATGTGTTAAACCTAGGTTAAAAAAGGTAACAATACCCCTCGGAAGCTCACTAACAAACGAAGACTTTTACAAAAAAAATAAATCATGAATTTTTCTGAATTATTCATATTCATACTGATCATCCAAGTCATACACTTTTTAGGAACTTGGAAACTTTACAAAGCTGCTGGACGACAAGCATGGGAAGCTGCAGTGCCTATTTACAATGCGGTTGTTTTGATGAAAATCATCAATAGAAAAAAATCTGTTTGGTGGATTTTCTTATTTTTTGTTCCGATTGTTAACTTATTAATGTTCCCAATTATATGGGTTGAAACTTGCAGAAGTTTTGGATTTAATAAGGGTAAAGACACCTTACTGGCGATTTTCACCTTAGGTTTCTACATTTACTACATCAATTATTTCGAAAAGTTAACCTACCGCCAAAACAGAGATATCAAACCACCATCAGGAGTTGATGAGTGGCTGAGTTCTATTGCATTCGCCATTATTGCAGCGACACTAGTACACACGTATTTTATGCAGCCTTACACCATCCCTACCTCTTCATTAGAGAAATCTCTCTACGTAGGTGATTACCTTTTTGTAAGTAAATTCCACTATGGAGCACGATTGCCAATGACTGCAATTTCTACTCCTATGGCGCACGATACAGTACCCGTACTAAAAGTAAAGTCATTCTTATCAGACGACAATCCAGAGCACAGCAACAGTTGGAAAAACAAATTGAGTTTACCCTATTTGCGCTTACCTGGAGTTCAGTCTATTAAACGCAATGATATTGTCGTATTCAACTGGCCTGCAGACACCACCAAAACTATGTGGGGAGATACTTCAGGTAAACAAACCTTTAAACCTGTTGACAAACGCACCAATTACGTCAAGCGCTGTGTAGGTGTTCCTGGTGATAGTCTTGAAGTTAGAGGTGGCTATGTATACATCAACGGAAAGAAAAATCAATTACCAGATCGCGCAAAACCACAATGGATTTTTGAAGTAGACACCGATGGTCAGAACTTTGGTCCTGGTGCAGCAAAGCGCTACAATATCCGTGAATTCGGAACGCGAAACGGTAAGTATTTACTGAATTTAACAGACGAAGAAGCTGCTCGAATAGCTAAAAATCCTATAGTAAAAAAGGTAACCAAGCAAATTCAACCTAAAGGGTATTACAATAAGAGCTTTTTCCCACACAATCCGAAATACGCTTGGTCTCAAGACAACTACGGCCCCATTTACATTCCTAAAAAAGGAGTTACTGTCGCTTTAGATGAGAACAGTATTCCATTTTACGAGCAGATTATAAGAAGATACGAGAATAATGATTTAACCATTTTCGGAAACGATATTTATATCAACGGTAAAAAAGCGACTAGTTATACATTTAAGCAAGATTATTACTGGATGATGGGGGATAACCGTCAAAACTCATTAGATGCTAGAAACTGGGGATATGTGCCTTTCGATCACGTAGTAGGTAAACCAGTAATGATTTGGTTTAGCTATGACAAACAAACGGGATCAATTCGTTGGGATCGCATGTTTACAACCGTAGGAGGTAGTGGTAAACCCGTATCGTATTTATGGTTGGTTGTTTTATTATTAGGAGGCTATATCGCCTATACCGTTTACAATAATAAAAAGAAAAAATAACCATGGCGCTATACATTCCAACCTATTTTGCTCCCATTGCTCAGTATGCAGCAATGTATCAAGCTAAGGAGGCAATTTCTTTTGAGATGGAAGACAACTTCCAGAAGCAGACCTATAGAAACCGCTGTGCTATTTACGGTGCAAATGGTAAACTAGCATTGAGTATTCCCGTAAAGCATCTAGCTTCTGCGGGAAGAAAGAAAACAAAGGACACGCTTGTAGAAAACGATTTTCCGTGGCAACAACAACACTTTAAATCACTACAATCTGCCTATCGTTCCTCTCCTTTTTTTGAGTTTTTCGAGGAAGATTTACAGAAAATATTTTCGAAGCCTTACAAGTTTTTACAGGACGTCAATATTGACACCCATCTGTTTATTACCGATGCACTGGAACTGGATTCACAATTTGCGAAAACGACCGAGTACGAGCTCACTCCCACTCAAGCAGATTACCGAAATCTTGCCATAGCTAAAAATGGCGTGGCCATTACTATGGACAGTTACGTGCAAATGTTTGATGACAAACACGGCTTTATACCCAACCTTTCAATGCTCGATTTACTTTTTATGGAAGGTGCCAATAGTATTAGTTATTTAGAGAAAATTTCACTAGTTTTGGACTAGACACTTATTTGTCCCCCAATGTATTTTTTTGAAGTTTACTCACTGAAAACGGTTGGTGCAAGAGCAACTGTTCTTAGAAGTGAACTGTACATTAATAAGTAACTTATGCACAACATTATAGAACAATTCATGAGGTATTTTATGCCGAATATCTCTGATGAATCCATTGAACAATTCAACGAAATTGTAAGTTTAAAATCCTTTGCCAAAGGTAAGGTCGTTTTAAAACAAGGTCAAAAACCACAAAATTTTTATATCCTTAAAAGTGGTGTTGCCAGAAGCTTTATTAAAAACAACGAGGAAAAAGAGCATATCCGTACCCTCTACACCACTTTGAGTACTTTTGGATCACTCTCTGCTTTAATTCAAAAAAACGATTCTAATGCGACTTATGACTGTTTAACTCCTTGCGAGTTTTTTGTAGGGAACTTTCAAGCCTTTATCGAATTGACCAAGACCAATCATGAACTCGCGTTATTCTACAACAGGGTATTGGAAAGTCTTTTTATAAGAACTGAAAAAAGAGTAGATGAGCTTGCCCTATTGAGCGCCACAGAGCGTTATCTCAAATTAAAAACAGAGATTCCTGAAATCAATAACCTCATCCCTCAATATCATATTGCGTCATTTTTAAACATAACTCCGGTGCAATTAAGTAGGATTCGAAAGAAATTATATTCCACGTAAAATTATTAACATATGTAAATATAGGCTATAACTAATAAGCATATATTTGTCTCGTCTAAAATATTTAATTGGGATTCCCCATCCCTTAAATTTAGTTTCCCCTTAACTAAAAAAGGTTTGTCACTATGCACAAACCTTTTTTATTTTATACTTTCAACAGTTTGCTTATCAAAGCATTAAACTGCACAGACACTTTTAATTTAAAAACGACCAACACATAGATCGGTACTATGATAAGGGATTTCAGCGCGATGTTAAACACAGGAGCAATAGACACTCCGTAAATGCTTACTCCAGGGAGATCAAAATTCCAACTGTTAAACAAAAAATACAGTGGTGCTATGATCAACACCATCACTATTGTTTGTTTGGTATAGGGATACAAATTCAACTTGCGACGTACATACCACACTTTAAAGACCCCGAAAATCAAAAAAGCCATCAAGGTAGAAAGTGCCAAGCCTTCCGTTTCGAAGTCGAGCGTATAATAGAAATACTTGTTCAAATACCAAACGAGTAAAGCCATGGCAGATCCTGTAAACAAGGTAATTCTGTAAAACTTTGAATTATTAATAATGGCTCCATTATTCCCTAGCGACATATTAAATAATTTAGCCCCGGAAATCATCAGTACCACCCATTCCCCACCGGCATAACCAGCAGGCATTATTTTAAAGAGTTCTGTAACATTGCAATTCACCAAAATAAAAAAGAGCCCTCCTATCAACAAGAGATTAATCGAACTCTTTACATATAAATTGCGAACTTCTTCATCTTCATTATTATTCAGTGACTTTGATGTTAAGGGCTGTAAAATTTGAGTCATTGCTCTACTCGGAGCCTCTATAAAAGACCCTATAAATACCGCTACACTGTAATATGCTGCTTTGTTAAAGGTATCTTTACCAGCAATCATAAACTTATCAATGTCTAAAATAATAGCACTTGCGCTCCCTGCCAGAATAATATAAAAGGTATACTTGAGTACTTCTCGATAATTATCCGGAAGATTCCAATACAATTTAGGTCGATATAAACGTAAGGCATAGCCCATCATCAACACCGTTCTAAGCACGTAGGCGTAGGCTAATACACGAATAAAATCTTCTTTTCCTATCCATTCAAAAAATACGGCGAATAACAACACCATGACAGCTGCTCGGTTGTACAGCTCTTTCAGCATATTTCCGAAAACAGATTGCATTTGTACCTTGGCCCATGAATAGAAGACCTCAAAATACGCACAGCTCACTGCAACGATATAGATGTAAATTGTATAATTCTCAACTATTCTATTCTCCTCTGATACGAAATGCATGATCCATTCGTGAAAATGGCTCCAAAAGGTTCCGATGACCAGTGCTATAACCATTGGTAAGACCATCACTGAACTCAAAAATTTATCCCGTTGGTCACGCTCTTGATACGATGAATAGAACTTTACTATCGTAAAGTGAATACCAAATGCCGTTAGTGGCATTATTAAGTTCGACGAAGACAATACGTAAGCCACAAGACCGTAATATTCATCTTTTAAAAATCGAGTATATAAAAATATCGTATTAATTCCTCCTATCAAGAATCCTAAATAAATAATAAGAGTATTTCGGAATGATTGTCTAAATATGATTCCCACTTTCCTGCTGTTAATGTTTTTGAATTACTTTTTGAATGAACGCACTCAAATCGCCTGTTAAATTCCTTCTGTGGTACTTACTTATATCATTTTGCAAGGCTGGAATACCTTCTTCTTTAAACCGCTGATACAAGCTGGCTACAAAGCGTTTTAATGCCTTTTTATTGCTATAATCAAATACCTCCCCTGCATTGGTCGACTTAATCACACGCGCCAAATCACCATCTTCGGGAGCCATACCAATTACTGGACGCCTCGCCTGTAGGTATTCAAAAGTCTTTCCAGGAATCATTTCTTTCGCGCTCGGATAGTCGTTGACAACGATGAGCAGTACCTGAGTTTGACGCTGATATAATTTTGCTTCATGGTGGGGCACATAACTAATTTGCTCCAAGTTTTGGATCCCAAGATCTTGAATTTCACGTTCTATCGTCGTATCGATTTTCCCGACAAACCTCAATATCATATCCTCTTTAAAACCGTCTATTTCGTCAGAGAGCTCTGCGAGGACTTCCCATAAAATTGATGGATTTCGCTCTGAATTCATCATACCAATATGGGTAATTGTAAACTTAGTATCTAAAGTCACGTCACTGTGCTCCAATACAGTATCTACATCAAAGCCATTGGTGATATAATCAATAAACTTCGCTTCTTTTTCGTATTTTTTCTTTGCGTGCTCACTCACCATCAATACGGCATCTGCCGAACGCACTACCGCTTGCTCCAGTGCTTCGTGTTTCGCCAAAGAAGCTTTAGTAAGGGGTAATAAGTGAAAATAATCAACACTGGTCCAAGGATCTCTAAAATCCGCTATCCATTTACAATGGATCGCTTCCTTTACCTGTTGTCCTATCAAATGGACACTGTAGGGAGGTCCTGTAGTTATCAAAACATCGACTGGATGCTCTTTGAGGTATTCCTTCAACATTTTAACAGCTGGCTTTATCCAAAATTTTCTGGCATCTGGAATAAAATAATTGGCACGGATATACCTGAGCAATTTATCGACAGGTCCTGGATTGGGATTTAAGAACCCCATACTCTTTTGACCGTTGTCCTTTTTGAGTTTGGACAGTATTCCGTTAGGTTCAAAAATGGGGCATTTAAGTACTTCTATTCCCTCCGGAACATCTACACTCAACGAGGCATCCAAAATAGGATAACTCGGGTTTTCTGCCGTAAACACAACGGGTTCGATACCAAAATCTCTAAGGTATTTTACAAATTTCAACCACCTTTGCACGCCAGGTCCGCCGGCTGGAGGCCAATAATAGGTAACTATAAGTACTTTCAAGCTAATTCTCTGTATATATTTTTTAATTCTTCAGAAGTTTTATCCCAGGTAAACTGTTCTTTAACAAAAGATTTACCACTACTTCCCAACTCTTTTCTAAGCGATTTTTCACGATACAAGGTAAGCAATTTATCCGTAAAATCGCCAACATCTTCTGCCCTATGTACCAAGCCGCCACCAGCCATTTTTACGATTCGTTCCTGGGCAATGGCATCGCTCACCAGTACGGGTTTTCCCATGCTCATGTATTGAAATACCTTATTGGCATAGGTGGTGTCGTGATGGATATTTCTGTGTAGTGGAGAAATACATACATCTGCCATTTTTATATAACTAGGAAAACAGGTATCTAGCTGCCATCCCATCAAACTAATTGAATTGGAAAGCTTCAATTCTGCGATGCGCTTTTCCAAATACGAACTGGTTTTACCAACGATCACCAAATGTATATCGGGATGCGTCCGTTGGATCCTCGCCAATGCTTCGACCACCGTTAACAATCCTCTTCGTTTACCAGTGTCACCCAAATATAAAACAGTGAATTCATCAGTCCCTTTAACATGTGCAATTTCGACTTGTTGTTCATCTTCAAAAAAAGCCCTCCTCACAGTATTCGGCACAACCTTTACACGCTCAGCGGGTACTCCTGTTCTACTCACGAGTTCTTCTTTGGCCTCTTCTGTAACCACAATGGTATTCGTTGCCAATCTCACAAATTCCTCTTCTTTTCGTTTCCAACGATTGATCGAAATTAATAATTTCCCGTACCATTTTTGTAAATGCGGGTAAAAACGCATGATTTCAGGACGGTTTTCATGCAGGTCCAAAACCGTAGGTAAGGCAGTTCGTTTATTTGCTAAAAACGTCGCCTCTGCCACTCTCATATCGTGAATATGAAGTGCAGAAACTCCAGTTTCTTTAACAAAAACTTTTATTTTTCGAGCTAATAGCCATGTGTACAAAGGCAACGTATAAGCCAATGCCGATAATTTGTATTCCAAAACATTCGAAGAATAGCGTCGCACTTGTATTCCTTTGTGGACTTCTTCTGCTACAAATGTTCCATATCCCAAACAAAACAAATACACCTCGTGGCCTTCTTTCAATAACTCCAAAGCTTCATTTTCGACTCGGGGATCTGGTGGATACACATTATCGAGGATCATTCCTATTTTCATGAGCTAGTCAATTTTCTGAGCACTCACCGCATAATACCTCGGTGTAAAATTTCGCAATATCGGGCGAATTCCAAGCTTGTTTACCGGGTGCACCCATTTTTCTCTTGCTTGTATATCCCATCCCGACTTTTCCAAAAGCCAGTCAAACTGCCAATCTTCAAACTCGTGGTAATGTCTGTCCCACATATCTGTTTTACTTCGATAAGCATTCGCAAACCAAAGTTTTAATGGAACCGTGGCGATTAGTTTCTTCGCTTGAATTTCTCGTAAAACATTAAATGGCGCTAAGAGGTGTTCAAAAATCTCAAATGCGGTAACTACTTCGATATCGTATTCTTTTACTATTTCCGGCACTACATCCAAATCCTCTCCCTGCGTATTAAACACTGTATATCCGTGTTCCTCCATAATTTCCGTAAACGGATTGCGAACTCCTAAATCCAATATCGTTGTTGGTTGCGGAACTTCTTTTTGAAGAAATTTTAAAGTCTGTTCATACCTGCGTTTTGGTAACTTTTCGTACATAAATGACGCTAATTTATAAGGTAGACAAATCTAAAATAAATATTCCTTATTTGGATTAATATTACTTAATTTGTAATAATGAACTACCTATTTGTTCTAATAGCAAGTATTTTTCTAAGTAATTCTTCTTCCCCAGCCTGCGAAAACAAAGGAATTCCCTCTGTAACAGCCACTATTTTGGAGAATGAAGCCTATAGGAGTACCCAAAAATCTGGTTCTATCACCCCAGAAGTGAGGTTACAACAAGGCGCTCCGTCGTTAGCTTTGGAGCGTACTACGCAGCTCCCCCCTACTGACAAGACGCTTCAAAACCTAAAAAAGCAGTTTTGTTTATTTTACAATCAAGCATTGTACAAAGAGGCATTAGTGAACTTGAGCCAGCGAAAAAAGCTATTCAAAACTATAAAAAACGCAACCGTTGAACAGCAACTTTATATTTTGCATTTCCAGCTGGATGAAATTTTATTATACAGGCAACTTGATTTCTTAACAAAAGCCATTCGTCAAAACCAATCACTTTGTAAAAACTTACGCAAACACCTGAGTGTAGCAAGCTCCAACAAACTTCTAACCCACCAGTTACAGGCATTGCAATACCGAAGTTACAGTAGCCTTGCAAAGTGTTATGATTTACGCCACATTAAAAACAACGATACTTCCAGTATTGATTCTGTAGCCTTCTACCTAAAAAAAGCGGCCGCATCATTACCCAAATGCTGCACTACCAATGCTGAAAACTACGGAGATTTAAAAATTAACACTGCAAAATTCTATTTGCGTTTTAAAGACTGTCAATCCTCGATAAACCTTCTTAACGAAGTACAACACACCGAAAATAAAGCGAATAAAATACGGTACTATTTCGAAAAAGCCAATTTCTTCGAAACAGCAGAACATAGGGACTCTACCCTGTACTACGCTTATAAGTTTTTAAAAGGCACTCCAGAGCACATGCAGGTACACAGAAAACTAACCACCTACCAAATACTGGCGCGTCAATACAGCCTAAAAGGGAGTAATGACAGTATGTACAAATACTCGGAGCTCGCCAAAAAGGCGTACCTAAACATCGCTCAAAACAAGGAACAAGCCTTACTGTACCTTCACAAGACAAATCGCGAATCGCAAGAAATACTCACTAAAAAAATTGAAAATAACGGTCTCTTTAACCAAACCATTCACAGTCTCTTATGGGGATTGTTATTAGGTATCACAGCCGTCGGTATTTACCTCCTATACCAAACGCAAAAGCCAGCTCCCTCAGCGATAACAGCGAGTTTGGAAACATCCATGCAACCGTTGCAAGGTGAGCCTTCAGCACAGCAAGAAGAAAAAACCAACTACAAAATATCACCGGTGTTAGAACGTCAGATCATCGAAAAAATTAATGACGCTGAAGAAAAACACGCTTTTCTAGCTCCTAATTTCAATATTAGCGCTATCGCCGAAGCTCTTCAAACCAATACCACTTATGTTTCCTTTGTTTTTAACAAATACAAAAAACAATCCTTCACTTCGTATTTCACACTGCAGAAAATAAACTATATTGTTGCCTTGTTAGAAGCTGATCCGAAAGCATCCTATACTGTGAGTCAACTAGCTCATAAGGCAGGCTATAGCAATGCTGCAGCTTTTAGTAGAGCTTTTAAAAAAGCTACGGGGCAAAGTCCGAGTCAGTTCATGGCTTTACTGCAAGAAAAAAACAACTGTCACAGCCATTAAAAGACCTTTACTTATGAAGTTATTCCATGCTGTTTTTTTACTCTTTTGGAGTTTAGTACTCGTCCGGCCTACTCATGCACAGACCCCATCCGAATTGGCCAATACTTACGAAAAAAAATTAAAGCATTTTAAAAATAGTAATGCCGATAGCGTTCAATTTTATGTTGCCAAACTAAAAGCACTCGGTATATTGGAATTCAGTGTAAAAGCCGACTTAAATACAGCTTACCAATACTATCGAAAAAGAGAGTTTGACCATACGTTAAAACTCCTTGATAGCTGCAATCACAAACTAACAAATTACCTTCGAAACACTCCTGATGCACAAATTTCCCCAGCTGCTTATGAAGCCGGACTCGGTATGCACAACCGCTATTTTTGGACTTACAAGAACCTGGAACTGTATGAGGAAGCCTTTAAACACCTACTTCAGGCCGAAAAATTTCTTTCTTACTATGACAAAACCAATAGTTATCACATAAATACCATCGGATTAACTATTAATAAATCGGTTATTAAAAACAAACTCAACCTACCCCTTGAAGCCATCGAAATAATTAAAAAAGCACTTCAAGAGACCACAAATCTACCGAATGACCTCGAGCAACATAAAGGGTATTTGTTGGCTACAGCCAACCTTCAAAACGTATTGGGAAACAGCTACTATCAATCCGGTATTTTAACTGGAGACAAAAGGTATCTCGACAGTGCTTTGGTTCAATACAACAAGGGCTATGCTAAAGCACTTGCTTTAGATCCTCCTCATAAAGACACGCCAATAATACACATGCTCAACAAAGTAAAAGTACTCATTGCGCAAGAAGACTACAAGCAAGCCTTAAGCTTGGTCAAAACCTATAAAAGCATCAGTGCTGGCTACCCTTACAAAAAACCGTTAAGCTATCAGAAGGCCCTGTGCTATTACCACTTACAACAAACTGACTCTGCTATCTTTTTCGCAGAAAAGTTTCTTAAATACCCAAACAAAACAAGCAGTAAACTCATCGAAATTTACAAAGTACTCTCTACGAGCTACTTTAGACTAAATCAAACAGATAGTGCCTCTAAGTATTCGGACCTCACGTTGAGTCAAATTGAACTGGCAGGTAAGCACAAATACAATACCTATCACCTTTTTCTAGATCACAATCGTTCAAAAGCCGAGGCTTTACAACAGGCCATCGAAAAGAAAACAAACAAGCAACAAAAAGCTATTTTTTTATGGGGGCTAGCACTACTAACAGTACTACTGGCATTACTCTTGTTAGTATGGAGAAAACGAACTGGAGCCGCACAGCCACCTGAAGAAATCCGAGAAACTGTTGTCGACCAAAAAGGAAAAGAAAAAAGTGCTGTTTCCGAAAAAAAGACCTATAATATCGACCCAGAACTCGAGCGACACATACTTTCTTATTTAGAAGAGGTAGACAAACAGCGACAGTTTTTAAAGCCAGATTTTTCCATTCAGTATTTAGCAGCTGCTTTAGAAACCAATACGACCTATATTTCCTATGTTTTTAACGAACATAAACACATGAGTTTCACCAATTACTACGCACAACAAAAAATCAACTATATCGTAGCCCAATTGAAGGATAATCCTACATTCAGAATGTTTACTGTTCAAGCATTGGCGGAAGAGGCCGGTTATAAAAATGCCTCCTCTTTTACTAGGGCATTTAAAAAACAAATAGGGCAAACTCCATCTGCCTACATAACCGAATTAAAACAAAAAAAAGAGAGTTCATAGCAACTAAACTCTCTTTTAAAATTCTCATAGCAATAAGCAATAATACTTCTCCTTTTTTAATATGCGTTAATGTATATTTTGTATGCTTCTCGTTTGCTTAACAAAGATACCGAGACCCTACCTATTTTCCTAAAACTAGTGGAATCATTTTATAAAATGTAACACCCAAACCCCTAACAAACAACAACTTAACCCCAAAGCACTTTAACTAAAAAAGGATGCCATTACAACTGTAACAACACCCTTTTTGAGTCATTTATTTAAACGTTAATCTATCCGTTTCTCTTGATAAATTAAGATTTTTTTCGCTGGTAAAAATACCCTCCAACTGGCAGTAAAATCATGAATATATACCCTAGCAATGACACCATGGATCCACGCTGAATTACAGAAGGCTCAAACTTAAATACTATTGTATGCTTTCCGGCCGGAACTTTCATTCCACGTAAAACATAATCGACGCGTTGGTGTGGAGTCAATACATCATCGACATAGGCATTCCATCCTTTGCCGTAATACATTTCCGAAAAGACAGCATATTGTTCTTCTTGGGTACTCGTGGTATAAGTAATCGCATTAGGCTTAAAAGCGGTCATAGTAATCCTGGCCGTGCTATCTTTAGGAAATAGTACGCTTTTCTGGCTTCCCGAAAATTCCTTAAAATCTTCAACATTTAACAATGCCGTACGCTTCGTATTCAAGCTGTCTAAACCTTGTATTTCTTCATTTGCTGACCTTACCAATAACAACTCATTCACAAACCAGGCCGGACCATTGGCATCCGGATTCTCCTGTACCTTATTCTCTCCAACAATCATATACTTCGTATTCAACATATTGAGAATTTCAGTATTCTTTTTTGCTAATTGATATTCAAAAAGTTCTTGATATCGCTTCATTTTTGCCGCGTGATACCCTCCAATAGAATTGTGAAAGTACGATGTACGTGCTTCATTCAACACATTTCCTGTAAAATTAGCCACGCGGTAATACGATGCATCTTTTAGAATTTCTTTATCTGCCTGATTTGCTTTAAAAGGATTCATTACTTTACGCTTGCTCGTAAAATCTTCCTTATTAACGTACTTGATATCTACACTAACCAAATCAAAGACGACGAGTCCTCCTAAAACCAACAGTACCGGTACTAATTTAAGTTTGTCTTGTAAAAATGCCCATAGCGCACCTGCTGTTATACTTACGAGTATAAGTGTTCGCAAGCTGTCATTAAACAACATATCCTTACGATCACGTATCAATGCTCCTTGTAATTCGGGTAATTGCTGATAACTTCCGTCGCGCAATCCTTCAAAATGGAACAAACTCCCTCCAAACAGCAGGAATACTAAAGAAATTCCTCCCATGACCATAAAGGATTTTTTCAGGGCATCCCATTTTTCTTCCTTCGAAATCTCTGCATTAAAGAAATCTCTTAGTGCCAAAACACCTAACAATGGTACACAAAGTTCCGCTATTACTTGGATGGAAGAAACTGCTCTGAATTTGTTATAAAGCGGTATATAATCAATAAAGAAATTCGTCAATCCAGCAAAGTTTTTCCCCCAACTCATCATTATCGAAAAGATAGTAGCGGCAACTAACCAGTATTTTAATTTGTCACGAACGAGAAATACTCCTAGGAAAAACAACAGAAATACTACGGCGCCGATATACGCAGGAGCTTCCACAATAGGTTGATCTCCCCAATACGTATACACTTGTTTTGAATACTCATCGGCCACTCTCGGTCCTGCGTTCAATTTTATCGTTTCATAAAAGCTGGAATCATTTCCAAGGGCTTCAATAGTCCCTCCTCCCATAAATCTCGGAATCATCAGGTTAAAAGTTTCGGCAATTCCATAACTGTACTCCGTAATATAAGAAGTATCTAATCCCGTTGACGCCTTTTTAGGGGTTCCTTCTGGCGTGATGGTCAAACTCGATTTTCCACGGGTACTATAGTCAGCGTATTCTTTGGTCGCCATCAATCGCGTCGCGTTTACAGTGAGTCCTAAGACGGCTGCGAGGATCACCAAGCCACTCTGCTTTGCAAAGAGCGCCAATCGTTGTTTTTTGTAAGCAACTACTAGTTCTGTAACCCCTAGTATCAACAAGCAAAACCCTAAATAATAGGTCATTTGTGGGTGATTGGTACTAATTTCCAATCCCATGGCCAACGAGGTCAGCGCAAACCCTAACAACAGCTTGTTTTGATAGAGGTAAACCACCCCTGCCAATACGAGAGGCATATATCCAATTGCATGCGCCTTGGCATTGTGTCCTGCCCCAAAAATGATAATCATGTACGTAGAAAAACCAAAGGACAGACTTCCTAAAATAGCTAATTTCCAATCTACCTTTAGAGCGGTAAGTAATATAAAGAAGCTAAAAAAGTACAAAAATAAGTAGTCTGCTGGGCGGGGTAAAAAGCGAATTGCTTTATCGACATAGCGAATAAAATCATTCGGAAAATACGCGCCGACCTGATAGGTAGGCATTCCGCTAAACGCATTATTTAACCAATACGATTCTTCACCGGTACTTACTCGGTGCTCTTTGGCCTGTCGAGCCATACCAATAAACTGGGCAATATCACCTTGTTTAATTTGTTTGCCACTAAGTACAGGATTAAAATACAAAAGAGAAACCACTGCAAAACTCGCAATTGCAATGGCATAAGGGATAAACTTTTTTAAATTCATAGTTATTCGATTTCTTCAAAATCAACGTACTCCCCAACGGAGTCGTTACTTTGTTTCGTGTTGTTGGGCTTTCTATCTATTACCGTTTTACCTACATCCACGGTGGTGTCACGTTGTTCGTACTGTGCTCGTTGCTGTGCCGCTTGCTTTTGAGCTTTGTCAACAGCCTTTTTCAAAATGTAAGGACCAAACGTACGTGCTAAAAACTTTAACACATAATATATTAAGGCCAAAATTAAGAGCGTTTTTAAAAAGGCGATTGGGCCGGCTACCTGTATATTCATTAAAAAAACTTAAAAATTTAATCAAAAATAACAATTTGAAGTAAAAGGTTACGTTAAGACTTTACAAATCTTCAAATGTACGGTATTTCATATTTTTACTGTATGTTTGTATCACTCCTTTAAATTGGTATTATAACATGGTAAGAAAACTCTTAGCGTTTACTTTATTATTCACAAGTCTTTGTGCTCAAGCACAATACACTAGTGTTATAAACTCAAACAGACCAGGACTATCAGAATCACCTTACAGTGTTGGATCGGGAGTATACCAATTAGAATCGTCGTTATTTTTCAGAAAAGTTCCGATTAGTGAAACTTTTAGCAATCCACAATCCATTGGTTTGGATTTACTTTTTAGAACGAGTTTTTTGCATGAAAAACTTGAATTTAATTTAAACACGGCACTTTCTAATAACCAAATCGCGTTTAAAAACATCTTTACCTCTTCGTATTACAACACTGGGTTGAGTAAATTTACCTTAGGCGCAAAGTACTTAGTGTACGCACCTACTTATACCGATAAATCAAAAGAAATTCGAAGCTGGAAAGCCAGGCATTCCTTTGATTGGAAGCGATGGATTCCTCATGTTGGAGTTTATGCAGGCCTGAACTTCGGAAGCTTTTTAAACGACTACCACAACCAGGGCGGAATTACCCCAAAGGTGGGCGTTTTACTCCAAAATGAATTCTCAGACAAGCTCAATGTAGTAACAAACCTATACTACAACAATATAGGTAGTGATTTCAGAGAATATTCATACGTAGTAACCGGAACCTATAATTTCAATGACTACTGGTCGGGGTTTGCAGAAATGCAGGGTATTTTTGCAAAATATGAACAAACCTCTAGTATCGGTGGGGGTGCTGCCTATTTATGGAGTGAAAACATGCAGTTTAACGCATCTGTAAGAGCCAATTTTGAACGAAACACGGTAGGAATGACTGCGGCAATTGGAGTATCGTACCGTTTGGATCGACATGTCGATAGCTTTGTAGAAATCGATGAATTCGGAAATAAAATCGAAGAAGACAAACCTATAAAATACGACGAGAATAGAAGTTTCTTCGGTCGCTTATTCAGTAAAATTGGACGTCTGTTTAAAAAGAAAGACAAAAGGGAACAAAAAGTGAACCTCGATATGAGTCCTGCAGATGACAGTGCTCCTTTACGAGTAGAAAAGCCTCGAAGACAGCGCGAAGAATCGCTCATTGACATCATTTCAAAAGAAGACGCTAAACAAAAGAAAAAAACGGCGAAAGCTGCTAAAAAAGCAGAGAAAAAAGCTGCAAAACAAGCAGCCAAAGAAAAGCGCCGTGCAGAAAAAGAAAAAGAGAAAGAGCGCAAAAGACTTGAAAAAGAAAAGGAGAGAGAAGCGAAAGAAAAAGAAAAGGCTGCTAAGGAAAAAGAAAAAGCTCGTCTCAAACTAGAAAAAGAGATTAAAGAACTAGAAGAAGAAATTAAGAAAGAAGAGGAAAAAGAGAAGAAAAAAAAGGAGAAAGAAAAAGAAAACGAAGAAGATAATTAATTACTTGTAGTATTATACAATTACTATGATCCATATTAAAGAAGCCATAACTAAAAAGGAAATGAAACAATTTGTTAAATTTCCTTTTTCACTTTATAAAGACAATCCCTATTGGGTACCTCCTATTATCAAGGATGAACTCGAAACCTTTAACCCTGAAAAAAACCCGGTATTTGAACACGCGCAGGCGCGCTATTTCATCGCCTATAAAGGGAGTACGCCCGTAGGACGAATTGCAGCAATCACCAATAGCTATGAAATTGAACAACAACAATTGAAGAAAATGCGCTTCGGTTGGTACGATGTTATCGATGATATAGCCGTGAGTGAAGCCCTATTAAACAAAGTCCAAGAACTCGGACAAGAAAAAGGCTTATCCTACATGGAAGGTCCGGTAGGTTTTAATAATCTGGACAAGACGGGGGTTCTTATTGATGGGTTTGACCACATCGGAACTATGATTACTTGGTATCACCTTCCCCATCAGCAAAAACACCTGGAAACACTCGGTTTCGTCAAAGAAAAAGAATACTTAGAGAACAAGTTTCTGTTTAAAAATGTGAGCGAAGCCAAATACACTAAAGCAGGAAACCTCATCGAAAAACGCTTTCAACTGAAAGCTAGAAATTTTACCAATTCTAAAGAAATCATGCCTTATGTAGAGGAAATGTTTGATTTGTTTAGCAAATCGTATTCAAAGTTATCGACCTACGTTCCTATTTCTGACTCACAAATCACATACTTTAAGGAAAAATACATCAGCTTTATCAATCCAGAATACATCAAATTTGTATTTGATAAAGATGACAAACTCATCGCCTTTGCCATCGTAATGCCTTCGTTTTCTAAAGCATTGCAAAAGGCTCGAGGAAAACTGTTCCCGTTCGGTCTCTTTCATATGCTAAACGCGCGTAAAAATGCTAAGGATGTTATATTCTATTTGATAGGTGTACACCCCGATTACCAAAACAAAGGAGCCACAGCGGTTATTTTTAGAGAGTACGTAAAGAGTTTTAAAGCCAAAGGAATCGAAAATTGTATTCGTACTCCAGAGTTAGAGGATAACATTGCGATTAAAAACATATGGAAAGATTTTGACCCGCAAACGCACAAAAGACGTAGAACTTATAGAAAGGATATTTAATGCAGCTATTTTACAATCCAACCATTGACGAAAACACTGAACAACTCGTATTTGACAAGGAAGAATCGAGACATATTGTACGTGTTTTAAGGAAAAAAGAAGGCGATCAGCTTCTCATCACCAATGGAAAGAACTTCTTGTTCAAAGTCGCTATTATCATAGCGAGTGATAAAAAATGTACGGCAACCGTTATCGAAGGCCAAGCAATGCCAGCAAAACGCTCCTATTCCTTACACGTAGCCATTGCCCCCACCAAAAACAATGACCGCTTTGAGTGGTTTTTGGAGAAAGCAACAGAAATTGGAATCGACAGCATAACTCCAATTATTTGTAAGAACTCTGAACGCAAGATTGTAAAAATAGAACGCATGAATAAAATTATTCAAGGTGCTATGAAACAGTCCCTGCAATACAAACTCCCCATTTTAAACGAAGCAACCAAACTGGCTGATTTTATTGCTACCCATAACAACGACCAGCTATTTATAGCACATTGCGAAGACGATAAACCAAAGCAATTACTGAGACAACTTGTACAGCCCGAGCAATCGTATACCGTACTTATTGGACCAGAAGGAGACTTTTCTACGGATGAGATTCACGCTGCAATCACCCAAGGATATCAACCCATCAGTTTAGGAAATACTCGACTCCGAACAGAGACCGCAGGATTAAATGCTGTACAAAGAATCAATTTTATTCACGAATAATTCATTTTTTGTATATTTAACTCTCTGATAAATTGAGAGTCCTTTGAACACCGCGGATATTTTTAACTTGTTTTTGCTCGTAAGTGCACTGCATGGCTTCGGCTTTAGTGCCTTGCTTTTTGCTTCCAAGAATGGAGGTGAAAAAAGCATGCGGTATCTGAATTTACTCATACTCTCGATATCTTTAAACAATATACAGTCATGGGCTTTGGCAATGGGATTGTTTCAACACAAATTTGCGCTCCAATACCTGCAAATTCCATGGCACTTTTTGGCCATGCCATTCTTGTATATGTTTTTGATTCACTACCTAGATATCACCTCAAAAACCTACAATTTACTCAAGGTGGCGATACCGTTATTTCTAGTAGCCGTCATTGCTCAAGTGAGTTTTGTATACAATTATGACCCTACGTCTGACAGGAGCATTCAAGACCTAGCATTTGAGCGATATACATCTATTGAAGAGTCTGTTAGCTTTGCTATTTCCATCAGTTTGTTTTTGTATTCGTATTATTTGTTGTACAAAAAAGAAAAATTCTTTTCCCAACTACTGACCTATGACAACCTAAGGTGGATTCATAACTTTTTTATTCTCTCTTCTTTAGGGTACCTCTTGTGGATTGCTGCCTTAATCATCAAATTTAGTTTAAACTTTCAAGGCTTTTTGTTTTCGTATTATCCCCTGCGCATTTACACAACCATACTTATATATTGGCTGGGATACCAAGGGTTACGACAGGTTCGCATATTAAAAGAACGCCAAACACTGAGAAAAAACCTCAACGAAACGGCTGAGCGAACAGATAAACCGACAAAGCCCGAAGAAAACCTAAAACCAAAAGAAGAAAATTCGACAGCCATACACTCCAAAGAACAATTGGAAAAGTACCAAGAGTATTTTAAAGAATTAGATCAGTTCATTCGCAAAGAAAAAAAATATTTGCTCACTAAATATACGCTGCAAAATTTGGCAATGGATTGTGAGTACAGCTCGAGTACGCTTTCCGTAATCATCAATACCATCGCTCGAAAAAGCTTTATTGACTACCTTAATGAAATGCGTGTCGACCAAGCCAAAACATTGTTAACGGATAGTGATTACGAAAACTACACTATTACCTCTATTGGTTTAGAATCGGGGTTTAACTCAAAATCTACTTTTTACACCGTTTTTAAAAAACACACCGGACTCACCCCTGTTAATTATCGAAATCAAGTTTTAGCGAATTAATTTTTGACAATAGATCAGTCCGAAAACGTCCAAAATGGACGAATTAAAACCCTTGTATCCTACGTATCCTATATATTTGACTAACAATTTGAATGTGTATTCAAATTAAAAATTTGTGAAGGGGTTTTTAATTTAAGTATACTATATAGTTAACATAACTTGTTGTTTTACCTACAAAAACAATAATGAAAAAGGAAAGGCTATTTCTAAAAGACATCAACTCGCTAGTTGATGTTTTTTTTATAAAATGCATGAATAATAATCTTAGCAACTGGTTCGAATTCACGTCTTTTGGACGTTTTCGAACTCGATAACTGAAAAAATCTCGTAGAATTGTAATGGAATTAGTACAAACAATCTGACTTACGTAAAGTATAAGATTTTTTCAATCTATTAATTCTATAAGGGGAAAAAAGGAAACACCAACTCATAGTTGGTGTTTTTTTTATGAAGTTTAGTATATTGTCCGTAAATTCAATCTTCGTGAAAGCAATCGTTAAAATAATTTTGTGTTTCCTAACTTGTCATGCGTTCGCGCAACAAGTTGCCGTACTCAAATATTCTGGAGGAGGCGATTGGTACGCCAACCCGACTGCAGTACCCAACTTAGTAAAATTTACCAACGCCCATGTCAAAACGGCACTCGATACCGACGTACAAGTAGTTTCACCTACAGATCAGGCTATTTTCAATTACCCAGTTTTGTTTATGACAGGACATGGACATGTGAGTTTTACCGACGATGAAATAACCAAATTAAAAACCTATTTAAAGTCCGGAGGCTTTCTTCATATTTCAGACAATTACGGAATGGACCGCTATATTCGTCCGCTAATCACTGAATTGTTTCCGAACCACCCACTGACTGAATTGCCTAACGACCACCCTATTTTTCACCAGACTTTTAACTTCCCACAAGGATTACCTAAAATTCATGAACACGATAAAAAGAGACCCGAAGCCCTCGGTGTTTTTTATGAAGGGCGCTTAGTAATACTATACGATTTTGAATGTGATTTAAGTGATGGTTGGGAAGACCCTGCAGTACACAACGATCCTGAAGAAGTACGTATGAAAGCGCTAAAAATGGGTGCTAACATCATTGAATATGCTTTTAAACACTAATATTGACCAAATACGTATAAATTTTGATACCGATGCGCTGTGGATGTTAAACATAGCGCTTGCGATTATTATGTTTGGTGTCTCCCTGGATATTACTATAAGTGACTTTAAACGACTTTTGCAACATCCGAAAATCTTACTAACGGGGGTAGCTGCCCAGTTCATCATCCTACCCGCACTCACTTTTTTAGCGGTATACATCATACAACCGCACCCCAGTTTTGCCTTGGGTATGATACTCATCGCAGCTTGTCCGGGAGGCAATGTTTCAAACTTTTTTAGTAAAATGGCAGGAGGAAACAGTGCATTATCTATCAGTTTAACAGCCTTTGCAACGGTAGTTTGTATCGTATTAACCCCCTTTAATTTACAGTTGTGGGCTAGCTTGTATCCTCCCACAGAAAAAATATTACAGACCGTAGCACTGAACCCTTATGAATTGGTAAAATTAGTGGTCCTTATTTTAGGCCTACCGCTGCTTTTTGGTATGTTTATAAAACACTACCATCCAGAAATGGCAGCGAAAATTAACACCGTATTACGTCCTTTTTCGGTGATTTTCTTTATTATTTTAATTGTAATTGCGCTCTACGACAATGCTGCAATTTTTAAAAACCACATACATCACGTTTTATTCTTAGTTGTATTCCACAATATCCTTGCCTACCTCATTGGCTATAGCACTGCAAAAATCGCTAAACTCAATGACACCGATACCAAAACCATTACCATAGAAACGGGCATTCAGAACGGAGGCTTAGGCCTCTTACTCATCTTTAGCTTTTTTGACGGCCTAGGAGGAATGGCCCTACTTGCGGCATTTTGGGGAGTATGGGACATCTTTTCAGGAATGAGCCTAGCCACACTATGGGGACGAAAAAGATAAGCCATGAAAACGAAGCTTTACACCATCGTAAAATCAATAGTTAAAACGGGGCTTTTTTTCTACAGTAAAAAAATCACCGTTCATTTCAAAGCGCCCTTACCGAAAGACGGTGCTATTTTGTTTACAGCAAACCATCCAAATGGCCTGTTAGACCCGTTGCTCATTGCTACTCGGGTACCCATGCCGCTACATTTTTTAGTACAAGCAGGCGTGTTTAAAAACCCTCGGATTGCCAGATACTTGAGTTATTTGGGAATGATGCCTATTTTCCGAATACGAGATGGGTTAAAGTCTTTGGCCAAAAACGAAGCGATATTTGAACAATGCGAAGAAATTTTGGCTAATCGTGGAGCCATTTTAATCTTTCCTGAAGGCAGTCATCACCGCAATAGAACAGTGCGAACTTTGAGCAAGGGATTTACCCGAATTTTGTTTCGAGCATTAGAAAAAAATCCAACTAAAAAAATCTATGTAGTTCCGGTAGGAATTACCTATCAACAATCGGCTGCGTTCCCTTCCAAATCAGCGGTACATTTCGGCACTCCCATAGTAGCCAACACCTACTACAATGCCGAGATTTCCAACGCAAACATTCAAGCGCTAAAACGAGAAGTTTCAGAACAATTAAAAACCTTGAGCGTACATATTCCGAATGATGAGCATTACGACAGCGCGGTTGCATCTCTGGTAGCCGCTCAAACTGACTTTACGGCGGTTACTGACGTAAACAAAATCATTGCAACACGAAAATTCCCCGCAGTAGCCAAAAAGCGTTTTGCTTGGGAAACTCCGTTGTGGTACCTGATTGTTATCAACAGTATTTTACCGTACCTACTCTGGAGAAAAGTGTACAAAAAAATAAAGGAAATAGAGTTTGTCGACACCTTTCGATTTAGTATCAACCTCCTCTTATTTCCTTTGTTTTACAGTATTCAAAGTACCCTTATAGGCTACTTCTTTACTCCCCTATTGGGAGTGTTGTATTTTTGTTTGAGCTGCGGAAGCATTGCGCTATTTACTCGCTGTGCGAGAACTCTTCCACAATAGCATTTTGTATATCGCTTTGTATCTTAGTGCGCATGTTACTTCGCACTAAACCTCTATTTCTCATCGTAGGATACACCCTATTTGATAAAAACACGTATACGATACCTGAGTCAGGATCTGCCCATGCATAGGTGCCGGTAAAACCACTGTGACCAAAACTGTGTTCGGAAACACATCCACAGGTAGGCTTTTCTTGTGGTCGAATTTGAGGCTTATCAAAACCTAAACCACGGCGTACCTTTTTATCTGCATAATAACGCTTGTTAAATTTCGCTATAGTTTCTGCTGACAAGTATTGTTTTCCGCCGTAATAGCCCTTTTGAAGGAACATTTGCATAATTTTTGCCACGTCATTTGCATTGGCAAACAAACCAGCATGACCTCCTACTCCCCCTAACATGGCAGCTCCCATATCGTGCACATAACCGTGTACCAATTGGTTTCTAAAATAAGAATCTCTCTCAGTAGGCACGATTTCACTTTTACGGAATTTTTGCAATGGTAAATACGAAGTTCTATAGGCTCCTAAGCTTTTATAAAACAATTGATCGGCTAGTTTATTCAAAGGCAACTTATATTTTTTCTCTACTATTTCCTTGATCATATAATAGCCCAAATCACTGTATTTATACCCTGGTCGTTCACGGAGTTCCGAATCCACGATATGTTTGTAAATACTGTCTTTATAACTCTTAGCCAAGTACAATTTGTTCGCTACTTTAATACTGTATTTCTTTGACCACTTATTTCGGTAATACGCTGTCGAATTTTTTCCTGTATCCTCATCTTGCGTATCTTTATAAAACGGAATCCACGATCGCAGTCGGGCGTAGTGTGACAATATTTCTTTGAGCATCAACGTATCTTTGTTCGATTCGTGATATCGAGGCAACACATCTCCTAAACTCGAAAATAAACTCACCTTACGCTCCTCTTCGGCTTTCATTAACACCGGTAAGGAAGCTAAAATTTTCGTCAACGAGGCCAAATCGTATACATCGGAAGCTTTTACTTTCCTGCGTTTTGCAGTCGTGTGATACCCAAAGGTTTTATTGTAAAACACCTTCCCATGTCGCGCTATCAACACCTGACCTCCAGGAGCCATGCGCTGTTGTAAAATAGTATCTATACGACGATCTATAATTTTCAAGCTATCCGAAGATACCCCCACCATTTCAGGTATGGTATACGACAACACTGATAGCCCTTTGGTAGTGAGTCCCGTTCCTGCCGGAAATTCCTCTCCAATACTCACGGGTAACTTTCCGTGGATAGCATTGGCTCCAAACAAGGCTTGAGCCGTTAATTCTTGTGCTACCTTGCTGTTTTGATATCCGACGACAACTCCCTCAATATTAGTAAATGACTTTAACTGATTCAAACTGTAAGGGCTGGTAAACACCGCCAATATTACTTTGTGATTTCGAGCAATTTCTTGAAGCCAAACGAGCTCTTTGTTACTAAACTTATAGCTTTTCCAAGGATGCCTGTTCGATTTGTGAAAACCTACTATCACCGTACTGTATTTTTTGAGTCTTTTTTGCAAGGTACTCAAGTGTTTTGCACTCACCTTATCGATCTTCGCATAGTTTTTAAGCATCCCTAAAAAAGAACTAGAGCTACCATCTCCTAGAGCTACGTAGGCAATCTTTTCTTTTTCAAGTTGGGCTATAGGTACAATGGAATCTTGATTTTTCACCAAAGTAAGCGCATTTTTCATCAGTTTGCGGTACAGTACATCATTGGCTACGGTATGCAAATCTTTTTGAATCCCAGTTTCATCGAGAGGTTGATAGCGGTGCAAACCGACAAGGTACTTCGCCTTCAAAATTTTTCTTACCGAGGTATCGATACGGTCTTCCGTTAAACGACCATCCTGCAAGGCTTTCTTAAAGAGCGCTACCGTTTGCGGTATTTCTTGTGGTATGAGTAACAAATCATTCCCAGCTAACAAACAGGCCAAATTAATTTCAGCAGCACTGCTGTAATTCGCTGCACCTTTCATATTCAATCCGTCGGTAATCACCAATCCTTCATAGCCCATTTTCTCTTTTAACAATCCGGTCACAACCGCTTTAGACAGTGACGAAGGCAGTTCCGGATTTGACTCTACCTGCGGTAAACTCAAATGCGCTACCATAACACTCGCTACTCCTGCTTCAAACATTTTTCGATACGGATACAACTCTATCGAATCGAGTCTCTGTTCTGAAAAATCAACAGTCGGAAGTGTTTTGTGCGAATCTGTAGCTGTATCTCCATGTCCTGGAAAGTGCTTTGCACTGGCTAGCACACCTTGCCCTTGCATCCCCAAGGTAAAGGCCACTGCTTTGGCGGCAACATTTTCCTTGAGCTCTCCATACGAACGATTTCCAATAATGGGATTGTCTGGGTTGGTATTGATATCGACCACAGGTGCGAAGTTCATATGAATACCAACTCGTTTACAATGAGCTCCTATTTGTTGCCCTAAATCTGTGAGTAAGGTGGTATCAGTAACCGCTCCTAAGCTCATATTCCAAGGAAACTTATAGGTATTTTTTAATCGCATATCCAAGCCCCACTCCCCGTCAAAACCAATCATTAAAGGAATGCGACTTTGACTTTGATACAAATTGGTAAGTTTCACCTGTTTTTCAGGAGTTCCTTGCATAAAAATCAAATTACCGATATGGTAATCCGCTATCAAATCAGAAATGAAGCGAACGTGTTTTGCATCTCTATTAGAGTAGGCTTGCACCATAAACAGCTGTCCTAACTTTTCTTCTAACGTCATGGACACCATAACGCTATCAACCCATTGCTCTTGCTGTGCGGCGTTTTTGGCTTTCAAGGGGTCTTTTTGTTGCCCTGTTACCCAAGAAACACACATTACGAGTGCTATAAAAAATATCTCTTTCCTTTGTATCATATACTTACACTGTCAATAGTTATACCAAAAATCTCTTGTGCCAACTTTCGCCAGCAGGAACCTCCCAGTTCGTCTCAAAATCACCTTTGGTAGCTACCATATTATTAAACACTACCGTTTCTTCAGTAATTTTTTGCTGACTGGCAAAAGCTCTAAATTCTGGTAGCTTCACGATATTAATTCGTTCGCCATCTTTGAATGACACGTTCATTTTATCCATTAAATCCACTCCAAACTCAGCCTCTACTTCCTTGATAAAACGGACTGAAGCATCGATAGAACAGCCTGAGACTCCATTGAAGTTCTCATCAACTCCTAGCGTGATGAATTGCCCGTACTTAATGGTAAAACTCCCTTTTAAATCCGATCCATGACGGGTCCAATTTTCAATAAAAGCAATTGCTTTTTCGCTAATTTTCTCCTGCTCTTCTCGCGTAAACTCTCTATCTGATTGATAAATCCACACACGAGCGCTGTCGGGTAAATTCTTATATTCTGTATACATGGTTCACCTTGTTTTTCTAATTATCTCGCATTAAACTTGTCTTGTAAAGCTTTTAGCTTTTCATCGTCTGATAACACTTTTTTTGGCGCTGTCATACGTTCTTTGATCTGACGCAACACCTTTTTGGTATAAAGCGGGAAATCGGCGTTTTGCATCCATGAATTATACCCCGGATTTTCCTTGAGCACATCTTCTACCAATCGTCCTTTGTACTTCCCAAAGGAAAAGGTCTCTTGTCCTTCTTCATTGAACAAAATAAATCCAGCAAAATCGGCACGTTGGCTATGCGATGAATACTCACTTAAGGCCTCTACAGAGTTCTCTATATCCTCATATCGATCTAATTGCGCTTTCAAAATTTCATACGTTGCCATTGTATCAGCCTCCGCCGAGTGAGCATTATCTAGATCCTTATCGCAGTAAAACTTATACCCTGCACTCAACGTACGTTGCTCTTTCTTGTGGAAAATTACTTGTACGTCAATCGCCTTTTTGTCATTCATATCAAAATCGATTCCAGCACGTAATAGCTCTTCAGCCAATAGTGGGATATCAAATCGATTTGAATTAAACCCAGCCAAATCAGCATCTGCAATCAACGCGCTTACTTGTGGAGCCAACTCTTTAAAAGTAGGTTCGTTCACTACTTTCTCATTCGTAATACCGTGGACCGCCGTAGATTCCGCAGGAATTTCAATCTCAGGGTTTACGAGCCATGTTTTGCTCTCTTTATTTCCATTAGGAAATACCTTCAATATGGAAATCTCCACAATTCTATCTGATGCAATGCTAATTCCCGTTGTTTCTAAATCGAAAAATACGATTGGTTTCTTTAAATTTAATTCCATTTGTTACGTAAAGAGATTTTATTACTAATTAAAATCTCAGTTTATTCATTATTTAATTGATTCTTAAAATTTTCCAACTGCTCGAGTAGTGCTGCTGGCAATGTCGGTTTTTTAAATTGGTATTTTTGCAATTCGTCGACAATAATTGCTGCCACTACAGTCCGAGCTGTAGGTTTGTCATCTGCCGGAATCATATACCAAGGTGCCTCTGGTGTCGAGGTTCTGTTCAACAGGTCTTCGTAACACTTTTGATAGCTGTCCCAAAGTTTGCGTTCTTCCAAATCCGCTTTTGAAAATTTCCAGTTCTTCTCAGGTAAATTTAAGCGTCGTAACAACCGATGTTTTTGCTCCTCTTTAGACAAGTTTAAAAAAAACTTCAAAATTATGGTTCCACTCGCCGTTAAATTTCTCTCAAAATTGTTGATTCGTTCCATGCGGTCGTAAAAAAATGCATCATTTACCTGATCGAGGCTTTTGATATGGGGTAAATGTTCCCCCAAAACATATTCCGGATGGACTCTGGTTACCAGAACATTTTCATAATGCGTTCGATTGAAAACTCCAATTTTACCGCGCTCTGGCAAGGCGATATAGTGGCGCCATAAAAAATCGTGTTTTAACTCTTTTGAAGTCGGTACCTTAAAACTGTGAACTACCACTCCTCGTGCATTGACATCCTTGAACACCTCACGAATTAAACTGTCCTTTCCCGCCGTGTCCATTCCTTGCAAGCAAACCAACACGTTGTACTTGCCTTCTGCATACATGGCATCTTGCAACTCACTGAGTTCTTTTCTAAGTTTTTTTAATTCTTTTTTAGCGTCTTTTCGCACTACAGATGTATTGCTTTTCGCCAATTCCACCTTTCCTGTGACCTTGTAATCCGATACCTTCATAAAAATCCGTAATAGTACTATAAAAGTAAGAAATTTAAAACGGAAAGCGATTGATTTTTTCTGGGTATTTATCAAATATTTCAATACAAATTCGCAGCGATTTCTAGTTTTATTGGTCAATTTTATCCTTGAAAAAAAATCAATTCATGAAAAAAACTGTAATCCTACAAGCGAGTTCAAAAAGTATGGGAAACACCCATCACATACTCGAAGTACTCAACGAAGATAATAGCTTTGACATTATCGACCTCAGCACCAAAAATATAGGGCATTTTGACTACGATATGAAAAATGCAGAAGACGACTTTATCCCTCTCATGGAAAACCTACTTTCGCAATACGACAACATCGTACTCGCCACACCAATATACTGGTATACCATGAGCGGTATACTTAAAGTATTTATGGACAGACTTTCCGATTTGTTGCATTATCGCAAAGATTTAGGACGACAGTTACGCGGTAAATCGCTCGCCGTCCTCAGTAATTCGGGCGATAACGACCGAAGACCCGGTTTTACGATGCCTTTTGAAGCGAGTGCCGCTTACCTGGGCATGCATTATTTGGGAGATGTACATGTTTGGTTTGACAAAGACGGACAAACCATTGCCACCGCCGCAAATGAACAGCTGCAAACTTTTAAACAAAGCCTTTAGTAGGCTCCTTCTCACCCTCAAATGAGGGTGTTTTTCTAGTAAGATCATTCTCGGAGCTAAGATTATAAAAACCATTAAGTTCCGTCTTTAAATAAGTAGTTAGCCCCCAACACCATTCAGATACGATACCCTACTACGTATCGTTCTGCGCTTCCTCACCAACTCATCCCCTCCTTCTCAACGCCAACAATCTCAAAATAATTTACACTTTTCTTGCACAAACACCAACTTCATCGTAATATTGCAATATAATAATACAACTATGGGAATTACCAAATCTGAAATGTTTAACGACGCTCAAAATGAACTAGCAACCATTGCCAAGGTGCTAGGTCACCCTGCACGCATCGCCATCCTTGAATATTTATTAGAAAGCCAAAGCTGTATTTGTGGTGATTTGGTGAACGAAATCGGATTGGCCCAACCCACTATTTCACAACACCTCAAAGAATTGAAAAAAATTGGCATCATACAAGGAAGCATTGAAGGTACAAGTATTTGCTATTGCATCAATCCAGAAAAATGGGGCTATATCCAACAACGTTTTAATGCGCTGTTTGGCCAACTAACCCCAAAAGACCAATGCTGTTAATATTCAGTTCTATTCACCTTACAGAGCACAACAAACAACGTAATTACCTATGAATCCACGTTTACAAAGCACGCTTACACAAATAGCATCAAGACCTATCCCGGAGGACAGAAAAATACACTTGCAAGAGCTCATCACTGCAATACGAGCAGCCTCGGTACACGAGAGCGTACGCCTTAATTTTATTTGCACACATAATTCTAGAAGGAGTCACCTCGGGCAGGTTTGGCTACAAACCCTCGCGCAGGTTCATAAAAAGCAACAATTTACGGCGTATTCGGGAGGCACCGAAGCGACTGCTGTAGCGCCTCAAATTATCAAAACACTTAGTGCACAAGGTTTCGATATCCATGCGTTGTCAGAGGGCAGCAATCCAGTATACAGCATCAAATACCAAAAGGACTCAGCACCTGTAATTGCTTTATCTAAAACCTACGATCACCCCATGAATCCTTCAGGCAACTTTATTGCCATCATGACCTGCTCAGAAGCGGATGAAGGTTGTCCTTTTATAGCGGGTGCAACACACAGGATCCCCCTAACCTATCAGGACCCAAAGCATTCAGACGGCAGTCAGGAGGAAGCAGCTACCTATGCAGAACGCAGCCTTCAAATTGCTACAGAACTCAATTATGTACTAACCCACCTATAACTCATGAAATTATCAGAAATAAAACACCATCTCAATACGCTGAACACCATTGGATTTAAACTACCTGACGGCAGTTTGGTGCCCGCCCATTTTCACGTCACAGAAGTCGGACTGGTTCAAAAACACTTTATTGACTGTGGAGGTACCGTCCGCAGAGAACAGGTCATTAATTTTCAATTGTGGAACAAGGATGACTACGATCACCGTTTGCACCCCGAGAAACTACTGCACATCATTGCTCTTTCAGAAAAGACACTAGCTCTGGAAGATTTACCTATCGAAGTGGAATATCAAGGGGACACCATCGGTAAATACGGATTAGATTTTAACGGAACTCATTTCCTTCTGACCAACAAAGCAACAGCGTGTTTGGCCGAAGATCAATGTGGAATTACCCCTCCACAAAAACAAAAAATTCGACTGTCGGAAATCAACTCTTCGAGCTGTGACCCGACATCTGGATGCTGTTAATTTAAAAAACCGAACGCTGTACGTTCGGTTTTTGTTTTTTTATTCTACTGGGATACACATATCGACCCTACATTTTTTCTCAGGATGTTCGCGGTAGTCGTTGTAATAAATTTCAAAAGGCTCTTGGCCGCGTACCTTAAACCCTTTTTCAGACAGCCATACAAAGTTAGCCTCCCAAGCTCGTTGAAAATCTTCCAACCCAATTTCGTACTGGGCCACCACGTGTTTCCCTCCCGGTACTGTGCGCAAACCAACACCATTTGACATGGCCACAGGCCTATCTAACACAATACACGCACTCATTCTCAACTTATCTTCTGGAGTAATTTTAGGACTGTTGTGGTATACGGTCATCATTCGAGTCGTTTCATTCATCAACCCCCTAGGAAATGCCCATCGAATCAATTCTTCAAAAACTCCTCCAACACCTTCAGGATTTCCGATATGCGTCAAATAACCCACTTGGATAGGCTCGAGCTCTCGAACTTCAATACTTGCTTTCATCTCAATAAATTTTAGATACTTGTTCACATTGCTAATGTACTCCTCTAAAACGACCTCCTTTTGTCCTTCTTTGCTATCTCTTATACAAATCTTGCTAAATTTACTTACTACCTTTCCCTTCACTGTACTGGGGCTTTCCCCGTAATACTTTTTAAAACTCCTAGAAAAGGAAGAAACACTAGAAAATCCGAGCGATTCAGCAATTTCTGTCATCCCCATTTCAGGATGGTGTAAAATTCGATCGACCGCTTTTTCCAAACGCGTCCTATTAATAAAATTCGCTAAAGTTTCTCCTACTACAGCTGAAAACAACCGATGAAAATGATAAGCAGAAAAATGCGCTTGTACCGCAATATCTTCGAGTTTCAATTTTTCATGAATATGTGCGTCGA
The DNA here is from genome assembly GCF_056160945.1 of Tenacibaculum sp. AWR4_210. Lineage (NCBI taxonomy): Bacteria > Pseudomonadati > Bacteroidota > Flavobacteriia > Flavobacteriales > Flavobacteriaceae > Tenacibaculum > Tenacibaculum sp. AWR4_210. The sequence goes on from NZ_JBSWYF010000006.1 coordinate 45,255, forward strand.
TATAGAGTAGCGCTTTATTTATTCGGCTGACGATGTCTTTGTTTATAGTGTTCACGTATGGATAGTTTTTGAAGCAAGAAAAATACAAATCCCCCTACACAATACAAACAAACATCCCATATATCTGCAGTATACCTATTTGAAATAGGCGGTAAATAGTATTCAAAAAACCAAGCGTAGCCTATACAAATACAGGTGATAAATAGAGGTGACAACAAATACCCTGGTTGCTGCTTTAGGTATCGCATTACGATCAGTATCAGCAATAAATTAATGGGAACAATTAAGAAATCATTGAGATACCAAGCCACCCATCTCGGTAGCCACCACCCCATGTGCTGAAAACCATACACCACGCTTCCTAAGCACAACAATACCACCAAAACATAGGATAGTAGGTAATTCATAAACATTATCCTGCGGCTACCATGGCCACAAACCAAGCCAATAAGGCTCCAATTAAACTCCCTACAAAGTACACCGATTGCAACAAGTATCCGAACATTCGCATCAACGCGTTTTTATGACGCATAAGACGCTTTGGCAAATTCGGATTTGCCAAAGCGTCTTCGTAAGCGTGCACTTCTTCTTGTTGCACCTGTGCTATTTTTAATTCTCGTTTTTTTCGGAAAGATATGACAGCACCACACTGTTTACAATAATCACTATTTTCAGTAAATACCCCACAATCCGAACAACGAATATTTGAACTGGTTTTATGCATGCTCCTTGTCAAATGAATACTTGTTCTTCTTCTTGTAAGGACGTATAATTAAGCGTGTTTCTCTATCAAAACGCACGTAGTTATAGACCCAATTCATAAACACGATGACCTTATTTCTAAAACCTATAAGTGAAAACAGATGTACAAACATCCATACAAACCAGGCAAACACTCCTTGAAACTTCCACTTTGGCAAATCTACGACCGCCTTATTTCTTCCTATGGTTGCCATCGAGCCTTTGTCGTTGTAAACAAAAGCTTTCCTCTTTTTTCCTTTGAGCTCCGCTATGATGTTTTTAGCTAACAACTTCCCTTGCTGGATAGCGGGTTGTGCCATCATCGGATGTCCGTGATCATAACCTTTGGTTTTCATACAAGCAACATCTCCAATAGCATAAACATGTTCATAGCCTTCTATTTTGCTAAACTCATTTACCTTAAATCGATTTGCTCGCTCCACCAAACTCTCCTCTGCTAAACCGGGTACAGCATCTCCCTGAACTCCGGCAGCCCAAATAACTGTTTGCGCTTCAAAGGCTTCTTCACCACTCGTAGTTACGGTAGTACCATCGTAATTCAGTACTCGCAGGTTTTTCCAGATATCTACACCGAGTTCTCGTAAGAAATCTTCAGATTTTTTGGAAGCTTTTTCACTCATCCCTTGCAACAATCGATCCGATCCTTGGATAAGGTGAATTTTCATTTGACGTATGTCTAAATCCGGATAATCTTTGGGTAAAATCCCTTTCTTCATTTCGGCTAAAGCGCCCGCCAACTCAACTCCTGTAGGCCCGCCTCCTACAATGACGAAGTTCATCAAGGCCAACCTTTTTTCGAGATTACTTTCTAACAAAGCCTCTTCAAAATTCTCTAAAACGAGACTTCGGATATTGAGTGCTTGCGGAACTGATTTCATCTCCATCGCATTTGCCTTGATGCTCTCACTCCCAAAGAAATTGGTTGTAGAGCCCGTAGCAATAATGAGCTTATCGTATTCTAAGCAACCGATTGAAGTTTCAATGGTATTTTTATCTGCATCTATTCCTTGTACTTCTGCCAAACGAAAGAAAAAATTTTCGACGTCGTTAAAGCGTTTGCGTAGTGGAAAGGCAATACTGTCGGGTTCAAGGCCACCTGTGGCAACTTGATATAGCAATGGTTGAAACGTGTGGTAATTGTGTTTATCGATTAAGACAACTTGTAGTTTTTGGTTTTCTAATCCCTTAGCAACAGCCAATCCTGCAAATCCCCCACCCACGATAACCACCCGTGGGAAACTGGTTTGAGGTATATTCATTTTGTTTACTTTATTTAGGTATACAAATTTACAAAACTTCTTACATTTTGTCTTTCAACTTCCTAAATTCTCTTTCTAAAAATTCCATTTTATCTTCTAAGGGATTCCCTAGCTCAGGTAACCTATTAAAATAGACACTAGAAATTTCCCACAGTTCCTTTAAACTTGTTTTCGGAAAGGTCTTATCGGCTATATTTTTGTGATCTGCCTTAAACACCAGCTGCTCTCCAACTTCGTACATTCTTCGCAACACGAGTTCATTACCTATCAATGCCAAGACCAAAACGCCGTCATTAGTACCAGCAGCCGTAAGCTCTGTCAAAAGCCTTTGTCTTCCAATAACAACATCACCGGGATACAAGCCCTTCTCGTACTGCGTCATCTCCAAATTTTGTACTGTATACGCTCGCAATTTTCCTTCCACAGCAATGGGCAATTGCAGTACTGGCAAATCTTTAATAAACTTTTCTTTGTCGTGAAACTTAATATAATCTATCGTATTTTTTGCGGTAATAATCGGAATATGAGGAAACTGCTCTTTTTCCATGACTTCAATCTCCAAAGTGAGGTCTGCCCTAAACTGTAACAAGGCATTTACTGTGAGCTCTGCCGTTAGCAAATCGTCTATAGGGATGCTAAAATAATTAGCAATCTTAATTATCGTATCTATCCTAGGCTCACTTCTACCCTCCTCATAAGCTCCTAAGGTTGCTCTTTTTAAATCAAATAGCTCTGCAAAAGCCTGCTGACTTAATCCTTTTACACCTCGTATCTTTTTTATATTTTTACCAATAAATGACATTTTGTGCTAATTTTATTTGCAAAATAGATTTTTTTACCTATCTTTACACTAACAATATTAGCTAATAAAATTGAAAACTGCTAAGAAAATTAGTACAAATTAACAACCATTTAAAATTAATCAACTATGATACTCGCAACCTTATGCTTAACAAGCGCTGTTTTAGGAACTTTTTTGTAAGTTTACGCCGCTAAAGAAAAACTATACAATCAACCATTTAATTGCTAATGAACAATCACTATTTAAAAACGAAGAATTTTTTACACGAACTGAAGGTAAACATCGTTAAAGAAGACGAAAATGATGGGATTTTTGTTATTGAAAAAGAAAGTTTTGGAATAAAAAATTTAATCGTGGGGGTCGCCTCACCTATCGTTATCTTGGAACAGTTTATTTTTAAAATAAACCAATCTAACGAAACCATATTCAAAGAGCTTCTCAAGAAAAACAGAGACATTGTCCACGGCGCGTTCGTACTCGACGACAGCGGTGAACGCGTAATCTTTAGAGATACCTTGCAGTTGGAAAACCTTGACCTAAACGAGCTAGAAGCAAGTTTAAACTCCTTGAGCCTGTTGCTCAGTGAGTATTCTGATCAAATCATTGCATTTTCAAAATATTAAAAAAATTATCATGAACATATTTAGACGTTTATTCAAGATAGGTCAAGCAGAAGCCAATTCTGCCATTGAAAAAATGGAAGACCCTATCAAAATGACTGAACAAGGAATTAGAGATCTGCGTTCAGATTTAGAGACTAGTTTAGAATCCTTAGCTCAAATCAAAGCACTGGCTATTAGAGCTAAGAACGATATAGAACAATTTACCCACAAGGCCGAAGACTATCAACAGAAAGCCATGCTTATTTTACAAAAAGCACAAAAGGGTGACCTAGAGGTTCAAGAAGCCGATCGTTTGGCTAAACAAGCCCTTATCAAAAAAGAAGAAGCCATACAGGACATTTCGAGAACTAAAGCCGAAGCCGAAAAATTCGATACTTCTGTTGCCCAACTCGAAAAGAGTGTACAGGAAATTAAAAGCAATATCAACAAGTGGGAAAGTGAATTAAAAACACTAAAAGCACGTGTAAAAGTTTCCAAAGCGACCAAAAACCTCAATAAGCAAATGGCTGAGATGGACAGTAGCAGCACCGTTGCTATGCTAGAACGCATGAAAGATAAGGTGAACCAAGAAGAAGCACTCGCTGAAGCTTATGGCGACTTGGCCAATTCATCAAAAACCATTGACGAAGAACTCAATAAAGCAATCGATACCCGAGAAACTACAGCGGAAGACGATTTAGCTCAGCTAAAAAAACAGTTGGGATTTAACGATAACGCATAAACCTATTTACTATGACATTAACCGATCTAATCTTTTCAGAAATAAATGCACCGTTGACGATTTTATTAATCGTATTGGCAGCCTATCGATTAGTCACCTTACTGTTTGGGTTGGATTTGGATTTTGACATGGATATCGACATCGATGTGGACGTCGACGTGGATACAGATTTCGATATTGACGGAGGCCCTGGATTTGATTCAACTGGATTAGACCTTGAAGATGTTTCCAATTTAGAAGTAAAAAAGGAAGCTGTAGTAGGTAAACGACCTAAACCCTTAAAATGGTGGCAAATACTATTATTGTATTTCAACTTTGTTGAATTGCCTTTTCTGTTTACCTTTACTTCATGGACCTTTTTTTGGTGGATGTTTACCGTTTTAGGAACCTATTACACCAACAGTTACAATACTGTATTCGGACTCGTTTTTTTCTTTGGTGCTATCATCCCCTCCTTACTCGTGAATAAAATTTTCACGACGCCTTTCAAAGCTTTTTTCAAAAAGCTCGAACGAAAAGGAGTGGAATCATTAGACCTCATAGGAAGAAGAGGCACCTTGCTATCAAATCTTCAAGGTGACAAACTAGGAAGTATCAAACTCTTTGTTGAAAGCGATCCGATTAACGTATATGCCAAAGCACTCAACGGAGAAAAAATTGCCTCTGGAACTGAAATTTTAATCATCAAAGAGTCAACAGATAAAAAATACTATTACATTCAATCATATCAATAACTAAAATTAAACTATGAATTCATTATTAATGCTCGTTGCACTGCAAGATTACGTCACAACTAGCGAAGAATCAATTGCGGGCGGAATCGCTAGCATAGTAATCGGTGGAATTGTGGGAGTAGTCCTTCTTTTCATCATCATTATCGCGCTATTTTACAAAAAAATACCTCAAGGACAGGCCTTGGTAAAAACAGGTTTTGGAGGTACCGCAGTTGCTTTTGACAAGGGTATGTACGTAATTCCAGTATTACACCGTGTGGAAATTATGGACATCTCGGTAAAGAAAATTGAAATCGATCGTTTAGGTACTGATGGCTTAATTTGTAAAGACAATATGAGAGCGGACATCAAAGTAGCATTTTTCGTTCGAGTAAACAAGTCAAAAGATGCTATTATCGAAGTGGCCCAAACCATTGGTTGTGAGCGCGCATCTCACATAGCTACCTTGGAAGAGCTCTTCGAAGCTAAGTTTTCGGAAGCACTTAAAACTGTGGGTAAAAAGTTCGATTTTGTACAGTTGTACGAATCGCGAAGTGAATTTAGAGATGAAATCATCAATGAAATCGGACGCGATTTGAACGGATATACTTTGGAAGATTGTGCTATTGACTATTTAGAGCAAACTCCTGTAAGCTTTTTAAAAGCTGATAATATCTTAGATGCTGAGGGTATCAAGAAAATTACAGAATTAACAGCTGCTCAAAACATCAAATCAAACTTGATTAAACGCGATGAAGAAAAAGTTATTCGCAAACAAGATGTAGAAGCTCGCGAGGCTATTTTGGAGTTAGACAAGCAATTGGCAGAAAAAGAAGAACAACAAAAAAGAGAAATTGCCAACATCAAAGCACGTGAAGAAGCGGAAACCTTAAAAGTTGCCGAGGAAGAGCGTTTAAAATCAGAAACAGCTCGTATCGCTACAGAAGAGAAAGTTCAAGTAGCTGAGGAGAACAAACAACGCCAGGTAATCGTAGCTGAGAAAAATAAACTCCGTACTGATGCCGTTGAAGCAGAACGCGTAGAAAAAGATCGCATGCTTGAAGTAACGGAAAGAGAACGCATCGTAACCTTAGCTCAAATTGAAAAAGAAAAGGTTGTAGAGGTAGAAAAGAAGAATATCCAAGACGTTATTCGAGACCGAGTAATGTTAGAAAAAGGCGTAGTTGAAGAGCAAGAAAACATGAAAGATATCGAGGCCTTCAAAACTGCGGATCGTGAAAAGCAGGTAAAAATTACCGTAGCGGAAGCCTTTGCTGAAGAGCAACTGATTCGTACCGTAAAAAATGCAGAGGCGCAAAAAGAAGCCGCTAAGCAAAAAGCAGAAGAAATCAATATCGAAGCTCAAGCACAAAAAGAAGCGAGTGAAAAAGAAGCTGAGGCTCGTAAAACCATCGCTGAAGCTACTGCCAAAGAAGAAGCTACTGTAGGATTATCTGAAGCACAAGTAATGCACGCAAAAGCGGATGCTAACGAACGTCAAGGCTTAGTGGAGGCAACCATTATCGAGAAAAAAGCCAAAGCAGAAGCTGCTGGTATCCTAGCCAAGGCAGAAGCCTTGAAAGAAGAAGGAATTGCAGAAGCAGAAGTTATCAAAGAAAAAGCCTTAGCAAAAGCTGCAGGTGACAAAGAAATTGCTTTAGCAGAAGCAGTAGGTATCGAAGAAAAAGCAGAAGCGATGAAGAAGCTTGACGGTGTTGGAAAAGAGCACGAAGAATTCAAGTTACGCTTAGAAAAAGAATTGAAAGTTGACTTGGCACATATCAACATCCAAAAAGATATTGCCGATGCTCAAGCCCAAGTTATTGGTGATGCATTACGCGCTGCTAATATTGACATCGTGGGTGGTGAAACTATGTTCTTCGATCAAATTATCGGACAAATTACCAAAGCTAAAGGTGTTGACCGATTGGTGAAGCACAGTGATAACATTCAAGATGTAAAAGATGCTATTTTAGGCAGTGATGACGTACAAGGAAACCTATTAGACAGAATCAAAGATTTTGCAACCAAATACGGAATTTCTAGCGAAGACATCAAAAACCTTAGCGTAGCAAGCTTATTGACAGACTTGCAAGGCAAAGCGACCTCAACAGATGATAAAAACCTCTTTAGCAATTTGTTTAACCTCGCTAAAGGTATGGGCTTAGCTGACAAAAAGCTATCCTAAAAAAACCATAAACAAGAGTCTCTAAACAGACTCTTGTTTTCTTTCTGAGAACACAATTCATATCAACCAGCCACGCAGTACTAAGCTACGAACTGCTGTTGATACAAACTACCTCACTTGTTAAATTATATGGAAAATCAAGAAAATTCTCAACAACTCGATGGAGGTACCTATGAGATTATTCAAGGTAGACTACAAAAACAAAAACTAGACTTACAAGATCGTTTACAGCAATTAAACGATGCTCGTAAACACGTTTTTGGAACCATAGAAACAAAATTAATTGCTAACGATAGAATCAACACCGAAAACAATTGTATTGCCAGAGATATCGTTTCAATCGGGAATACTTCTATTTTTGGATACAATGTGCATTTTGGACTCCGTACCGACATCACCTTATCGGATGTATTTAGTGTGTATGAGTTCAAAGAACAGCGCTTTCAATTGCAAGACTTATCGCTGTTACAAGATCCTATTTTTTTAGACGACTTTACCAATCTGTACAAGTACTACAGAAATACAATATTTTCAAAATTCGCTATCCTTGGAAACTACCTATACATGATTTTCCAACTGAGCGAAAACAAAACAGACATCAAAGCTTTTAAATGGTTGATCAAAGACGATACACTCGTGTATGTAGACAACCGAAGCGAGCATGAATACAAATTTCCTACCCAGCACGAGTTTAAGTGGCAGGAAGTTAACAGAGACATGCACCGTTACGGGGAACATTCACATATATCGATCTTAGATAAGGTTTTTGTCGAAACTATCGGTGGCGACCTAACCATTAAAATTGAAGACAATACAGATGAAGGGCAAGGGATACTTTCCGAACCCGTTCTCCACGTAGACCAAACCTTGGACGACGGTCAGTTTCGCTTCGCAGATCTCGGGAATCTCATCCCACTTGAAGTAAAACCATTCCAGGAAGAAGCTCGTTACTTTGTGTACAATCACAAATTGCGTGAAGTACAAAAAATTGACAGCATTAAGGATACCGCTGTTCAACTTCCAGACGACCACGGACTCATATTTCCAAACGGTTACTATTTACAAACAGGAGAGTACAAACTTTTTGAAAACGATGCCAAAGAGGTTAAGTTCCAAGAAAAAATTATATCTCCTAATGGTGAAGACTACTTGTATGTCTTTTATGCTAGCATTCGCGGTTTGTACATTTTAATGTCGTATAACATTATTGAACAAGCTGTTAAAACTCCCATTATATGTAACGGATTTACCGTGCTGGAAAATGGAGAACTCTGCTATTTTAAAACGGAAAATGAGCAAACCAAACACCACGTAGTGCAAATTTGGCAAACGCCTTATCTAAAAGGTGACTTTATGCCTTCGCAGCACGAGGATAGCTTACTGTATAAAATTGGTAACAAAGACATCGTGAAAGCCATGGCCGAATGCCACGCCTTGATTACCTTACTTAACAAGGAAGACAACTACAACGGCTTGTACGACGATTTGGTGAAAATGTCAAAAGACATCAACGATACCTATTATTGGTTACCGGAAAAAGACACTTTCGAACTCAACCTTCCCATACAACAGATCAACGAGGCCGCCAATGCAGCCATCGAGGAATTTGAAAAGGTAGTCGCCTTAAAAAAACAAGCCGCTGCTGCCACCACTGCTATTGACGAAAACTCAGAAGCACTCTTCGGAAAAATCAAGAGTACCTCGTTTAAGAGCATTGACGATTTTGTCGTTTTGTTAAGTCAACTGCGCACGCTTCGCGGGGAAGTAATCAGTTTAGCAGACATCCGTTACATCGATAAAAACCATTTGGCTGCGCTAGAAACCAAGGTCAATGAGCAAAACCTTCTTATCTCTAAGCGCTGCGTTCAGTTTTTATTAGACGACAAAGCGCTGAGTCCCTATCACGAACGCGTGAGTGCCAAAGAAGCTGACTTAGAAGCCATCAAGAAAGCAATAGACGCCAAGGCTTTGGAAGGTGAAGTCAATCAAATTACTGCTGACTTAGAACTCCTGATAGAGATCGTTTCGAATTTAGCTATTGAAGACACATCACAATCGACCAAGATAATCGACAATATCTCATTGATATTTGCCAATTTAAATCAGCTAAAAGCGGCTATAAAGAATAAAATTAGCTCCCTAGGTAGTACGGAAGCACAGGCCGATTTTACAGCTCAGTTAAAACTGATCGATCAGAGTATCATCAACTATATCGACATGGCGGATACCCCTGAAAAATGCGATGAGTTTTTAACCAAAACGGCCATTCAATTAGAGGAGTTAGAGGGAAAATTTGCTGATTTCGAAGAATTCATTACGTTGGTTATTGAAAAGCGCGAGGAAATTCACAACGCTTTTGACAGCAGAAAGAGCAATCTCTTAGAGAAACGCAACAAAAAAACGGTAGCACTGCAAACAGCTACGGAGCGTATTTTAAAAGGTGTTCGAAAAAAATCATTGAGTTTTGATTCTATTCAAGACATCAACGGGTACTTTGCCGCTGATTTAATGATCAATAAAGTACGTGATATCGTTGAACAGCTCAAAGAACTCGACGATATCGGGAAAGCCGAAGCCATAGAAACACAACTGAAAGTTGCGAAAGAAGACGCCTTAAGAAAATTAAAAGACAAACAAGAACTCTACGAAGATGGTGAGAATATCATCAAACTCGGTCAGCATAAATTCGGGGTTAACCGACAGGCACTAGACCTTACCATCGTTTATAAAAACGAGCAACTATACTACCACCTCATCGGTACGGATTACTTTGAGGAAATCGAAAACGAAACGATGTACACCTCACAGAAATACTGGAATCAAGAATTGGTTTCAGAAAATGACACCGTGTACCGCGCCGCCTATTTGGCCTATCAAATTTTCAAAACCACTGATGCTGACGCACTTCTTAACAGCAATGAAGAAAACCTTCTCGCTGTGGTTCAGAAAAAGAGCGCCAACCTCTATTCAGAAGGCTATGTAAAAGGTGTTCACGATCGAGATGCCGCAACGATATTGTATGTATTGGTCCACAAACACCACGAATTAGGACTACTTAAGTATCAACCTGCCATCCGAGCATATGCCCAATACTTTTGGCATGGACTGGCACCTGAATTACAAGAAGAGCTCAACGCTGGTATTAAAAATGCCGGGGATGTACTAAAAGTTTTTCCTAAGAGCACTAGCTTCGATTTCAGCATCCAACAATTGACAAAAAACGTACTTGCCTTCGCTGAGAGCAGCCGCCTTTTTGATCCTGAGCTAAGTAGAGACATCGCGTTGTATTTGTTTCAAGAACTCAAAGACAACAATACCTTTAAAATAAGTTCCGATGCAGTTCATTTGAAAGAAAGTTTTGTCAAAACCTTGAAAAGCCAACAGGCTGAGCATCACTTAAAATCGGGCTTGGAAAAAACAGAACAGTACGTTGCTAAGCTTCAACTCGCCATCCAATGGGTACAATCGTATCTTGAAAACATGGATGTGTCTCTCGATTACTTGCACGAAATTGTGTGTTTAATTGTATTTCAGCAAGCCTCTAATTCGGATGTACTCGCAGTACACCCGTATAGCGAAGTTGGGAACCTCAAAGGTACACATGCCAGTATTAAAGACGGAACATGGCATTTTAACTACCATCAGTTTGTAGAAGTCATGGAACAGTTCCAACGAGTCGAAGTTCCTAGATTCCAACAATATCGATCGGAAAAACACCAACTGATTGAAGATCGTAAAGAGGAGCTTAAATTAACAGAATTCAAGCCAAGGGTATTGTCTTCATTTGTTAGAAATAAACTCATCGATCAGGTGTATTTTCCACTTATCGGTGACAACCTAGCCAAACAATTAGGTACCGTGGGCGACAGCAAGCGAACAGACCGTATGGGAATGTTGTTACTCATCTCCCCTCCTGGATACGGTAAAACAACCCTCATGGAATACGTAGCTAACCGTCTTGGGCTCATATTTATGAAAATTAACGGACCAGCCATCGGTCATGAAGTAACCTCTGTTGATCCCATGTCAGCAAACAATTCAGCGGCTCGAGAAGAGCTTAAAAAGCTAAATTTAGCCTTTGAAATGGGTGACAATGTAATGCTTTACTTAGACGATATACAACACTGTAACCCTGAGTTTCTGCAAAAGTTCATTTCACTTTCTGACGGAACCAGAAAAATTGAAGGTGTTCACAATGGCAAATCAAAAACCTATGACCTCAGAGGTAAAAAATTCTGTGTCATTATGGCTGGAAACCCCTATACTGAAAGCGGTGATAAATTTCAAATCCCCGACATGTTAGCCAACCGTGCTGACATATACAATCTAGGGGATATTATTGGTGATACGGAACATTTGTTCAAATTGAGTTTGATAGAAAACTCACTGACTTCTAACCCCGTATTACACCAGTTGAGCAGCAAGTATTTTGAGGATGTTTACGCCCTTATCGATAAGGTTGAAAACAACCAAAAGGAAGTAACTCTCAAAGGAAATCATACCAAACAGGAAATTCAAGATTACACCTCAGTACTCGAAAAGGTCATCGCCGTACGAACTGCCATTATGCAAGTAAATCAAGCGTATATACAATCAGCAGCTATGGAAGACGATTACCGTACAGAGCCTTCATTCAAACTACAAGGTTCTTATCGTGATATGAATAAATTGGTGGCTAAAATCGTTCCCATTATGAATTCGCAAGAACTGGACAGGTTGTTACTTTCTCATTACGAAAGTGAATCGCAAACCTTGACCTCTGCCGCGGAAGCCAACTTACTGAAGTACAAGGAACTTCGCAAACAGTTATCGGAAGAGGATCAAGAACGATGGACAAACATTAAGCAAATATTCACTAAGAACAATAAACTAAAAGGTTTGGGTTCTAAGAATGAAATGGCGCAAATTCTTCAACAAATGATGACGTTTGCGGATAACTTAGAGGGTATTAAAGCTGTTTTACAACAAGGATTACAAGATAAATGAAAAATAAACTCTTAATATGTATAGTGTTATTAATGGGAACGCTGAGCTGTCAGAATCTCATTAATAACACGAATAAAAGTGATCACCCCGAGGCCAAAATCTCCGTAACTTTTCCAAGTCCACAAGGTTGGGTCAACGATTACGAAAGACTACTCACTCCAATGGAACGTGCTGTGCTCAGTGATAAAATTGATCGCTACTATCAAAAAACATCCAGAGCTATTGCCGTGGTTTCGATTGCGAATATCGATCCATATACCACCCCGAAATCCTATACCCTGGCACTGACAACCCACTGGGGTGTTGGACAATAAAATACAAAATAACAGCCTTTGCCTGTTCCTTTCGAAAAACTTAGATACAACCGTCATTGCTACTGGAAAGGAAACCCAAAAAAGCATTACGGATAGTATAGCACAACAAATTATAAACACCAAAATGCTCCCTCATTTTAAAAATGGACACTACGCTAAAGGACTTAACAATGCCATAGATGCCCTCGTGAAGGTTTGGGAGTAAAAACGCGCCTTACTGCGTTGACATCGCAAAAATTTTCGCTATGATTTTAGCATTTGATACTTTTTACAAAGAACATACAGCAACTACAGTTGCAATCGCTTTTGACCATTGGCAAGCCGAAACACCCCTGAATGTATATGAAGAAACCTTAAATGGTGTAGACGAGTACATCCCGGGACAATTTTACAAAAGAGAACTTCCTTGCATACTAAGCCTACTTCAACAAATTGATTACGCTAATTGTGAAGCTATCATTGTCGATGGTTATGTACAACTCGACGATACTGGTAGCAAAGGATTGGGCGCACACCTCTACGACGCTCTCAATGGTAAAATACCCGTTATCGGTGTTGCTAAAAACAAATTTTCTGGTATTCAAACCCTGCAAGAAGCAGTTTTCAGAAGCAGCAGTAACAAAGCCCTTCATATAACAAGTATGGGAATTGACTTGGCTCGTGCTGCCAATCATATCCGGGAAATGCACGGAAACTTTCGTTTTCCAACCTTACTAAAGCTCGTCGATGCACTTGGAAGAAAAACTACGACGTTATGATTTACAGTGAAATTAAAAATTTAGTAGACGAAGACATTGCTATTTTGGTATCCTTTGATAACCATCCGTATCAGTATCTTTGCGAATGTGGCCAGGCAAGTAAACTGAGCGTTAAGGAAATCCAACAGTGTAAGGCCATCTTTATCAGCCATACACATATCGATCATTTTATCAACTTTGACTCCGTACTACGACATCAAATAGGAACGCAAAACCACGTCGTTATAGCCGGACCTCCTGAACTCGCCAAACAAGTACAGGCCAAATTAAAAGCCTATACTTGGAATTTGGTCAGCGCTGATGCCATCCATTACGAAGTACGGGAAGTTCACGAAAACCATCGGATTAAAAGATACCGACTCCTCCCTCCTTTTTGGGAACTGGAAGCACTTTCCGAAGAAATAGGGACGCCACTCTACGAAACGGATAAATTTGAGGTTGCTGCCGTTTTATTAGATCATAAAACTCCATCCATGGCCTATAAATTCAAAGAAAAAGACAGTGTACAAATACACTTAGAGAAATCTGAATTTCGCGGTGGCCCTTGGATAAAAACGCTTAAAGAAGCCTTTGTTGCCAATCTTCCTAACACTCCAATTCAAGTCAACGGTCGCAGCTATAAAGCCTTTGAACTGTACAACTTATTAACCATTAAGGAAGGTATGAGCTTAGGGGTTATTATGGACCATGCTTCCAGTGCAGCGAATCACCGTAAAATAGCAGAAGTTTTTACTGGAACTACCAAAGTCTATATCGAATCTTTTTACCTCGAACAAGATCGCGATTTGGCAGAAAAAAATTACCACAGTTACACCAAGGCCTCTGCCAGTATTATGAATACTTGTGGTATTCATACTGCAATTCCCGTTCACTTTTCAAGAAAGTACAACGCTGCTGAAATAACCGCTCTAAAAAACGAATTTCAACAGTATTTACAACAAAAAACCCCTTGATAACTCAAGGGGTTCCGTTTAAATAAATTATACATTTATTTTTCAATCACAAAGCGTTTATTCGTCTTCGTTTTCTCGTTGGAAATACTTAAAATGTACACGCCAACTTCTAACGAATTCGTTTGTATTTGTCGTCCAGACAATTTCCCTGATTCTAGTACTTGCCCGAGTAAATTGCTAATGCTATACGTGGCATTTTCCAAACTGCGAGCAGGTCCTTGCAAGCGAATTACATTCCCTTTCCTTACAGGGTTTGGTGCAATCGCTATGCTCGTAAACGCACCTTCATCTTCATCTCCGAGTATGTCGTTACGAGTTCCCAAATCACTCAGCACCACACCTGATACGGCACAACTTCCTTCGTAAATTTTAACATTACTAAAGGTTGAGTTATTCCCTGAGCCAGCATCATTATCATTGATGAATACTAAGCGATCCATTGCTCCTGTGTACGAACTACCTACCGGAATAACGTATTTTTTAGTACCTCCTGCATAATTGTCATAATTGGTAATTCCATAATTTTGTGTCCCGTGAACTTTAAAATAACGGGTTGACGTCAACGAGTTGTCATTTTCAAACCCGACAGCGTGAATTTCCCCTTCCGAAGTACTGCTAAACTCAAACTCTATAACGGTATTTGCTGTTACGTTGTAATTCATGGTTATATACTTCCAGGTGTTATTTGTCAAAACCAAGGAAGCGCCTCCGCTACCTATACTAAAGTTTCCACTAGCATCTTGATTAGAAAACGGAGAAATCGTATAATCGTTGAAGTTTAAAGCCGTACATCCACCAGGAGTACCTCCTCCGTCGCCGTTTGATATTCCTACCGCATCGATGGCGATATCACTTTGCCAACCACTATTCCCCGATCCGGTAAGTACATTAAATCGGAGCTGTACGCTTGCCTGACCAGCGAACGAAGTTAAATCGACCGTAGCTGTTTGCCAACTATTCCCTTGATCACCAGATTTTGAAAATACCGACGTCCAAGTTCCTGTATTGTCCTTGCGAGCTTCTACGGTCAACGAAGCAATAGCACTTCCGTACATGTGATATTTAAATGCCAGTGACGGTTTAGTCAAAGAGCTAAAATTCAAACAAGGAGAATTTAAAATGGCGCGCTTGTTAGGATATCCAGTTCCGTTTCCTGAGGCTTCTACATAGAGGTAATATGATCCATCAGCTGCCGCTGAAGGCCCTGTAGCATTAGAAGGAGTACCCCCTGATTGACGAGTAAAGTTAAGATCATCACCTGTAGTTGCATCTTTCCAAAGTCCTAAGTTGGTTTCAAAACTTTCACTGTAGGGAAATGAAGCGACATCACCACTACAATTTCCTGGCGTTGGATTTCCACCATCACAAGGATTGACATAAGAAACTGTTTGATCATTGTTCGAGTTGGTACCTCCGTTATTATTCTCTACGGCACCCTGACCTACACCTCTACCAGCAAAAGCCTTCCAAATTAAACACTTGTACTTACCGTTGTACAAATCTTGATCGGCTTGCAAAATTCCGTCTCTACCAGAAACAAAACCTGGATTACTCGCTGTATTTTTCAAACCTTCAATCACAAGGGCCATCGCAATATTATTTCCTCCGGTACCTGTGTAGAAATTAGGATCGAATCCTTCTTGGTCAATAATCAACCACGTCATATCCCAAAGTATACTCGCAAAGCTATACCCAACACCATGGGGCACTGCCAATCCACTAATATCGGCGTAGTCTGTTCCGTTAATTGACTTGTCCGTAGAGTACACCGTAGGACGAATACCTACTCCGTTTAATCCTTGACCTAACACATAGGTTCCTACTCCTCTTTTATCCGTTCCTTTGTCACCCGCTTTCATGGTAAGCATTAGCCCAAACCAGTCAGACCAACCTTCTCCCATTTGCTCGTAACCACCCAATACGTTGGCATTTCTTCCTCCCACCAAACGAATAGAGATTCCGTGTCCATATTCATGCGCAATAATCATATTATCAAAAGAACCGTCTCTACCAGGGCTTGTTCTGTTCCATAAATACATTTGCATTCTCGGGTTTCCACCGTCTGTTGGAGTTGCAAAATTGGCGTTATTCGTTCCTCTACCATCTTGCGAATCAGCATTTACTGAATCACCTCCGGTACCTCCTTTTCCGTAATTATTCTCTTGAAAGTTACCCGAAGCTTCATCAAATCCGTACTGATAATACACGTCGTGCATGATGTTATTCCAATAAAATAAATTGGTTGTAGAGGCATCTCTGTAGGTACTAGGTGCCTGACTCAAGTTAACAGGATAGTTGAAATCCAAACTACTTCCTGCATCTGGAGAGTCACCGGTACCGTTATTTCCATTTGCATCTTCCTGAGCCCAAACGTTATTTCCTCTTGTAATGGTAAATTCGGCCCCAGCAGCACCATTCGTATCGTGCCAACCATAAGGAGAGGCTGTCGTATTGGCTGGATTACTAACCACACTTCTTGCACCATCATCTGGATTAATTAATGGCATAGCGTATACGTTGTATGAGTCTGGTGCCAAAAAACTATTCGTTTTAGCATAAGGAGTAGCACTAGCCACTCCTAGGCTGTTGTGCTTGTGCTGGGTATCAGCAGCCGTATGACTGTGAGGGGTGTCACCAAAATTACATTTAATCACCCAATTGTCTTCTTCAAGTACGGCTCCACTGGTGGCGTCTACATAGCTATTCCACCAATTTTCTCCACCTTGTTCGTATAAGTTCACATTCCAACACAAACGCAATTTTCCCTCTCGTACCAAATACACTTTTTTAACGGTAATTGGTTCATTATCTTGTGTTATACCAGAATTCTCAAATACGATAATAGGATCTCCTCCTTTTTGAGCTGTTGACCGCTGCAATCGGGTTGGAGAAGCTAATTGATGTTCGCGAACCAAAGCTCTTACCGCGGCTTCCTCGTTAATAGTGGCCCTATTTAAATCACGTGCTTTGTCTTCGAGGTTGTCAAAAAATTGATTTTTCGCGTAATTTACTTTTCCATTTAAAATTGACATATTATACGTAGCATTGACAATGGGGATTCCTTTGTAATACTGTCCTAAATAATAATGTACCAATCCTTTCCGCAAAGAAGAAGCCGTACTGGTAATCTTCCACTCTGCATAATCCAAAGAGGCATTTTTGCCTTTTTTTTGTAGTGTGTTAAAATGTTGTTGGATACTACCTAAGTCATTAGGATTTTGGGTTTGCGCAAAAGGTGTTTGCCATAGTAAAACTACTATGAAAAACAAATAATGTTTTTTCATTTTATTGATTTTGAAGGGTTTAGTGAATCTAAATTACTAAAAATCATTCGCTCAAAACCAACATATTGCAAAATGTTAAGTTTTTAACTAATCCAGTTAAATACCATAAAAAAAACACAATTTAGATTAATTAAAAACAAAAATCATCTTTTACAACTTATTTATTTTCAGTATTTTATATACCAAAAACTGTCAAGACAAGTTTTCTTTTTCCACCAAAATTTCGATGCTCACCCAAGTAAATTCCTTGCCAAGTACCTAAATTTAGCCGCCCTTGAGTTACGGGTATTTGCACTTGACTCCCCATGAGCGAGCTTTTAATATGTGCAGGCATGTCATCAGGACCTTCATACGTGTGTTTATAATACGGTTGCTCCTCTGGAACCATTTTATTGATATGGGATTCAAAATCTTCACGCACTGTAGGATCGGCATTTTCGTTAATGGTCAAACTTGCGGAGGTATGTTTGATAAACACTTGAAGTATTCCTTGCTTAATCGTCTTTAGTTCTTCAAAGTTTGAAAGGATGTCATGAGTAATCAAATGATAGCCTCTTTTAAAAGGCCCAACGGTCATCTCTTTTTGGTGTATATGCATACCCCAAAAGTAGCTAAAATTTGGTGATACAAAAAAAGAGGTTCCCGGAGGAACCTCTTAAAAACTGATCTATTATAAATGGACTATTTATTATTTAAAACAGCCTGCAGTTGTTTAAAGTCTACGCCATCTACATCTACTTTTGCCTTTTTCATCATGTCCATAATCTTTGCTGGATTCATGTTCTTCCCTAGAATTCTAGCAACTCCCACTCCAAATTCTTTTCCGTAACCAAAGGCAATAATTTCATTAATAGCCTTTGCCTCACCTGTGTAATAAATACTTGCACTTACACCGTCTTTTTTCATATTCATCAGTCTTTTGTACTTCGACTTCTTTAAGATTTTTAACAGTTGAGCTTTCTCTGCTTCGTAGGTAGCTTCGTCGGTATTGGCATACGGCAAACCAGTAATGTTAATTTTACGAATGCTCTCATAGGCGGCCTTTTCTTCATCAGTGGCATTTGCCGTGTTTAATTCGACCACGCTTGCCGGAATATCTAGCGTTACAAATCCTTGTTTATCCTGACTCTTTACGAGGTATGACTGTAAAGAATCGTCGTTACAAGAAACACTGATTAAGGATATACAAAGGGCTGCTAAGAAATATATTTTTTTCATTGGAATTGATTTTATCGGTTACTAATAAGATTGAGGGGTCAGGAATCTCGTTATTCTTTGTCTGAATACTTCTCTGCTATTTTCGACAGTTTATTCACGTCAATCTCTCCTGTTAGGGTCACAATAATTGACTCTGACTTATCGCCTTTATTCTTGTTTCTTACAAACATCAATACTTCGCTTACTAAATCTTTGTTTTTGGTTGTTTTAACGTAGATTCTCACTTTTGAATCTTTGTCTTTAACACGCATTAACTGCGTCAACTTCGCATTTTTGATGGCTGTGTTCACCATAGCCTCCATTTTGGCTGCGATCTTGGCATCTTCAGTTGAAAAAACCTTAAGTTCATTGAGGCCTTTAGCGGTATTAAAAATTTCCATATCCTCTGATTTGGCGTCCGGAAACTGTCTGATCAACTCAAAGGCGTCCTTGGTAATCACTACAGAAGAAACTTCGTCTAAGGATTCTAATTTATCAAATGTCGATTGTGCAAAACTTGCGGTGGCTGACAATATAAGTGCGAGTACAAATACTATTTTTTTCATGGTAATCTAATTTTAATCTACTTGGTTTTACTTGGTTTTGATTGATTTTAACTAATAGTTTACGGTTTTAATTGCTTTGTTAACGGTTTCCTTATAGGTATTCAAATGACTTAAAGCAGCTTTCCCTTTGTTTAAATTTGTTGAAACGGCATACAACGCCTCGTTTCCTTTGTTTAGATTAGATGAAACTAATTTTAAAGCCTCTTTTACTTGGGCAAATTGTTTCGCTCGTAATTGCTGCTGATAGGTTTGATAGCCTATATAAGAAGTACTTAACAACAAGACTGCCGACGCTGCCACTGATAACCAATTCCAGTTCTTCTTGGATGATTGCTCAGGTGTTAACTGTATGGTTTTAGTGTAGGTCTCGTCTTTACTTTGCTTAAAAAAGGTAAACATCGCGCTGTACTCCTGTAAATGAGGTGCTACGTCATCCGAGCAAAAGTAATCTTGAAGTACTTGCTCTTCCTGTAAGGTCGTCTCAGCATCGAGGTATTTCTCTAATAAGCGTTCTATGTTAGCTAACTCCATAGTTATGTTGTTTTATTAATTCTTGTCTTATTGTTTTACGCGCTCTCGATAGCGCTACTCTTACGGCGGTCGGTTTCATATCCACCACCTTACATATTTCATCAAAGTCGTATTGCTCGATATCTCTTAATTGAATGATTACACGTTGTTGTTCTGGTAATCGTTCGATGAGTTTGTGAACGTGACTTATCGCATCATTATTTTCTACTTTTTTCTCTAACGAGGTATCTTTTTCTTTGTAATTGCTGTGTACCAAGGTCAAGTTTCCTGCTTGTTTCGATTTCAATCGATCAAAACAGTAATTTTTTGTCATGGTCATCGCAAAGGCTTCCACATTTTTATACTCCGTCAGTTTCCCTTTGTTCTTCCACAACTTTAAAAACAACTCTTGTGTAGCATCCTCCGCTTCTTCTGTTGAAACGAGCAGTCTTTTTGCTAAACGAAAGACCTTGTCTTTAAAGGGTAAAACAACTTTTAAAAAATCCGACTGTTTCATTGTTAGTTAATTGATTAGGTATCCCTGATTTGCTTTTAATTTGTCAGGTTTACATCTCTACGACGACTCATAAAATGCTTTGTTACACGAATTCTAAAAAAAAATAATAATATTCGCTAAATTGCGTTGAATTATATAGCTAATAGTTACAGTATGAGAACCACAAAAGTATTATTATTCTTTATAATCGCCTTTGTTTTTACTGCCTGCAGTAAAAAAGACGAGACTCCTGAAAATATTCAAGTCCAAAATTTCGTTTGGAAAGGCCTGAATGCCTATTATTTGTGGCAGGGGAATATTTCTGATCTATCAGACAGACGATTTTCGTCGGAACAGCAATTGTACAACTACCTCAACGGCTATAGTGATCCTAAAAATTTATTTGAAAGCCTATTGTACCAGCGTGGTACTGTAGACAAATGGTCGTGGATAGTTGATGATTATATCGCTTTAGAACAAGCGCTTCAAGGAACTTCACAAACTACCGGTATGGAATTTGGTATCGCTCCTTACAGAAGCCAACCCAATAATGTTTACGGCTATGTGCGTTACGTGGTTCCCGGTACAGATGCAGCGACCAAAGGAGTAACTAGAGGAATGCTTTTTACAGAAGTTAATGGAACGCAATTAACACGACAAAATTACAGAAGCTTATTGTTTTCCGATGCAACGAGTTATACCATAGGGCTCGCCGATTACAATACAGGAAATCCGGTGAGAAATGCAAATTCTTTGAGCCTCAACAAAGGAAATACCACTGAAAACCCAGTACACGTAGCGAAAACCCTCGATGTTTCTGGTAGAAAAATTGGCTACCTGATGTACAATGGCTTCACTTCTAATTTCGATGCACAACTGAATACTGCCTTCGGTCAGTTTAAAGCAGACAACGTTACCGACTTAATTGTAGATTTACGTTACAATGGCGGTGGTGCTGTAAGTACTGCAACTCGTTTAGGAAGTATGATAACCGGGCAATTTAACGGAGAAATATTTGCGCAACAAATGTGGAATTCAAAAATTATGAGCGCGACCACTACAGAATCGTTAGTGAATAGATTTGTGAATACACTTAGTAACGGAACGGCAATTAATAGCTTAAACCTTACACGTGTTTATTTTATCACTACTGGTGACTCTGCTTCGGCATCTGAACTCGTGATGAACAGTTTAGCGCCCTATATTACAGTGCGATCAGTAGGAAACCGAACGCACGGAAAATACGCAGGTTCCATTACTATGTACGATTCTCCAACATTCACGTCAAAATCGGGTATCAACCCCAATCACAACTGGGCTATGCAACCCATAGTTCTTGAAATAGTGAATAAAGAAGGAAAAAATGACAAAGACGGTATAGACCCTACCGTAGACCTTGATGAAGATTTTGGTAATTTAGGAGTGTTAGGAGACCCTAATGAACCGCTGTTAAAACGAACCATCGAGTTAATTACCACCGGGAGAAAGAGCAGCAGACCTCGCAGCGCATTTAGCGTACACCCCATCAGCAATTCAAAAGCAAACAGTCCGACATTTAACAATATGTACGTAGATACAGAATAATAAAAAAAGCCAGCACCGACATGCTGGCTTTTTTTATATAGTTCATATTGCTAAAACAAACTTAATTGCTGTTGCTCAGTTTCTTTAGGAATCGTCAATTGTAGGTGTAGCACTTGGTTGAGCTTTTCTATAAAGTGATTTGCCAACATCGGCACTTCCTCCTCCACATTTTGATGTATAAAAAAATCTAATTTCTCAAGCCCAGCATCACTCCATGCTAGGATTCGCTGTACCCAGGCATCTAAACGATCATAGTCAGATGGATGGTTAGCGCCTACAAAGCGAATAAAAGCCTCTTTATTCGTCAATTCCATGTGTAACATATCTCTTCTACCTGCCGTATCTACCAAAATATTTCCTATTCCAAAATTACGGAAGTGTGACCGATACCCCGTTTTTTCTCCTTCGTCTGTATACCACCGTTCATTTCTAAGTTCTACTGCTAAGGGGATACCCTGAGGCCATCCCGTAATAAATTGCGCTAGATGAACGTAATCATCTGGTGAAAAACTCGGGTGTAATTGCAAAAATACAGTCCCCAATCTATCTCCTAACCCTCCAATGGCATCGAGGAAAACATTCACCTCATCCGAAACCTTACTCAATTGTTTCCAATGACTTATTTCTTGTGTTAACTTTGGAAAAAAAAGAAACCCTTCTGGTGTTTTTTCCCTCCAAATTTCAAATTGCTCTCTGGGATACTGTTTGTAAAATGTCGCGTTCAATTCCACTGAATTAAACCGCTTGCTATAGTATCGCAACTCGTCTTTCGTTCCTCTCGGATAAAACCCTTTTAACTCGTTCCTATTCCACTGAGCACAGCCAACAGCTACGCGCAGCTCTTGTTGCCGAGGCGATATCATGCCTAAACTTTGTACAGTGCCCTTTGCCGTTTCGGGCAAACTAAAATCGACTAAATCTGGTCTTGCTACCTTTCCAAACTTCATTATTTATCTACCAATTCTGTTCTGTAATCATTCATTGTCGCATCGTCCTTAAAGCGAGCGTGTTCAAAGCCCTGCTTCCACCAGCTTTTCATTTTTGCTTTGTCAAAAACCAATGAATTGGTAGTTAACACTGTAGGCGTATAGTATAGGTTGAGTTGCACATCGTTGTGTTTCGCCGACAATTTCCCGATGGTCACATTGTGCTTTTCTACGTGCTCCAGCATAAAACCAAAAACATCGAGCATTAACGAAAATGGGTTTTTAGCCGGCAATCTGTTAATTTGTGTGACTTCTGTTTCTAAAATAATGGCATCAATTTCCTTAGCCCCACGAAGAATAGCTTCACGTATCGGTACCAAACAGCCAAAACCTCCATCAGCATACTGACAATAATCTTTTTCCAATAAACTCATAAAGGGAACGTAATTACAAGAACCCCAGATCCAATCACAGAAATCGTCATAACTGCAATCTAAAATTGATTTGTACTCTATTTTATTTCTGGTCAAATTGGATACCGTTACCACTACCTCTTTCGCTTCTTCGCGAATCTCATGGTACATAGCTTCCGTGATGTTCTTTTTAATCAACTTTCTCAAGTTTTTACTCTCTCCAAAAGTTTTGCGTCCGTTTAAGAAGTTCCAAAGCGTGTTTCTATGTCGTATGGAAACAACTTTTTCTCCGTGTACCGTTTTTATTTTAAACGGGCTGTTGCTAAAAATTGACTGTTGTGTAACATTGGTATACAACTGCTTCAGCGCTTCCACGCGTCCGAGCGCCAAATGAGAAACCATTAGACTTCCCGTAGAAGTCCCTAAGAACATATCGTAAGATTTCCCTTTTTCTTTCATCAGATACTCGGCAACACCACCCGCAAATGCTCCTTTGCTTCCTCCTCCTGAAATTACCAATGCTTTTTTCATTGAATTTAACTATTTTAGTTTCGTAAAAATATCAAAAAATGAATCGATTCCTAGCTATTTTTTTAGTCGTTATTTTCCTAGTATCCTGTCAAAAAAACAAGAAATCTTCTAAGGTTCCTACGGTGATTATTGAACAGGCCGACAGCACGCAATCTAGTATACGCGCCATTCACGCCGTGGATAGTAAAACAGTGTATTACGCAGACTCTAAGGGCTACATCGGGAAGACGACAGATGGTGGTAAAACATGGCAACGCCAACAAATCCGATACAACGATAGTATCAATCCTCACTTTCGAAGTATCGCTGTTGTCGATCATAAAGTTTTCGCACTCTCCGTTGCTAACCCTGCGTTGCTTTACAAAGTAGAAAACGACAGTGTACAACTGGTTTACAAGGAAGAACACCCCAAGGTGTTTTACGATTCTATGAAGTTTTTTAGTAATGGTAAAGACGGTATCGCGGTAGGAGACCCTACAACTACCTGCCCTTCATTACTAATAACCCACGACGGAGGAGTAACATGGTCGAAAACCCCATGCGAAGCATTGCCTACCTTTGAAGAAGGTGAAGCTTTTTTCGCGGCTAGCAATACAAATATTAAGATTGTAGGCGATACCGTTTGGATTGCTTCAGGAGGAAAAAAAGCGCGCGTATTACGATCGATAGATCGCGGTAACACATGGTCAATAATGACCACTCCTATTATTCAAGGTAACGGACCGCAAGGTATTTATAGCATCGATTTTTACGATGCTCTCCACGGTTGCATTATCGGGGGAGATTACAGCAAGCCTGACGCGAATACTGCAAATAAGGCCATAACTGATGATGGCGGACAAACCTGGAAACTCGTCGCAGATAAGCAACATCCCAATTATAAAAGTTGCGTACAGTACCTTCCAGGAAGTGATGGATTGGAATTAATCGCTATCGGTAAAACAGGAATCTCCTATTCAAATGACGGGGGTGCTCATTGGAAGTCAATCAGCAACGAAGCGTTTTATACACTTCAATTTGTTTCGAAAACTACTGCTTGGGTAGCCGGAGCCAACCGAATAGCACGCATACAATTGAGCTTTTAACCCATACAAGGCTTGTAAAGCACTGCTTAGCACTAGAATATGCTCTTAAAATATTCTTAATTTTTTGTTAAACAAAAGACTCAAATTTTAAGAATTCGATATTTTTAAATTCTAATTCAACTATATCATAATGAAGAGACTATTCATAGTGCTACTCTTTTTGTGTTATTCTCAGCTTTCTGCGCAAGAATACTTTCCTACAAACACAGGGGTAAAAACTACAAAACACACACTCATTGCATTTAAAAATGCAAAAATCTACGTAAACCCAACCCAAATAATTGATCGAGGAACGCTACTCATTAAAGACGGCAAAGTAGTTGCCGTTGGCAAATCAGTAAACATTCCGAAGCAGGCCAAAATTGTCGATGCTACCAACACCAGTATCTACCCTTCTTTTATTGATGCCTACAGTACTTTTGGAATAAAAACTCCTAAAAGAAAATCGGGAGGCAGCAGACGTCCTCAGTACGACGCATCTAGAAAAGGATATTATTGGAACGACCATATCCGACCTGAAACGCAAAGTTTTAAAAGCTTTCACTTCGATACTAAAAAGGCTAAAGAACTATTAGCATCAGGATTTGGAGTAGTCAATAGCCATAGTAACGACGGTATTATGCAAGGAACGGGAATACTCGTTGCGCTCAACCCAAAATCGACAGATGCCTATCGCATACTAGACAATGAATCGGGTAATTTTTTATCCTTTTCTAAAAGTAAATTGTCACGCCAATCCTATCCTACGTCGAGAATGGGAGCTATGGCTTTAATACGACAGGCCTATCTCGATGCTGCTTGGTATAAAGAGGGGCACGCGAAAAATACCGATCTGTCGTTAACCGCAATTAACAAACAACGCGATTTACCACAAATTTTCCGTGCAGGTGATGCTTTGAACGATTTGCGCGCCGATAAATTAGGTGATGAATTTAACATACAATATACACTGGTAGGTGGTGGTGACGAATACGAACGCATTGAAGCTATCAAAAAAACCAATGCGAAATTTATCATTCCCATCAATTTCCGTAAACCTTACGATGTAAGCAATATGGAACTTACCAAGCACATATCCTTACACGATATGCGCCGTTGGAACCAAGAGCCAAGTAATCCAATGGTCTTGGCTACTCATAAAGTCCCTTTCGCTTTGACTACTTATCAACTTAAATCTACCAAAGAATTTTTGCCGAATTTGCGCAAAGCCATCACCTACGGACTAGATAAAACAACGGCACTACAAGCACTTACAACGGTTCCGGCTAGCATTTTAAAGAATTCGCGTATCGGAAATTTAGCTCCGGGAAGTTTTGCTAACTTTTTAATCACCTCAGGTGATGCCTTCGATGCTAAAACTACCTATTACGAACATTGGATACAGGGTGAACAAACTATTTTAAACGATAGAAATATCACTGACCTCGCCGGAAACTACAAGCTAACTGCGAATGGAACTACCTATGAACTCAGTATCAAAGGCACTCCAGGAAAACAAAAAGCAAGCCTAAAAAAAGAAGGTAAAAAAGTTACTAGCAAATTTAGTTTTACGAATAACTGGATACAATTAAGCTTTAATGATGCTGGAAAAATTACTCGCCTTGAAGCCTATACAGACGGTACAGGGACGATATCAGGAAATGGAACCAATGCCAACGGTACTGCAATTTCTTGGACGGCTACAAAGGAAGCTACAAGCGAAAAAACTGCGGTAAAAACACCTGCCGTAACTAAAGCTCCCGAAATTTTACCGGTGAGTTATCCAAATATTGGACTAGGGCATCGTCAGAAAGTGCGCCAAGAAACCATTTTAATCAAAAATGCGACAATCTGGACTTCTGAAAACCAAGCTGTCTTAACGAATACGGACCTTTTAATTAAAAAAGGAAAAATCGCAAAAATTGGTAAAAACTTAAAAGCTAAAAATGCACGAGTTATCGATGCTACCGGAAAATATGTCACTGCTGGAATCATCGATGAGCATTCGCATATTGCAACTTCGGCGGTCAATGAGGCCGGACAAAACTCTTCGGCGGAGGTAACCATAGAAGATGTGGTAAACCCCAATGATGTGAATATTTACAGAAATATTGCCGGTGGAGTCACTTCGATACAAATTTTACACGGGTCTGCAAATCCAATCGGTGGACAATCAGCTATCATCAAACTAAAATGGGGTGAAAATGCTGAGGACTTGATATACACAAACAGTCCGAAGTTTATCAAGTTCGCCTTGGGTGAAAATGTCAAACAATCGAACTGGGGAGATCAAAATACCATTCGATTCCCTCAAACGCGAATGGGAGTTGAACAAGTCTATATCGATTATTTTCAACGCGCCAAAGAATACGCTGCTCTTAAAAAGAGTGGAAAACCATATCGCAAGGATATCGAACTTGAAACCTTAGCCGAAATCATTAATAAAAAACGCTTTATTTCTTGTCACTCTTATGTACAGTCAGAAATCAATATGCTGATGAAAGTTGCTGAACAGTTCAATTTCAACATCAACACTTTCACCCATATTCTGGAAGGTTACAAAGTAGCCGATAAAATGAAAAAGCACGGTGTTGGTGGTTCTACCTTCTCTGATTGGTGGGCCTATAAATACGAGGTGAACGATGCTATTCCTTACAACGCTGCCATTATGCATCGTCAAGGGATTACCGTAGCCATTAATTCAGACGATGCTGAAATGTCGAGACGCCTTAATCAAGAAGCTGCAAAAACCATGAAATACGGTAATTTAACAGAGCAAGAAGCGTGGAGTACGGTTACGATTAACCCTGCCAAATTACTGCATTTAGACAAGCGCACAGGAAGTATAAAAGTAGGGAAAGACGCGGATATCGTCGTTTGGAGTGGCAATCCACTATCCGTGTACACCAAGGCAGAAAACACCATTATAGACGGTGCTGTATACTTTGATATACAAGATGATTTGGCCAAGCGAAACGCCATTAAGCAAGAGCGCAACAAGCTCATCACGATGATGCTTTCTGCCAAAATTAAAGGAGCAAAAACTCAAGCTCCGGTAAAAAAGACTAAAAAATTATTCCACTGTGATACCGAATAACATCATGACGAAAAAATTTATAAAAACTATCGTAGGATCCCTATTGGCAACCGGACTTTTGTTGACAGACGCTGTTGCTCAGCAGACTCCTGCTCCAAAACAAACCCGAGCCATTAGTATCGAGGGAGCCACGGCTCACCTCGGAAATGGGCAAGTGATCGAAAACTCTTTGATCATGTTTGACAAAGGAAAGATTACCTTCGTTGGAAGTGCCAATGCCAGAATTGCCCGTCAAGGAGAAATCATCAAAGCAACTGGGAAACACGTATATCCTGGATTTATTGCCGCCAATACTTCTTTAGGACTAGCAGAAATCGATGCCGTAAGAGCAACAAGAGATTTCGACGAAGTGGGAACCATGCTTCCGCACATACGCAGTATTATCGCCTACAATACAGAAAGTAGAGTTGTTGAAACTATGCGTCCGAATGGAGTGTTCATCGCTCAGGTAACTCCGAGAGGAGGACGAATTTCCGGAACCTCGTCTGTAGTACAGTTAGATGCTTGGAACTGGGAAGATGCTTCAGTAAAATTAGACGATGCCATCCATATCAACTGGCCTTCAATTTTTACTAGAGGTCGTTGGTGGTTAGGAGAAGTTAGTGACCTAAAACCAAACAAGCAATACCCTGTGGCCGTAAACCAACTCAAAGACTTTTTTCAACGTGCGAAACTGTATTTGCAAGGTGATAGAACCGCTGTTAACCTGCCTTATGAAGCCTTGGAGCAAGTATTCAAAGGGCGCAAAAAAGTTTTTGTTCATGTCAACGGTAAGAAGAGCATCAGTGATGCCATACATTTCTTTAAAAAACTAGGTATCAACTCTGTAGTCATTGTTGGTGGACACGAGGCAGAACAGGTGGCAAGTTTATTGAGTACCAACAACATTCCAGTAGTTTTAAAGCGCGCACACAGATTACCGACGAAAGAGGATGAAGATTACGATTTACCCTTTCGTTCAGCCAAAATTTTAACAGATGCCGGTATTTTAGTAGGTGTTGGAATGAGTGGAGATATGGAGCGTATGAGTACGCGTAACCTACCGTTCTACGCAGGAACCTATGGAGCTTACGGACTCGGTAAAGAAAAGGCTGTGCAACTGATTACAGGCAACAATGCCAAGATTCTAGGAATCGATAAACAGATGGGAACCTTAGAGGTAGGTAAAGATGCTACCTTGTTTATATCAGAAGGAGACGCATTAGACATGCGTACCAACATCCTAACGAAAGCTTATATTCAAGGACGAGCGTTGAGCTTAGACACTCACC
Source organism: Tenacibaculum sp. AWR4_210 (assembly GCF_056160945.1). NCBI lineage: Bacteria > Pseudomonadati > Bacteroidota > Flavobacteriia > Flavobacteriales > Flavobacteriaceae > Tenacibaculum > Tenacibaculum sp. AWR4_210. Next base: position 74,273 of record NZ_JBSWYF010000006.1, read on the forward strand.
AAACGAAACTGTGGAAACGCTATTCCAACAAATACAAAAATCAATAAAAACCAAAAAAGCTCCTTCATTGAAGGAGCTTTCTTTTTTAACACAAGCACTAGGCTTATTCATCTAGGTAATCTTCCAATACCATAATCCAACCTTTTACTGGATCGAATAATAAATTTTCAGTATTTTCATTGTATGATAATTGTATGGTTCCTGTTGCCATTGGGGCAATGTTTTCACCGTCTTTAAAGGCCCAAACGGTAACTTTTAAATCGTATACATCTCCTTTTTTTAGTTTGTCTTGTGCCTGGCGTAATAATTCTAAAAAAGCGTAATCCGCAACATTGTTTGAGCGATTGTTGGTTACTTTAGGATAGAAAAAATAAAAGTCGTTTTTGTATTTATCCAATTGAGGTATATTCTTAGAAAACTTGGTACTCGATTTTCTCAACTTTTCTCTGTCAGTCGTGATTCCTGCCATCTCGTAAGTAATGTTAAACCAAGTTCCCGGATGTGCTACTGATAATGGCTGATCAAAATAGGGCTTGAAGGCCACCGTTTCACCAAGCACTTGCTTGGTTATAAAATTAGCCGATTTCTCTACTGGCTGATTGCTCTTAGAACTACGCAAGGCATTTGTGCTTTTTGCAAAAGCAATTTTTCCGTGGTATTTCTTGTAGGTTTCGAAGCGCATGAGTTTTCTCTTCACCTTGCTGTTTTGCGCTGCTTTTAACTCGGCAACCATCATATCTACTTTGGCCTGCGCTGTTTCAAGATCCCAAGTATCCAAATCCCCTTTATTTTTCGCCATTACTTCAACCACCGATCTTTTTGTATCGAGTGGCACCGACTCGTCATAACTATTGATAGAACGCTCGGTTTGCTGCGTTTGTGCTAAGACCCCAGGAGCAACTTCAAAAACTTCTATATATGATTTGGCATAACTCGACATCCAAACAAAAAACATTTTGATGTTCTTCTTTCTTAAAAAGCTTTCTTTTAGTTGCAGTTTAATTTGTGGATCTCCCCCCTTCTTTTCCCAATATCGCAATTCATTTACCACTTTTCCACCATCTTCTTTTACAAATTGAAACCCCACTACCTTGCCATCTTGCAAACTGTAGTATTGTCCGCTGAGTCCGAACTCGTCATTCTCTGAGTTTAGGTGAGTAAAAGCTCCGGAACCTCCCCCAGATTTGGTCGTTTTCTTTTTGGTTACTTTTTTCAATAAGCGATTGAACTGTGCGTTAGATTCATGCGTTGTTCCCAAAAACAGGGCCATCCACAACGCTACTACAGTAATGATTCTCGTTTGCATGCTATGTGTATTTTAGTTAAAATTTGAATGTTACTTTTTGTGTTTTTCTAATTATTTTACCGGGGTCACCTGCTCTTCCTCGCTGGCCTCTACTCGCACTCGCGTACTTAGGAGCCCCTCCTCTACCTCCTTTCCCTCCATTCACTTGAAGTTCCAAAGTAGCCTGTTTTACCGACGGATCTTTGATCAGTGTGATAACACCCCCAGCACCTCCATATCCTCCGTTACCACCGTTGGGACTGCGATCACTGCCTTCAAAGCCATTCATACCCCCACCGCCATTGGCATGGATACTCAGCTTGGTAGTAGGGAGCAATTTGTAGCGTGCCACCAGCTTATTTTTAGTAGTATTGAAGATTTCAATTTTATTGAGTAGCCTCCCCGTTTGACGGTGTTTAACAGTTTTAATTTTAACCGTTAAATGATCTCCTCTACCGGCGTGCTGACCATCTTTTCCCTGAATTACAGCCATGTGCTTATGCCGGTTATAGCCCCAAAAACCATTTTGGGTTACTCGAATCGGAATGTCGTTCGTCGTCGGTAAACTTCTCCTTGCTTTGAGATGAGTGTGAAATTTCGATCGCAACTCAACCACTATTTGATCATTTTTTAAAGAAGTGGCATCTTCGTCAACACGCACTTCCTCGGTAGTATTACTAACTCCTTGATGATGAAGTTCGAAATCGCTCCAAGGCAAGCTCCCACCTAGATTCGCTGTGGACAGGACTGTTCCGTCTGCTAATTCGGCCTCAACACCATAAGCTATGGCTTCCGCATAATGAGCAACCTTCCCCACATTTCCGATAAATTTGATGCGTAGTGCTTTTACTTTTCTATTTTCTATAGAATGTAATTTTCGTTCTTCCTCAGCCGCACGCATCTTTTCTTCTTTGACTACTGCCCTTGCCTGCGTCTGTTTTTTAAACACCGCTTTTGCATAAGCCGCGACTTTTGAATTCAGTGCTTGCACCCCTAAACCGACATCGCTTTTTTTGGTAAACACGTATTTTGCCGTGGCCTCTTCTTTACCGTTCCATGAGTAATACACCCACAAACCATCCAAATAGCTCAATCGATAAGCGGCAAACGAAAAGTACGCTGGGTAGCCAGGAACATCTGGAACAAATTTCTCGTCCAATATACCAGCGCGTTTTACCATTACTTCAGAAATTGCTCCGGCTGCATTTTTGGTAATTTGCAACGGCCAAGATTTTTTTACGGGGACCCACTGGTACTTTCGATGTGACTTTTGCTTTACCTTAAATACCTTGTAGTTTCCAGACTCAACATTTTGTAAAATTTGATTTTGATGCTGCTGAGCTTTGAGTACAACAGTTATCAATAATGAAAAAATTAGTGCAATGGCTCTCATATCTTTAGTTAATTAGTTCATGTGATGACAACTACTCGGTGATTTTAAACGACAAAAAAGTCTGTAGAGACACGAATTTCTCTACAGACTTCTCGCTGTATTGCACTTGTTTATAGCCGCCTTATACGAGTTCGACTCGCAGTTATTCAGGAATGCTAGTGTAGCGTCCCAGGCTTCAAAACAGTGTATAAAAATCCCCTTTTGTTTCATCCCATACAAAAATCACAAAAACCAACCAGTTAAAAATCAACCAATTGCTGAAATCAAAATATGAGTTGCTAAAGGTGTTATATGCAGTTTACGATATTTAAAAATTCTTGCTTTTTATCTTTAGAAATGGACACAACTTTGTCGTTATCCATGATAATATACCCGCCATCTTTCTTGATGTATTCTTTGATAAACAAGATATTAATAAGAAAAGAACGATGGGGTTTATAAAACATCATTTGTTTATGCAACAGTTCTACGAAATGCTTTAATGGTTTACTCACCAAGATTTCTTCTGCCGTTTTCATATAAATTTTGGTATACATACCGTCGGCCTCCAACAAAACTATCTCGTCAAAATTGACAAACTTAATACCGTCGGAAAACGGCAGTGCTATTTTTTTAAATTGCAAGTTCTGAAAGCTGTTCTTTAACTCGACCAACTGCTCGCTCAATATACCTTTACCAATGCGCTCCAAGGCTTTGTCTACGGCTTCTTTTACCTGGGTTGGGCGGGCGGGCTTTAATAAATAGTCAATGGCCGATAACTGAAGGGCTTGAATTGCGTATTCGCTATAAGCTGTCACGAAGATTATTTCAAAATTATGGGTGTCCTTGTCTAAAAAGTCGACAATTTCAAGTCCGGAATACTCGGGCATTTCAATATCCAAAAAAACTATTTTAGGCTGTTCTTTCTTGATCAATTCAACTCCTGAAATCAAATCTTCCGCTTCAAAAATCTCAGTGATTTTGGGACAGTTCTCTTGAATTAAAATTTGCAAGACATTCCTCGCTTTTGGTTCATCGTCAATTACTATTGCTTTCATTTATACTTGCTTATATGGTATGCGAATTATCACTTGTGTTCCTGAGGCCTTACCATCCGGTGCTACCAAATCATTGATGCTTACGCCAATCTTGTCGGTTCTTCCAAAATTCAGTAACTCCAATCTATCTTGAGTGGCTTTGGTAGCGAACGATTTATGCCTTCTGTTCTTTTTTTCATTGAGTAACTGCGCACGTGCCCTACCAATTCCATTATCTTCTACTGTACACTGAAGATACCCAGAAGTTCCATCAAATTCAAACAATATCTTCAATATTCCTTGATCTTTTTTGTGGAGTAATCCGTGTTTCAATGAGTTTTCTACATACGGTTGTATCAACATGGTAGGAATAGCTATACTACTTGGATCAATAGCACTGTTGCAACTTATTTCATAATCCAAGGCATCTTCGAATCGGAGTTTTTCCAGTTCCAAATACCGATCAATAGCTTCGATCTCTTCTTCCAAGCTAATGTACCCCTTGGCACTGTGATTCAAATACATTCGGATAAGGTCGGCGAATTTCCCCAAGTAATCTCCCGCCAAATTCTTTTGATTTAACAAGATATAATCTTGAATAGAGTTCAAGGCGTTAAAAATAAAATGAGGATTCATCTGTGACCTCAAGTTTTCCAGTTTTAGAAATACCATTTCCTTTTCGCGTTCTACCTGATTCAACTGACGTAGTTGCTCTGCCTTTTGAGTGCGTAATCGCTGCTTAAAGTAATACGTAATTACACAGGTCAATAACAGCAGCATCAAGGCTATAAACCACCACTTTTGATACCAAGGCCAAGCGATATTTACCGATATCTTACTAATTTTTGACTCCATTAGTCCAAATCGTTCCACCGCTTTAAGTTCAACAGTATAGGCTCCTGGCGACAACCCGTCAAACACCAATTCACTGGCTCCTTTGGATACGGTAGTCCACGTATCACTAGCTCCTAACAAGCGGTAATAATAATCGGTGTTCTCTTCCGATAAATGACCATTTGCATGAAAACCTATGACAATTTTTTTGACATCACTTTCCAGGTCATATGCTGTTTTCACTGGTTTTTCAACTGTATCAACCAGTACGTTTCTAATATAAAATTCAGGAGCTCCGAATTTTTTAAATACACGTTCTTTATCAAAGCGAAACAGGCCTTTATTCGTGGCAAAATACACCTGTTCTCCTAGCACAACGATATCTGCTATATTGAAGGATCCTAGACCTTCCTTAACGGTTAAATTTCGAATATTGCCAGTAATATTATCCAAACATTGGATTCCTTTATCAGAAACCACCCATAAAAAATTTCCATCCGCAAAAATACCTGAAGCCCTATTCGACAACAGGCCATTTGCCGCTGTATAATTACAGGTTACTTTACCATTTCTGATTCCTAGAATTCCGTCTTTAAAAGTCGAAACCCAAACAGTGCCATCTTGCGTATTCGCTATATCTACTACAAATATAGGTGCCTCGTTAAAGGTGATTTTCCTCGGTTGTAAATCGGCTTGGTAATACTGCAGTCCATCCACATAAGCCACGAAAATCTCGTTGGTCAAACCGTTATAATGGGTAGCATAGGTACGTCGATCTCCGATCCTTTTAGTCGTTTTGTGTTTCAAATCAACGATTTCCGCATACCCAAAGGCTCCGTATACAAAACTGTAATCGTTAATGGAAGAGATTCCTTTGGCATTACCTTTACCTCGTAGCATAGGATAGTCTAATACTTGATAACTGTGCTTGTCCAAAGCAACTCCCGAATTCCCGAAACTGAGATAGATTTTCGACGAAATATCACAGCCTAATTTACTCACCTTTATTCCTGGATTTCGATAGATGAGCTCTTGCGTATTAAGTGCCCGGTTAAGTACGTTCACATTTCCCTCTATATCTCCAATCAATAATCTGGTATCATCAAGCTTACACAATTCATTTACAAATTCCGCTCCTTCTTTAAGTTCTACTTTTTCTATTTCGATATTCGGAATGATATACACGCCTTCACGCAGGGTTCCAATCCAGTAGTTTTCATTTTTATCTTTGACTACGGCAGTGATAAACTTTCCTTGGAAATAATGATGCTTTAAAGTAAATTGTCCGTCTTTATAGGTATAAATGCGCAAACCTTTCGGAGTAGCTATCCAAACAGTATCATTTATAAGATATAAATTAATAATGGGCTCCTCTAAATCTAAAATTTCTTTAGAAATCGGAACAAACTGCTTTCCTTTCAAGAGGTACAGCTTTCTTTTAAAAATCGTATTATCCTGTACCGTAAGCAATACCGTATTGTAGAAGGGTTTCGTTCTCACTACTACATGACGCAATTTCTTAGGAATCTCAAAACTACTGATTAGCTTAGGCTTCGGATTCCCGTTAACACGATATCGAAAAGCGTTTCCCTGAACGTAAAAAAGCGTATCATTACGGATAAAACTCGATACATGTCCACCGTGATCTTCAAGAGCACTCCTCACTTTCTTGGACTGTAGGTCTACTCTAAAGGAGCGACCTCCACAATTTACTAATAATTCTCCGTCGTAAAATGAATACTCTGCCAATTGCCCCCTAGTGTAGGCTTTCATGTCTACAAACAGCTGGAGTTTATTGTTTTCTATATAAAAATACTGTCCTGTAATATTGTTACACCAAACTCTTCCTGCGGCATCCATACTAAGTCCGAATACAGACAAGCCTCGTTTATTTTTATGTGTAAAATGCTTAAACTCCTTACCGTCGTAACTGTATAAGCCTTTGTCTGCGGCCAACCAAATAATTCCTTGTCGGTCTTCCAAAATATCGTAAAATTCAATATCTGGTAGCCCGTCCTTGTCAGTCAATTGAATGGCTACAGGGTGCTGTGCGAACAATTGAAAGGTCCATAAAAAAAACGCCGAATATAAAAGTAGTGTTTTCAAAAAATGGGGTTTAACTTCAAATATAAAATTATCTCCAATGAAATCAACACAAAGCTTCTGAAATTACAGTATTGCTTTCTTAAAAGACACTCTGCACTATCAATCGCCCAACTGAGTTTTTAAAAAGCCGTAGATGCGCCTTCTCTTTCTGTACAACACTATCCCCAATAACAGTGACAATACAGTAATACTAACGATCATTATTTTCTGATACCAAGGAAGTCGAATACTGATTTCACATTCGTAAAATGCCCCGGGTTTTGGAAGAAATCGCGGTTGTTTTTGGAATTGAAAAACGTACTTTCCTGCGGACAGACTGTGAAAAACAACCCGTTTGTGTGCTACGGGAACCGCTGTCCATTCTATATTTTTCTCTTTATCAATAAGGCGGTAGCGATAAAGATATGACGAAGTGGTACTATCGATAGGGTCATCAAACACGAATTCGAGTTTGCGCAATCCTTCAATAAATGTATAGACATCTGATTTAGGGTACGAAACATCATCGACAAAGACCGTTTTTAAAAACCGTAAAGTATCCGGTGAAGTCGAGCTTAACTCCTGAGTATGTGCTTGCCCCATGGCTCCGGTGATTCCAAACAAAAGCTGTCCGAGAAAAAAGCAGCTATATCCTATGGCATTGGTGGTTAGTTTCATGGTTTGGCGAGTATTGTGCTACTTAAAGATAGCACAAAAACAAAAAAACCCGATGAATACTCATCGGGTTTTCTAAAAAAAGGTGTTTTACACGTTTATTTTACTTCTTCGAAATCAACGTCTTCAACATTATCGCCTTGTGCGTCGTTTCCGTTAGGTTGTGCTTGCTGAGCCCCTGCATCTGCTCCTCCAGCTTGTTGCTGTGCAGCGTACATTTCTTCAGAAGCCGCTTTCCACGCTTCGTTGATTTTCTCCATAGCAGCATCGATTTGCGCTAAGTCTTTTGACTCGTGTGCTTTTTTCAATTCTTCTAATGCTGCTTCAATTGGTTGCTTTTTATCAGCAGACAACTTGTCTCCAAATTCAGATAATTGCTTCTCAGTTTGGAAAATCATGGCATCTGCACCATTGATTTTTTCAGCAGTTTCTTTTGCTTGCTTATCTGCTTCAGCATTTGCCTCTGCATCAGCTTTCATCTTTTGGATTTCTTCGTCAGTCAATCCTGAAGAAGCTTCGATACGAATATTCTGAGATTTTCCTGTAGCTTTATCTGCTGCAGATACATTGATAATACCATTCGCATCAATATCGAAAGTTACTTCAATTTGAGGAACTCCTCTTGGTGCTGGTGGAATATCGGTCAATTGGAATCTACCGATTGTCTTGTTATCCGCTGCCATTGCACGCTCTCCTTGTAATACGTGAATATCTACAGAAGGTTGATTGTCAACAGCCGTTGAGAATACCTGTGATTTTTTTGTTGGAATAGTCGTATTTGCATCGATTAACTTGGTGAATACATTCCCCATAGTTTCAATACCTAATGACAATGGAGTTACGTCTAATAACAATACGTCTTTTACATCTCCTGTCAATACTCCTCCTTGAATTGCTGCTCCTAATGATACAACCTCATCTGGGTTTACTCCTTTACTTGGTGCTTTACCGAAGAACTTCTCTACAGCCTCTTGAATTGCAGGAATACGAGTAGATCCTCCTACTAAGATAATCTCATCAATTTCAGATGTAGATAAGTCAGCGTTCTTAAGTGCTGTTTGACATGGAGCGATAGTACGTTTTACTAAATCGTCGATTAACTGCTCAAACTTAGCTCTGGTCAAGTTTCTTACCAAGTGCTTAGGTCCTGAAGCTGTCGCCGTGATATACGGTAAGTTAATTTCTGTAGAAGTCGTACTCGACAACTCGATTTTTGCTTTTTCAGCTGCTTCTTTCAAACGTTGTAAAGCCATAGGATCTTGACGTAAGTCCATATTTTCCTCAGCTTTAAACTCTTCTGCTAACCAGTTGATGATTTTTTCATCTACGTCATCTCCTCCTAAGTGCGTATCTCCATCAGTAGCTAATACTTCAAATACTCCATCTCCTAATTCGAGGATAGAAACATCATGCGTACCTCCACCGAAGTCAAATACTACAATTTTCTTATCGTCATTTGCTTTGTCTAAACCATAAGCTAAAGCCGCTGCTGTAGGTTCGTTGATAATACGACGAACTTTCAATCCTGCAATCTCACCTGCTTCTTTAGTCGCTTGACGTTGTGCATCGTTAAAGTATGCTGGTACCGTAATTACAGCTTCAGAAACACCTTGACCTAAGTAGTCTTCAGCAGTTTTCTTCATTTTTTGTAATACCATCGCAGAAATTTCTTGCGGTGTATACAAACGGTCATCAATTTTTACACGAGGAGTATCGTTATCTCCACTTACCACTTCATAAGGAACTCTCTCTGCTTCTTTTCTAGACTCAGAAAATTTATTCCCCATAAAACGCTTAATAGAATAAACTGTTTTTGTTGGGTTCGTCACCGCTTGACGTTTTGCTGGATCCCCAACTTTACGCTCACCTCCTTCAACAAATGCAACAACTGATGGCGTGGTTCTTTTTCCTTCTGCATTAGGAATTACTACGGGTTCGTTTCCTTCCATTACAGATACACACGAATTGGTAGTACCTAAATCTATACCTATAATTTTACTCATAATTTTATTTACAGTTTAAATTTTAATTCAATCTTACGTCAGAACAATAGTCAAACTGTATGCCAGAGGATTTTTACCCTAGTTTTGGCAGTTTTGCATAAAAATGAGGCTGTTTATTGTGACAGAGTGTCATTTTTTTGACATTTTTTGATAGGTATCGTACACTAAGATGATATTAGCGTAGGTATTTTGGAGTGCTACTGACACTTCCGCTTTCGACTTAAACCCCACTTCGGTAATGCCTTCTTCAAGTTGAGGCTTCAAGGGACCGTCATATTCGGTAGTCATGGCATACCAATACGTTTCTTTTAAGCATTTCTCACCGTCTTGTACAAATAAATGATACGTATTTAATAAAAACGGACCGAGTTCAAGTCCTGTAATGCCACATTCCTCTTCAACCTCTCGGATAGCAGTTTCTTTTATTGACTCACCTTCTTCAATTCTTCCTTTGGGCAAATCCCATTTGTTCCCTCGATAGATAAATAAGTACTCTCCTGCTGGGTTGGTCACCAAGCCTCCTCCTGCTACTATAGGTCTGTACATGGTTCGAATGGCTTCCCAATCGGCCTCTAAATCGGTTGAAAACAGGTAAACTCCTGATAAAATATCGTTCTTTAACTTATAAATTAGCTCTTCGAAAACAATATTTTTGAAGATATACACGGGATAATTTTCTTCTTTTGAATTAGAAGTTGTTAATATTATTGGTTTATCATTAACAAAAACTTTATACATTTGTGACATGGATTTTAACAAAGATACGGCAAAAAAAACTGCCGAACTGCTATTACAAATAAAAGCAATCAAATTGAGCCCGCAAGACCCATTCAAATGGGCTTCTGGCTGGAACTCTCCTATCTATTGTGATAACCGCATCACATTGTCATACCCATCGGTTAGAAATTTTTTGAAAGAAAAAATCGCCAAAATCGTTGAAGATAAGCACGGAAAACCAGACGTTATTGCTGGAGTTGCTACAGGAGCAATTGCCATTGGTGTACTCGTTGCACAAGAATTAGGAGTCCCTTTTGTATACGTACGTCCTGAGCCTAAAAAACACGGTCGAAAAAACCAAATTGAAGGACACTTAGAAAGCGGACAAAACGTAGTTGTTATCGAAGACTTAATCAGTACAGGTAAGAGTAGTTTAAACGCGGTAAAAGCCCTGAAAGAAGCCAATGCTACTGTAAAAGGAATGGTGGCTATTTTTTCTTATGGATTCGAAATCGCTACCGAAAACTTTGCCCAAGATCACGTTGAACTCACTACCCTAAGCAACTATGAGTGCTTGTTAGAACAGGCTTTAGACAGTTCTTATATCACCAATGAAGAATTGCGCTTACTAGAAGACTGGCGCCTGTCACCGAGCACCTGGAACCCAAATAAATAATACGTAAAAAGAACCTTATGAATATCGAAGGAAATACAGTTACTGTAAACAAAGCAGCGAACGAAGTTTTTGATTTTTTCACCAAATTAGAAAACTACCAACAACTCATGCCAGAAAACACGGAAAAGTTTGAAGTTGATGGTGAGAGCTTTATTTTTGGATTAAAAGGAATGCCTGAAATTCGTTTAGTGTTAAAAGACAAAACAGAATTCACGAATGTAACCCTTGGTGCAGCGAGTAGTAAACTTCCATTTACACTTGCTTCTGATATTAAAGAAATCGCAGCTGACCAATGTGAAGTAAGCTTGAAATTCGCTGGAGATTTTAATCCTATGATGGCAATGATGGTTAAAAAACCTTTGACCAAGTTTATTGACACCTTAACTGAAAATATAGCAAAATTGTAATTCGAGTATTTTAGGCAAAGGATATTTCCTTAATTCCAAAATCTCGATGTGTTTCGTCTGCAAGTTCTACGCGAAGTTTGCCGGCCGTGGAAACACCGACAATTTTACCTAAAAATAATTCGTTCTCAGCAGTTTTAAACATGCTGGGAACGTTTTTTTTGTACAAGACCTTTAGGTATCTAGATTCCAACAAATCGTAATCGCGATTATTTAAATACGCCATATACTTTTCAAAACTCGTATACCAAGTTCGCAAAACCATTTCAAGCGGAAACTCTTGTTCCAAAACATCCACAAGCGAGGTTGCTTTAAAGGAGGTAATTTCCTTAAAACTTTGGTTGACATTTAGCCCGATTCCTATCACTGTTGCAACCACGTCCGTTCCCTTCAAAGTATTTTCGACTAACAAACCACATATTTTGGCATGCCCTGCCATAATGTCGTTAGGCCATTTTATCTGAACATTTGCCACTCCGAGCTCTTCTAAGCATTCCCAAACACTCAATGCTGCAGCGTAATTCAAATAGCGCTGTTCCGCAACCGACAATTGATCAAGACGCTCAAAAACACTGAATGTAAGGTTCTTACCAGGCTCCGACTTCCAAACCGTGTGCATTTGTCCTCGTCCAGCAGTTTGATTTTCAGCCATCACCACCGTTGAATTTTCTAGCAAGGTGTTCTCTGCCAAATTCTTCAAAAAAAGATTCGTCGAGTCAATGGCACTAAGTTTGATTAATTTCATGTAACTTTAGGTAAGTAAACTAGTATCAATAATACGTAATTTACTCGCAAAAAAATAATAACTTTGCTAAAATTTAATTTTTTTTGATGACAAAAAAGCAAGCAAGTACAGACGATTTATTAGCTGTAATTATAAAAGGGATTGATGACGTTAAAGGTGAAAACATCCAACTACTTGATTTAAGAGAAATTGACAACACCGTATGCGATTATTTCGTAATTTGCTCGGGTAACTCAAATACGCAAGTAAACGCTATTTCAGGATCTATTCAGAAGGTCGTAAGTAAAGAACTTAGAGACAAACCTTGGCATATTGAAGGACAGGGTAATGCTGAATGGGTTTTAATGGACTACGTGAACGTTGTTGTACATATTTTTCAAAAACAAGTAAGGGACTTTTACGATATTGAAGGTCTGTGGGGAGATGCTAAAATCACCCAAATCAATCCCGTGTAACAAACAAACAACTTGAGACAAAATCATGAGTGATAAGAAAAAAAACACGCCCAAACTGAGTTTTAACTCCATGTGGATTTACATTCCTATAATCGCAGTGATTATAGGAGTTAGTTTATTCAACGGCGGGAGTATGGGGCAAAAAAAATTATCAGAAAATGAATTCAGCCAAATTTTAAGAGAGAATGATATTGCCAAAATACTCATCCTCAACAAATCATATGCTGAGATTTTTTTGAAAAAAAGCGCTACTGAAAAAGACCCACACAAGAAGTTGACTTCTTCACCTTTTTACAGACAAGGCGCTCCATTGTACACCTATAACTTTGGGGATCTTCAAAATTTTGAAGAGACCATTCGCGAGGCTAAAACTAAATATCAACTTGATTTTGATACCAGAAACGAACCTCGCACTAGTATTTTAGATGGTATTTTTAACTTTTTACCTTTTATTTTATTGATTGTTATTTGGTTGTTCTTTATGAGAAGAATGTCAGGAGCCGGAGGTGGCGCTGGTAGTGGAGGACAAATCTTTAATATCGGTAAATCAAAAGCGAAGTTATTTGATCAAGATACCAAGGTTAAAACGACCTTTAAAAACGTGGCTGGTTTAGAAGGTGCTAAGGAAGAAGTTCAAGAAATTGTAGACTTCTTAAAGAGCCCTGAAAAATACACGAAACTCGGAGGTAAAATTCCTAAAGGAGCCCTTTTAGTTGGTCCTCCAGGAACCGGAAAAACCTTGTTAGCGAAAGCTGTTGCTGGAGAAGCTGGCGTGCCGTTTTTCTCTTTATCAGGTTCTGATTTTGTGGAGATGTTTGTAGGAGTAGGTGCTTCTCGTGTTCGCGATTTGTTTAAGCAAGCACAACAAAAGTCACCTTCGATTATTTTTATCGATGAGATTGATGCCATCGGTAGAGCTCGTGGTAAAAACAGTATGACAGGTGGTAACGATGAACGCGAAAATACCCTGAACCAATTATTGACAGAAATGGATGGTTTTGGTACAGATACCAATGTAATTGTATTGGCGGCTACCAACCGTGCCGATGTTTTGGATAAAGCATTGATGCGTGCTGGTCGTTTTGATCGTCAGATTTACGTTGACCTTCCTGATTTACACGAGCGTAGAGAAATTTTTGAGGTACATATCAAACCGCTTCGTTTAGCAGAAGATGTGAACTTAGAGTTTTTAGCACAGCAAACACCAGGATTCTCTGGAGCAGATATTGCTAACTTGTGTAATGAAGCTGCATTAATCGCTGCAAGAAACAGTAAAAACGCCATTCACCATCAAGATTTCCTAGATGCCGTTGATCGTATCGTTGGAGGTTTAGAGAAAAAGAATAAGGTAATCACTCCAAAAGAGAAAGAAGTAATCGCTTTCCACGAGGCCGGACACGCCACCGTAAGCTGGATGTTAAAGTACGCGGCGCCACTCGTTAAAGTAACTATCGTTCCACGTGGACAATCGTTAGGAGCTGCTTGGTACCTACCAGAAGAACGCAAAATCGTACAAACAGAACAAATGCTTGACGAAATGTGTGCTACTATGGGTGGACGTGCTGCAGAAAAGCTCATTTTTGATAAAATTTCTACCGGAGCGTTAAGCGACTTGGAAAAAGTTACGAAACAAGCACGTGCTATGGTTACCGTGTATGGTTTGAATGACAAAGTAGGAAACGTTACTTATTACGATTCAACAGGAAATGACGCTTTCGTTAAACCTTACAGTGATTCTACAGCGAAAACCATAGATGAAGAAATTTCTAAAATTATAGAAGGACAATACCAAAGAGCTATAGAAATCCTCAATTTACACAAAGATAAATTGAGTATGTTAGCCGATCGTTTGTTGGAAAAAGAAGTAATCTTTAAAGACGATCTGATTAAAATCTTTGGCGAAAGACCATTTGACAAAAAAGAAACTAACAACGAAAACAATACAATAACAGAAGAATAAGTTTAGTTTTAATTTGAATGAATTTTTTTAAAAAATTATTTAACTCAAATACTGAATCATCTAAAGAGGAGATCAATCGCCAACCGGTTGACTTATCTTTAGATGATTTGTTTGTACACAATTTTATCAATAAAGGCGGTAAGTTTTTATATTGTACGAGTATCAACGAGGTCATTATTAACCTCGAAAATATTATCAAAGAGAACAAGTGGTCAACACTGACCTGTACCGACTTTAACCTGCTTAAAATTACACAACAACTACCGTTGACCTCACAACAAGTGTTTGATAAAAACATACCGTTTTTTACAACTTGTGAGCACTTGATAGCCGATAAAGGAGACATCTTGTTTTCATCCAACCAATTGGGCAGCCAAAAAATAGCGGCTCTCCCCGATTTTTTTATCGTCTATGCAACAACCAGTCAATTGGTAAAAAACACCAGTGAAGGACTTACAGGTATCAAGACGCATTTTAGCGGTAATATACCTACTAACATAAGTTCAGTCACCAATTACACCACTGAGAGAAACAGCGATGATTTTCTGAATTACGGAAACTGTAATTCTAAAAATTTATATTTGTTGCTCTTCGAAGATCTTTAAGCTATGCAAAACTTACTTAAAAGGAGCATTTCAGCCCTCATCTACGCAGTACTATTTATTTCGGCTACCCTGTATTCAGAAGCTAGCTATACTGTTTTAATGGCTGTTTTTGCCGCAGTGTGTTTATGGGAATTTAATAAAATTATCAAGTTCGATAGTTATATACCCTTTCTCATACTTCCAGTAGCCGTATATTATTCAAAACACTTTATTACCTACAACGTATCGTTGTTTGCCTTGGTAATTACCTTACTGTGCTCAGTGCGATTAATATTTCACTTGTATGCCAAAGGAAGTGCTTATCCGAATTCTTTTACCGATAAATTAGACCTGAATTTACGCTATATCATATTTCCTTTCTGTTTTTTGATGCTCTTACCAGTCATCAATAACAGTTACCATCCATGGATTTTACTCTATATCGTAATTCTAATATGGACCAATGATAGTTTTGCCTACATCGTGGGTAAAAACCTAGGAAAAAACAAACTCTTTGAGAGCGTCTCTCCCAAGAAAACCATTGAAGGATTTGTAGGAGGAGTCGTATTTGCTTGTATTGCCGCGGTTACCATTTCGTATTTCAGCAATTTATTTTCGTTGGTACACTGGTTAATTATTGCTGTCATCGTAGGTATTTTCGGAACGGTAGGAGATTTAGTGGAGTCTAAATTTAAACGCCAAGCCAATGTAAAAGACAGCGGTACCATTATGCCTGGACACGGAGGTTTATTAGACAGATTAGACAGTTTATTTTTTCTCGCTCCTTTCGTATATTTGTACATACATTTTGTGATGTAAGCCTTCGCTTAACTTATTCTTACCACCATGACTATGCGTGACCTCGACATACGGTTTCAGGAGGCCTTTGAATTAGCTTCAAAAATGGAGAAGAAACTCCCTCCAGATACCATGCTAAAGCTTTATGCCTATTACAAACAGGCAGTCAAAGGAGATCAGTTTGCCATCAATGCATATCCGCAAGCCAAAGGGCTTCGCAGTGCCTTTAAGCTCAATGCTTGGTTACAATTAAGAGGGATGACTGCTGATGTCGCCAAAACCGAATACATAAAACTCGTACATAGCCTAATAGATTAAAACAATCATTTTCCATTTGAAAATTGATTTTCGCTGTGTACCTTTACACTGTGATCTACATCACTCGTAAAATCTTTAACAGACGTAAATATACTCTTATGAAAAAACTACGCTACTCCTTAGTACTCTGCTTAGCTCTTATCAGTATGACAGCTTGCAAGAAAGAAGTAAAAAAGGAAACCACTACCCCAACTGAGGAAGTTAAAAAACAAGCCGCTTTCTCGCTTCAAAACGCAAAAAATGAAATTAAGTGGGTTGCTTATAAGACCACTGACAAAGTACCTGTAAAAGGACAATTTAAAAAAGTAAATATCACTGCTGGTGGAGAAGGAAACACTGCTAAGGAAGCTATCAATAATGCTGCCTTTGCCATTCCTGTTTCAAGTATTTTTACCGCAGATTCTGGAAGAGATTTCAAAATTAAGAAGTTCTTTTTCGGTGTCATGGATAATACGAACTTACTTTCAGGTAAGCTTGTTATTGAAACCGATTCTACAGGATACAGTGATATTACCATGAATGGAGTTACTAAAAAACTTCCTTTTACTTATACGTTAAACGACAAAAATTTCCAATTAAAAGGAACGATGAAGTTAGCAGCGTGGAAAGCAGAATCAGCACTCGATTCTTTAAACAAAGTGTGTCACGATTTGCACAAAGGTGCAGACGGAGTTTCAAAAACATGGGATGAAGTTGCCATTGAAATTAATACACAATTTTAATCGCTACACAAATACAAAATCAAAGCCTGAGTACTAGTACTCAGGCTTTGTTGCTTTTAGGGTAAAAATCAATGGATAGAGTCGGTCTTTGGTTACGTAAGTCCCCTCACCAGTAGCTATCAAGTCGGGAAACACATTATACGGCGATTCGTCGTATTCCTCCAAATACTCTATGTGCAGTCCTTGCTTAGTTAAGGCCGTAACCACAGCTCCTAAACCGTGATTCCAACCGTATTCTTTACTTACAATCGCATCAGATTCATCAGCATAGGTACCGCTGTACTCTTCGTAAATAACTTCTGATTGATTGTAGCCATACACCATACTCGCCGGTTGTTTTTGATAATCAAACATCCAAACTATCGGGTGAAACTCCGCCATGTAAAATACACCACCGCACTTTAATTTCGCTGCTATGACTGCTGCCCAACGATCTAAATCAGGTAACCAACCGATGGTTCCATAACTCGTGAACACGATATCAAATGTTTCTGATACCACCTTAGGTACATCATAAACATTACAGCATACAAATGCTGCATCTAAATTCAATTCTGCATTCAGCGTTTGCGCTAAGGCAATTCCCTCATCTGATAAATCAATACCCGTACACTTCGCTCCTCTTCTACTCCAACTCAAGGTATCTTGTCCGAAATGACATTGCAAATGCAGTAAGGATTTTCCTGTTACATCTCCAAGAGCTTCCACTTCGTAGTGCTGTAGTGAGCAAGCTCCTGCTTTAAAAGCTTCCATAGCATACATATCACTCCCTGCATGTACAGCTACTTTTTTATTCCAGGTTTCTTTATTGACCTTAAAATAGTGTTCATTAGTTTCCATATCACGATTTTCTTTTGAACAAGATACTACATTTATACCAAAGTAAACCACCTCTGGGCTCTCCGTTAGTGAACCGACCCCATCGCCTTTTTTACGAACCTAAAACTGACAATGACCAATACCCCAATACTCATGGCCAGTACACCAAAACAAGCATATACGCTCACGTAGGAATACAACTGTTGCAAATTCTCGGCACTTGCTAAGGTCTCTGAAACTGACATTCCTGTTATGAGCTCAGTTAGTGACCCCAAAACACCTTTTGAAAACACCCCCAAATCACCGGTTGCTACCGTTGTAAGCTCAGCTATTTTCCCCGCGAAATAATGTCCAAAAAAATTAGCTGAGAACCATACTCCCATAATAAAAGCGGTGTATTTCACAGGAGACAACTCTGTAATTTTAGACAAGCCAATAGGTGATAAAAACAACTCCCCCATGGTCAACACCAAATACCCAATAAGTAAATAGCTCATCGGAGTTTGTGCCCATTCATTAACCGCTCTGGCAGACATCCCAAAAATGACAAATCCCAAGCCTAGGAAAAATAACCCCA
This sequence comes from Tenacibaculum sp. AWR4_210, assembly GCF_056160945.1. Classification (NCBI taxonomy): domain Bacteria; kingdom Pseudomonadati; phylum Bacteroidota; class Flavobacteriia; order Flavobacteriales; family Flavobacteriaceae; genus Tenacibaculum; species Tenacibaculum sp. AWR4_210. The sequence continues at coordinate 92,339 of NZ_JBSWYF010000006.1, forward strand.
AACCAAATTTCACCACAGAATTCGGATTCATTTTCAACCTGTGCAGATAGGTCCACAGCACAGAAAAAGGAATTGCTAATAGTATGATAAAGCCCGAATTAATACTGTTGGTCTGCGCCGCATTCATAGCTATCAAGTTCACATTTCTATCAGCAAACAAGGTCAACGAACTGCCTGCCTGCTCAAAAATGGCCGAAAACAGTGTATACAAAACCGTAAAATAAACCGCTACTAAGAGTTTTTTTCGAGCGGGCTTGTCTATTTTTTGCAATACCGACATTATAAAGACCAATAAACACGCAGACACCAACCAAACTAAATAGTGCTCAAACTCATAAAAGTATACGATTGCTGCAAAAATAGGTACTGATAAAAACGCTGTAATTACTACCCAGTTACCATTGGCTATGCCCAGAAATTTCTCGTTATAACGTGAAACATTCGGAACTTTCCCTCGATCGTCAAACACGTTGCGTACCAAACCGCCTCGAAATACGATCAAGCCTATGAGCATACCAATTCCTGCTAACACAAAGCCCACATGCCATCCGTAGTGTTCAGCCAACCAAGCACAGAGTAGTGGCGCGACAGCACCTCCGATATTAACTCCCATATAAAAAATGGTAAAGCCAGAATCACGACGAGAATCCCCTGATTCGTATAAAGATCCTACCAAAGAAGATATATTTGGCTTAAAAAAACCATTTCCAACGATGATTAAGGCCAAAGAGCCATAAAAGAACACATCATATTCAAAAGTTAAGAAAAAGTGTCCTAATGCCATTAAAACACCTCCTAGTATGATTGCTTTTCTAAATCCCAAGATTCGATCAGCAAGTACCCCGCCAATCATAGGAGTAACGTAAACCAAAGACATGTATGCCGCATAAACCCCAAAGGCCATACGGTCGCTGTACAGCAAGTGCTTGGTCATGTAAAGTACCAGTAAGGCACGCATTCCATAAAAAGAAAAGCGCTCCCACAATTCTGCAAAAAATAAGTACAATAATCCTCGAGGATGTCCCATAACATCCGTTGTCGATGTGAAATTCTTCATAAAAAATTAGTTTTCACGAAAGTATCTTTCACCTCATCTAAGCAAAAATGTTGTAGCTAATTGTGAGCAAAAATAAGTCTCTGTATTTATTTGTAACCCTATTAATCATACAGTTAACCCTAAAAACAAATTAAGACCTCTCCTCAGAGAATTCCAATTTCAAAGCCTTGTCAATAAAAATATTTTCTGGTAAAATTCGCAGTCTATATTTACTTTCTCCTATAAAAGTAATAAGGTCCTTTCTTTCCAATTTATCTTCCCCCGACAGCTGTAATATTGCATTGATATTATCAATAATTCGCGTAACATAGGTTTGACTGTTGATTTCGCCTCCATATCGGACTTCGATACATTGTTCTTCTGGAGCCGACTTCAACCTCCTAATACCGAAAAGCAACAGGTTTTTGTACTGGGTAGTTTTGGCTCCAAAATCTACCTTTCTTCCTACAATTCCTTTGGAAGGGATAGTCAATTCGATTAAAGACCAATCGAGAAAACGAATTTTCATTTCATCGGGCTTAGGTGTATTGGCCAACTGAATAACCCAACTGGTCGCCAAGACTAAAAACACCGCTACTAAAGAGGTTTTGGTCACTATTCGAATTAGGTGATTCACAAAATCATTGTGCATCCAAACAAACACATCAGACCACTGTGAAACAAACAGAAGAACGACCACCAGCACGGAAATACCTGCCACCAACTTCAAATCGCGATGCATAAAGGTGTTAAAAAAAGAAACACCCATTAAATAACACAAAAAACTGGTTAACAGAAAATCGGGAATGGCCATGAGTTTGACTCCCGCATAGACCGTATTGCCTAAGAAGATGGAAAGTATTCCTGTCAACGAAGCTACAGCGACAATAATCAAACTTATAATTCGGACATTCTTTTCATTTCGATAAATAAAATGTGGAGCATCATATACGTAGTACAGTGCGAGCAACCAAAATAGATTATTAAGTGTCGAGAGCAGGTTTACACCAAATTGATAGCCTAAGCCACGCTCAAATCCGAAAGTATAGGCGGTAAATGCCCAAAGTCCGGAAAGTACCCAAACGAGCATACCACAACTGAAAAAAAGTAAGCCTCTATCAACGCGTTTAAACGAGTTCCCTTCTTCGAGTACAACTCGAAAGCGCTTTCTAATATTGTAGTAAATTGCCAAAAGCAACACTGCCCCAATCAATGAAATAAAAATATGAGATAAATTATGGAACTGTGTTACTTCTGACATAAAAACCTTGGATTTACAATTTTTTCGGTTTAAAAATAAGGATAATCCCTAGGTTATTCTCTGCAAATCCAATTTAATACGGTTTTTTAATTTTGTAGAATACGTTTTACCAAGTCATCCTTGGCTTGCTGATCATCGCCATACAACCATTGCAACACATTGTTTTCCCACATGTCATCGCGTTGGGTTTCGGTAATAATTTCGCGATCGATCGCTAAGTCCAGAATTTTCCCAGGATAAGAAGATTGCTTATCGCTTTCCATCTCACCGAGCGGATAAGGGTCATCTAATCCAATAAGTACTTGTTGGGCTCCTTGATTCTTTATCAATAAATCAAGTGACCCCGTATCGTGAACCAGGGTATCAAAAAAGATATTTTTATGCCCTACGGCTTTACGCGGATGTTGTTTCCCTTCAAACAAATCGGGTCTTCCATCAAAGCCCTGTATACGCCTTCCTAAATTCATCTGTGCCAACTGTCCACCGTGAGCAAAACAGATACGCATGTTAGGATATTTATCATAATAGCCGTTTAAACTCAAAAAATGATAGGCATCGGCACATTGGGCCAGCATCCAAATAAGGTGAAAACGCCAACTAGTATTTTCTAATTTGATAAATTTTTCGCCGTCATAGGGATGTATTTCTACCGCTAAATTATACTTGTTCGCCAGTTCAAAAATAGGTTCATTTTCTTCGTCAAAAATACACCTCCAAGTTCCTATAGTATCCATGTAGTGAGTAGGCAAACACAACAAGCGCATTCCCAACTGCTCTACACAGCGCTCAATTTCCCAGCAGGCGCCTCTTACAAAACCGGGATGCACAACAAAGCCACAGGTAAACTTATCGGGGTGGTCCTGTTGTACTTTTGCATTGAAGTCATTTTGGAATCGCAAGGCCTGTTTCATTTCTTCCAAACGCAAACCATTCCCGTACAACTGCGACAAATTTAATACCACTGCGTGATCGATTTTAAAATGCTCCATCCACGCGAGCTTTTCATTTAAAAAGAAGCTCGAATCCGTCACAGGACGCTTCCAGTTCTTTTGCAGCATAAACTTTTTGTCCTTATCTACCCAGAAAATCCCTTTGTCCTTCATAAAGCTCGGGATTTCTTCTGGATAAGGCAGTAAATGCGAATGTCCATTAATTCGAAGTTTCCTTTTTTCCATAAGAGTTATCAATAACTATTTCTGATTAATTTGTTTATTCATTTTTGACACAAAACATGGTCGCTTGCATGGTCGCAATCAACGCATCGTCATTCCCTATGAGTTTAGCTTCACAAAAAACGAGCGTTTTTCCAGCTTTTACCACGGTTCCTATCGCCTTTAGCTCGCTAGCTACCGCGGGGCGCAATAAATTAGTTTTAAACTCCACCGAAAGTACGTCGGCATCCGCTGGCATAACGGTCAATGCAGCATATCCACAGGCCACATCCATCAAACTAGTTAGGACCCCAGCGTGGACAAAACCGTTTTGTTGTGTTAACTCAGGTCGCTTTTGACAGGTTATTACTACCTGTCCCTCCGTTACTAAAGCCAATTTTGCGCCGAGCGTGGTCATAAACTGTTGTTGCTCAAAGCTACTTTTTACGCGCTCTTCCATACCTAACCTAGGCTTTGTTCGGTGCTTCCATCACGGTACCACAATTATCACAAGTACACTTTTGCTTATCCGAATAATACCTATCAAAAATGATCGGCATATCCGTTTCTATATTATCCAGAGCAAACTCCTCTCGGTACAATTGATGCCCGCAATTTTCACAATACCACTCCAGGGCATCCATCATTCCCTCGGCACGTGGATACTCAATTACCAAACCTACGGTATCCGCTTTCCTCTGTGGTGAATGTGGTACTTTTCCAGGCAAGAGATAAATATCCCCTTCCTTGATTTCTACATCGATCATTTTTCCGGAATCATCAATGATTTTCAATACCATATCTCCCTCTACTTGATAAAAGAACTCAGGAGTTTCATTATAGTGGTAATCCTTACGGTTATTTGGGCCTCCCACTACCATTACGATATACTCTCCATCTTTCCATACCTGCTTATTTCCTACGGGTGGTTTGAGTAAATGACGATGTTCATCAATCCACTTCTTAAAATTCAAAGGTTGTACTAACTTGCTCATATTTTTGTGTGTTATGGGTTGCTGTTTACTTATAAACTCTTGGTACGTCCACCGTCTACCGGTACGTTGATACCATTGATAAAACTCGCTTTTTCACTTGCTAAAAACACAACGGCATTGGCTACCTCTTCAGGAGCGGCAAACCTTTTCGCTGGCGACGCGTTTTTCATTATCTCTGCAACCTCTTCAAGTGACTTTCCTGTTTTGGCTGCTTTGTTTTTAATAATTTCAGTCAAGCGCTCTGTAGCTGTGGCTCCAGGCAATACATTATTTACCGTAATTTTATGCGCTCCTAACTCATTTGCTAGTGTTTTTGACCAATTCGCTACGGCTCCTCGAATCGTATTGGAAACTCCCAATCCGTCGAGTGGTTGCTTTACTGAAGTCGATATGATATTAATAATTCTACCATAGCCCACCTCTTTCATAAACGGAACTACAGCTTGTGCTAACACGTGATTGCATTTTAGGTGTTGGGTAAACGCTTTTTCAAATGCAGCTATTTCCGCTGTAAACACAGGTCCTCCTGCAGGTCCTCCTGTATTATTTACCAAAATGTGATATGTTAAAGGACTCGCTTCCAATTGCTCTTTTAACTGTGCTGGATTTGAAAAATCCGCAACTATATAGCTGTGCTTTTGACCTTCATTAGGCAACTCTTCAAGTACTGCTTTTAATTTTTCTTCATTTCTAGCCATCAAAGTCACAGCAGCTCCTTCTGATGCGAGTAGCATCGCAGTTGCTTTACCTATTCCTTGCGTACTACCACATACCAAGGCATTTTTATTTATCAATCCTAAATTCATGATCTCTGTTTATTTTTTTAATTCACTATTCATCGTATTGTATGCATACATTTTTTGGTTCCGTAAAAAAACGAAGCGCTTCCAAACCTCCTTCACGTCCCACACCACTAGCTTTCATTCCGCCAAAAGGGGTACGCAAGTCCCGAAGTAACCAAGTGTTTACCCAAATTATTCCGGCTTGTAAGTACTGACTCATGCGCATAGTTCTTGAAAGATTACTCGTCCACAAAGTCGCTGACAAGCCATAGGGTACATCATTTGCCATTTCCAATACTTCCTCTTCAGAGGTGAATGGCATCAAAGTAACTACCGGTCCAAAAATTTCTTCTTGATTCAAGGTACATTTGTTAGATGTAACCTCAATTACAGTAGGCTCCATATAATAGCCTCCTTCTTTTCCTTTAACGACTACTTTATTTCCTCCGGTTAACAGCTTCATCCCTGACTCTTGCCCAGCTAAAGCTACATAAGAGAGTACCTTGTTACGGTGTTCCTCACTTACCAAGGCCCCCAAGTTTGAAGTATCGCTAAAAGGATCTCCTACTTTGAGTTCTTTTACTTTCGCGATAAAATCAGTTTTGAAACGTTCGTAAATACTCGCTTCCACAAAAATTCGACTACCACATAAACAAATTTGTCCCTGATTCGCAAAGGAAGACCTCAGTGTTGTTGCTAACATTTTGTCATAATCCGCATCAGCAAAAATGATATTCGGATTTTTGCCCCCCAACTCCAACGACAATTTTTTAAACATCGGTGCCGCCGTTCTGGCAATATGAGCACCAGTGGCAGTTCCTCCTGTAAAGGAAATAGCCTTAATATTGGGGTGACTAATGATCGCCTGCCCTGCGGTGCTTCCGAGTCCGTGAACGATATTTAATACTCCTTTAGGCAATCCTGCTTCATTACAAATTTCTCCTAATAAATAAGCAGTCATCGGGGTTACTTCACTAGGCTTAGCAACTACGCAATTTCCAGCCGCCAAAGCCGGAGCAATCTTCCATGTAAACAAGTATAACGGTAAGTTCCAAGGTGAAATACAGCCCACTACCCCTATTGGTTTTCTCAAGGTAAAATTAACGGCATTTCGTCCTACCGTTTCGTGTGACTCTGATGAAAACTGTGTGGCTGCATTCGCAAAAAATTGAAAATTAGCCGCAGCCCTAGGAATGTCAATTTGTTTTGCCAAGGTCAAAGGCTTCCCGTTATCTTTTGCTTCGGCAGTTGCCAACGCGTCTAATCGCTCTTGAATTCCTCGCGAAATTTCCGATAAAATACGACTCCTCTCTTCTAAAGCGCTTCTAGACCAGCTAGGAAAAGCACGCTCTGCAGCCTTGTACGCTGCTTCGACATCGGCTTGGTTTGAGTTCGGTATTTGCCCGTACACTACTCCCTCTGATGGATTGTAGTTATCCAGCCATTGCGCTGATATTGGATCTGTAAATTCACCAGCTATGTAATTTTGTATTCTCATTTCCCAGCTTTTTACACTATTTTAATTCATTTTATACTTTTCTAACCACCCCATTGGAATCTCACTTGCGGCGAATTCTATATGAACCACAGCTCTCTCCACTGATGAAACGGATTTATTCGAGGCGTGAAGGAGCAAAGGTTTCATCAACATGATACCTCCCTTCGGCACCGTACAGCAAACTTCACTCGACCAATCCACTGTGGTGGATGCCTCGTTCAAACGCAGTATTCCGTGCTGATGTGAACCCGGAATTACGCGTAAAGCTCCGTTATTTTCATCGGTATCATCCAAGTGAATTCTGCACGTAATCAATTCTTCCAAAATTTCTTTGGGAGGTACAACTCCCAATTGTCCCTGTTTGGAAGTCCATTGCGCAAAACCATCGGCTTCTATTTTCTGTTCCACACCAATACTTACATCTTGGTGATACGACACAAACCAGTTCGCTTGTTTAGGTTTGTTAAAATAAATACTCTTTGCAACAAATCGGTCTTTCATCAGGGGTTGTAACAACTCGTTAAATGCATTGTGCTGGCACAGTCGCAACCATACATCAGGACACTTTTTAAAGAGTTGTCGCACGGCATGTACATCGGAATTCACACCCAAAACTTGCTTTAACTCTAGAACTTCAGACAAGGTAAACACCTCAGGAATTATTAAAAACCCCTGTTTTTCGAACTGTCTTATTTGATCCTTTGTCAACTGCATGATTACTGTTTTTTATAAGCCACGACCTTAATTTCTATCAATAAATGTGGATGTGGTAATTGATGCACTGCTACCGTCGTTCTCGTCGGTCCATTATAGTCAAAGAATTTAGCATACTCTTCGTTATAACCTCCAAAATCGTTCATATTAACCAAAAACGAAGTCACGTCGACCACATCACTTAAATCAGCTCCTACTTCCTGAAGAATGTCTCGAATATTCTCGATAACCGCGCGGGTTTGTTTTCTGATATCTAAGTTAGTGGTACCAAACTCATCTACTTCCACACCTTCAAAGCTATTATCTGGTCTTCTCGAACTAGTACCAGAAACATAAATAAAATCTCCTACCTGTTTTACATGAGGAAACTTCCCTCTAGGCGTTGCCTTTCCTTTGATTACTTTACTATCCATAAATTATTTTGTTAGATTTTCAGCTAACGACAATAACGTGATTGTTGTTTTTAAGTTTCTTGTCGTCGCCTGCACTTTTAACTTCTTTTCAAAAAAATTATTCGTCAATTTAGTCTTACCATACCCTCCCACAGCATTTACATATACGCAATGCGCAGTCAATTCGAAACCGTCTTCTTTGGCATCCACATCAATAGTTTTCACCTCACTTTCACTGTTTAGAAAGGTAAAATACTGTTGTTTTTCGGGCATCTCAGCATACGGGTTTGCAAAAATTACCTCTTTCCAAGCTCGTACACTCCATACCTGCACCGGAACTTCTATTTCAAAATTGTCACGGAGCACCTTCTCGATCACCTCCTGGATTTCAGAGGTCGTTTTCTCTGATTGTAAAACGATGTTTCCGCTCTGTATATAGGTTTGTACATTCTGCAACCCCCTATTCAAGAGTTCGGACTGAAAAGGCTTCATAGGAAGCTTGTTCTTTCCGGAAACATTGACCCCTCGAAGAATAATTATATGCGTATTCATTACTTGAGTCCTGCTATTTTATCTTCGTCCATCACCTCCTGCGTTTCCTCCTGAACTTTCTTAAAAATGGCCGCAAGGTCTAAGTCTTCGTCAGGTAAATTTGTAGCTACGGTACCATCAGCAATCATGTTTAACAGGGCTTTATCTTGGGCGCGTCCTTTTATCATTGCTTCGTGATATCCGATATCCTCATTAAAGGTCACCATAGAATACTTAGAAAAGTAGGCTTCTGGATATTCTTTTTCTAATAGCATTTCCAATCTTCTCTTTTCTTTAAAGAGTGGATTTGCTACGTGATCTCTCATTTCGTAGTAATTCTCAACTGCCAAATCACCAATGGCATCTGCATCCTTTTTACGGCGTTTTTGATAGGTTTTAAATACGAGTTCCCAATCGCCCTCACAGGTATCCAATACCTCATCTAACACCAAGACATCTTCAAAAGAAGCATTCATCCCTTGACCGTAGAACGGCACAATTGCATGAGCGGCATCACCAATCAGCAGCGTATTCCCTTTGTAATACCAAGGTGCGCACTTCACGGTTCCCAAGGCACCCGTCGGATTGTTTTCAAACTCTTCAAGGATATTTGGAATCAAGGCCAAAGCATCGGGAAACTCTTCCTTAAAAAACGCTGTAATTGCCGCTTCAGAATCGAGTCCTTTAAAATGATATGCTCCTTCTTCATGCCCCAAAAATAGGGTTACAGTAAAACTTCCATCCATATTAGGAAGTGCGATTAGCATATAGGCACCTCTAGGCCAAATATGCAAATGGTCTTTACTGATTTGATGGTTCCCAAGGGCATCTGCCGGAATTTCAAGTTCTTTATAGCCGTGTGTCAAATACTCTTGGCTGTAACTGAACAAAAATTTCTTTTCCAAATAATAACTCTTACGTAAAACTGAACCAGCACCATCCGCTCCGAAAATCACGGCTCCTTCCACTTCAAAACTGTCGTCATTTTCATAGGAGCTAAAATATGCTCGTTTGGCCTCAATATCGACACGTGTACACTTCACATTAAAATGTAAGTTTACATTTGGAGCTGCCTCAGCTTCGTCTAACAAGATAGCATTGAGATCTCCTCGAGAAATCGAATTAATGTACTCTCCGGATCTCCCTGAATAATTTGACGCGAAGGTATTTCCTTGTTTATCATGTACAAGTCTACCGTACATCGGTATACAAATTTCACGTGCTTTGGTTGCCACTCCTGCCATTTCCAAGGCCTTAAACCCTCTGTCTGACAAGGCCAAGTTGATAGAACGTCCTGCAGAAATATCCACTTTCCTTAAGTCAGGTCGGCTTTCATAGACGTCTACTTTATAGCCTCTTTGAGCCAATCGCAGTGCTAGCAAACTTCCACACAGTCCTGCACCGATAATAACTACTTCTTTTTTATGTACTTGAGCACTCTTCATATTCTTTAGTATTTCTAGATCTTAGAGTAATTTTCTTAAAATTTCAACCATATGGTACACATCTTGAAAACTGTTGTACAACGGTACCGGAGCACAGCGAATTACATCGGGCTCTCTCCAATCGGTTATCACGTGATGTTCCATTAAGGCATTGTGCAAACTCTTATCTGCATCTTTTACTTGTATTGACAATTGACATCCTCTTTGTCGGGGATCACTCGGTGTAATAATCTTTATTCTGTCGGTATCTATTTGGTTAATCAAATACTCAAAATACCCTGTAAGTTTCTCTGATTTTTCTCGCAATGCAGCCATTCCTACTTGATCAAAAACTTCCAATGAAGCTCTAATAGCCGCCATGGACAAAATAGGAGGATTACTCAGTTGCCAACCTTCTGCTCCAGGCATAACATCAAAAGGTTGTCGCATATTAAATCGAGTAGCTTTGTTGTGATTCCACCACCCTGAAAAGCGCGGTAAGTCACGGTTGTGAGCATGTCGTTCATGCACAAACAACCCCGCTAAACTTCCTGGGCCTGAGTTCAAATACTTATAAGTACACCAAGCAGCAAAATCGACTCCACTCTCATGCAACTCGGGACTGATATTCCCAGCTCCATGCGCCAAATCTATTCCTACCATACAACCGTGTTGGTGTCCTATATCTGCAATTGCTTTTAGGTTCAAATACTGTCCGGTATAGTAGTTTACTCCGCCGATCAACAACAACGCAATTTCATCGCCTTGTTCTTGCATAATACTTTCTAAGTCTTCTATTCTCAGTAATTCTTCTCCTGCTCGCGGGCGCCATTCCACCAATCCTTCTTCAGAATCAAAACCGTGGAATCTTAACTGTGATTCCACCGCATACCTATCGGAAGGGAACGCATCGCTCTCTATGACTATTTTAAACTTCTTCTTTGTCGGTTGATAAAACGACACCATCAACAGGTGTAAATTGGTTGTCAATGTATTCATTACCACTACCTCTAAAGGCTTTGCTCCGACGATAGCTGCCATCTTTTCGGTTAAAAATTCATGGTAAGGTAACCAAGGGGTATCGCCCTCAAAGTGGCCCTCTACTCCGTAGTTTGCCCAATCATTGAGTTCTTGTTGGATGTATTTTTCTGTCAACTTGGGTTGTAATCCCAGAGAATTCCCCGTAAAATACAACCACTCTTTTCCTTCCTTAGTTTTTGGAATATGAAACGCTTCACGCAGAGGTGCCAGCGCGTCTTCTTTATCTTGCTGAATCGCGTACGCTAATGATGATGAATACATAAAAGCTCCTTTTATTTTTACGGCATTACTCGCTGCCGTTTTTTGGTTATTTCATTTCGTTCCGTTTCACTATTCAAAACGGTGTTTTATAAAGTTAAACATTTTTATGTATATTAGCAATAACAAGCTTAAAAAGAACACTTCTTTATGTCCCTTTTAGACGATAAAAAAATAAATCAGTCCATCATCAAAGCCTTTACACTATTAGAGGCCTTCACCACCGACCACCCTGTTTGGGGAGTTCGAGAGCTCGCCGTAAAAACGGGTTATAACAAAAGCACAGTGTACCGATTACTGTACACCTTGAGTTCTATGAATTTGGTACAGCAAAATCAAAACGACAAATACAGCTTGGGAAGCAAATTGTTCGAACTAGGCAATCGCGTTTCGATATACAAAACGCTGAAAAACCTAACCAACAACGCCATCAAAATGGTTGCTTTAGAAATTCAGGAAACCGTATTACTAAGCATACTTAAAGAAGACCAACTCTTTCACATTAACAAAGCTGACAGTATGCATGGCTTAAAAATCAATACGAGTATCGGCTCTTATCAACCCCTGCATGCTACAGCGTCAGGAAAACTGCTATTGGCCTACAGTTCTGTAGCAGAACAGCAGCATTTTTTAAATCAAGCTGCGCTCGAATCCTACACCAAGCATACGATTACTACCGCTACTGGTTTAACGAAGCAATTTTCAGAAATTCAAGAAAAAGGATTCGCTTTGGACATCGAAGAATTTGAACCAGGACTGGTATGTATAGCTATTCCGGTTAAAAATAAAGACCATAAAACCATTGCTGCTCTGAGTGCCTCCGGCCCTCTCAGTCGTTTCAAAATGGAAAATGTTTCGAATTACCTCAACATACTCAAAAAAGGAGTTTCAAATATTGAGCGTAATTTATTGCATTTTGAACAACTTTAGTACACAGCTACACACATACTCTCCTTACCCACTCTCACAACTGATTTACAAACACTTAACACACAACCCCTAATAAAATAACCTTGACTTTTTAATTTTAAGTAGCTAGTTATAACAACTAAGCTTGCTACGTACTACTAAACATAACTTAAAACTTAAAAAATCATGGACCAAAAAACGGAACAGAATGTACTCAGTACTTTGTACACCCGATTATTCGAAGCAATTACAGTAACACCAGAGAGCGGCGCTCAGGCACCATTTAATCCACAAACAACTTTTATCCAACTTGCCAAGAATATGGCCATTAACCCTTCGGATTTTGAAAATGCGGCATCACCTGCAAATCCAACGGGTAACCTAAATTCAGCGGAGACCTTCTCTTTATTTGTTGATCCTATACCTGCCATTGCCGCTGATTTTCAAGCGACAGCAAATCAAGTATCAGAAGTTTACAAAACCATTGTCAACGGTGCGAAAACACATTCAGTTGTGGATCCTGCTCAGAAAAAAATCTACGAGGAAGCTTACAACTACTTAAATGTAGAAACCACCATCAAAGATTTTACGGGTAAAGAAACGACTCAAACCAACAAGTCACCGATTTACCAAACCTATTTACAAAACCAACAAGCGTACATTGCCGCTGTTAGCGGATACAGAACGGCCTACCTGGGTTACAACATGGATGACGTTCACGACCAGCGTGAATGGCAAGCTAGGCAACCTTTATTAATGAATGCTGTTACCGCTTCGTACGACACCTGGAGAGCTCAAGGTGCTGACCAAGTAGAACAAGCATTGGCAGCCTTAGCTTCGAGTATCAACTCATCGGTACAAAATGCCATAGCAGCAGCGAGAGAAGCCGTTTCTGCTCAACATCAAATGGCCTCAAACTTACCAGGCGGACAAAACTGGTTATTGAGCTATGCGATGCCTTCAAATTGGATGCAAAAAGAGGCAGCGATTAACTTTTCTGAACTTAGTTTAACGAGCAAATACTTAGACAAAGAAACGAACAGTACATTCAATGAATGGAAAGGTGGCGCATCATGGAACCTCGGCCTTTGGAGTATTGGAGGTGGTACCAGCGGACATACCGAAGAGACAAACTATCACATGCAGGCTCAAAACTTTAGTCTTTCTGCCAAAATAGGCGTTGTCAGAGTATTTAGACCTTGGATGCATGAATTCCTATTCAGAATGGACAATTGGTTTATTGATGGACGTCCTAAACACGGAATCTCGAATGGTAAACTAGCAGGGAACCAAGACAATCTTCTACCGCTAATTCCGACATCATTTATCGTTGCTAGAGACATCGAAATTTCGGGTGATTTCAGTACTGAAGATAAATCCCACATTGAAAAATCTATTTCCGGAACTACCTCTGTAGGTTGGGGCCCCTTTAAACTTTCTGGATCCTACACCCACAGTAGCTCAAAAGACACATTTCATTCTACCTTCGACGGTAGTACCATAAAAGTACCGGGTATCCAAATCATAGCCTTTGCCAGCGAAATCACACCTCCATCTGCGCCATTAAGCGCTCCTGAGGTGAAGGAAAACGCCACAAAAAAGGCAGGACTCGCTACCAATTAATTCTAAATAACGGGGTTTTTCAAAACGGGAAACCCCATATTTTATTATGAGCTTACTTTTAGACTTCGAAAAAATAGTTGCACATGCCCTTGAAGAAAACCACCCCAAGGCCCGTAGTCAAGCAACCGTTGAAAAACCTGTTTTTCAACTTAATGAATTTCCTTTTCCAATAGCCTTAGACGCATACAATAATGCCTACAGCCCTGCTAACCCCGAAGGGAATTACCTGCACGCCTTTCGCTTTCGCGATTTGGTGAACGCAATTCCCGATTTGACAAAATTCTTCACTACAAGTGCAAATACCGTGGAGCAATCTTATCAAAATCTCATTCAAGGCGCCAGTATTGTAGAAGATTCTAAATTTGTATCGCAGGCTTTTTACGAGGCACAACAAAAATTCTCAGTGTCCAAAATGTCAGGACTTTCTCAAAGCCCTACCTCCTGGCAATTGGCCAATGCCATACCATACAATTGGACAGACCTACTTACCACCCCAAAAAGTTTACCTAAGATACACCTCGATTTACAAAAACTGCCAACACTTTTTGACGATCAATATCAAACCTTACTCCCTTCCAAAAACGCTGTTAAACTTCAGTCCAGAACTCCCGGTCAACAAGATAGCAAGCACATTTCATTAAGTACCGACAGTAGCCTCGAAACTATTTCATTCCGTTACCTCATGGTACAGGTTGAGCGATCGTGGCTCAATACTGAACTATTTACTATGAATGATTGGTACCTATCCGGGCAACCTATTGGCTATTACAGTTCTGGTTCAACGACCAACAATGACGGCGTTTTCCCGCTGATGATTACTGGTGTCTTACTAGGAACTCAAATAGAAATTACTGGAAGTTTAAAAGCGAATGACACGAATTTCATTCACTCACAATTACAGGCCAACAAAGAAGTTAGTGTGGCCCAATTCCCTGTAGAAAATTTAATGACTAATGGTGATAAACAACAACTCAATGCCAATGCTGTTTACCTAATGGGATACGTGAGCCAATTGATCCCTTTAGCTCCGCGTATGCAAAGCTCTTAAAAAAAGCGTGCTGTATACGTATACAACACGCTCTATAACTGTTAGTACAGCACTCTAAATTTCGTGGTTCCTTCAATTTTCTTAAGGGCCGCAATCACTTCTTGATTGTATACTTTATCAACATCTGTAATTACGTAACCTACTTTGTCATCTGTAGATAAGTATTGCCCTGTAATATTTAACTCAAACTCTGCTAAGACCTTATTGATTTGAGCCATAACACCTGGTACATTTTGATGTATATGTAAAAAACGGTGTGCATTTCGGTGTTTTGGTAATCGAATATTCGGGAAGTTCACTGCGTCAACAGTATTTCCTGAATTGATGTAATCCATAATTTTACCGGGCACAAAA
This sequence comes from Tenacibaculum sp. AWR4_210, assembly GCF_056160945.1. Lineage (NCBI taxonomy): Bacteria > Pseudomonadati > Bacteroidota > Flavobacteriia > Flavobacteriales > Flavobacteriaceae > Tenacibaculum > Tenacibaculum sp. AWR4_210. The sequence goes on from NZ_JBSWYF010000006.1 coordinate 107,356, forward strand.
TCAGCAATATCTCGTTGAGCTTCTTCTGTACTTCCTCCAACGTGCGGGGTAAGAATTACGTTATCCAATCCTTTTAACTCCGTGATAAAGTCACCGTTCTTTCTAGGCTCTTCCGGATAAACATCAACAGCTGCTCCCGCTATTTTACCAGACTTTAATCCGGCTACCAAGGCTTGTATATCTACCACAAATCCTCGTGAAAGATTTACCAGATAAGCACCGTCTTTCATTTGTTTAATTTCTTCTTCTCCGATAAAATTCTTGTTGGCAGCATTATCATCAATGTGTAAAGTAATGACATCTGAAATCCCAAGTAGTTCCTTTAGTGTGGTTACTTTGGTAGCATTTCCGAGAGCCAACTTATCTTCTACATCGTAGTAATAGACATCCATTCCCAATGCTTCTGCCAATACTGACAACTGCTTTCCAATATTTCCATATCCGACAATTCCCAGTTTTTTTCCACGGACTTCGCGAGATCCTTGAGCAGTTTTATTCCATTGACCATTGTGCAATTCACTACTTCGTTGAAATACGCTTCGCATCAACATAATAATTTCACCGATAGCCAATTCTACAACGGATCTCGTATTGCTATATGGCGCATTAAATACGGTTACACCATGCACCTTACAAGTATCCAAATCAATTTGTTTGGTTCCGATACAAAAGGCTGCCACTACCATGAGCTTGTCTGCCGCCTCGACTACTTTCTTCGTCACCTGAGTTTTCGATCGAATTCCGAGGACATGTACATCTTTTAACTTCTCAATAAGTTCCTCTTCCGACAAACTTCTACTTACAGTTTCGACTGTAAAACCGTCTTCAGACAATTTTTTTTCAGCATCTGGGTGGATGTTCTCTAAAAGTAGTATTTTAATTCTGTGCTTTGGGTATGATATATTTCTCGGCAAATCGTTTACGTATAAAAATTCATCTAAATTCGGAGTGATATAATCAGCGTTTTCTACTGTTTTTGCGCGTGACACATTTTCTGTATACGCAAAAAACTTATCCGCTACTCCTGCTTCTCTGGTCACGTAATCACTGTAACCATCTCCTATTACTTGGATTTCTCCCTCCAAGTCCAACGCCTTTAAACAGGCAATTTTTCCATTGTGAGAGGCCAAAACATTTTGATCGTCAAACCCGACAATAACATCATTTTCATCAAAGACAAACGTATTGGCAAATACGCGTTCTGAAGGGATGTTATAATCAGCAACTATAGGATCAATAAATTCCTTGAAACCGGCCGATATCACATAAATGTCCTCTGAAAAGTTCTCAAAAAACTCCTTGTTACGTTCTATAGAACGGGAGACTTTTTGTCTTAGTTCTTTTATCAAAACATCCAAATCAGCTTTGTTAGCTTGTAACATTTTGATTCTTCTCCCTAATGATTCAGGAAAGGATATTTCTCCATCAATTCCCAAATTCGTAATATTAACAATGCCTTCGATAATTTCTTTTTTATCGGGATTGTTTGCCAGCGTAATTTCTGCGAGTACGTCTAGCGCTTCAACTTTAGTAAGCGTACTATCAAAGTCGAAAATAAAATTTCTTTTTTGTGTACCAACTGTGTTCATTGTATTGTGTTGTTGTATTGTTGGTCGCAAAGTACAAAGCTTCTGCTAAAAAAGTATCACAAAACGATAACATTTTCAAATCCGAAGCCATTTAGTTTAAATTGCAAACATATTTATAAGAAATTTACAAAAACTATTAGTAAAATCAACCAAAATATCGGTAGTGCTTCGACCCAGAAAGAACTATAATAACGATGTTGTTGCGGAGTAGCTCGCATTAGTAAAATGGCGGTCAGTCCAAAAAGCGCTAAAAACACACGGTGATACAATGCTGGTGCCATGATGTTAAATTCAAGAATCAGACAAATTGCCAGTAATAAGATTCCTAATTTTTTCGTTTGAGCCACGCCCAACCGTTTGGGAAGGGTGCGCAAACTCAGTTCGTCACGATTCATATCTCTAATGTCAAAGGGTAGTACCCAAACCACTACTAACAAAAATCGCTGCGCTCCTAGCATTAGGACATTCGTATACGAATACTGTTCGCACTGCAATACCGGAAGCATAACGGTTACCCCCACCCAAACGGTAGCGACAATCAACACTTTTACCACTCCTTCACTTCTGAGATTTTTTTTGAAGCCTTTATAAAAAGGGATCGTGTACAACAAAGTCAAAAGGCCAAAAGGCACTAAACACCACAATATACGCGCTGGCAATTGCCCTACGTAATACACCCAACAGCCAAAGCACAGCAATGAAAAAACCTGTATATATCGAAGATTCACGGTCAAACTCGCGTGTTTGAATTTTGCTAAACTCGCGTATTTCACAAAGTTATACGCCGTAATCGTTCCGTAAAAAGCGGTATAAGCAACGGGTTCATTATAGGGTAACCCGAGGTATTTCTCTGTAATTCTTACCAAGGCGTACACGGCTAATGCAACGTGTATACTCGCATTGATATAAAAATTAAACAACCATAATAAAAGCTTCATAAGGCAAAGGTAAGACAAGAATCCTTTCCACACACTTAAGTTAATAAATTAACAATTTACGGTAAAAAAGATAGGTTTAAAATCAGCAATTTTGATTATTTTTGAGCCACTTAAAACAAACAGCACAAATGAACACAAATTCATTTCAATTAAGACATATAGGTCCTAATCAAAAAGACCGCGAAACGATGTTGAAAACTGTGGGGGTAACAACATTAGACCAATTAATTTACGAAACAATTCCAGACGATATTCGATTGAACCAAGAGCTCGATTTAGCTCCAGCTATGAGTGAGTACGAATACCTCAATCATATCAACGAGTTAGCTGCGAAGAACAAAGTTTTTAAAAGTTACATTGGGCTTGGTTATCACGAAGCGATACTTCCTAGTGTAATTCAACGCAACATCTTGGAAAACCCAGGATGGTATACTGCTTACACACCTTACCAGGCAGAAATCGCTCAAGGTAGACTCGAGGCCTTACTCAACTACCAAACTATGGTTTGCGATCTTACTGGAATGGAATTGGCTAATGCTTCTTTACTCGATGAAGGGACTGCTGCTGCAGAGGCAATGGCATTGCTTTTAGATGTAAGAGAACGTGCTAAGAAAAAGGCAAAAGCCAATAAGTTTTTTGTTTCGGAAGAGATTTTACCACAAACCCTTTCGGTACTTAAAACACGAGCTATTCCAATTGGCGTTGAACTCGTTATTGGAAACCACAAGGATTTTGACTTTGCCGAAGACTTTTACGGAGCAATTTTACAATACCCAGGAAAGCACGGAGAAGTACACGACTACGCTGACTTTGTAAGTAAAGCAAACGAACAGCAAATAAAAGTGGCTGTTGCCGCGGATATTTTATCGTTAGTAGCACTTCAAGCACCAGGAGAATTCGGTGTTGATGTGGTTGTAGGTACTACCCAACGTTTTGGTATTCCATTAGGATACGGAGGTCCTCACGCAGGGTACTTTGCTACCAAAGAGGCATATAAACGAAGCATTCCAGGTCGTATTATCGGGGTTACTAAAGACAGAGATGGTGGAAGAGCTCTTAGAATGGCTTTGCAAACTCGTGAGCAGCACATTAAAAGAGAACGTGCAACCTCTAATATCTGTACAGCTCAGGTATTATTAGCTGTAATGGCAGGAATGTATGCCGTGTACCACGGTAAAGACGGATTAACCTATATCGCTAACCGCGTTCACCAACACGCTGTAACCCTAGCTGCTGCATTAAATAAATTAGGATTTAAACAGCTAAACTCAAATTACTTCGACACCTTACTCATCGAAGTAGAAGCACAGCAATTGCGCACGGTTGCAGAAAGTAAGCACATCAACTTTAACTATATCGATGCGAACCACGTTTCAATTTCATTAAACGAAACGGTAAGCCTCAAAGAATTAAATGCTATCGTAGATTGTTTTGAACAAGCATTTAACGTTCAAGATATCGAAATCACAGAATTAGTGGCCACTACCGCAATAGATAGTCAATTGGTTAGAACCACTGATTTCTTAAACCACGAGGTTTTCAACACGTATCATTCTGAAACAGAAATGATGCGTTATATTAAAAAATTGGAGCGCAAAGATCTCGCATTAAATCATTCAATGATCTCGTTAGGATCATGTACTATGAAATTAAATGCTGCATCAGAGATGTTGCCATTGAGCAACCCACAATGGGGAAATATCCATCCGTTTGCTCCAATTGATCAAGCGGCAGGATATCAAGAAATGCTCAAAAATTTAGAAGAGCAACTGAACGTGGTTACTGGTTTTGCCGGTACTTCACTACAACCCAACTCGGGAGCTCAAGGAGAGTTTGCTGGATTGATGGTTATCAGAGCTTATCATCAAGCTAACGGGGATCACCACAGAAACATCTGTATCATCCCTGCATCTGCTCACGGAACCAACCCTGCCTCTGCTGTTATGGCCGGAATGAAAGTGGTTGTAACCAAAACAGATGACAAAGGAAACATCGATGTTGCCGATCTTCGTCAGAAAGCTGAACAACACAAAGACAACCTCGCAGCCTTAATGGTAACCTACCCATCAACTCACGGTGTTTACGAAAAGGCGATTAGAGAAATTACTCAAATTATTCACGACAACGGAGGACAAGTATATATGGACGGTGCCAATATGAATGCTCAGGTTGGCCTAACGAATCCAGCAACCATTGGAGCAGATGTTTGTCACTTGAACTTGCACAAAACTTTTGCGATTCCTCACGGAGGTGGTGGACCAGGTGTTGGACCTATCTGTGTAGCTCCTCAACTCGTACCTTATTTACCTACGAATCCTGTAATTACTACCGGTGGAGAGCAAGCTATCACAGCTATTAGTGCGGCCCCTTGGGGATCTGCCTTAGCCTGCTTAATTTCGTATGGATATATTACTATGTTAGGGGCAGACGGACTTACCAATGCTACCAAAAATGCCATTTTAAACGCCAATTATATGAAAGAGCGTTTACAAGGACATTTCGACACCCTATATACCGGAGAAATGGGACGTGCTGCCCACGAAATGATCGTAGATTGTAGAGCCTTTAAACAAAACGGAATTGAGGTAGTTGATATCGCTAAGCGACTCATGGATTACGGATTCCACGCTCCTACAGTTTCCTTCCCAGTAGCAGGAACTATTATGATAGAACCAACGGAAAGTGAAAACTTAGCCGAGCTTGATCGTTTTTGTGATGCCTTAATTTCTATTCGTAAAGAAATTGATAACGCAAGCAAAGACGACGCTAACAATATGTTGAAAAATGCTCCTCATACGCAGGAAATGCTAACTGCAGATGAATGGGATTTACCGTATTCAAGAAAAGAAGCTGCTTTCCCTCTTGACTACATTGCTGACAACAAGTTTTGGCCATCTGTGCGCCGTGTAGACGATGCCTTTGGTGATCGAAACCTCGTTTGTTCATGTAATCCTATTGAAGATTATATCGAAGCTGAAGCCTAAGGTTTACAGTTGAACACTAATACAATGAAGCCCCGTTAGTAACGGGGCTTTTTTATGCTTCTCGTTTTCAATTCTTTAGTATAATCAGAGAAATTTTAACAGTTTATCCCTTACAATTTCGCAGCTCGGTAGTCAAATAAATCTATATTTGCATTTATTTAGACTGAATAAAAATGAACTTAACCCTACTATTTGAAGAAATGCAAGGAAAATTTGCATTCATCTTCCTTTTTTCTGTCGTCATCGAGTGGCTAGTCCTTGTCATAAATCACAAAATAAACAGCAATAAAGGAGGCCTCGTTAACCTCCTCTCCTATTTTGTTGAATTACTTCCATACTTTGTATTGGATGTTTTCTTTTTTGGTCTGATGGTCTGGTTTTACCATTACCGCCTGTTTGATTTAGGCAATGCTTGGTACATCTGGATACTTTGTTACCTCTTATACGACTTGTTGTTCTACATCATACATTACTTAGGACATCGCGTTCGCTTTTTTTGGTGTATTCACGGGGTGCATCACACCGCAGAAGAAATGAAATTAACCGTTGCTGTACGAGGCTCTTTCTTTGGATTTTTATTAACTCCCCACAACACCTTATGGCTGCCCCTACTTGGCTTTGATCCTTTTATGGTATTAATTGTAGACGGTATTGCGAAAATATACGGACTGTTTGAGCACGTTAACGAACATTTTATCAGTGCCAAAGGTGGATGGATTGAAAAATTATTTATCACTCCCTCAGCGCATCGTGTGCACCATTCTAAAAACCACGTGTATCTGGACCGCAATTACGGAGAAACCTTTTCCTTTTGGGATCATTTGTTTGGTACTTTCCAAAAAGAGCTGGAACAAGAACCCCCAACCTATGGTATGATGGACGACAAAATTGACGGTACAAATCTATGGCAGGTACAAACCATATTGTGGAAAGAGCTATGGCATGATGTAAAAACCGCTCCTAGCTTCAAAGACAAACTCAATTACCTTATCAAACCTCCCGGATGGAACCATGTAGATGGCGGTAAATTCGCGGAGGAATTCAGAGCTGAAGCTCTTGAAAAATTAAAAACATCAAACAATCAATAAACCCTTAATTTAAACTAATCATGAATTTAACTTCCGTAGAGTTCTTTGCTGAAAGTGCTCAACACACTAGCGTACTGGTATTGGTACTTATGATCGTGGAATGGATAGTACTTATTGCCATCAATGTAGTAGAAGAGAAAAAAGAAGGTATGGTCAGTATTGCATCTTATCTCATACAGAGTATTCCGTATTTTTTACTTTCAAAGCTCATGATCGTAGGCACCATGTATTGGCTTTACAGTCACCGTATCTTCGATCTCAGTTTTGCCTGGTATATTTGGGTTATCGCCTATCTGGTGTATGATTTTATGGTCTTTTTTATTCACTATATGGGACACCGCGTTCGCTTCTTATGGTGCATTCACGGTGTACATCACACGGCTGAAGAAATGAACCTGACCGTAGTCGCAAGAGGCTCAATATTCGATTTCTTTTTCACTCCTCATAACTTTACCTGGCTCCCCATATTGGGCTTTCACCCTCTAATGATATTCTGTATTGAACCCGTAGCCCGTTTATACGCCACCTATTCTCACCTAAGTGAACGTTTTGTAGGTAAGCATAAATGGCTAGAAAAGCTATTCATCACCCCTTCGGTGCACAGAGTGCATCATGCCAAAAACCCTATTTACCTCGATAGAAACTACGGTGAAACCTTTAGCATTTGGGACCGCATTTTTAAAACCTTTCAGACCCAATTGCCCGATGTAAAAATCGATTACGGAATTATGCATGATCAATTAGATAGCACGAGTATTTGGGACGTTCAATTTTTACTTTGGAAAGAACTTTGGACGGATGTCAAAAATGCTCCCACGTTTAAGGATAAAATTAACTACCTCATCCAACCTCCTGGATGGAATCATATAGATGGCGGTAAACTAGCGGAAGTATACAGGTCAGAAGCTTGGAACTCTCGGAGTTTAAACCCCACAACAATAAATGATTAGATGTGCCCTTCTATTCATAAACCGGTCGAATTTTAACAAAATTTTACCGGTTTATCTTAGCTTTTACCCGTAAATTAGTCAAAAATTGTTAAACATCTTGTTATGAAAAAATTAGCTATCATAGCCATGACTATTTTTGCCATTGGTGCAAAAGCTCAAGAAAAATCATCCACTACAACCGCTATCCAATCGGGTACTTGGAACACACAAGCTAACCTGAACTTCTTTTCTTCCAATCAAAAAAATAATCAAGCAGAAGTAAGCAACAGTAATTTTGGTTTAAACGCCACGTTTGGATACGCAGTTTCCAAAAACCTTGAAATTGGATTAGGAGCAGGTTACAATACCAACACCACAAAAAACAAACTCCTTACCAATACCAATGAAATCACACGTCGAGACTTTACAATTAACGCCTATATCAAGAAGTATGTTTTCATCATTCCCAATCTCGCATTTACAGCACAAGGAACGATCAGTTACGGCGGTGGTGTTATGGAGTACAACAACGACACGACCCAAGACGACCTAACTACCTATGCCATTCAATTGGTACCTGGGCTTAGCTATTTCGCTACTGAACATTTAGCCATTACTGCGCAAATTGGTAACATCTCTTACAGACATACCAAGACAGAATTTCAAAACATTCCAGAACCTGTGAAAAGAGATGATTTCGGTGTCAATCTAAACATGTCAAACATCACTTTAGGCATCGCTTATTATTGGTAGCATGCTCCGTGAAACAACATCATTCCCTGCCTCGTATGAGCGCAGGGATTTTTTATGGGACGAACACAGCTCATCCGAAGCTCATACTTAAAACATGGATTAAGCAACTAAAATGGTCGTTTGGGAAATTTTCGAGAACAGTTACCTCTACAAATTGTAGTTTTAAGTTCATTCTAATACTTTAAACTATGAAAAAATTTACAAGCATCGTCCTGTTCCTTTTAACATTACAGGCATTCACCCAACAATCTGATCAAAGTGGAAAGTTCATTAATGCTGGGGTCTGGAACACCTCATTAGCTATCAATATCTTTTCGGACACTGACAAACAACCAGCACTGACCTCAAAAAACAATCATTATGGTGCTCAACTCAGTACAGGATATTTTGTTTCAAAAAACACAGAGGTCGGATTGGGAGTTGGCTATAATTATCAAAATTCTGAATACACAGGGCTCAATGCACAAGGAAGAAAAAAATCGTCATATACGATCAATACCTACCTAAAAAAATACTTATTTATTTTACCAAAATTTGCATTCAGTGCACAAGGTAGCTTTGTCTACACCTATGGAGATGAACGAATAACTCCGTCCAATAACAACATTAAAGCACATACAATCCAGCTTCGCATTACCCCCAGTATCAACTACTTTATCAATGATAACTTAGCTTTACAAGCCGAATTTGGATCTATTGCATATAGCCATACAAGTAATACCTACACAGCATCCAATGCAAAAGGGTCTCGTGACAATTTTGTTTTTAACCTCAATATGTCAAATTTCTACTGGGGAATCACCTATTACTGGTAAACATAAAATCCATTTAGCATCCTGAATGTTAAGTGGATTTTATTACCGCTATCTACGAACACTCGTAAATTTCAAACTTGTGATTCTGAGCTATATTTCGGACCTTACTAAATATTGTGGTCAAATGCGTTTGATAATTCAGGTGTTTATTTGCCACTAAAACGAATCTTCCTGTCGGTTTCAGGCAGCGTTCAACTCCCCTAAATAAGGAAATGCTCACTTCTATATTATTTTCGTGTTCAAAGTGAAAAGGAGGATTTGAAATCACCAAATCGAATTGATTATCCGGAAGGTCTTCTAGGGTATTTGCACAGATAAATTCGGATGATTCTCCGCTATCATTAAGTGCCGCTGAAGCAGTTGCCAAGTTGAAGTCATCGACATAGGTAACAGCGATACTATCAGATTTCGCTCGTAAAAATTTCCCTAAAATTCCATTACCACAGGCTAAATCTAGCGCTCTCAACGGTTGGTCTATTTCAGAAGTATTTAACGAAAATTCATCCATTAAAAATTGAGTACCTATATCAACACCTCCTGACGAAAACACCCCGTAATACTGCTGTAAACCTCCCAATATATCACTTACAGGTTTCACGAACGCTGTAATTTGTTTATCGCTGGCTACTTTAGGAGATTTTAAGACTAACAAACGCGCTTTTTTCCAAGCTTTCGATTGGCTCACATCGCTAAAGTACTTCTCAGCTATGCGGAGCATCGACTTTGAAAAATACTTTGTCATAAAACAGCAAACTGCTTCCGTATTCGCTGTTGAACCTCGGTGAATTTGTGCTAAAAAAAGTTCGAACAACTCTAATGATTTTGGTACTTTTATCAAAGCCAAATCAACATTTTCAAGCCTGTCCAAAGGAGTTTTTAATACGATATCCGGACTGATTCCATTGTTCTTCAAATTCTCGCGGATAGCTCTTTGCTGACTGGCATAGGTCCAAATAGTTGTTAGCTCGCTGTTGCGTATGCAACAATTCCATACTCCAAAACGGTCATTAAAAAGGTGGATGTGATTCGCTTCGCGATTTTCTATATACGACAATGCCAATAGTTCTGCATTACTCCACGCCTGCAAGGATCTATCATTAGTTTTCGGGTAGCGTTCTAACTGAACTTGTTCTATAGGTTGAATATTCAATGGGTCTAATTCGTTTTCTGATTAATGCTCTGGTGTTTGATCTTTGCATTCACACCGATTCCAATCCCCAAAAATACCCAAAAATTAATGATTGAAGAAAGCATCGCAGCATTCGTTATTCCCGTTACAGCATAACCGAGCACAACGACGAAACAGCAAAGGCAAATCAACTCCACCGGTCGCATCAATGACAACTTAAAAAGCAACTTTAAACTATCAAATAAATACCATGACAATAGTAGGATAAACAAGACTAAGGCCAACACTCCAAACTCAATTCCGATTTGGGTATACAAGGAATGTGCACTCGTACAAAAAGATGTACTAATGATTCCAAAAGTCTTTATTCTACTAATATAATCATCATTAGGGTATGCCAATGGGAAACAATCGGCTCCGTATCCAAACATAAGTACATTTTTAAAGAGAGGTAAACTTTGAGCCCAAAGCATTCCTCTTCCTGAGACTAACGAATTTCTTCTGTTCAAAAAATCTACTTTAGGTGCGTTCTTTATCGGTAACAACTTCCCTTTTTCATGAATAAAAAAACCTTTTTTATCAACGACCATCGGAAATTCCGAAATCGTATCGTAGACCAGATTCAACAATTTATACTTTTTATTATTTGAAAAGTAAAATCTAACAAAGCTGTACTCACTGTTTGAAAAACCGAAGGTGTCTTTCTTGACTTTTACAACTCCTTGCTGTTCTCCCATAGCATTGGTAAACATCACCTTATTTTTATCCGTCAATGCTACTCGTAATTCTGGACGATTAAAAGATACTAAACGCAAAGTGTTGTCTTTTTGTTCCATGAAGTTCAAATTCGAAGGCTTTGTAAAATTCAATGCAATATTATTGAAACCATCATCAGGGCCATTTAGCCTTCCAATTACAACAAATAACAATACTGAACACCCCGAAATGATAATATTTTTCTTATTGTACTTATTGTTTCGAATAAAAAAAATAGCATTAATTAAAACTAGTAAAACAATATAAGTCATATTAGCTGCTAGTGAACCAGAAGCCACTAGATTGAAATACACCAATGAATATCCTAGAAACAACAGATAGCCTAATTGCTTTTTTGAATTAAGCAAAAACAAAAAATACGCCACAAGACTATTACACAACATAAAAACACCGTAATAATTTGTATTGTATGCCAATGCATATACAGTTCCAGTTTCAAGTTTCTCAATGATCATTTTCAAACCTGAATGAAAAATCACTTTTTCAAGGTAAGGTCGTATATCCAAATCAAAATACTGAAGTACTCCGATAACACTCATAATTATTGCGGCCATAAAAACTACATAGAATAACCGAATCATTGCTTTTACCGAATACAACATTGCAGCACTAGTAACAAGTATAACATAGCTTAACCACACTAACATTCCTTGATATGATTCCGCCCCACCGAGAAGACTATACCCTCTAAAAGGTGAAAAAATCGAAGAAATTAGTATTAAAAAGGCAAAAGCAACCAACAATACCCGGTACTTCAATACTAAACGAAGTTTCTTTTTTGGTAACAAAACAACCATAAAAAAACTTAAAATTATTAGGACAATTCCTTTGTAATAATGAAATATATCAAAGTTTCCTTTTGGATACGGAAAAGCTTTAAATTCCCAAGATTCAGGAGGTCTTTTCTCGATGTGAAGCCTTAAAACAAATGGGAGTCCTCCTACCACTAGAGCGAGCAATAAAAAATTCCAATTAGCTCTCTTTTGAAAAAAAGCAGTAAGTTTTGTGATCGCAGTTTGCATAGTTGATAGCATTACAAATTATAGTACTCTTGCAAACTCTTGATGGTATTGTCTTCCATACGACGATACACGTGATTTGCTGAGAGCTCACCGACATTATTTTTCCCCATTGCTGCCACCACTTCCTTTACCGCAGCAATCGTTTTTTGATGGTAGTTTCTAACACGGACATTCTTGTCTTCCACGACTAAAGCCGCCACCAGGTCTTCATTTTGAGTAGCAACTCCAACAGGGCAAGAATCCAAATTACATTCCCTAGCTTGAATACATCCCAAGCTCAGCATAAAACTTCTAGCCATACCGATAGCGTCGGCTCCAAGCGCTAAATATTTAACAACATCAAAAGCATCCACAGCCTTACCACTGGCTATAATTCTTACTTGAGATCGAATACCGTATTTTTTTAGTGTTTTATCTGTAAAAATCAATCCTTCAATTAAGGGACTCCCTATGTAATTGGTAAATTCTAAAGGTGCTGAACCAGTACCTCCTTCACCTCCATCGACGGCAATGAAATCAGGATAATTGTTCTCTGAAGCAAAATATTGTATCATCTCTTCTAGTTCTTGCTGATCTCCTACGCAGAATTTTATTCCCACAGGTTTCCCTCCTGACAATTCTCGAACTTGTTGGATAAACCCCAGCATTTCTTTGAAATTACTAAAAGCAGCGTGCTTTGGAGGAGAATCTACGCGTGTAAAGGGTGCTACCGAACGAATTGCCGCAATCTCTTCTGTGTTTTTCTTAGCAGGTAAAATACCTCCATGTCCTGGCTTTGCCCCTTGCGAAAATTTAATTTCTATCATTTTCACTTCAGGGCGTAGCGCATTCTCCTGAAAAATTTCTCTATCAAATACACGTTTTCCTTCTACCGTTTTTCCTGCACCAAAATAACCCGTTCCTATTTGGAATATCAAATCTCCTCCTTGGAGATGATAAGGTGAAATACCTCCCTCTCCAGTATTGTGTGCGAAATTTGCCATTTTAGCACCTTGATTTAATGCCTTTATGGCATTCTTACTCAGGGAGCCAAAAGACATTGCTGAAATATTGATAAGTGATGCCGAATACGGTTGTTTACATTGATCGGAACCAATTAAAACGCGTTCTCCCTGAATATCACGATGATCCGTAGGAAACAATGAATGCTTTAAAAACTCATATCCTTTACTGTATACATTGTGCTGCGTTCCAAAAGGAATCGTTTCTAATTCTCTTTTTGATCGCTGATAAACAATACTGCGTTTTTCGCGGTTAATGGGAGTACCATTTAAGTCGTCTTCTATAAAATACTGTTGAATTTTCTCTCGCTCCTCCTCAAACACCCAACGAAGCCTTGCAACCACAGGAAAGGCACGCATCAATGAATGTTTCTTTTGAAAAAATGCATCGTAATAAGCAAGCAGCGTAGTCAGGGATGCCAAACACAGCATTAAATAGGTACCGGTATCAGGAATAAAATATACCAATACACCACAAAGAACAGTCACTGCAGTGACCACAAATAATATAGTATCTCTCATTGTTATTTTTTTTACGCCTAGCTAAAATACAAGATTTACGGCATAAAAAAAGCTCTGATTAAAATCAGAGCTTTCATATATACTGTACTAACTAAATTACTTTTTGAATTTAGCGTATTTGTTTTTGAACTTGTCAATACGTCCAGCAGTATCTACTAACTTAGACTTACCTGTATAGAAAGGGTGAGAAGTTCTAGAAATTTCCAACTTCACTAATGGATACTCTACTCCTTCCACTTCTAAAGTTTCTTTAGTATTTGCAGTTGAACGAGTTAAAAACACATCTCCGTTAGACATATCTTTAAATGCAACCATTCTATAATTTTCTGGGTGTATACCTTTTTTCATCTTGTAATAACTTTATATTTTAGTTGAATTTATTTAAAATTGGTAAAGTTTTAAACGCCTTCAGTAAAAATCAAAAACCTGCAATGGCTATTTGAGGGTGCAAATTTAACCCTTTTTTTTAAATTCCAATAAATAAATTGCTTTAATTTGTAGTACAAAAATAAAAATTGAATTCAAACTAAACATCATGCGCTTAAAAAATATACTATCTCTAGGGGCTTTAACTTTTTTAATCTTAACTTCCTGTAGTGAAAGCAACTACAAATTTAAGCTTCAAGCCACAGCAAAAACTACCTTAGGTAAAAAAGCCGCAGTTAAATTTGAACAACTCAAAGGAGAAGCAATTGATTCGGTGCTCTTGTACGTCGATGGTAAACGTATCAATACGTCAGAGACTAGTATGGAATTTAACACAGACGATTACGGTGTAGGAAAACACGTGGTCACAGCTATTGCCTTTTACCCAAACAAAAGTAAGAAATTATACCGCACAGTTGAGATTACGGCTCCTAAAGCACCGAAAATCTATACCTACACTTTAGTTAACACCTACCCGCACGATAAAAAGGCCTATACTCAAGGCTTAGAATACCACAATGGTTTTCTTTATGAAACTACGGGGAAACGAGGAAAATCGACCTTGCGCAAAGTTGAGATTCCCACCGGAAAAGTGTTACAAAAACTTGACCTTGATAAGCGTTACTTCGGAGAGGGGTTAACCATCCACAATAATAAAATCTATTGGTTGACTTGGCAAGCGAGAAAAGGATTTATTTACGATCTAGAAAGCTTTGAGAAGCTCGGAAAATTCGATTATAACAAGAGTAATGAAGGTTGGGGACTTACTCATAATAATAATGAAATTCTCAAATCTGATGGATCTAACAAAATATGGTTTTTAGATCCCAACAACTTAAAAGAAAAAAAGAGCATCCAGGCGTATACACACAAATCACCTGTTAATGAACTCAACGAATTGGAGCTCATCAACGGTAAATTATTCGCCAATAAATGGAAACAGAATTCTATAGTGATTATCGATCCTGCTACTGGAATTGTTGAAGGAATACTAGATCTCAGTGAATTGAGCAAACTGGTACAGGCAGAGCAACGTCTCGTAGATGAAGATGAAGTACTTAACGGAATTGCCTACAACCCTGAAAACAATCATCTGTACGTGACTGGAAAACACTGGGGGAAATTGTTCGAAATTAAAATTAACGAACAATAATCCGACCCTAGTCAGGTTATATTATACATATAGTTCAACTAATACCAGCACCCTTCTATGCGATATGTTTTAGTCCTTTTACTTCTGATAAGCGTTTTTATCAACAGTGCCTGTCGAAAAGACTTCGATACCATTCCTAGTTACGGTTCTTTAGAGTTCTCTAAAGACACTGTATTTTTGGATACCATTTTTAGTAATATCGGTTCGGCGACTTACAATTTAAAAGTCTATAATCGGGGGAAATCGGCCATTACCATCCCAGAAATCAAACTTCAAAACGGTAACAGTTCTAACTACCGACTCAATGTAGACGGAGTTCCAGATAAAGAATTTAAAAACGTTGTTATTTTACCTAATGATAGCATATATGTTTTCATTGAAACCACCATCGATTTTAGCAGTGTTACCGATCCCCTATACACCGATAAATTACTCTTTGACAACGGTAACAACCAGCAAGATGTAGACCTCGTCACCTTGGTAAAGGATGCCCATTTTATTTTTCCATCAAAAACCGCTGCCGGTATTGAAACACTTACTATTGATGGAAAAAAAACAGCCATTCAAGGACGCTTTTTAAAAGATAGTGAACTTAATTTTACCGCAGACAAGCCCTATGTCATCTACGGATATGCTGCTGTGCCAGCCAATAAGACATTAAACATTGCTCCAGGAGCGACTCTACATTTCCACAGAAACTCAGGACTCATTGCCGACAAGCAAGGGAGCATAGTGGCCAAGGGAACTAAAGACAAAAAAATTCAATTTGTAGGCGATCGGTTGGAACATCGATTCGATCGCGTACCTGGACAATGGGGAACTATTTGGTTACGTGAAGGAAGTACAGCCAACGAATTTGAGCATATCGTAATCAAGAATGGTATTGTAGGCCTTTTAGTCGATGGTTTAGATGCTACGAAGACATCTTTACAAATCAAAAATGCAGAAATATACAATAACTCCAGTTATGGTATTCTGGGTAGACATACCAGTATCCAAGGGGAAAACCTGGTAATTGGAAATACTGGGCAGTCCTCATTAGCGTGTACCTTTGGTGGGCGTTACGAATTTACCCACGCCACATTTGCCAACTTTTGGAACAACAGCTTACGACAACTCCCTGCTGTAATTGTAAACAATCACATCACATACAAAGACAACAGCGGCAAAGAAATCACTGAAACTAGGGACTTGATAAAAGCTTCGTTTACCAATTGTATTATGACGGGGAACAACAATATAGAATTCATCTTGGATCGTCTTGCTGGAACGCAGTTTAATTACCAAATAAACAGCAATCTCATCCAATTCAACGACCTCAACGGTACCTTTAAAAACAACAACGAACTCAATTTCAACAATACGGTTCACTACAGCAATATCGTACTCAATAAAGACGCTCAATTTAAAGATCCGTCAAAAAGTGACTTTACTATTGGTAAAAATAGTGCTGCGATTAACAAAGGTATTCCTACAAGTGTTACTACAGATATTTTGGAAAAACCGAGAACACCGACCATAGATTTGGGTGCCTATCAACATTCCGACTTTTAATTTTTTATATTCCTTTTAACGAATAGTTAACATTTATTTAATACAGCATTCAAACAAAATGCTAATTAATTAAAAAACAACCAGATAAAAGAAAAAAAGCAGTTTATTAAAATTGTTTTTTTTCTTTTATTTTTTTCTAAATGTTTCTTTAAATCCTTTATCAATAAAGGACTTTAAAGAGATTTTTTTTGTTAAAAAATTGTTTCTTTAAGATTTATTTAAGATTTTAGCAACTAATTAATTCAAATAATTATATAATGAGAACAAAGTTTAATGGAATTTTAACGCTTTTGTTAGCGTTGGTTGTGCACGTCTCGTTTGCACAAGACAGAACGATTTCAGGTACTGTTTCTGATGAATCAGGTCCATTACCTGGGGTTACAGTTTTGAAAAAAGGTACCACCCAAGGTACTGAGACCGACTTTGACGGAAACTACTCAGTAAAAGCGAGTACAGGAGATGTTCTTGTATTTAGTTTTGTGGGTATGAAATCTGTTGAGAGAACAGTTGGTGCTTCAAATCAAATCAATGTTCTTCTAGAAAACGACAACTTACTTGAAGAGGTAATTGTTGTTGGATATGGAACGTCTACCAAGCAAGCCTATACGGGTACTGCGAAAGTGGTAAAAGCTGAGCAATTAGAAGCGAAGTCAGTAGCCAACATTTCTCAGGCTTTAGCTGGTGAGGTTGCCGGGGTTAACGTAATCAATGTTTCTGGTCAGCCAGGTACTGCTGCGACTATTCGTATTCGTGGTTTTGGATCTGTAAACGGAAACAGAGATCCTTTATACGTAATTGACGGTGTACCTTTTGCGGGTAGTATTAACTCTATTAACCCATCTGACATCGAATCGACTACTATCCTTAAAGATGCAACTGCAACGGCAATTTATGGATCACGTGGTGCGAACGGGGTTGTATTAATTACAACTAAAGCAGGTAAGAGTGGTACTTCTTCTATCGAAGTAGATATCAAAACAGGGGTTAACTTTAGTGCTTTACCTCGTTATAACAAGATTAGCTCACCAGAAGAGTACATCGAGTTATCATGGGAAGCATTATACAACAACGCTGCTGCTGGTGGAGCTAACAATGCTGCTGCTATCGCTGCTGCAAACGCAAACTTATTCTCAGGAGCAGGTATCAACGCAAAATACAACTTGTGGAATGCCACTGCTGCTACTTTAATCAACCCAGCAACGGGTAGAGTAAACTCAGGAGTTACGAGAAAGTACGATCCAGAAAACTGGGAAGACTTCGGATTCCAAACTTCGATCAGAACGGAGGCTAACTTAAAGATGATGGGTGGAAACGATAAAACTCGTTACTTCTCTTCATTCGGTTACTTAGATGATAAAGGATACATCATCAACTCGAACTATAAGCGTTATGCTACGCGTTTAAACTTAGAGCACAAGCCTAAAGATTGGTTAACTGCAACGGCTAACTTAGGATACTCTTACGGTCAAACGATCAACAACGGACAAACTTCGGATTCAGGAAGTATCTTCTGGTTCGTTGATAACATTCCATCAATCTATCCATTATTCGAAAGAGATACTAACGGAAACCTTATTCCTGATGCTATCTTCGGAGGTAATGTATACGATTATGGTGTAGGTCGTGGATTTGGAGCTTTAACAAACTCTATCGCTGATGCTCATTACGATTTAAGTAGATCAAGAAGACACTCTTTTAACGGTAACTTCTCATTCAAATTAGACTTTACTGATAACTTGAACTTCCAAACGAGATATGGAGCTCAATTATACAGCTTAGTTAATGACAACATTAACAACCCTTTCTACGGATCGGCACAAGCACAAGGAGGAAGCTTATTTAAGCAAAACAGAAACTTAGTTACACAAAACATTTTAAATATGTTAACGTATACTAAGTCTTTTGGAGATCACAACTTAAAAGTATTATTAGCAACGGAAGCTAACAAATACAGAAGACAAAGAAGTACATTAAGCGTTAACAAAGTAGTTAACTTACAAGGTGGATTAGACGATCCAGGAAACTATGTTAAATCAGGAGGTTTACCTGCTGGATACACAGAAGAGGAAAACTTAGAGTCTTACTTTGCTCAAGTGAACTACAACTACTTAGAAAAGTACTATTTCTCTGGATCACTTAGACGTGATGGATCATCTAGATTTGCTAAGAACAAATGGGGTACTTTCGGATCTGTTGGTTTAGCTTGGATTGTTACTAAAGAAAACTTCATGCGTAATGTTGGATTCCTTAACAACTTAAAAGCAAAAGTAAGTTACGGTTTAATCGGAGATAAAGAAGGTGTAAACTTCTACTCTGGACGTGGTGGATATACTATTGGGGTATTAAATGATGAGCCTTCTTTATCATTAAGACCTATTCAAAATGTTGATTTAACTTGGGAAACTTCGAAAATGTTCCAAGCAGGTCTTGAATTCTCTATGTTCAACAACATTTTTGAAGGTAGTTTAGATTACTATATCAAGAACACTGACGATCAAATCTTCCAAAGAAGATTACCACCATCATCAGGTGATGCTTTAATCACTGTAAATGACGGTTTATTAAGAAACAAAGGTTTTGAATTTGATTTAACAACTCACATTGTTAACAAAGAAAACTATAAGTTAGATTTCACTGTAAACGGTGAAATGTTAGATAACGAAATGATTGCAATGCCTATCGATCCTGCAACTGGACAACAAAAGGTATTAGATCAAGCTGGAAATTTTGGTAGATCTGTTGGATACTCAATTTTCGACTACTACATGAGAGAGTGGGCTGGAGTTGACCCTGCTGACGGATTAGGTATGTGGTATGTAAACTACCACGATGCTAACGGTAATGGTACTATGGATGCTGGAGAAGCAATTGGTAACTTAACAGAGTACACAAACGCTAATCCTAACAATGCTATTAGCCAAACTACTACCAAAACTTACCAAAATGCAACACAGAGATACGTAGGTAAATCTGCAATTCCAACCGTAAGAGGTGCCTTCAGAATTTCTGCAAAAATCCATAATTTTGATATCAGTACACAGTTCGCTTATAGCTTAGGTGGATATGCATATGACGGTGTATATGCCGGATTAATGTCAAACACCCAAGTTGGTGGTAATAACTATAGTACTGACATCAGAAATAGATGGCGCAACCCAGGAGATGTAACAGACGTACCAAGATTGTTTAGTAACCAACAAACTAACGTAAACAGTGCTTCTACAAGATTCTTAACATCTACTGACTTTTTAGCTTTGAATAACTTGAGAATTGGTTATAGCATACCTTCTAGATTCTTAGAGAACTCTGGAGTATCTAATGTAAACTTATGGTTATCAGGTGACAACTTATTCTTATTAAGTGCAAGAGACGGATTCAACCCTGCTACATCAGAAACAGGATCTTCTAACACTTATAGATACACACCTTTAACAACCATATCTATGGGGGTAAGAGTTAAATTTTAATTAAAAAATTAAAGAAATGAAATTAAACATCAAGTTAAAAGCAATAGCCCTAGGAGGTTTATTAGCTCTAGGTTATGGTTGTTCGTCAGACTTTTTAGATACACACGCTACTCAAACAATTGACTTTGAGCAGTACGGACAATCTGCTATTAAAAACCCAAAATTATTAGACGCGACACTTACAGGTTTATACTCTACCATGATTAACACTGGTACAGGTGGAACTACTGGTCACGATGATTTTGGTCAAAAAGGATACGATATCTTTAGTGATTTCTTATCTAGTGATATGGCATTATCAGTAAGTACTTACGGATGGTACAGACGTTTTACAGATTATCAAACAACCGTTGATAATACAAGAAACGAAAACTATATTCCTTGGAGATACTACTACCGTTTAATTAGAGGATGTAACGCATTTATCTCTAGTTTAGGTGGTAACGATGCAGTTCCTGCATCTGCAGAAGGTAAATACGGTATGGGACAAGCGAAAGCGATTAGAGCCTATGCATATTTTTACTTAACGCAATTCTATATCAATGAGTACACTCCTACTTCTAAAGTATTACCTTTATTAACAGAAGCTACTCAGTCGGCTGTACCTCAAAGTACTACTCAAGAAGTGTATAACTTAATGATTAAGGATTTAACAGAGGCTATCGGATACTTAAATGGATTCAATAGAGTTTCTAAAAACCAAATCAACCAAGATGTTGCTAAAGCTTTATTAGCTTATGTATACGGATCTATGAATACTGCTGATTCAAATGCTAAAGCTAAAACCTTAACTAGCGAAATCATCGCAGGAGGTTCTTACACTTTAATGAGTGGAGCTGAAGTAGTAGGTGGATTTAACGATATCAACACTCCAGGTTGGATGTGGGGATTTGACTTAACTACTGATATGGGATTTGACTTAATCTCTTGGTGGGGTCAAATGGACGTATTTACTTATAGTTACCAGTGGGCTGGAGATAGAAAAGCTATCGATGCTAACTTGTTCAACGCAATTCCTGCGAATGATGCAAGAAAAGCACAGTTCTTCAACAACTCAGCTTCTGGATATCACTTAATTCCTTGGAGAAAGTTCTATGCACCAGCAAGAACTATTGGAGGACAACGTAACGTTGTAACTGATTACGTATTCATGAGAGTTGCTGAAATGTACTTGTTAAATGCTGAATTCTCTGCAAAAACTGGAGATGAAGCTACTGCTAAAACTAGCTTAAAGGCAGTTGTTAGCCAACGTGTACCAAGTGCTACTTATATCGATGCATTATCAGGACAAGCTTTATTAGACGAGATCTACTTACAAACTAGAATCGAGTTATTCGGTGAAGGTAAGAGTTACTTAGCAATGAAGCGTTTCAAAGCTACGGTTACTAGAGGGTCGAACCACTTAACTCATGTTGGTACTCCGATTCCTTATAACGATGATAGATTAACTTGGGTAATTCCTTTATCGGAAATCCAAAACAACCCATTCATCAACTAAGAATTACTTAGTGTATAAATTAGAGCCACTCCTATTTGGAGTGGCTTTTTTTATGAGAAAAGTGCTACCTTTGTCCCATGCAAGAAAATACAGTAATATTTGGGATTAGAGCCATCATTGAGGCTATTGAAAGTGGTTCGGCCATCAGTAAAGTATACCTTCAAAAAGGATTGAGAGGGGAATTGTTTTTTCAATTAGAAAAACTTTTGAAAAAACACAAAATTTCCGTGAGTATGGTGCCCACTGAAAAGTTAGATCGACTTTCGAAACACAACAACCATCAAGGCGCAGTTGCCAAAATTTCTCCAGTAGCATTTCACGAATTAGACAGTCTACTTGAAACTACGCTCGAGAAAACGGATACACCTATTTTCTTGTTACTGGATCAAGTTTCTGATGTGCGAAATTTTGGAGCTATCATTCGTACTGCTGAATGTACCGGAGTTAGTGGTATCGTGATCCAAAAAAGCGGTAGCGCTCCCGTAAATGCAGAGACGATTAAAACATCAGCCGGAGCGGCTTTTCGAGTACCCATTTGTAAGGTAGATCACATTAAAGACGCCATGTTCCAGTTTCAAGCAGCCGGAATACAACTGGTAGCAGCAACAGAAAAGACAGAAGCCTCTGTTTACGATGTCAATTTCACCAAAGGTTCAGCTATTATTATGGGATCTGAACACAAAGGAGTCAGTAATTCAGTATTAAAAATGGTTGACCATAAGGCCAAATTACCGCTACAGGGAGATATTTCTTCTTTAAATGTGTCCGTAGCTTGTGGAGCCTTTTTATACGAAGCAGTAAGACAACGATTATAACCTTAAAAAAAGCCAAAGAATTACAAATCCTTTGGCTTTTTATTTTCTTTATAGACATAACGATACGCAATGTCGTTCGTTGTATTTGACACCTTCTTTTCTTCTGTAGGTGATTCTTCAGCTTCTAAGTTAGCTTCTGGTTCCTCGTTGGTCGGTATTGGTGGAGGTACAAAATTGCCTTCTTCATCAAACATGTCGTCAAATTCATTTCTTGAAAATTCAAATTTTTCACGTACCATTCCCTTTTTACGATACAGCATAGCGAACACAGCACCCACGATAAAACCGGATAAATGTCCTTCCCACGACATGCCCTCTTTGATGGGAAATACATACCACACCATACTTCCGTACAGGAATATTATCACAAATGAAACCGCCATCAATCGGAAGTGTTGGCGTATCAAACCGCTAAAAAAACTAAAGCTAAATAGTAGGTATACCAAACCACTGGCCCCTATGTGATAGGCTTCACTCGCAATTATCCAAGTGAGCAATCCTGTAAACAACCCTCCTAAAAGAAATACTTTCATCGCCAGAGATCTGTAAAACAACAAGACTATGGACGAGAGTACAAATAAGGGCACAGAATTGTTAAATAAGTGACTAGGACCACTGTGAATAAAAGGACTAAACACAACGCCTCTTAAACCTTTAAATGTCCTTGGAAGTACTCCGTACTTATTAAAATTTAGTCCAAAACGAATTTCAACCCAGTAAATAAACCAGATACTCAGTACTAGTATTAACGGGATAGTATATACTCGTTTTGCAATAGTTTCTGTCTTATGCTTTTCCATAATTAGTAATATACAAAAACAAGTCCAAAACACAAGAAGCGCAAAAATGGCAGAATCTGCAGTCGAACATTTCAGGTACGACGAGATTTTAGTAATTTTGAACTACCAACGTTACACATCATGTCACAACCATTAGCCGAAAGAATTCGACCTCAATCTTTAGACGATTATATTAGCCAACAACACCTTGTTGGGAAAGATGGTATCCTTACCAATCACATCAAACACGGAATTATACCATCACTCATTTTATGGGGACCTCCTGGCATTGGAAAAACGACCTTGGCCAATATTATAGCTAAAGAATCAGCGCGTCCGTTCTATACGCTCAGTGCGATTTCTTCAGGGGTTAAAGACGTAAGGGAAGTTATTGACAGGGCAAAAAAACACAATGGCTTGTTTACAGCCAAAAACCCGATTCTCTTTATCGATGAAATTCACAGGTTTAGCAAATCACAACAGGATTCTCTTTTAGGAGCTGTTGAAAAAGGATGGGTAACCTTGGTAGGTGCTACGACAGAAAACCCGAGTTTTGAAGTAATTCCAGCCCTACTTTCACGCTGTCAGGTGTACATACTCAACTCTTTTGACAAAGATGACATGATTGCACTCATCCATAGAGCTATGGAAAAAGATGAAATACTGGCTACCAAAAAAATTACCTTACAAGAAACAGACGCCCTACTCCAAGTATCTGGAGGGGATGCCCGAAAACTTTTGAACATATTTGACTTACTCGTTGCCCCGGAAGACGAAATTGTCATCACCAATGAGTTGGTACTTAAAAAAATTCAAAAAAACACGGTTAAATACGATAAAACAGGAGAACAACACTACGATATCGTTTCCGCGTTTATCAAATCAATACGAGGTAGTGACCCCAACGCAGCCGTGTATTGGTTAGCCCGTATGATCGAAGGAGGTGAAGACGTAAAATTTATCGCTCGTCGCATGCTTATTTTGGCTTCTGAAGATATCGGGAATGCCAATCCGACCGCTTTGATACTCGCAAATAACACTTTTCAATCGGTTGCTGTCATCGGTTATCCTGAATCTCGTATCATTTTGAGTCAATGTGCAATATACCTAGCCAATTCACCTAAAAGCAATGCTTCGTACATGGCTATAGGAGAGGCACAGCGCTTAGTTAAAGCCACCGGAGACCTTCCGGTTCCACTACACCTCCGCAATGCTCCTACCAAGCTTATGAAAGACTTAAATTACGGTAAGGAATACAAATACTCTCACAATTACCCTAACAATTTTGTAGTTCAAGAATTTATGCCTGATGAACTGAGCAACACCAAACTCTACGAACCTGGACAGAACAGCAGAGAGCAACAGTTTAGAAACCAACTGAAAGATCGCTGGAAAACGAAATACAATTATTAAGAAAAAAAGCAGTGAACGGACGCTCACTGCTTTTTTTTATAGTTTTATCGGAAGATGACTTTTCTTTAGCTTACCAGTACTGTCGTAGTACTCGACAAACCATAAAACTCCTTCTTTATACACCATTCCCTTTTTTGAGTTCAACAAAAACAAATCTGCACGACTCGTTTTTAGTAAGCGGTATACTACGTTTCCTTGTGCATCCTTTACCACATAGCCAAAATCGGTTTGATTTAGCTCATAACTATTCACGGGTTTCGCTTTATTTACTTGCTCCTTCTCCTTAGTCTCCGGCATCACCTCTTTGGCAACAGCTACGGTTACGGATTCAGCAGGCTTAGCAACTGCTGCTGTTGAATTCGGATTGTATTTCACTTCCTTCATACTGCGAAACGCTTTGCGTATCGCTTCATTATAGGCCATTTTATAATCCTTCTGCCTACTCATTCCTTCTGCAGACTTGTAAAGTACTCTATTTTGACAATCACGAAGCTCGACAACACTTCTGGTTTTAAACAAACCAGAATTATCCTTGATATTCGCTACGAGCGATTTACATCGGTTATTAGAAATTTCATCTGGCAATTTATCGGTATCAAAAAAAACGGTATACCCCAATTTTTCAAAGAAAAATTTTGTGAGGGAGCTCGTTTGATACTGATCTGGTTTTTTAACAAAATCGAGTTGCTTGGGTACAATAACATACTTATAACTCGTCACTTCTTCTTGAGCCAACGTACTTAAGGAACACAGAAGTCCCATGAGTACAGGTATAAATTTTATTCTCATTAATTAAATAGTAAGTTAAATCCTAACTGAAAAGCCACGTTGTTTGCCGATGCCAAATTAGGTAATTGGAAAATATTATCAATGGCTGTATACATGTTCACTTTTCCTATTTTTGCAGAAACTCCTAGTCCTACATTAGAATACGAAAAATCATCTACGGTGTAGGTTACTTTCCCCGCGAGTCCTTTCAACAAGCGCTTCTCGTAAAATCCAGTCAAGGCGAATTTAGGCCCAGTAGGTCGTGTTACTACAAATACCTGTCCTCCTATCGCATTGTCAAAATAGTCTTCGTAGCTCATATCATAACAAGTTTCCTCACGTCGCGTCCTCCCCCAACTGTGCTTAACTGATCCGTTAAACTTTACAGGACGGGCTACCGTATACGACTCTCTATTTTCTTCACTTGGAACCTTCGCTTTAAAATCGTTGTTTAGGTTCTCCCAGTAATCTGTTGACGAAGAATCGTATTGAAACTCAATTCCTGAAAAGGAATAACTTCCTTTTATTTGACCATTCCTAACATCTTTGCTGTAATTAACAAACCCTAAATCGAGTATGCTTGCAGAAAATTCGGTTTGGGCATCCAATTTATAGGTGATCCCTAAATCAAGTCCCAGTCCTAAATTCCCTCCGAAAAACAACCTTCCTAAAACGGCACTAGTACCAACTCCTTCATCATTCTCGTTATACAATCCAGAACTATACGCTCGGATATCCACGTTGTTGAGATAGTGGGTGTAAATATTATTTTGTCCTCGACGCGTTGAAAAAGATCCTGAATTGTTCGTACTCATAGCATTCATAATTCCCGAATAAATCTTTAATCGAGCTCCTGCAGTAAGTTTGCGGTTAATTTTTCTGCTAATTCCGAAATGCAAAACACTTAAGGCTTCTGCTTTCACATTGGCTTGAGAAAGTAAAAAACTCTTATTTAAATTCGAAGCATTCCCTTCATTTATCAATGTAAGTATATCCTTAGGAATGTTCGCAAAAACATCCAACTCAGTATAAAAACCGGCTGTTAAATAATGCCTATCATCCAAACGATATCCTCCTGAGAGGATTTCTGTTTGAACATTCATTTGAATATAATCGTTCGTAGTAATGTTATTCAAAGCATTGCGGTACTTGACATTAAAATCTACTCCGTCTTTCAAAAACAAATCAGAAAGCGTAATCCCCGTCATCCCTGTTTGCAACGAAATCCCCGATAGTAACGGTATTCCCACGTGATACTTGTAACTTACGTTTGCTCCTGGATTCAACAATAATGTTTGTGGTAACTCATCAAATCCGTAGAGTACTTGTTTATTTTGTCCATAGGCACTAACAAGCCCCATAGCACCAAAAAAAAGAGCTATTAATTTATTTTTCATTAGTCAATGTTGAAATAAAAAGTTCCTGCTGATTTAAACGTAAATATTTTACGTTCGTTAATATTTATGATTGATCCGTCTGTACTCGGGATTAAAGTAAGTGTCACCTCAATTTTTCGAGACCCGAAAATACTAGCACCTGGAGTGAGTAAAATTTCTTCTCTATGCTTAAAATCCTTTACATTTTCGGCTATTGCTAACTGATTTAATCGGTACGTTTCATTATCAGCATCATCTAAAAATCGAAAATCCAAGGTAAAACGTCGATTAAATGGATTGGTAATTTCAAAATCGATATCGATTTTTTCCATTTCATCGGCAGCAGAATTTTCGAACAATTCGAATCTGGTTTTGTCTGTAATAGTTCTCACCTCTACTCCTGCCGCATTGACAAAGGAAGTTTGGTCTAACTTGGTAAACGCCAAAGAGGCTGTAAAAGTTGGCTTCAACACGATGCTATCGGCCTGATCAAAATCGAGCTCTTGTACACAAGAAACTGTACTTATAGCCATAATAATCAGCACTAGAACTCGTAAAAATGGTTTTGTCATAATTCTGTAATAGGGTTATATAGGGAACGATTTAACTTTAAAGATATTGCTTTAATTGCGGTAAGGAGTTCACCGCAATCACCGAGGTATCTGCCGGTTCTTCATCTGAAAAATGAATGGCTTTGATGCCCACATTCAAGGCTCCTAACACATCAGCTTCATAACTATCTCCAATCATAATCGCTTCTGACGGCTCACAATTTGCTTGTTCCAAGGCAAACTCGAAAACCTTCGGATTGGGTTTTTTCACCCCCACACTCTCAGAAGTCACCACTACGGTGAAAAACTCAGCAATTCCAGAAGACTCCAGTTTCCGCTTCTGAACTTCATCAAATCCGTTGGTAATGATGTGCAATTCATAGGACTTTTTCAAGTATTCTAATACTTCAATAGCAGCATCAAAAAGGTGATTATAGTTTGGTAAATAATCTATATAATCAATAGCAATTTGTTGGATATCCTCATCTGAAACCTCATAGTTCAAACGGTCAAAACTATCCTTCAAGCGCCTGTATCTCAACGCCTCTTTAGAAATCTTATCATCTCTAAACAGCCTCCAATACTCCAAATTAATAGGACGATAAGTGTCCATAAACAAGTTGAAGTCCAATGGAAAGTCACGTTCTTTAAATATTTGTTTAAACGTCAGTTCAGAGTTCTTTTCAAAATCCCATAGCGTATGATCTAAATCAAAAAAAAGGTGTTTAATCATCATGTTCCAAATTTAAAGGGTTTTTAGCGTAAAAAAACTATTTTAACTAATATTTTCACATTTTACATACGAATAGTATCTTGTGTGCTGAAAATGATTAACAATTGTGGATACCCTTTTTAACTTATTTTTGATTGTTAGTGCCATTCATGGCTTCATATTCAGTAGTTTTTTGTTTTATCAGAAGAAAAAAACTACGAGTAAAAGTTTACTTTTTTTAAACTTAATGATTGTCTGTTTGTCTCTTAACAACTTACAATCGTGGTTACTTGCCAAACAAGACAGCTTACAAATTAGCTATTTAGAGTACTTTCAATTTCCATGGCATTTTTTGATTGCTCCTTTATTTATCAGTTTTCTTTGTATTTATTTGGAACTCAATAACAGGTTGCTCATCCTTAAAGCTTCTGTTGTCGCTTTTATCATCTCAGTAATATTTCAGGGGATATACTTATTCCAAATTCGCGAACTGGGAATTGCAAACTACGCTTTTCACTACGAACGATACACAACCATCGAAGAAACGGTTAGTTTTTTAGTATCCATTAGCATTTTTGGCTATGCTAGCAAACTCATATATACCAAAGAAATTCTCAAAAAACAGGTCCTCTCCTACGACAACCTCAACTGGCTAAAAACCTTTATTCTAATCGCTGGAGTTTCCTATATTTTATGGGCTGTTGCCCTCTCTTTTGAATACGTATTCAATTTTAAGCAAGTACTCGAGTTTCACTTTCCTTTACGATTGATGACTACTTTACTCATCTATTGGCTCGGTTACCAAGCGCTCTTCGTTATCCGTCAGACCGAAGAACGCAAGCATTTGAGGAATTCTACCGTCACCTTAGGGAGTTCAAAAGATCAAAAATCGGATAAATTTCAACAGGTAGAACACTTCATACTGGATAACAAAAGGTATTTAGATACCCAGTTGACCCTCGAAAACCTCGCAAATGATTTAGTGATGAGTACGAGTTCTTTGTCTAAGTTGATTAATGAGCACAGTCCGTCAAATTTCAATTACCTCATCAACAGTTACCGAGTTGCCTACGCTCAAAAATTACTTTTAGATCCAACTTACAGTGCTTATACCATTACCTCTATTGCCTTAGAATCCGGCTTTAATTCCAAATCTACCTTCTATACTGCATTTAAAAAACATTCCGGGCAAACCCCCACTGAATACAGGGAACACGTCAAAAATACGGAAGTCCCAAATCCAGCAAACCTATCCGGAAATCTCTAAACCGACATATTTCAGACAAGGAACTCAATTTTCACGAGTAACATTGCCTCAAAACAATACTCATGAAAACACTATTCAAAATTGCACTGTCAGTCCTATTACTAATCTCGGTAATCACTGTTCAATCACAAGAAGCAAAACTCACCAAAAGTGAAGCGCCCGAAAAACAACAACGCAAACCTATTAAGCAGCGAAAAAACGAACTTAAAATAGACGCTTTCGATTTGTCATTTCGAAGTGCCTTGGATTTGTCGTACGAACGAATCACCAGGAATGAATTTAGTTATGGATTGTCCGTACTCGTGAATTTTGACAATACCCTAGCTTACAACGAAGACTTTGCTTTTACTCCTTTTTTTAGGATGTACTTTTTTTCAGATGAAAGTTATGGTGCTAAAGGATTCTTTGCCGAATTGTTCGGAAAGTTTGCTTTTGGAAATCAACGCAAATTCAAAATCCTATTTGACACCATGGATCCAAAACAGCACTACTTTGAAGCAGGACTAGGTATTGTTGTCGGGCATAAATGGGTACATGACAACGGGTTTACTGTAGAACTCTCCTTAGGAGGCGGTAGAAGCCTCGGTTTTAGTGAAAACTCACCTCAACAACTGTATCGAGGAGGAATTTCAATGGGTTATCGCTTTTAACGAACACTATCGGAAGGGAGGAGACTCACCTGCATTACTTCTCTTCCCTTCTTTTTACTTACAGGCAATTTCTAGGAAACAACTCCTCCACGCTTCTAAACATTTTCAATCAAATTATTACACTATTTTTATCATGAACTCGGTATTCAGACTCTTACATATTTTACTTTATTTTCAGGTGAGCAGCTTACTGGCTCAAGAGGCTTTAAAGGGTACTACCCCACAAAAACTCACAGATGAATTTTCTTCGCAATCCACAAAATACAACGAATTTAACATCGACGCCTTTGACTTGGCTCTGTACAGCGCCATTGAACTCTCTTACGAGCGAATAAGTCCTAAGAACATTGGTTACGGATGTTCTGTATTGGTAAATTTTCATACAACGGTCGACTATCATCAAGTATTTGCTTGGACGCCTTTCTTGAGGCTATACCTATTGAATCCACCGCGCTTCAAAGGCTACGGGTTCTATACAGAGCTCTTTATTAAAGCCGTTTCGGGAACATTTTATGATACATCTAAAATCAGAGAAAATACCTCTGACTATTTTGATGTCGGTTTAGGTTTGGGGTTGGGTTACAAGTGGAATCCCTTTAACAAATACACAGTGACCATCTCATTAGGCGTTGGCAGACCGCTGGTCTACAACACCAACTCCCCAGATTTAATACAACGAGGGGGCTTGGCTATTGGATATCGTTTTTAATTATTCACGATCACCTCATAGCCTTATAGTTAGGACTTGTTCCAAATTGAAAATCGCTACTATTCTTAATATATTCTACTATCTTAGCTCCTTTAAAAATAACTGCGTGCATCCTGAACGATTACATATCTTATTTTTATGTGGTTGGTATCCGTCAAAGGTCCTACCCAACAACGGTGATTTTATAGAACGTCACGCACAGGCTGTTAGTTTGCGCCATCGCGTTAGTGTGCTCCACATTATTACCGACCCCGATGCGAAGAAAGACATTAGCATTGAACGAAATGTTAGCAATAATGTAACCAGCTATATCGCATATCTAAAAAAAACACCTTCTCGCATTCAAAAAGGACAGTTATTTTTTAAAGCATTTAAACAATTATTGACTACAATAGGAAGCTTTGACCTAGTTCACGTCAATAAACTATACCCTTTCGGCCTATTAGCCCTGTATCTTAAGTTTAAATATAAAATTCCATTTATCATCTCAGAGCATTGGACAGGCTACCATGCCCCCCTTTCAAAAGCTTTGAAGTTACCAGAACTACTACTCTCAAAACACATCGCAAAAAAGGCCAGCTACCTTTGTCCAGTTTCCAAGGATTTGGAAAATAGTATGCGCGCATTGGGCTTACAAGGACGTTATTGTCCGGTCCCCAATGTGGTTGATACCGATCGTTTTATTCCAAAGCAATCAGTGAATTCCAAATTGACACTCGTGCATATTTCAAGCATGCTAGATGCACACAAAAACGTATCAGGAATACTGCGAACACTTGATAAACTCAGCTCTTACAGGACTGATTTCAAACTCCTTTTGGTAGGCGAAAATTCCACTCGTTACCAATCTTTAGCCGCCTCCTTACAGTTGACTCCTTATATAGAGTTTCACGATCACGTAACACACGAGCGCGTTATAGAATTTCTACAATCGTCAGATGTATTCGTTTTGTTTAGCAACTACGAAAACCTTCCTTGTGTTATCTTGGAAAGTTTTTCTTGTGGTACTCCAGTAATCAGCACTGATGTAGGCGGTATCTCTGAATTTTTCCCGGAAAACTTCGGTCAGTTGATTCCAGTAAATGACGAAACTGCGCTGTTAGATTTCTTACGTCATTTCAAACCTGTCAGTTCGCAACAGCAGCGTGCTATGCACGCTTATGCCCAACGCCTTTTTAGTTATCAAAGTATTGCGAATCAGTTTACCGAACTCTATTATTCATCTTTGTCTCATGCTGCGAACCTATCTAACTAACTTTCTTCAAAGAGCAGGAGCCTATATCTTTGGGATTACTGTGCTCGCTAGGATTTTTTCGTTTGTGGGCTCTTGGTTGGCGCTACAACTCTTACCCAACAAAGCTTTGGGAACCGTCTTGTTTTCCTGGACCATTTTCAGTTTTATTACGCCCCTAATTGGTCTCGGGCTACACCAAGGATACATACGCTATGGCGCCTTAGAAAGCGATGCTTCGCAACGTTCAGCACTGCTGCACTACGTCGTTAAAAAGGGCGTACAAGCATCTGTTGTTTTGGCTTTTTTCGTGGGCTTAATCGCTTTTTTTATCCCGTTTTCATTGGATTCTGTTGCAAAGCACTTGCTCTTTTTTTTATTGAGTTTGCCTTTGCTATTCCTTATAGAAATACTTAAAATTAAAGCACGACTAGCGCACGACAATAAACGCGTTGCCTTTATTGAAGGAACGTATCAATTGTTACTACTGCTGTGCATTGCTGTGTTCAGTGTATTTTGGTCGAT
The DNA here is from genome assembly GCF_056160945.1 of Tenacibaculum sp. AWR4_210. Lineage (NCBI taxonomy): Bacteria > Pseudomonadati > Bacteroidota > Flavobacteriia > Flavobacteriales > Flavobacteriaceae > Tenacibaculum > Tenacibaculum sp. AWR4_210. Next base: position 139,797 of record NZ_JBSWYF010000006.1, read on the forward strand.
TCAAGGATACCTATTAGCATTTGTTATAGCACCCAGCCTTACCCTAGGCTTCTATACGCGTGACTTTAACAATGTATTCAAAACTGCTCAATACGTGCCTACCAAAGGCTTTTGGTCGTTCGGAATATACGCAGCACTCTCCAACGTTGCCACCATGCTTCTCTTTTCTATAGACATGTTACTCTTAGGGGAATTACTACACGATCCAGAAATGGTAACACTGTACAGATACCTCTCGTTAATCCCCTTTAGTTTATTGTTTTTACCTAGGGTATTTATGACCACCGATTTTGTGAGTATTACCGAGAACATTTACAATCATAAAGCAACTAAAAACTACATTTACTCTTACCTAAAACTCTTTACTATCATAAGTACAGTGCTTTTCTTTGGAACCTATCTATTCAGAATTCCCCTTTTGAGGTTGTTCGATCCTCAATTCCATCAATACGCAACGAGCTTTACTATTCTAATGTTTGGAATTTGCGGAATATTGCTTTTGAGAGGTCTTTTTGGTAACTTGCTGTCATCGATTGGACTGGCACGAACCAATTACTACCTTACGCTTATCGCTATTAGTCTCAATCTTCTTTCTAACTACTATTTAATTCCTCGCTATCATATACTAGGTGCCGCTATTACCACCGCGAGCATTATGTGGTTTACTGGAATTGCCAGTGCTTGGCTTTTTTACTATAATTACAACAAGCAAATTAGGACTTCACTAACTTCAAAAGCTTAGGAAGTTCGTTGTAGTGCAATTGATAATAATGCTCATCTTTAGCACCAAAGCTCTTGTAGTACTTAGCAATACCTGGCATTGAAGAACCTCCAAAGTCAAAAACATCAAAATGCTTTTGATACCTAAAAATAGCGCGATCATTCATAAACGTGTTCGCTCCGTTTTTTCTATTTGAAAAATCAGAAGAACAGACAAGTTCAGTAACGCGCTTTTTGTGTTTAAGGAAAAACGCTCCTGCAACCAACTCATTATCCTTGTCGTACACGGTTAACAATTCACCTTTCTTCTCTGCCAAACAATGCTGCATCAACCTCAATAAACGCTGATAATCTTCCGCTTTTATGTGGCGAACTCTTTTGCCGACGTTTTTTTCAAAAAGTTGTATTAAGGCATGTGGAGAATCGGACCACTTTTCGGTCAGATCGTGTTTTACTGCTTTTTGTAGTTCTCGCTTTCGATTTCTATTGTATTTCGCCAACAACGCTTCATAAGAAGGAGACAACGACAATATTTGCAACGTCTTGTCTTTTTGGTACTCTTTAAAAAAACTGGGATGATTCCCTGCATTTAATCGGAGCTCCACAAAGCGATAATCGTCGAACAAAGCAATCAAAAACTCGTTCTCATCAACAGCAACTTTACTAAAGATTCCTAATTGAATTAACCACAAGGGCGGATACACGTAAGAAATAAACCACTTACGGCGTTTCGGAATGGGCATCACTGCCTCATAATCATCAAGTACCAATACTTCCCACTGCTCCACTACCTGGTCTAAATACCAAGAAAAGCCAAAAATTGATGATTGCATGGCCTCTTCTACACAGGCATTGTATTTTGCCTCATCCAACGCTGCTCTTTGTACTTTTCGAATCATCCTCTTTTCGCTATTTTTAACATAGAACCGTATAACCTTGACCAACCTCGCCAGCGCAGGTAACCACTCAAACTCTCATTGTGAAATAAGGTTATAAAAACACCTTGTACTTGCTTTACTTCATTTTTTAAATCTCGTATTTTACCGAGGGCCTGCTTAGGTGTAAGCTTCATATAATCATTCAAAGTAGTATCCATCACGGCAAAAGGAAATACTTTCAATGGCGTTTGTATTTCAAAATCCAAATCGTAAAAATAGAAAGGTGTACAAGTACTCGCTCGAAATCCAGCATGACTGGCATACCCCATTGAATAGTCTTCAGTAATTTCCAAATCAATGAGTTTTTGATAGGTATCGGGTAGTGAAAAACGCAGGTAATGCTGTCTTGATCGTTTAATTGGCAAATTTGTAATTTGCTCTAAACGTTCCTTTTCCATCTTAAGTAAATCGAGATCGTGCATGGTATAAAAAGAAGGGTGTAATCCAACCCTAGCATAATCAACCATATCTTTAATCAATAACTTAAACTTTGTTTTCGAAGCCGATACATTGGTGTCGTACGTAGTATAATCGCCAATCAAAAAGAAAAAAACCGTTCGAACGTCGTGCTCAGCTTTTAGGCGAATTATGCGATCAAAGGTATCAAAAGGATCCTTTTTTATATTAAATCGAACTGCAAAGCGATCCCACAAATTAAATATTTTCAATTCGTACGTATCCTTTAGAAATCCACCAAGAGTACGGATAAAACTTTTGTGCTTATACGCAAAGGCATTGTCTACATCAATCGTAGAAATAAACTGATATTGACGTTTTGTATACTGGTAGTCTGGAAATCGTTTTTGCAACTCCGCTAAGAACTTGAAAGCCCAAATATCTACCACTGGTTTTTCTAAAAACCCCTCTTTAAACGCAATGCTCTCTGCTGCCTCAAAACGGCCATAGTGGTCTTTGATATGAGGTAAATATTCTTCGTACCGAGAAATCAGATAAAAGCTCGCTGCAAAAATATCAAAAGGAATGTCCGATTTCGCCCCTTGTAAAAAGAAACAGGGCACTCGATCCCAACGTTGTACATGAATCTCTACATCGCGTACACCTTGTTGAAACAATAAATCATGACTTTTCACGAAAAATTCTTTTCCCAGCGCAACTTTCGTATAGGAAAACTTCGGACCATTGTGTGCCACAAAGTCCTCTACTCTACTGGTAAAGTCAATCGGAATTTGAAGTATACGTGTCAGTAAATGTTTAAAAATATAACGAACTCTCGGAGTAATCGTGTGCGAATAAACTAGCAGCATTCCATTTCAATTAAAATAACAAGGCTATAACAAACCTTCATCGGCAAAGCTAAAATACAGTTTTTCCGCAACTATAACGTGGTCCAGTAATCTTAAATCTAACAATTTGCAAGCCTCTTTAACTTTGGCGGTGAATTGTTTGTCTGCTGTACTGGGAGAGACTCTTCCGGAGGGATGGTTATGACACAGCACAATTCCGATAGCATTCAAAGCCACTGCATGCTTGATAATTAAACGGATATCCACTAAGGTAGCTGTTAATCCACCTCTACTTACGAGGTATTCCATCAGGATTTTATTTGAATTATTTACGTAGAGCACCCAAAATTCTTCAACGTTCAAATCACTTATTTTAGGGGCCATTACACGCATCACGTCACTGGCGCTTTTGATGTACATCGGCAAGCCTACTTCTTCGTGAATTCGTCGTTTACCCAATTCCAAAGCACTAATTAAGCTAATGGCTTTGGCTTCTCCAATTCCTTTGAGTTGCATGAGTTCCACAACTGTGCGCTGTGCCAACTTTTGTAGATCGTTATCTACGGTAGCCAGCAAACGCTTGGCCAATTCCAAGGCACTTTCATTCTTTCCTCCAATCCGCAGTACTATGGCTAACAATTCAGCGTTAGACAAGTGTTCTTTTCCTTTCAACAACAATTTCTCACGAGGACGATCGTCTTCATACCAATCTTTAATCGATAATTTTTCCATAGCCAAATACTTATAAGTCTCATAAATATACTTCAATTTTTGCACAACCCAAACGAGCACAGTATCTTTGTACCCTATCTTTTTTATTTTTACTTATGAAGATTATCATAGCCGGAGCCGGAGACGTTGGCTTCCATTTGGCTAAATTGCTATCATACGAATCGCAAGACACCTACGTTATCGATTTTAACGGGGAAAAATTAAATTACATCAATAACCATTTAGATGTAATAACCAAAAAAGGAGATGCAACCTCTATCCAACTACTCAAAGAAATTGGGATAGAAAGTGCCGACTTATTGCTGGCAGTAACGGAAAGCCAGAACACCAATTTTACCATATCGGTAGTTGGGAAGGCCTTAGGAGTCAAGAAGACGATTGCGCGTATTAACAATCCTGAATTTTTAAAGAACGATGTGATCAATTTTAAAGATTACGGTGTTGATTTTATGATTTCGCCCGAAGAACTCGCTGCGGAAGAAATAAAACAACTGTTGTATCAATCTTCGTTCAACGACACTGTTGCTTTTGAAAATGGTGTTTTCAATATCATGGGAACCACTTTAGGCTACAAATCTCCAATTCTGGATTTGACCGTTAAGGAAGCCAAAGACAAGTTTTGTTTGGTCGACTTTATTACCATTGCCATCAAGCGTGAGGGCGTTAGTCAAACCATTATTCCTCGAGGAGATACGGTGTACAAGCTCAATGATCAGGTGTACTTTTCAGTTCCCAAATACAGTATTAACAAACTCTACCCCATTATCGGTAAAGAACATATAGACATTAAAAATGTCATGATCTTAGGAGGAAGTAGTATTGGGAAGAAAACCGCACGCAACCTCTGTAGAGACGATTTCAAAGTAAAATTAATTGAGCGAAACAAAACCAAAGCACTTCAATTGGCTGAAGACTTGAGAGACACCTTAGTTATATTTGGTGACGGTCGTGAATTGGAACTCCTCGAAGAAGAAAACATCCGCGAAATGGATGCTTTTGTTGCCGTAACCGGAGATTCAGAAACAAACATCATGTCTTGTCTTGTAGCCAAATCAAAAGGCGTAAAGAAAACCATTGCTTTGGTGGAGAATATGGACTATATCAATATTTCTCAAACCATAGGTATTGATACATTGGTCAATAAGAAACTAATAGCCGCCAGTAATATTTTCCGACATATACGTAAGGGGGAAATTTTAGCACTTGCCAATTTGCACAACATTGATGCTGAGGTATTCGAATTTGAGGTACAGCCTGGTGCTAGAGTAACCAAAAAAGTAATTAAAGAATTGCGTTTCCCTCGCGAAGCCGTTATTGGTGGGGTTATCAGAGATGAGAAAGCCTTAATGTCTTTCGGTGATTTCCAACTACAAAGTGGAGACAAAGCCATCGTATTTTGCTTACCCGAAGCAATTTCAACTGTAGAAGATTTGTTTAACTAATGGAAAACTTAAATTTTAAGCTCATCTACCGATTTTTAGGGGTCACTGCCGTCCTAAACGGTTTGTTTATGTGGACTGCCGTCCCATTTAGTTGGTATTTTGATGACAGCGCAGTATTCGGTATTTTAAATGCGGGAATTATTACCATTTCAATTGGTTTGTTGCTGTATTTTTTTAACAAGCCAATCTCAAAAAACATTCAAAAGAAAGAAGGTTATGTCATTGTAACTTTCGGGTGGTTAATGCTTACAATCACAGGTATGCTCCCCTATTTACTCACGGGTTCTATACCGAGTGTTGCCGATGCCTTTTTCGAAACCATCAGTGGATATTCGACCACAGGTTCTTCAATTTTGGCCGATATTGAATCGATGCCGAAAGGAATTTTATTCTGGCGTAGTGCCACGCACTGGATTGGTGGAATGGGAATTATAGTCCTGACCATCGCCATACTCCCTTTACTGGGTATTGGAGGAATGCAGTTATTTATGGCAGAAGCTCCAGGACCATCGGCAGATAAATTACACCCGAGGATCACGGATACCGCCAAGCGTTTGTGGTTAATATACGTGCTCTTGACCTTTGTAGAGTTCTTTTTGTTGAAAATTGCAGGGATGACTTGGTTTGACGCTATTAACCATGCCATGGCTACAGTGAGTACAGGAGGATTCTCTACTAAAAATGCGAGTGTAGCCCACTGGAATCACATGCCGGCGATCCAATATATCATTATTGCCTTTATGTTTATTGCAGGGACCAATTTTGTATTGACCTACTTTGCTTTAAAAGGTAAGATTCAGCGCGTTTTTCAGAATGAAGAGTTTAAATACTATTTGTTTAGTGTGATCGGAATCAGTGTGATTGTCGCCTTGGGAATTCTCTTTTTCCAAGACCCTCACTTACAAACGTCTATTGCCCACCCTAAAGTTTTAGGAGCGACGGAAAGTGCGTTTCGTCACAGTCTATTTTCTGTAATTTCGGTTATGACCACCACCGGATTTGTCACCGCAGACTTTACCATGTGGAACTTTTTTATCACTGGTGTTTTCTTCGCATTGTTCTTTTTAGGTGGATCGGCAGGGTCTACTTCGGGAGGAGTGAAAATTGTACGTCATATAATCATGCTAAAAAACAGCTTTTTAGAATTCAAAAAGTCGTTGCATCCCAATGCAATCATACCTGTGCGTTACGACGGTAAGGCCGTTTCTCAAACGATTGTTTTCAACATATTGTCATTTTTTATTTTGTATATGTTGATCTTCATTTTAGGAACAGTAACCTTAGCTTTTATGGGCTTAGATATTCAATCGGCTCTGGGTGCTTGTGCTTCCTCATTAGGAAACATAGGTCCTGCTATCGGTAGTGTGAGTCCGGTAGATAATTTTGCCCATTTGTCAAATAGTGCAAAATGGTTTTGTTCTTTTCTCATGCTTATAGGACGACTGGAATTATTTACAGTACTGATATTACTCACTCCTTTCTTCTGGAGAAAAAATTAGTACTCGTCAACGATATACATACAACACTTAAGTCACCTTTTCCTACGAAGGTGACTTTTTCTTTTACATACATTCCTTTTATCATCACAGTCACACCTTATTATTATACACTCAGGTATCTAAATCCTATACGGTAGTCTATTCAAAGTACATTTGATTTGAATTTGAATTTTGTTAATCACGAAAGTCAAATTTCAAATGTAACTACTAACTAAACCTACCACATTATGGATCAATACTTAGGACAAATACTGTTGTTCGCGGGTAATTTTGCCCCCAGAGGCTGGGCTTATTGCAATGGACAACTGTTAGCCATTTCTCAAAATGACGCCTTGTTTTCACTCTTGGGAACGACCTACGGTGGAGATGGCAGAACCACCTTTGCCTTACCAGATTTACGAGGAAGAGCCCCTATACATTCCGGTACCGGCCCTGGCCTTACAACAAGAAGACCTGGAAATCGATCAGGAACCGAGACCAGTGCTCTTAACACTCTTACGATGCCTAACCATTTTCACATGACAACACAACTACTCCACGGAAAAGTACAAGTCAACGCCGTTGAAGATGATGCCAATTCTGATGAGCCTACTGACCATTATCTCGCCATTCCTAACATCGAAGGAACCAACCAAATTTACAGTTCTAACCCAGCTGAATCTGCTATGAAGACCTTTGCTCCTGTCATACCAGAGGCAACAGCTCCTAGTGATACTATAACACTTGAAAATACGGGAAGCGGCAGAGCATTCAACAATATGCAACCAATTTTATGCATTAACTATATCATCGCGTTAGTAGGAGAATATCCTTCGCGCTCATAACCACAAAAACTACATTTTATTATGGAACCATTTATCGGACAAATCATGATGTTTGGAGGCAATTTCGCCCCTAGAGGTTGGGCGTTTTGCGATGGCCAACTACTCAGCATTGCTTCAAATACAGCGCTCTTTTCAATTTTAGGAACCACGTATGGAGGTGACGGAAGAACTACTTTTGCCCTTCCAGATTTACGAGGGCGAGTAGCCGTACATCCCGGAACAGGACCTGGATTGTCGACACGAAGATTGGGACAACGAACGGGAACGGAATACAACGTATTAAGCGTTTTAAACCTGCCCTCACATACGCATACCGCCACCTTTAAACCCTACAGTTTTCCAATAGCTATACCCGCCGTGGAGGACGATGCTAATTCAGATGAACCCACAAACAATGCTTTGGCAATCCCCAATATTGGCGGTGGTAATCAAATTTATAGCACTGCGGCACCTGACACACAGTTAGGACCCGACAGTGGTGAAGTTCAAGTTGGCGGAAATGTTACTGTATTCAATACTGGTGGTAGTCAACCCTTAAACAATATGCAGCCCTTTTTAGCAACGAACTACATTATTGCACTGGTAGGACTATTCCCATCGAGAAGCTAATAACCCAAACACTATAAAAACTTTTGAAAATGTTAAGAAAATTCAGTTTTTTACTACTTACAGGATTTTTTATCCTTTCCATGAAAACGACTCAGGCACAACAAGAAGGATTTCTTGGTGAAGTTAAAATGTTCGCCGGAAATTTCCCTCCACGAGGTTGGGCCTTTTGCAACGGTCAACTGATGGCCATATCCCAAAATCAAGCATTGTTTTCCATTTTAGGCACCGCTTATGGTGGAGATGGGCGTGTCACTTTTGGACTTCCTGACTTTAGAAGTAGGCTTCCAAAAGGGGTCGGGACTTTTCCAGGATTAGCAACCGTCACCAGGGGACAAATGCAAGGAAGAGAACTTATCACCTTATCAATACTAAACCTACCCTCTCACAACCACTTAGCCAGTTTTACACAAACAGCCGGAATCGCTACAATGTTTGCGGTAGCTGACGATGCTAACCTAGATGACCCTACAGGGAACTATCTAGCGATTCCAAATATAATTGGAACAAACAAAGTATATAGCAATGCATCGCCAGACGCTCAATTAGCCAACGGAACTGCTACTGTCACAGGAAACGTAGCCGTAGGTTTGAACGGAGGCTCTCAAGCTTTTGACAATAGGAACCCATATACCGGAATTCATTTTATCATCTGTATACAAGGTGTTTTTCCTTCAAGAAATTAACCTATGTTAACAAAAACAAACAACTCATTGTTTTCCAGAATTTAAGACATAACTTAAAAACACCAATCATATAAAAATTAACCTCTATGAAACATTTTTACCCTATACAATTATTGAAGAAAGGGGGGCTCAACTTACTAACCTTGTTAAGTATCACCTTTACCTTCGCCCAAACAACTCTGACTACGGGAGACCTAGCTTTCACTCGTATTCAAATGGACGATGATTCCTTTTCCTTTGTTTGTCTCGTTCCTCTAGAAAACAACACCACTTTTTATATTACCGATGAGGCCTGGAATGGAACTGCTCTCAACACCAATGAATCTGAATTTTTGTTTACTGCAACTTCAGCAATTCCTGCAGGAGAAGAAATCTCTTTCAATGCGTCGACCAACACCCTGAGTTTCTCTGGTGGTAGTACCCTCGGTACCTTAACCCACTCAGGCGGAACCAATCCTATCGGTAACAACTGGCTAGGATCGGGAGGTGATAATTTATTTATTCATCAAGGAAACTCTCGAAATCCTACTGTCAACCAAATAATCACAGGTATCAGTGCCAATACAGGTACCATAGGAAGTCCTGATAACTCATGGCAACTGTCTGCAACTACGTCAAGTACTTTTCTTCCATCGAGTTTAGTAAATGCGACCAATGCCGTTGGCTTGTATACCAATGGTGTTCGCAGTGAAGTTGACAATGCCCGTTATAAAACTTCAGCCCTGCACAACGGAACTAAAGCTGATTTATTAGCGGCAATCACAGACGCAGCCAACTGGGATTTTGATAATACTACACCTTTTGCGCCTTCTGGAACAGCGTTTAACGTAACCACCAACGATTTTACCTGGACTGGAGCAACCAATAATGATTGGGCTACTGCTTCGAACTGGAATACGTCAAGTGTACCTCATGCTACAGCAAACATCACTATACCTAACGGATTAACCAATTATCCTACTGCGGCCTCTAATATCACCTTTAATACAATGACCATTGCCAGTGGTGCTACATTCATTGCTCAGGGAACAGTTACAGGATCAATCACCTATAGTAGAAGCCTTGGGACAAACAATTGGTACTTAATTTCTGCTCCGCTATCAAATGTTAATATCGCTACTTTCATCGGTGCGCATAGTTTGGCTTCTGGAACGGGAAGTAATCTCGGTCTTGCTCCTTATAACAACAACGGTACGGCCTGGAATTACTTGACAAACGCTGCTTCAGGAAATTGGACCAACGGACAAGGGTATTCGATTAAACTAAGTTCTGCAGGAACCATCAGTTTCTCAGGGAACGCTACTACGAGTAATGTTTCAAGAACAATAACTCAGAGTACGAACAATTTAAATTTGGTAGGAAATCCATTTACCTCATTCGTGAACTTAGGAAGCTTTTTTACCACCAATAACGGCGGACAATTAGCAGAACAATCTGTTTGGATGTGGAACCAAGCTACAAGCAGTTACGATGTTCGTATGTCGGGAACTCACGCTGGTTTTCAAGTGGCTCCAGGGCAAGGATTTTTCGTAAAAGCAGGTGCTGCTTCTACCAACGTAACATTCAATACGAGTAACCAAAGTCATCAATCAACGGAGAGCTTTCAACGCGCTGATCGTCCTGAAATTCACTTAATGGCTACCAGTGACTCAAAGAGTAAAACGACAAAAATATTCTATATCGCAGGTACTACTAACGGATTTGACAACGGTTACGACGGAACTGTCTTTGGAGGAAACAGCAGTACTTTTGAACTTGCAACACGCCTTGTTCAAGGTGATAATGGAAAAGATTACGCCATCCAATCGTTACCTGTAACAGGTATGGAAACGACTGCGGTACCAATTAGCTTAAAGGCTAAAAACGGCCAAAAAATCAGTTTTGCAATCGACACCAAGAACGTCCCTACTGGCCTCAACGTTTACCTTGAAAACCGAGAAACTGGAGACTATCACAACCTTAGTGAGAAGGACTTCAACACTGTTCTCAAAGCTGACTTAAACGGTGCCGGAACCTACTATTTACACGCTAAAAGAGGCGTTTTAAACCTTGATAACATTCAAAACGACCTAGCTGCCATCAGTGTTTATCAAACCGATACGAATTCCTTAATGATTACAGGATTGAAAAGTGGCAAGGCCGAGGCTACTATTTTCTCATTACTCGGAAAACGACTAGCTCAAATTCCTTTTGAAGCCAAAGGGCAGTCAGTAGTTTCACTCCCTACATTAAACACAGGAGTATACCTAGTAAAAGTGCAAACAGCACTTGGAAGTACTACCAGAAAAGTTATCATCAACTAATTAAATTGTGACTTATATGAATACTAAAGATAAAAACACCCCTGAAGAAATTACCCGTAAAGAAGCCTTAAAAAAGATTGGAAATTACGGTAAATACACAGCATTAACTGCCTTAGGAACCTATTTACTTTTAAACCCTAAAAAAGCACAAGCGCAGAGCCCTGAAGATCCAGGAGATGGATTTTAACCCATACGCCCCAAGTTTTCTTGGGGTTTTTCTTTGAAATTCTCCCCCAACGTTATTTTAAAGTAAAGTATTGAATTGCAAACCACTAAAACAAATCTTTTTCTTATTTTAGAAATCTACTTAAATTAATTATATATGAGACACACTTACGCTACTAAGATTTATCTTTTGGCTATCGGCTTGTTCACTAGTTTGTGTTCCTACTCTCAAGAGATCAATGATACCTTTGAGGACGGCAATATTACTGGATGGACAGAAGGAACGGTAGGTCACTGGATAAGCTCAACCGACTCCCCTATCACCGGAAGTAATTCACTCAAACACAATGTCAGCAGTACGACTGGCAACAGTTACATCAGCCAAAGTATCTCTGGCCTTGATTTAGCAGCTCAAGACGTTACCTGGCAATTTAATATTAAAAATGGAGCCTGGGATCCTTCCAGTGCCAACAAATTTTGGGTGTATTTAACTGCCAATGAAAGTGATTTAGGCTCAGCAACAGTTGATGGATATGCCATCGGTGTTAATTTGAGCGGTTCAACTGATGCACTAACCTTGTGGAAAGTCACCAATGGAGCGGCAGAAACTGCCCTTATCACTACTTCCATCAATTGGAACAGCAGTCAACTACGAGGAATTCGTGTAACGAGAAGCACTGCTGGGAATTGGGAAATTTTCGCTGACGCAGACGGTGGATTTGACAATTTAGTAAGTCAAGGAACAGCAAACAACACCGATTATACTTTTAAAGATTTTTTCGGTGTATATTTCAAATATACCTCTACTAGAGCAGGGTTTCTTTGGCTCGACGATATTTTAGTTCAAGGTGCTGCTCCTTCCCCTAATCCTGCGGTAACGTTCGATAGTGCTACGAGCAACGAAACTGAAACAGACAGTAATTTCAATACCACCATCCCCGTAACCTTAAGTAATTTTGCGGCCAATGTAACCGTAAGTGTTACAGTTAACGGTTCGAGTACAGCAGAGGGAGGAGACTATACGCTCAATACCAACTCACTTAATTTTACGTCCAACGGTACCCAAAACATCTCTATCGATATCAATGACGATGCAGACATGGACAACGAAACCGTAGTCCTCGACATCGCTGTGACCTCTGGAACTGCTGACCTCGGCATTTCTACACATACCATAACGATACAAGATGACGACCTCCCAGAGGTACGCATCTCAGAATTCATGTACAATAGTCCGAGTACTGATGATGAATGGATTGAAATATTCAACGAAAGCGGTGGTACGCTCGATATCTCGAATTGGACTTTAGAATACAACGGTAACACTTTTACATTTCCTGCGACCACCAACTTCAGTAACGGAAGCTATTTTACCATTGCCGTAGGAAGTAACGGTGATGGAACCTATAATAACGACAATAGTTTTACGCCAGATTTTAATAATCTTTCTGTTGCGAACTCAGCGGTAAAAGACACGAATAGCACCAATAAATTAGGAAACACTTCAGGAACTATTACCTTGAAAAATAGCAGTGGTGTAACCGTAGACGTAGTCACCTATGACGATGGACACGTCAGTTCAACAGACGGTAATGGTACAACCTATGAAATTGTAGCCACGGCAACGGACAACGCCTCAACGAGCTCCAATTGGCAAGCGAGTGTAATCAACGGTGGTTCACCCGGAAGAATCAGTGGTTCTACTTGGACAGGAGCTACGAGTAACTCTTGGACCACAGCAAGTAACTGGACCGTAGGAGTACCTGTAGCCACTTCTGATGTTTCTATACCTAGTGGACTCACGAACTATCCAGTGATTTCAGCAAATACGACCATCAATGCAGGAGTTATTGCATCAGGAGCGACCGTTATAGCGAATGCTACAGTAACAGGAAATTTCACCTATAATCGCAGTTTAAGCACCAGCAATTGGTACCTTGTGAGTCCTCCAGTTAGTGGTGATACTTTTCAAGCAGTAATTCAACGCAATACTTTTGCTACTGGTACAGGAAGCAATATTGGTATTGCTCCCTACAAAAATGACGGAACCGCGTGGGATTATAAAACAAATAGTACTACTGGAACCATTACTTCTGGTCAAGGATTGTCTGTTAAACTAGCTTCTTCAGGGACGCTGAGTTTTTCAGGTAGTTTACAGTCTACTAATGTTACCTATCCTATTACGCAAGCGACTAATAATTTCAATCTAGTAGGAAATCCCTTTGCTGCTTTTATCAATTTGGGAACGTTTTTCGCTGGAAATAATGCGGGGCAGCTCTCAGAGCAAACCATCTGGATGTGGAACCAAGCAACCAATAGCTATGAAACGAAAATGTCAGGTACTCACGCTGCATTTGAAATCGCTCCAGCTCAAGCCTTCTTTGTAAGTGCCGGCGCTGCATCGACCAATATTAGCTTTACAACGGCAAATCAAAGTCATCAATCCGATAGTTTTCAACGTAACGCTAGACCTGAACTTACACTTGTTGCCACGGGAACTAAAGGAAAGAGCAGTACTCAACTATTCTTTATAGACGGTGTAACAACTGGTTTTGACAACGGTTATGACGGGTCTGTTTTTGGTGGTTTAAAAAGCACCTTTCAGATTGCAACACAACTCGTTACTAACAACATTGGTAAAGACTACGCTATCCAATCATTACCACTTGACAACCTAAACCGTCAAGTTGTACCTGTGTCATTAAGAGCCAAAAATGGAGAACTCATTGACCTATCCATAAGCAGCACCAACCTTCCACAGGGAACCAAAGTCTATCTAGAAAACAGGGAAACGAAGGAATTTGTTGAACTATCAGAAAATGCCACCCAAATCAAATTGACTAAAGATCATGAAGGAATTGGGCAATTTTATATACACCTAAGTTCTAAAACACTGTCTACAGCACCGATTACTAAAGACCTTCATCAAATTAGTATTTATCAGTCTTCTAAAAACAGTTTGACCATCACTGGATTACAAAGTAATCAGGCTACGATGACGATGTACAACATGTTAGGTAAAAAAGTGAATACTACTTCATTTTCTTCAAATGGGGTTCGTGAATTATCAATACCTACGCTGAGTAGTGCCATTTATATGGTAGTACTGGAAACAGCAGAAGGAACAGTTCAACGAAAAATAGTTATTCAATAATTTAAAGGACGGCATATGAAGAATTCTAAGCATTCAACTACAGATATATCAAGAAAAGAAGCGCTAAAAAAGATAGGAGATTACGGTAAATACACAGCATTAACTGCTTTTGGAACCTACCTGTTACTCCATCCAAAAAAAGCGCAAGCACAAAGCCCTGAAGACCCCGGGGATGGATTTTAAAAAAAGAGCGTACCTAGTGTACGCTTTTTTTATACCATTCAACGACTAAAACCAACCAAACACCTACACATCAACTAGTTACACCGAAAACCCCAGAACTTAACAGCTCTTGTATTCTATCTTTGTTAATGTAATTCAACGGTTGCCAAACTTTGGTACGAGTTTTGAATCAAAAAAAATTACCAACTTAAAAAAGACTTAGATATGATTACTGATTTAACCCTACAAAAACTAGCTTTCCAATACGCGGGATATGACAATTTAATAAGTGCAATCCACTACAACTTTACACACCCTACCAAAGGAAAATTTACGGCAACCATGCCTGACAAGTACTCAAAAGTAGAAATAGACTCAATGGACTTCAGCGTAAATCTCGTATTTGAAAACTTACACGAACTTAAAGAATGGATACAATTATAAGCACCCAAATAGCAAAAAAAAAGGTGACCTTACATATGTAAAGTCACCTCTTTTTTTTTAAAATCTCCTTGGTTACAACTTCCTCCTATTGTCATCAGATTGTGTATCGATGAGCTTATTGTAAGGATCTACACCAACCTCAATTGGTTTTTCATCAACAACAATTTGAAGAGTATTATGTATTTTAGTTATTTTATGTTTCTTCAAATACAAGGCCACTTCTTGCTTTTTCCCGTCTACCTCTTTTTCTCCAAAAATTCCAATATCTATATAATCGTTCAATGGAACCGATAAAATTGGTTTTTTCATACTTTCCGATTGATAGCGCAGCGTATCACCCTGTTGTTCTCCGTACACAATTTTCCCTAAATCACTGTTGCGATATTTACTGACATTAAACGTTATATCGACTTGATATTTGCCATTTTCTAATTTCTTAGATGTAACGTCAGTAACTCTATTACGATACAAAGTAATGGTCTCGAACATATCTTTGATCGTGTATTGCAAACTATCGGGAACTACCTTCTTAATATAATCTACCATTTCTATAGAAGTTGTATATGGTGCTTCTTGGAACTTCACCTTCTCAACATAAGCTTTCAAAGCGTTGTTTAAAACGTCCTCACCAATATAATCACTCAATGCATAAAACACTAAAGATCCTTTTTGATAACGTATGTATCCCTGTCCATCGTTAAACATCAATGGTTTTTCTCTTTTGCGCTCAAAAGTTCGTTGCTGTAAATACCCGTCTAATGACTTCTTCAAAAACTTTCGCATTTTCTTTTTACCATAAGTGTGCTCTAGCACCTTCAATGAAACGTATTCAGACAAACTTTCAGACAACATGGTCGCTCCTAAAACATCGGCTCCAATTACCTGATGTGCCCACCACTGGTGCGCCAACTCATGCACTGTAATTGCAAACGGATAATCGACTCCTCCCTCATCAGAATCATCTACATCCGCTATGAATCCAACTTGTTCAGAATACGGTATGGTATTCGGAAATGATTGGGCAAAACTCCCTCCAGTTCTCGGAAACTCTACAATGCGTACTTGTCGATGTTGGTACGGGCTAAAATATTTAGTATTGTACGCCAGCGAAGCTTTTATTCCCTTAAACATTCTGTCTAAGTTATACTCATGTCCCTTTTGATAATAAATTTCTAAGGCAACATCGTTCCAAGTATCTTTTGCAATTTCGTACTTGGCTGAATTAAAGGCATAAAAATTTAAAATTTTACTATCCATTTTATAATGGAAATACTTTCTACCATTTTCTTCCCATTCTTTTTGAAGGTACCCTGGTGCGATGGCTATTTGATCGGCGGACGTGGATACGACAGCTTCAAAATCAATCCAATCTGCATCCTTCGAAATATAAGTATCTCCCAGCGCGGTAGAATCTGATGGGTGGGGACGTAAATCGTTTTTAGGCAAACCAAACTTCTTACGAGTTTTATCGTCTGTCAACTCGCCGTTAGCACTGTAACCAAACGATGGAAACAACTGAAAATTATTCACAAAAGTACCATTAAATCGCACAGGTGAATTGTTTCTCAATATCGTATTAGGCTTATTTTTAACTGTAAAATTCAACGTCAAAGAGTCACCTGGTTTTAGACCGGATTGCAATTGATAGATATCAAAGTTATGCACCGAATCTTTTGACACTAAAGCGACCTCCTTATCAAAATGAAAGGTACTTGGATATGAATTGTAGTTTAAAAACAAACTATCGATAACCTCATCACTTTTATTGACCATGGTGTAGGTACCTTCTGCAGTGAAATCGCGTTGTTTTGGGAATAGGTTTAACTTCACCGATACTGCTTGGATACGTGGTTGCTTTCTACCTTCGTACTTTTTATACTTCTTCTCAGACGCTACTCGTAGCTCCTCGTATTCTTTTGAAGAATAGCGTTTGTTCAGGATATTATTCTCGTAATAAATACGAGTTCCTAGTCCTAAAAACAATAGGACAAATCCAATCATCGCAATGGCCCAACCTCCTTTAAATCGCTTGATAGCCAAACGCAAGCGTTCTCCAAAAGAAAAGGTTATGCCTCTCATCCAAAGTAACTTTGCACTAATAAGTAGTACGATTCCTCCGAGACCCCAATACAATTTATATATAAAGTACTTTGAGAGTGACGCTCCATAACCATTCATATCAGAATACTGATAATCAGGGCTTTGATTGTATTTGAAAATAATTTGTTCAATACCTACCAAGGATAAAAATCGCAATCCAATCATAATGACTAAGAGTACAAATAAGCCTAGGTACTGATTCTTGATTAACGTTTGTATCAGCATGGCCAACAGGGCCCAAATAATAAAATGTATTGGCATCAACACATATACTTCGTAGAAGTAATGTCCTAATTCATAATTGTAATATCCTTTATACGTTTGGAATAACACCCCACCTACGATAATAATTGTCAGTAGTAATAACTGCATTTTTACCAAGGCCAAAAACTTTGAAAGTAGCAAGGTCCAATCTTTTACTGGAGTTACATCAACGAGGTGATTCATTTTTGCGATTTCCCCTCTTCTGATCAACATTCCGGCATATAAAAAAGTCAATAAATTTATAAAGAACGTAAAAGCCGATCCTGGTAACAATAGCATTTGCCAGGTTGTTGGGTAGGTTTTAGTTCCGAAAAGTTCCCCAGCACTAAGGGCAAACAACAATAACGAAATAAGTCCCACAAGAAGAATTGCAATAAATGGCCAACTCTTTAAAATGTATTTCAAATCAATTTTAGCTAGTTTCCACGTAATCTTTAACGCATTCCCAAATGAAAAATCATAGGATACCTTCGGAAGTGTAATTCTCGTAATATTACCAAAATTATGTTTTATGATACGTTTTCCTTCTTTGTTTCCGAAACGGAAACTAAAAGCATTCTGACTGAATGAAAATAGCTTATATATCAAGACTAAGAACGCACTTGCAATTCCCAACCAAAGTAATCTGTTATAAATTACCACGCCTTTTACTGGAGGCATTAGCTCATTCTGCTCTGCCAAAGTCCAATAACGCGTGTAATAGTTGGCTGCCCCACCTCCAAATGGATCAAACAAGGCGGTCCAAAAACGATTGTCCGGATTGCTTAAAAAACTCTCAGCAACCGATTGAATAAATATTAACAAAACGATGGTTATAAATCCAGCAGCAATATTTCTGGTAAAGGTCACGACTCCGAAAACGATGGCACCGAACAACAATACATTGGGTATAATATACACGAAATACGCATGCGCATAGGCCTGCCACTGAAAAGCTCCGACTAACTCTGGGTTAGTCCCCGGCAATCTAAACCCTAAAAACATTCCTATTCCGGTGAGCAGGACAATTCCTAATACCACGAGCATGGAACTGATTAATTTTGCCGATAAATAATTGAGTTTTGTAAAAGGATACGAATAAAAAATGGAATGCATATTACTCTTGTAATCCCTGTAAACACTCAGTCCTATTATGGATGGGAACAAGAAAAACAAAAAGATAGCCAGTGTATTAAACATACCGGTGATGGCTATGGGAGAATTCGCTAATTTTGAACTTCCCGTACTCACTGAAAAGCTATCAAATATACCTGCGGTACTGGCTGCTATAAAAAGCCCAAAAAGAAAAAAGATGCTTGCAAAAACGTAGGTTGCAGGTTTTCGCAACCAATATTTTAACTCAAATTTTAAAATAGTACTAAACATAAGTGATTTTTTAGAAGGATGAATTAAATAGTGATAGGCTCTTCAGATTTCAACACTCTGAAATACACATCATCTAATTGTGCTTCGGCTCTGGTAAAACTCGCATCTGGTTCCGAATCGCTATATACACGTATGTTTAATGAATTATCTGGATTATAATTTGAAGAAAGTACATCAAATGTCGCCTGATGGCTTTCCAGTGCTTCCCTTTCAATCTGCTTGGTCCATACTTTTCCTCGTAGGGCCTCTCGAGCTTTTTCAGGGGTCGTATGCTGTAAAATTCGCCCTCCGTTTAAGATGGCCATTTCATTACACAGTTCTTTTACATCTTCTACGATATGAGTAGAAAAAATAACCGTTGCGTTGGTTCCGACTTCGCGTAAAACGTTCAAAAAACGATGACGTTCCGCCGGATCTAATCCCGCCGTCGGTTCATCGACAATTATTAACTTTGGATTATTTAGTAAGAGCTGTGCAATTCCAAAACGTTGTTTCATTCCTCCTGAATAGCCTGCGACATATTTCTTTCTCACCTCATAGAGGTTGGTAATTTCCAGAACTTCTTTCACTATTGCTGCGCGTTCTGAAGCCTTGCTAATCCCTTTTAAGGTTGCAAAATAATCTAGTAAATCTTCAGCAGACATTTTGGGATAAACACCAAATGATTGCGGTAAATACCCAAGAACTTTACGGAACTCTATTTGATTTTCAAGGATGTTAATTCCGTCAAATGATATGCTTCCTGTGTCAGGAGACTGAAGGGTTGCAATGGTTCTCATTAAAGATGATTTTCCTGCCCCATTAGGCCCTAAAAGTCCAAACATACCGGTCCCTATCTCTAAACTGAGGTTATCAATAGCTTTTACACCATTTTTATAGGTTTTGGTTAAGTTCTTAATTACTAATCTCATAATTGTTTGATTTTACTAGTTTTATGATTAGAAGACCATCTATGCGATTTGTTACAATTTTTTCAATATTTATTCCACTTATACCATCATAACAAGCATTCAAACAATTGGTTTTGCTCTCAAGGTCCTCTTTTTCTACTTTTATTACACATTTTGCTTGTGGGTTGCCAACACTCCAAGAGCTAAATTTCAGACTTAACAACATGGTTCATTGAAAAATTGGGTAGGGATGTCTTTGATAGTATATTCCATTGCAGGTTACTTGTAGACTAACTTTTCGCAATAGTGATCATATCAAAAACATCGTCTTTTAAAAGGGTTATTACCGTGATGCTCTTGTTAAACGATGTAGTTTAATGTAGGTTTTGCGTGTTTCAATTGGGTAAAAGCTAGCTTTTACTTTGCGATACTTAGCATAGGTACGTCCTTGTCTTTTTGAAAAATTAGTAGGAATTGGATTCGTTAACAACGAGAACTTCATCTGCAACAGTTTAAAAAAATTCATTACTACCTAAATGATTGAAGGATACTGGGAACATTGGGATGATTTCCTTGGTATCACAAAACTGCAGAACAACATCTAGCGCCAACTAATCTATGGTATATCTATAGGGGGTATATACAGATTATTTGAGGAATCAAGAGCAATTGCGTGTGTTGATTTGTCTGCTTCCTTTTTGGACGCCTTTCCTTTGAGGAATTCTATCCATTGAGAAAATTTCTTTAAAGAATATTCTCTATAGATGCTTTATTTTTCTGAAACTTCTGTTGGACTTTTGTTTCTTTTAGTAATGCGTCATAAAGAGAGCGATACTATTTTTCTATATTTCATAAGGTAGGCGATAGTGTTCGAGAGTTAGTGAATGGAGGTTGGCTACTCCTTTTCAAAATTATTGATTTATTTAACACAGAAAGAGGAGTTTGATTGCTCAAAACTCCTCTTTCATCCCCTTATATAAAAAACACATTATTTGTTTCGGCTCCCCGGAGGGTACTTTGCCATTATTTCTTTAACAAATTCTTTGATTCTTCGCTCCTTGCGTCGAACATCAGTCATACGTAACGCTCCAGTTCCAACACCTTGCCAAACAAGCTCTTTCTTCTTTGCATCCAGCAAATCAATAAACAAAGTTCCTTCTGTATATTGCGAGACATTCATTTGATTCGGTCCGTAGTACCAAGGGTACCAAAATCCTCCAAAACGGTTGTCATTGACATTGATACGTTCTCTAGATTTGGTAAATAAACTCACCAAAACATCTGGGTTACTCGATTTACGCATTCCTTTGGCTAGCAGTTCAGATTCAACGGCCCTCATGATTCTTTTTTTGTCCAAATCTGAAATTGGTGCTTTGTCAATTCCTGTTTTGTAAAAGGCAAAGGTTCTATACTTTGCAAAATCTACCTGAGTGTCGTAATCCGTCGTTACTCGCACACTGCTACATGAAACCATTAATAACATCCAAACCGGTATTAAAAACAATTTTGATACTCTCATCATATTCTTAAAATTTTAAGTGCTAACCCATCGCAAATTGCAATATGTCAGACAACTAGATTATACTTTCAATGCCCCACTAAGAAATCTTTTCTTAATGATTGATTTCACGTTTTTCATTCCCGATTTTATTTAAAAAACCGTTATTCTTAAAACATCAATAAACGTGCCAAAAAACAAAAGATATAGCCATAAAAAAAAGGCACCTAATATCGAAATACTAAGTGCCTTTTTTTCAGCTATTTATTTCTTTAGCGCACTACCATCTGCCTTGTTACTACCTGTGTTCCCACAGTAATCTTCATAAGATAATGACCTTTAGATAGCCCTGTTACCTCGAAACTAATGTTGTATATTCCGGCTTCGTGATGTTTATCCAATACTAATGATTTAACCTTTTTACCTTGTAAGTCGTACAATGCCGCACTCATATCGGTTGGCTTTTGGATTATGTAATGTAAGTTCCCCTCCCATTCCATTGGATTTGGATACAAGCCTAAAAACACAAAATTCTGCGATAGCGCTTCTTTTATTTGTGTAACCTCCACCGGTGCTGCTCCGTAATTAGATGCACTCGTAGCTCTGGCAGGGGTGCTGGCCTGACGGATTCCACAACGTCCTTTATTTACATAGAATCCTTTATGGAAATACTGTCCAGAATTAGGGCGTTTAATATCATTTATATAGTACCAATCTGCCTGTACACGTTGTTCCCTTACGTCTAACACATAATATCCATGAGGATCTAAATCGACTTCTTTCATATGACGATTCAACGATTTGGTATACCACTCCGCAATTTTCGCTGCCCAGCTACCAACGACATCTACATTTTGTGAAGTAACACTCGGTACAACAAATTCCGAAGCAACACATTTTCCGTTATGCTCTATATTTCCTGCAAATGTACTGTGAATATCCCCGGTCAAGACCACTACATTATCAATGTTATTGTTTAAAACAAACTCGTGGATTTTCGCTCTTTCTTCTTTATATCCATCCCAAGCATCCTTGGTAGGGACTCCTCTGTAATACATCATCATTACCTGATTTCCCAATAATTTCCAGGTAGCTTTTGACTGAGACAATTTATTCAAAAGCCAATCGAATTGTGGCTTACCGAGAATTGAAGTATAGGTACCTTTATTATTTACTCGCTTGGCTAAAAAGTTTGTTTTCACTGATTTTTGCAATAGTGCTTCTAATTTTTGAGTGTCGATATCACTGGCTGGCCTGCGCACCCCCTCGTTCTTAAAATTAAAGGCTACCTCTGTAAAACTAGTTAGTAAAAACTCTTCCTCTTCCTTAGACAGCATCGATTTTTCTATAAAATAAGGCATTACAAACTCCAAGGCTGTTTTGATTTCAGCTTTCGTATTTAAGGGATGTGTTTCTATATAGGCTTTTACCTTTGCCTTTAGGTCTTTTTCAGAAATAGACTGAAAACGTTCTCCTGAGGCAACACTCTCTCCACGGCCCTCTATACGCGTATCTAACATTAATAAATCAGCTAAATTCCCATATGAAAAATCTCTGTACAATCGGTACTCTTCAATAGAATTGGCACGTACAGGCAACCATTCAAAGTAGGCCTTGTGAGCATTTCTCTTACGAGCTTCCCAACTCCCCTCCTTAGAAGGTGAGTGATTTTCCGCTCCGTACTTGTTTGCATCGTTCGCAAATTCGTGATCATCCCAAACAAGAATAAAAGGATGCTGTTGATGCAAGTTACGCAACATAGGATCTAAACGATAATAAGAATAGCGAATTCGATAATCGTTTAGCGTAACAATTTCATTGGCTGGCACATGCCCTCTTCCCAAACTCTTACTGTAGCCATATCCACCACTCTCATATTCATAAATATAATCTCCTAGGTGAATCACGGCATCGATATCGGTTCTTTTAGCCAGTTCATTATAGGCGTTAAAATACCCATTTTGATAGTTTGAACAAGATACAACTCCAAAACGTACGTTCGACACATTTCCAGCAGGCGCAGTCCTGGTCTTTCCGATTATTGATTTTCTTCCCAAGGCTTCAAACTGATAGTAATAAGTTTGGTTAGCGGCTAAATTACGAACATCAATTTTAACAGTATAATCCGCTTCTTCATTCGTAATCGTTGTTCCACTACTTATCACCTGACTCATATTAGGCTGTAAAGAGACCGACCATTTTACTGGAACAGCTTTCTGATTTGCCGTAACTCTCGTCCAAATAATAACGGCATCTTGCAAGGGATCTCCTGAGGCTACACCGTGATAAAATGGCGCCAGAGAAGCATCGAAGTAGTTTTCTATGCTCCGTGCCTGTCCACGACCTATTTTTGTAATTACTGTACGCTCCTGAGCACTAGTCACGTTCGCTAAAAGGCATAGCAATACACAACATAGTACATGTTGAAAAAATTTTGACATGATAAAAAGGGTTATTTAGTTATTTTTTTAGTGATTATTTTTCCAGATTTTTCTTCTTTGATAAAGAGGATATACGCCCCGCTTGCCAGTGTCTGTGTAGGAATCTTTACAACTCCAGCATGACTCTCTGCATAGCCCTGCCACTGCACTGCTCCCAACACATTAAAAAGCTGCAGGTAAAAACGAGTATTTAAGGACGACTGTAAACGCACTTGTAACTCTTCTTTAAATGGGTTTGGATATACTAAGGCATCCCATGAATTATTTTCAAGTTCAACCTGTAACTTTGCTTTCAAGCTGCGTTCTGTTGATCCTATTTTATAGGTTACCACTAACTGTGCTGCCTTTGAAGGATCTTTGTCATAGCTAAAGGCTTTTCTTCGATTTCTAGAATTATCGGCATCCCAAAGCACAAAACTCATACTGTTACCATACTTCCAATCCTTTTTGTTTACCAGTGCCTGCAACAAAGCGCTAAGTTCCGGCGTTCTTGTAGCAGCACTAAGTGCTCCTTTAGACCAACCGCTGGGGCGCCAAGAGACTGTTTTAGGCAGCCTTGGTCGGCCAGATACCGCATATGGGGCACTAAATTCCGTCGCATTTGACACATCGTGTGCCGCAATTTTTAAATGCACACCATTGCTTTGTGAATCTTCGGCCACAAATTGAATGTGAGCATGCGTGATAACTGCTCCTTTGGGCAATGCTACATTTTGAAAACGCAATCCGATGTATTGATTAGTACCGAAAAAAGTCCATCCGTAATCGAATCCCATTTCCAAATCTGAACTGTTATAATACAACTTACCACGGGCATCGATCCCTTCCTCTACATCGTCTTTACTCGTTGCTATTTGGCTACGTACCGTTCGGACAAAACTTCCTGCATTTACAAATACTTCCTTACGGTCGTAGGCTGAATAATCACTATTGTAGGCAGTAGCCTCAATTTTATGTCGCCCATTGCTCAGCTGGTAACTAGTTTCAAAAGGTTCAGAAGTATCCACTCCGATGGCTTGTCCGTCAACCTTAAATTCGACGGCGGCAATCCCAATACCCGGATTTTTTACGGCAACTTGAATCTCAGTCGGACTCGTAGCACTCACAGCCTGCTCATTAACGAGATTTTTAAAGGCTATTTCTGGGCGCTGTGCAGCGTATTTCTCATTGTGAATAACCACCTTTTCTCCATTTTGGGGTTTCCATAAGCTAAGATCAGCTGGCAATTCAAATGGATTCTGATTAGAAACTGCCTTCATTGCTGACGGATCTTTGACTATCACTGTACGCACTTCTATTTTAAATTGATCAACGAATACTAACTTAAACTGATTGAAAGAGCCAGTATCTCTGGTCCACGGCTTAGGATCATCACTGGTACGCAAAGGCGCTCCCCAACATCCTTCTCCTACATAAACCGTTCCTCTCTTATCATCGCGTTCAAAACCTTCCTTACAATTACTGTTTCCTGCGCAAGGCTTGATAGGCCAAGTCGATTTCACACTGTGAGAATCACTTTCGCAAACTAAGCGTACTCCGTAATTATAAAACAATGACGACCAATTGGTATACTCGTCATTACCTTCTGACTTTGAAGCTACATGAGGACGCATTGGCTTGTGGTATTGCGCCATTTTCCAATCAATTGCTGGATGTGCTTTTAAATCTTGTTCTAACCAATTTCGTTGATTTCCACCTGCGGTAATTTCAGAATTTAACGTATAGCTACGAATCAGTTGATCGCCAAAAGTAAGGGCGTAATAAACAGCTGTAGAAGGGGTATTAAACAAATTGTAAATTACCTTGTTCGATTGCTCGTGATTCCCTCTCGCAGGAACTATAGGAAACATACGGCCGTCCTCAGCAATGGTTAATTGCCAATCACTAAACCAATTTCTCCACTCGAATAGCGTATCTAAATTTGTCATATCGCCACCAAAAAATACGGCATGAGGCTTTAACTTTGCTACCATTCGATTAGCGAATTGTCGGACATCTCTGTTATTTCGAGAATCACCTCCTGCGATAAAAGACAAGCGTTCTTTGGTATTCGGTGCTGTTTTAAACCAAAATCTACGGCTCACGTCTTTCGAATCGCGAATCACAAAATAATACGCCGTATTGGGTTGCAAATTGCTGAGCTTTACGAAGTGATTACTCATAAACTTGTAATACACTTTACGGGTTACGGTTTGCTGGTTGGGATACTGCTCCCAGGCCTTTCCAAAATCGGTGGTTCCATAATAGACAACAGGGTCGTCTCCTGAAGTTTGATTCCAACCGATCATTACGGTGGTTGCGGGGTCATCGGTAAGAATAAGACGATAGCGATCATTGCCTGCCATCGCCTTGAAGCCTACCAGTACTAATGAAATTAAAAGTAGTCTTTGAAGGGTCATGGTGTTAAAAATTTTGCCGAAACTAGCGTTTTTAACAACGTGATATTATGCACGCATAACACTTAACTAAATGTTAAAAAAATTAACATTTATCTTTTTTTTTATTAAAAAAAAGCTAACTAATAATTAACAAATCTGAACAAAAAAAGCTGTACGGAATGGGGATTATACCTAGATAACAAGGGGATTGTAGTTATTTTTGACTATTTTTGGACTGTGATACTCATCCTCAAATACATCATACCGAAAGGTTTTGTCGGCTTGGCATTTTTTCCATTTATCGTTTTGAAACGAAAGGAATTAAAAACAGATGTCGTGCTTATCAATCACGAGAAAATTCATCTCAGGCAACAATTAGAGCTCTTACTCGTACTGTTTTATTTACTCTATATCGCTGAATGGATGGTAAAAGTATGCTGGTATCGCAGTACTTCACTAGCTTATAAGAACTTAAGTTTCGAGCGAGAGGCCTATGCCCATGAACACGACCTCTACTACCTCGAAACCAGAAAACCATGGGCTTTTATAGCTTACTTGTAAGCTTTTCCTGAGGTTTTAAAATCATTTGAAAATTAAAGAGTGTTTTCCGAACGATACACTTAGTCAACACCCCGGCTTCGTTATAAAAATAACTGTCTTTGTGCCTGCTTTTTGGGTTGATTAAATCAAACTGAAATTCCGACACTTTCTTCATAGTTTTATAATAGCCTCCCACTTCTTCAAAGATTTTTTCACCGTCTTTCGGTTTTCTGTAGGTCAACAATATGGTACTCATGGTCACCGGCGTGCTGTGCGTTGTTTTCTCGCCATCAGTCACAATTTGATAGCCTCCGTTATTAAGAGGAGTTACCTCCGACAACTCGCGTACCTTTCCGTTCTTTCTGACCTCGTAGAAACTCGTCATTAACGTATCGTTTTTATACACTGTTTTCATGGTGGTCACAATGCGTTTCTTTCCGAAAAAGGACACTTCTGATTTGGAATCAGAAGTGTAAATAACCCCTTCTAGCTTTCGCTCCTTTTTCGTAGTTACAGTTCCGATTTTCTTCCCGAAAACTATAACATCATACTGATAACTCTGTGCCTGTACATTGGCAGCGAGCATCAGCAGCCCCCATAAAAATATTTTGATAATTAATCTTTGCATACCTAAAATGATGTTTTAAATCCAACTCGTACTCCAAACTTCGGACTCACTGGTCCGTTTACATTGGTAAAGTCACTTCTCCAAATAAAATCGACTCGCAGTGGACGTAAATTTCCGTATCCTATGTTTTCTATTCCTACACCGTATTCGAAATAGGGCTTTTTGTCAGGAGCTACATAGCGAATTGTCGATCTGTTAATGCGTTTATTTTTCTCTGAGATTGTTCCGTAAACAGCTCTAAAAGTTAACAAGCTTCGAAGGCCTAACTGTTTCACCAAGGGTACTCTATTCATGAGTAGCCCATTAAAATGATGTTCAAAGTGAGTTTCGACAGAACTGTCGGCTACGAAATCGTAGTAATCTAACAACGCAAAAGTATTCGGTGTTAAAAAATACGTTTGATTAGACGGTACTGCAGTAATAACGGACAGCGGTGTTTTACCAAAGGTTTTGCTCGCAATCAAAGTGGCGTCTAACACGCCAAACTTACCGAAAGGAATAGGGTGATTATACAACAAAGCGAGCTTACTGTACTCTACATTCCCTCCAAGCACGCCGCGATAGGCTCTTTTGAAATTCAACAATACTTTTGGGTGTAACTTAGGTCCTATTACCCTATCGACACCAAAACCTTCTACCTGTCTACCCGGTTGGTAACTCAGGTAAATATCACTGTATACATCCGTTGTTCTGTGTTGTACTTGCCCTGTTCTCTCATTTAAAAACGCCAAAGAAAATCTCTTAGGATCTGCCGAAACTATGCGTTCTTTCGCCAATTTTACTCCGACATTAAAATTTTTAAATACTTCCACATCAAAGCGAAACATCGATTTACGAACACGTGATAAGAAAAAGTTTTGTCCTCGCACAAAAACTGCCTTCGGACCTTTATCGGGTTGTGGATTTAAATCACGTTCGTTAAACCGAGTGAACCCCATCTGTTCTATGTCGTTTAAATACGCTGCTCCGATAGTAATTCGGGGCTTTGTACTGAGCAAGTACCTCGCTTCCAAACCGTATTTAAACTTGTTGTCTTTAAAACCAAAAGCACCAAAACCTAAAAGACGAAAACGGTCATCGTTCGATTTAAACGTACGAAACCCTAATCGCAGTCGTACCCCTTCAATGTCATTTCTCGCCGTTGTCGTAAACAAATTCCCCAACTGCAACCCAGTAATGGGGGTAAAATATCCATCCGATAGGGTAAAAATGGTTCCTGTTGCTCTCTTTACTTTGGTACTTGTCTTAGCTTTAGCTACTAATTTCAAGGTTCCCTTTTCTTCCTCAACTAACTGATCATCCCAATAGGCAGCTTCTTTTTTAAATTGATTCTTACTCGACTGCACCAAAGGATTTTCATAGAAAGCGCGCGATTTTGCACGGTTGAACAAATACTTCGAGTAGCGTTCACGTTTTACTAAGTAAATACTCTTTTCAGTCTTGTTTTTCGTCAAAAAAGTAAACTCTCCTTTGTACTCATTTGACTTGGGTAAATAAATACTGTCATTTTTAAGCTCAAAGGTCTTATGGATGCTCAAATCTCTTACAAAATTTAAATTTACCTCCTTTAAGATTTCCATTTCAATGGCACTTAAGGCATAACTTTTCGCACTCACTTTAAAATGGCCTTTAAACACCAAATCACCATTTTGTCTCGGGAAAAAATGAATCGTATACTCTTTAGCACCTGCTACTTCTGTACTGTCAGACAATACGTAATCATAACTACCAAAACCAGAAGTCGCAATTGGGCTAACAAAAGTCTTGTCTAAAATAGGGATGCCGTCTTCGTATACATTAATTTCTTTAAATACATTGGTAGCTCTGGCAACGTATTTCCCCAACTGATGAATTCCCGTCTCGCGCAGTGCTTCAACATCAACTCGTTCCAAGTTCAGTTCGTTACTTCCGTATACATTTTCTACCTTTTCAATAAACTCAACGGGCATGTAGTAACTGTCATTATCGTAATTCTGTCGTAAATGCCCTTTGAGTTCTCCGTATTTTTTTCGCAATACTTTACGAACAAAAGCGCTATCCATATTTCCAAATCCCAACTCTCTCGAAGAGAATCGTTGAAATTGGTAGCTTTTAACAAGCGCTACACCGTTTTTCTTTTTGCGCTTCCATATTTCCTTTAAAATTCTATATGCCGGATTCTCTTTTTTCTTTAACCTCTTCTTGGGCTTCCTTACGATAACCACCTCATCTAAACTGGTCGCATTTTCTTTGAGTACAATCTCTAAGCGCTTACCTTTCAATTTAGCGTATGGAATAATCGTTTCTTCAAACCCCATTAAACTCAGGGAAACATCTGCTTTCCCTCCATTTTTTTTCAACTGAAATTCTCCCTGATCATTGGTTGTTGTACCGATAGTCGTACCTACAAATACCACATTAACAAATGGTATTGGCATTCCTTGTTCATCTACAACCACTCCACTAACCTTTACTTGACCTATTGCATTACTCACCAATAAGATCAAGAGTCCAAACAAAACTCCCCTCATAAACTCGTCCCTATTTTACTGACTTTAAGCTCGTTTTGTTAGCGTAAACTGGATTGGTTGAATGAATGCGTTCTCCGTCAAAGGGTCGGGTGACCAAATTTTTAAAGTCACTATTTTCCTCAGCATCCATATTGGTATCGATACCGTGCACTATGCTACTTTGTTCCATACTGGTATAGGTACCAAACAAGCGATCCCAAATTCCGAGTATGTCTCCGTAATTACTATCTGTATACGGTAACACATAGTGATGGTGAATGTGATGCGTGCTCGGTGTTACAAACACCCAAGAGACAATTCTATCAACTTTTGGATTCAATTTCACTTTAGAATGTGATGTTAAATTGATAAAGCTCTGAATAAACTGTTTGAGCAATAAAAATGAGGCAGGGACACCTAAAATAAACACTATTAAGGCCAAATAACTTACTCGAATTGCGGTTTCTCCTGGGTGTTCTCTGACT
Source organism: Tenacibaculum sp. AWR4_210 (assembly GCF_056160945.1). Classification (NCBI taxonomy): domain Bacteria; kingdom Pseudomonadati; phylum Bacteroidota; class Flavobacteriia; order Flavobacteriales; family Flavobacteriaceae; genus Tenacibaculum; species Tenacibaculum sp. AWR4_210. The sequence goes on from NZ_JBSWYF010000006.1 coordinate 169,794, forward strand.
GTAGTAGAGATATCAACTTCCATATCACTGTGGTGAATTTGATGAAAACGCCAAAACCAAGGCACCCTGTGCATCATCACGTGATACCAGTAATCAAAAAAATCAATGGCGATAAACGCCGTAATAAAATACACTACTTTATTTTCGGTAATCGGAAGTAAATGCAGCAGTCCCCAACTTTGGTCGACCGTCCAATTTGCGACCATAAACACCACTGTTGACAGCAGCATTTGCACGGGCAGTACCAAACTGATAAACTTTGCATTTAACAAGGAATGCGAGGCCTTTGACTTGATATCTTGAGAGAAGATGACCAATTCTAAACTCCAAAAAAAGATAATGATGGAAGCAAAGACTATTAATTGTAAAATAAGAGGATTCTCTAATAAATATGACATATAACTTTGTTTTGATGACTATTACTTACGGTTTGGTTAGTATAAGTACAGTCATCCCCTGCACACCCCTTGTGAGGATGTGTATGGAGGATTACTAAAAAACTAAACGGTTAACTTGAAAAAGCCGTTGAATTAACTCTTTTTATAATGAAGTTGTAGTGCGCCTTCATCGGTTTGAATAGACAAAATCATTCCGGTTTTCGTAAATGAAATGACCTTAAATTCTGTACTATCGTTTCCAACAGTAACTACGATTTTACTAGTTGCACTGTCAATCGTAAAATCACCGTGTACTTCCTCACCGAGAAATCCTTTAAATTTATTGGGTTTACTGTATTCCTGATACGCTTCTGCTACCCCAAACACTTCTTGAGGTGTTCCTTTCTGTCCCATCATTTCAACGACATCAAGTTTCCATTTCCCAAAAATTTCTTTGGCGATATCTTGTCCTTGGGCAGAAAAATGTCCGACTCCCACCATCATTAAAATAACAATTGCTTTCTTCATCTCTATACTAATTTTCTATTTTAAACTAACCTAATACGCACTGTTCACAAACGGAGTACTACCGCTTGTGAATGGCACTCGACAAAGAAACGTCAAACTAGAAAAAAAATGCAGATTAAGGAGTCCCAGAACGCGTATTCGGACTATTTATCCGGTTTTTGTACTCACTTGGCGTGAGTCCTTCGAGCTCTTTAAAAACCTTGTAAAATGTTGATTTAGAAGAGAATCCAGCATCTCGAGCGAGTCCTAATATAGAATATTGTACTGCTTTATCAGAAGCGATGAGCCTTTTGAACTCCAACACTCTAAATTGATTGATAAACTGGTGAAAATTCTTTTTTGTACAGTTATTGATCAAGTTAGAAAGTTCGCGTTCACGAACTGTCAATTGTTCGGATAAGCTCTTGATGGTTAAATTTGGATTGGTATAAATTTTATGTTCTTCGATTAGCGTACACAAACATTCGAACTTGTTGTGTAATTCTGTATCCAGATTATCTTCTTCAACCTCCAACGAACAATTTTCCTCCACACACTTTTTTTCTACTTCGATAATTGGGGGGTCTACAGCGTTTGTATTCGGTGTATCCAATTCGTACTGCTGAAATCCTTTGACTCCTACCCAATACACGATGCTAAACGTTACCAAACTTTCTATAAAATCCATAATAGCATCCAGTGCTGAGTTTTCGTCAATAATCAGTTCGACGACAAACATAAATACGTGTAGGCTTATGACCATAAGCATCAAAACTCGTATCCAATGCAAGGTTCTATTGTCAATTGTTGAATAGAAACTCTGTAAGTCTTTGCGGTATTTTTTTATGTAGCGCATGCTCAACACCATCAAAGGAAAACTGATGAGCATGTAGAGCAACCCGTTAAAGACCTCCGCCAACTCAGGATCTTGAAATGGTATGATATTGACCAATACCCCTGGAGCATACAACCAGATCCAATACTTAATTTCGTTCTTATTACTGTGAGACACGATGTACAAAAACAAGGAGGGCACAATGAATAAAAAGGAATTAAACGAAAAAAACTTTTCCCCTATGAGCTCAACAACTTCTTCGTCTGCCAAAAACTCATTTAGAAGGCTGTAGGCCAAACTCCATATAAAAACTACTAAAAACACGTTTGCTTTATGCGCCTTTAGCCTGTGAGTCAAAAACAGAAACCCCAGCATGGCTGCGGAAAAAGCTGTGAGAAGATAAAATATCGCGGATATTTTTTCAAAGGTATACGTGTACATAGTCTTCTAGTTTGTGTGTATTAGTTGTTATTTAAACAAGAACGTTACAACACTTCCCTACTGTATACATTCTTAATATTTTTATAAAATTCCTAATTTCCTTGAATTTAGAATTCTTTTTTGCCCAATGCTCAACGTCGCAAACATAAAAAAATTGCAAATGGGATTTTTACCCTTTCAATAAAGTCTTCTATTTTTTAATATTTCCGTAAATTGCATGCGATAAATACAAGATAATTTACGAATGGAACAAACAACTCCTTATAAACCTAAATATAAAGTAAGAATCGTAACAGCGGCTTCCCTATTTGACGGACACGATGCTGCCATCAACATCATGCGTAGAATCATCCAATCAACAGGTGTTGAAGTTATTCACCTCGGACACGATAGAAGTGTTGAAGAAGTGGTGAATTGTGCTATTCAAGAAGATGCGAATGCCATTGCAATGACCTCTTATCAGGGGGGACACAATGAGTATTTTAAATACATGTACGATTTACTCCAGGAAAAAGGAGCCGGGCATATTAAGATTTTCGGAGGTGGTGGTGGAGTAATCCTTCCTGAAGAAATCAAGGAACTCATGGATTACGGTATCACGAGAATCTACTCGCCGGATGACGGTCGTGAATTAGGCCTACAAGGTATGATTAACGATTTGGTTCAACGCGCTGATTTTGCTATTGGTGATCAGTTGAATGGAGAAATCAACAAATTAGAAGAAAAAGAGATCGGAAGTATTGCCCGTATTATATCATCGGCAGAAAACTTCCCGGAAGTGGCTAAGGATACCTTAGCAAAAATTCACGAAAAAAATAAAAATGCAAGTACTCCTGTACTCGGAATTACAGGTACTGGTGGGGCTGGAAAATCGAGTTTGGTTGACGAGCTGGTTCGCCGTTTTTTAATCGACTTTCCAGAAAAGACCATCGGACTCATTTCTGTCGATCCATCGAAAAGAAAAACAGGAGGTGCCTTATTAGGTGACCGTATCCGCATGAACGCTATCAATAACGAACGCGTATACATGCGTTCACTTGCTACGCGTCAATCTAACCTAGCGCTGTCTAAATACGTCAACGAAGCTGTTGAGGTACTCAAAGCCGCAGCCTTTGATTTAATTATCCTAGAAACTTCGGGAATTGGACAGTCAGATACGGAGATTATTGAACATTCGGATACCTCATTGTACGTAATGACTCCAGAATTTGGTGCTGCTACTCAATTGGAAAAAATTGACATGTTAGATTTTGCCGATTTAGTTGCTATCAATAAGTTTGACAAGCGAGGAGCCTTAGATGCCCTGAGAGATGTTAAAAAGCAGTATATGCGCAACAACAACCTCTGGGACATTCCTCAAGAAGACCTTCCGGTATACGGAACTATAGCCTCGCAATTCAACGATCCAGGAATGAATTCGTTGTACAAGGCCATCATGGATAAATTAGTGGAAAAAACAGGAGCTGACTTAGCTTCTACCTTTGAAATCACTAAAGAAATGTCAGAAAAGATTTTTGTCATTCCACCGGCACGCACGCGTTATTTGTCAGAAATCGCCGAATCTAATCGCGCTTACGATAAAAAGGTTTCACAGCAGGAGGTTGTGGCTCAAAAGCTATACGGAATTAGTCAAACCATAGAAAGTGTTACGGATTCAAAGGTTGTACTTGACAAGGCAGGAATTGATGCGGAACAACTAACCATCAACGAGGAGCAACGCGATTTTGTAAAGCTGTTATTAGCAGAATTTGATCGCGTTAAAATGAATCTCGATCCTTATAACTGGGAAATCATTATGAATTGGCAAGACAAAGTGGCCAAATACAAAGCTCCAGTGTACACGTTTAAAGTACGCGATAAGGAAATCAATATTCAAACGCATACAGAATCCTTATCACATTCTCAGATTCCGAAAGTAGCCTTACCAAAGTACCAAGCTTGGGGTGATCTACTCCGTTGGAACCTGCAAGAGAACGTACCAGGAGAGTTCCCTTATGCTTCAGGACTGTATCCATTTAAAAGAACTGGAGAAGACCCTACTCGAATGTTTGCAGGTGAAGGAGGACCGGAAAGAACTAACAGACGTTTCCACTACGTTAGTTTAGGAATGCCAGCAAAACGTTTATCGACGGCATTTGACTCGGTAACGCTCTACGGAAATGACCCTGGTCACCGTCCAGATATCTACGGAAAAATTGGTAATGCCGGAGTTTCTATTTGTTGTCTTGACGACGCTAAGAAATTGTATTCAGGCTTCGATTTAAGTCATGCCATGACTTCAGTTTCTATGACAATCAACGGGCCTGCTCCTATGTTGTTAGGTTTCTTTATGAATGCCGCTATTGATCAAAACTGTGAAAAATACATCAAAGAACAGCAACTTGAACACCTCGTTGAAGAAAAATTAGCGTCTCTATACGACGCGAAAGGATTGGAAAGACCGAGATACAACGGTGATCTTCCTGAAGGAAACGACGGATTGGGATTAATGCTCTTAGGGGTTACCGGTGATCAAATTTTACCCGCAGAAGTATACGCTGAAATTAAAACGGCTACACTTTCGCAAGTTCGCGGTACTGTGCAAGCCGATATTTTAAAAGAAGATCAAGCGCAAAATACCTGTATTTTCTCAACGGAATTTGCCCTGCGCTTAATGGGAGATGTCCAAGAGTACTTTATCGAGAAAAACGTTCGTAATTTTTATTCGGTATCCATTTCTGGATATCACATTGCCGAAGCAGGAGCCAATCCTATTACGCAATTAGCACTTACCTTAGCCAACGGATTTACCTACGTAGAATACTACTTATCAAGAGGTATGGACATCAACAAGTTTGGACCGAACTTATCGTTCTTCTTTTCAAATGGAATTGATCCGGAATACGCTGTTATCGGTAGAGTGGCACGTAAAATTTGGGCCAAAGCACTCAAATTTAAATACGGAGCCAATCCACGAGCTCAGATGCTCAAGTATCACATTCAAACTTCGGGACGTTCTTTACACGCTCAAGAGATTGATTTTAACGATATTAGAACTACTCTACAGGCCCTGTATGCAATTTACGACAACTGTAATTCATTGCACACGAATGCCTATGACGAAGCCATTACGACACCTACAGAAGAAAGTGTACGTAGAGCTATGGCCATTCAGTTGATTATCAATAAGGAATTAGGACTCGCAAAGAATGAAAACCCAATTCAAGGATCGTTCATTATTGAGGAACTGACCGATTTGGTGGAAGAAGCTGTATTGACTGAATTTGACAGAATTACAGAACGCGGAGGTGTATTAGGAGCCATGGAAACCATGTACCAACGTTCTAAAATTCAAGAAGAGAGCTTGTACTATGAAACTTTAAAACACACTGGTGAGTTTCCTATTATTGGAGTGAATACCTTTTTGAGTTCTAAAGGTTCACCAACAGTGACTCCTCAAGAAGTCATCCGTGCAACGGAGGAAGAAAAGTTATTCCAAATTAAAACAAAAGAAAACTTGAACCAAGCACATGCTGCCAAAGCGAGTGAAGAACTCGATATTATTCAGAATGCTGCTGTTCAAAACGAAAATATTTTTGAAAAACTAATGGAAGCGAGTAAAGTGTGTACACTAGGACAAATTACTGCCGCTCTTTTCGAAGTAGGTGGTCAGTACCGTCGTAATATGTAACCTACTCATTGCAAATTACTTTAAACTCCCCGCTACCTTGGTAACGGGGAGTTTTTTTAGGATTTTTGATACTGTAGATAGCTCTTTTTTGCCTTCGGGGTAAAATACGGATACCAAACTCCTCCCATCAACCTGGCATAATGCGCTACTTGACTTTCTTCTAACTTGGAATTGATGTAGGCCGATGATAACCAGAAATCACCGAGCATTTGAACGCGCTCCCACACCTCTTCATATTCTCCTTTAAAATCTGCCTGCCTTAGATAGCCCGCAGCTATTAATCGCTGTACCAAACTCATGAACTGCTCTTTCCGATGAACTGTCAAGGTTTGGTAATGTGCACTAATTTTGGGATGTGTTCTCATTACTTGAACAAAGTCGAGCATCATAAAACGATAATTAAAAAATACTTTCATAACCGCCGTATTCACCTCAAAAAGCAAATTCATAGAAAGCTCGGCAGTCTCAAATTTTACAAACTCAGCGGATAAGGCTGTTACCAAGTCTTCGTACAGAACCTCGATGATGTCTGCTCGCTTTTTGTAGTGGTAATTTAAATTCCCCTGGCTCATTCCTAATTCCTTTGCAATCGTTCGGAGCGTTACTTGTGACAATCCCTGACTGTTAAACAATGCCAGTGCCTTATCACGTATCCTTTTTTTTGTCGTATTCATAGCACAAATATACAAATTAGTACATACGACCTAAATAAAAATATTTTTAGTAACTTTAACCTAAAACCAATACTATGGAGATTTCAATTATAGGAGCAGGAATTGCCGGTTTAACAACGGCACTCTTTTTAGAACGACAGGGATACACCGTCAACATTTACGAACGGGCGACAAAACTAGAAGCTGTGGGAGCAGGTATAACCCTCGCTCACAACGCAATGCAAGTATTTGAAAACCTAGGGATTGCCCATCAACTAAAAAAAGAAGGGCATCTGATTGAACAGTTCACCATAGCCACGGAAAAGCTCGATACCATTCAATCGATACAAACTCAGCGTTACGATGAACTCTTTCAGACCTCAACCTTAGCCATCGCTCGCGCTCGTCTTCAAAACACCTTACTAAACAGCCTTGAAAAAACATCGATACATCTCGGATATCAGCTTCAAAAGCTCCACCAAAACAGTGAACAGGTTCACCTTAGTTTCGACAATGGATTCGAAGTGTCGACATCAATGGTTATCGCAGCTGATGGCATACGTTCAATCACTCGATCACTCATAGCTCCCAACGCCACCATACGTACGACATCACAGTATTGCTGGCGAGGTATTGCAAATTTCGATATCCCTTCGAACTACGTACATAAACTTCATGAATGCTGGGGAGGCACCTATCGTTTCGGATTCGTTCCCATCGATGAAAATCAGGTGTATTGGTTTGCAGTTACCTCAGAGGCTCAGCGTGTACAAAATACGCTACATCCAACGAGTTTGCTCACTGCGTATGCTAACTTTCATCCGTTAGTCACTGAACTTATCACACATACTCCAAAATCGAAAATTCACGGGGCTGCTATAACCGATTTACCACAAGGCACTCCGTGGTACCAAGGCCGAGTATGTTGTATTGGTGATGCCGCGCATGCCACGACACCCAATATGGGACAGGGAGCTTGTCAAGCCATTGAAGACGCCTACTTGCTCTCTACTTTAATTTCTGAACAACCACATGCCTCCGTATTCAACACCTTTCAAAAATTGAGAACCGATAAGGTACGACGTGTTATTCAGCAGAGTTATCGCATAGGAACGGTGGCACATTGGAAATCCCCAGTCTTAAAACACCTCAGGAATAAAGGTTTAGAATGGATGCCTAAGCGATTACAAGAAAATAACTCCATAGCATTATTTTCGCTAGTAAAAGCACCCAAAAATAACACAAAACACTAAATTTTAACACTTTAAACAGCAAAACCATTGAATTCCACCCAAAACTCTAAAGAATATTTAGTATATTGTCCTACTTAAATACTGAAAGGATGAAAAATAACTACTTCAAAATCTTACTCTTTTTGTTCGTTGTAACAATGGGGTTTAAAGCCACGGCTCAAGACAAGGATAACTATCTATCCATTCAAGTAAAAGATGAAAAAAAGAGGCCTGTTCCTGGAGCTATTATACTCTTCGACGATGTACGTCAAAAAAGATGGACAAATTCTAAAGGTATTTTCAAAACAAAACTACAGAAAGTACCCAAGATTATTGCTGCATTTTCACCTAAAGTAGGTATCCAAAAAGTCAAGTACAACGGTAAAAAATCTATTGTGATAATTATCGAAAAAAGAAACGATAGTTATACTGTCAATGATGCTAACAACAAAGTGGCCAGTACCGCACAATTTTGGAATATTTACGACTATATGCGCGGACGCATTCCAGGCGTAAACATCGATTCATCAAATCGCATTACGATTAGGGGTTACAACACTGTTAACGGAAGTACGACACCGTTGTTTATCTTGAACGGTAACGCCATCAGTGAAGCTTTGTTTGCGAGGATAGAACCTAATACCATCAAAGCTATTAAAGTATTAAAAGGTACGGATTCTGCCATTTACGGATCACGTGGAGCCAATGGTGTTATTGTTGTGGACACTTTTTAAACTGCACAACTACAAATTATGTAAACTCTTGTTCCTTATATAGAAACACTCAAAAACCTCATAAGTATCCTAGTACTTTGAGGTTTTTTCTCTTTTTCACGGGATGATAGCAATTCTCCCTAATGCAGTATATCTGTAGTAGTTATCGGATATACCTTCAATGCCTTAGCTCGCGCTTCAGCATCACGATGGGTTTGTACCTCCCAAATCAAGCCAATGTACTTTAAAATAACAATGGCCCACCAACCCAGGTCTAGTTCAAACCAGCTTTTTGAAAACTTTGCAGATTTTGGATAGGCATGATGGTTGTTGTGAAAACCCTCTCCAAAAGAACACACTCCTAAGAGTACATCGTTATAACCACTTTCACTAGCACCGGATACCTCGTAACGAACATAACCATGGGTATGCGATGCATAGCCTATAAACCAATGGGCTAAGATTGTTACAGCGGCGCGAAATGCAACCAGAAACAGCATGGCATTCCAACCGTAAAGCAGATAGAAAAGTAGCGCCATTCCGAGTATATGAGCGAGCCACGTACCATTTAAAAAGCGCAGCCAGGTATCTTCTAAATCGTCCTTAGGAATATTGTATCGGTCGATATTTGTAGGACGAAAACTCAAGTGCAAATTCCACCAATAATCTTTTAGTAAACTGTGTTTGTATCCAAAATAAGGCAAGCATTCCGATTGGTTTTGCCAATAATCTCTGTAATAATGAAACTTTAACCAATTTAATGGTCCTCCCAGTCCGGTAAACACAAAGGCATAGGCCAATAAATTTCTAAACCACCTCGAAGTCTGATACGACTTATGAATAATTCCGCGGTGCAATCCTACAGAATGCCCCAAACAAACAGTAAGAAGTACCAATACTCCATTTAACCCCAGTACTTCGCTACTCAATTCAGTAAAGTCAATAGTCAAACTTCCCAAGATAAAGAGGTAAAGTGTAAGAATTTTAAGTGGGGCTAGCACAATTTTTCCATAGCGAATTTGATCATTTTCTTTCATAACTTATTTTATTTTCAAAAATTATTGAAACTTTATTGATAAATTTTTTTACTTTTTCAAGAGTTTGGTAACATTAGACAAAAGCCAGTGCTCATCTGCTCTAATGGCTTTGTCTAGCAACCCATTTACCGTTTCTGTTACGTGGACCAAATCGCCCATCAAAACACGAAAACTTTCTGCTTCTTCTGAATCCTCGGCTACTTCGCCTTTTAACTCCTTTAGCACTTTTATTACAGGTTCTATTTCACGCTTTTTGCGCTCTTTTGTCACTTGCTTAAACAGTTCCCAAATATCTTTCCCAGATTCAAAATACTCTTTGCGCTCCCCGGGTACCAATACTTTGGTTACAATTCCCCAGTCGATAAGCGCGCGTACATTCATGTTCACATTGCCTCTCGAAATCTTAAGAATTTCCATAATTTCATCGGACGACAAAGGTTTTACTGAAACCAATAACAACGCATGTACCTGAGCCATGGTTTTATTTATCCCCCAATGTGTGGCTAAACTTCCCCAGGTTTGTATGTATTTTAATTTGGCTTCTTCTAATTGCATGTGACAAATATAGGATTAGTTTTAAAACTTTCAAAAATTTCTGAAAATAAATTTCAATCAGAGTTTATTTCTTTTGCAGAATCGTCAGCGCCACCCTAATTTGTTCGTAGGGTACTTTTTCACCGAGGAACTCAAAATACGGTTTTAAGGCTGTTTCATTTTTCAATACCTTCTTGGCATTTGCCACGCGTTTCAAAATAGCGGGCGTCACAAATTCATCCAAGCTAACATCCTTACCTTCCAAATACAACTTCGACAGGTGCGAAAAAATAGTCGTTGTCTTCAGGCCTCGTAATTCACCGATTTCCTGAACAGAATGACCTTGTTGATACAGCTTAAACGTTTCTAAGGTAGTATCTTTTTTCGTTTTGCGCTTTTCGTTTAGAAAGGACTTAATTTCTTCCATAAACTCATCACCATACACCGCTAGTTTTCGTTGTCCAACACCGCTGATTGCTAAAAACTCAGCAGCTGATTGTGGTCGTTCCCGTTCAATTTCGCGGAGTGTAGCGTCGTTAAAAACCAAGTAGGCCGCAATATCTTCTTCCTTAGCAATGCGATAACGCAGGGCTCGCAAACGGTCAAATAACGTGGTATTTGCCGTTTTTTTCTTTGCTTTCTTCGTTACTTTTGTCTCTTCAACAACCTGTGGTTTGGTCAATTCTACACGTTCTCCCTCGAAGAGCACTTTCTTTGCTAGGTTAGAAAGTTGTAAGGCATTACGCTGGTGAAAAGCTATTTGACAAAATCCTTGATTCACCAATTGTATCAGGTAGTGCTGCCAATCGCGCCAAGCAATATCCTTCCCTGCTCCATAGGTTTTTAGTTGGTGGTACTGCTTGTCCAACACAGCGGCATTTTGGGCTCCTCTTAAAACGTCAATCACCATCCCCATAGCTTCTTTTCCTTGAAGTCTATAAATAGCTGAAAGCGCTTTCTGGGCAATAATCGTACCGTCAAAAAAGGTTGGTGGATTGTTACATACATCACAATTTCCACAGTTCTCTTCGATGAACTCACCAAAATAGCTCAACAGAATTCTACGTCGACATACAGTAGCTTCCGCAAACTGTTTCATCCTGTCGAGTTTCGCTTCCTGTACTTCTTTATTGCCTGTATTTTCAATAAACTGACGGAGTTGAATAACATCGGCATAACTGTGAAAAAGTAGTGCATCCGAAGGCAGACCATCACGACCTGCACGCCCAATTTCCTGATAGTAACCTTCAATATTTTTGGGCAAATTATAGTGAATTACCCAACGAACATTCGATTTATCAATTCCCATACCAAAAGCAATAGTGGCACAAACCACTGTACAATCGTCTTTAATAAAGGCTTCTTGGGTAGCTGATCGTTCGTCAAAACTCATACCGGCATGGTACGCCAAGGCATCGATCCCTTTTTGCTGTAATTTTGAGGCAAGCTGTTCCGTTGCCTTTCGACTCAAACAATACACAATTCCGGCCTCATTAGGACGTTTGGTCACAAACTCAATGATCTGTTGTACTCGTTCGTTAGCAGGTCGCACCTCCAGTGCGATGTTTTCTCGGTTAAACGAACTGATAAAACGATCTGCGTGAGGAATGGCTAGCTGGGTTACAATGTCTTCTTGCGTGGCTTTATCAGCCGTTGCAGTCAATGCGATGATTGGAACTTCAGGAAGTGATTTTTTTAAGAAAGACAATTGTTTGTACGAGGGTCTAAAATCGTGTCCCCAAGCAGAAATACAGTGCGCCTCATCAATAGCTACACAACTGATGTAACTCTGATTCAACACATTTTGCAACATGGGTAAACTTTCAGGAGCTACGTACAACAATGTAATGGCTTTGGTAGCCACGTCTTCGAATACCTTCGCCTGTTCTTCAGCGCTTTGACTACTATTGATATAAGTAGCTTTGATACCATTGGCCTTCAAACTATCTACCTGATCTTTCATTAGCGCAATCAACGGAGAAATTACCAAGGTAATGCCATTAAAAAACAAGGCCGGTAGTTGGTAACAAATAGACTTACCTCCACCCGTTGGCATGATAACCAAGGTATCTTTCTTTGCCAATACGTTTTCAATAATCTGCCCTTGTTGCAGGCGAAAACTTTCATAACCAAAATTCGCCTTTAATTTCTTGAGTATATCCGCTTCCAAAATCTGTTCCATCTGGCAAAAATAAACATAAAAAAAGCGAAGACCTGAGGTCTTCGCTTCAATCTTCTTTATATTTTTAGTAAGCGACTACAATTCTTGTAATAGTACCTCAACGGCCTTTTTCAATTGTGCATCCTCTCCTCGATCTTTAGATCCTGGAGCGTTCTTTACTAGGTAATCAGGTGTTGCTGGCGCTTCATTCTCCATGTTTTTACCAGACTTCTTCACGTACCATGCACGGAATGGCATGCGGATAAATCCATTTTGTAAAGATCTTCCTCCTGTCGAAATCACGGCTCCAAAAGTAGGTTGTCCTACCAGTTTACCCAAACCTAAATTTTTAAAGGCATGTGAAAAGATTTCCGCATTCGAATAACTGTTTTCGTTACAAAGTGCAACCACAGGTTTGGTATTCACCGATAAAATTGCACGTTCGTTAAACGGATAGTTTTTAGTAAAACTCTTGTGATTTTTTAAGCTCTTTGTAGCACCTCGTGGAATTGTATAGGCGTGTTGTTGTACGTTTAATACAGCCATCAAACGATCAGTAGTCCAACCTCCTCCGTTGTAACGAACGTCGATAACTATTCCTTTTTTACCGTACCCACTAGCTTTTAACTCTCTTTCAAAACGTTCAAAACTCGGCATGTTCATTCCTTGAATATGAATGTATCCTAATTGTCCGTTTGAATACTTAGCTACGAGCTCTTTACGCGATTCTACCCAAGCATCGTACTGTAATCCTCTCAAAGACCTCAACGTTCTCAATACCACGTCTTTTCCGCCTTTTAGCTGTAACAATACTTCGCTGTTACGCGTGTTTTTTAAGTAGCTGTAAAAATTACTATGCTTCTTGATAGGTTTACCATTTACTGCTACAATAACATCACCAGCTTTTAATTTGCTCTTTGTTTTATCAGCAGCAGAATTAGGTAATACATAGGTTACTTTTACTCCGTCTTTTACAGGTACTACTTCTAATCCGATCAATCCGATATTGCTGCTCGCAACCTTCTCTGGATTTCTTGAAGCGTAGCCCATGTGACTCGCATTTAACTGTCCTAATAACAAGTTAAACACGTATGAGAAATCTTGTTGTGTACTTGTTGACAATACCCAAGGTCGGTATTTCTTCACCAATGACTTCCAGTTATATCCATGGAATTCAGGGTCGTAGAAACCGTCAGTAAGTGCGCGAATACCTTCGTCAAATACCTGCGCTCTCATTCCATTCAAATCTCTTACGATGCGAGCACTGTGTGGCAATGAGGTTAATTTATCTGATTTCGGATTCATTTGCTTTAACCTACCTGAAGCTGTGAGGTAAATTTTACCTTTAGCTACCGAGAAGTTTCCTACACGAGATGAACCGCGAACTGCCTTAGGCTTGCTTCCATCCCATTTTACCTTGTAAAGGTTTCTTTTTTGCGTTGCCGGATTCGTAGCAGAAAAGTAGATATACTTGCTATCTGGACTGAATAACACACTGTATTCATTGTCTTGCAAACGCGTTACTTGTACCAAACGATCGTAGATTTTATCTGCATCGATTTTTACTTTCACTGTCTTTTTCTTCTTCCCTTTCTTTCCTTTCTTAGCTTTTTTTGACTTCTTACTCGTCGCTTCTTTCGAAGCGTAATAGTCTCCTTCTTCGTGGTCAATTCTCGATTTCTCCCAATCTTCCTTCTGCAACCACAACATCCAAACATCGTAATTGATCCCACTGCGGTTCGATAAGAAGGCTAATTTTTTTCCGTCTGCACTCCATACTGGTGACGAATCACTACGAGGGTGCATACTTACATTCATCTTTACTTTAGGATCGGCTACTGATTGGATAAAAATTTCACTATCGAAGTTTAAATCCTCCTGAGAATATGCGATATACTTGCTATCCGGACTCCAGCTAAGATCTTCTGGTGCCGCCCAAGTATCTGAATAAATTTTAGGGTTATTAATCGCGCCGTCTTTGATATCTGCGATGTACAAAGTTCCTCTTCCTACCTGGTAGGCAATCTTCTTTTGGTCAGGAGAAACATACATGCGCTCTACATCTTGTTTGCTTTTTGTTTCTTTCGCTATCGCAACTTTCAAACTGCGGTTTAACCCTACTAAAGAGTCACTTGATGTTGCACTGTAAATTTCGAACTGCCCATCTCTATCTGAAATAAAGAATAATTTTTTGTTCGAAATCCACTGAGGATTTTTATCTCTTGAAGGTCCTTGGCCTATTGGATTGGAACGCTTCTTTTCTTTATTGTTCAGCTTTACAAATACATCTCCCTCGATCTCCATCGCTACTAATTTGGCGTCTGGTGAGATGCTGTAATTGCGAATTCCTCCTGAAGTAACACGAGCATCTTCTTCGTCAAAATGTGCATCAGACCCTAGGTTTAACTGCAATTTCTTTGAAGAACCTTGGGTGAACACATAGGTTGTTGCTCCAGATGCGTATACAATTTTACCATCATTGGCTATACCAAAAGTACGAACACCGTCTACGCGTTGCTTCGTTAACTGCTTCGCAACACCACTTTTGGTACCTTGACTAGAAATTGCTTGTTTATAAATGTTGTAACGTCCACTTTCCGCTCCGATATAATACAAATTTCCAGCTGCATCCCAACGCGGCGTATGATCGTTCTTTACGCTTGTAGTAATTTGGTGGTACTGCTTGGTTTGGGTATTAAAAATCCAAATATCGCGCTGCGCTGACCCGGTATAATCTTCACGTGCAATTCGACAAGCTCCTTTCACATAAGCGATGAATTTCCCATCGGGCGATATGGTTGCTTGCGAACCTAAGGCTGTTAACAAGCGAGTTGGAGTTCCTCCTTTTTCCTCAACTTGATACATTTGTGCATCCCATTCAGGCCCTTTCAACACTCTGTTGGTCGTAAATACCACTTCGTCTTTATACCAATCAGAAGGCACGTTTGAAGTTGGGTAATATGTTAATTGCTTAGGACGACCTCCGTTTACAGCTACTGTAAACACATTGGTATTCCCTGTTCTATTAGAAGAGAAAGCTATTTCTGAACCATCGTCATTCCACACAGGATCAGACTCATAAGCTTCGTGGATAGTTAATCTTCTCGCGTCTTTTGTAGCCAAGGTATATACCCAAATATCACCGTGGTAGCTAAACGCTAGTTTCGAACCATCTGGGCTTAAACTAGGCTTTCGTATAAAAGTTGTTTGTGCAGTTAGGAGGCCTGAGCAAAACAGCATGGCCACTGCAAGTAATTTTCTAGTTAGCATGAATTGTTATTTTATAATACTAAGGTATATCTTTAGGTCAAATATTTAATAAAATTTAGCATTCTCTTAACAAATCTTAACATCTACACAAAAACTGTAGTGTTTTTTATCATTTTATTAAAAGAATAGCAAGTTCGAAATCTTTGACTGGCCAGCCGGTTTTACCTTTAGTTCTTAACTCCGGCAATAAAATCGGCAATACCTTCGGTACCATTTGCTTCAAGTGCCTTGATAAAAGCCGAACCTATTATAGCTCCGTTGGCATAATTACAAGCACTGTTAAAGGTTTTGGCATCCGAAATTCCGAATCCAACAATCAACTTATTTTTCAATTGCATATTTTTAATACGCTCGAAATAAGCCATCTGTTCTGCCGTAACTTCCCCTTTTGCTCCTGTGATAGACGCCGAAGCAACTACATAGATAAAATCTTCACTCATGGCATCAATTTTACAAATGCGCTCGTCGGATGTATGAGGAGTAATCAGAAAGACATTTTGAATTCCATACTTGGCGAACAAGGCTCTGTAATGAGTTTCGTATTCAACCATTGGCAAATCGGGAATTATAATGGTGCTAATACCACAAGCTTTTACCTGCTTGCAAAATTCGTGTTCCCCGTATTTAATAATTTGATTTAAGTAGCCCATCAATACTAAAGGGACTGTATTCGTTGCTTGGACGTCTTTTAACTGTTCAAAAACAACGTCCAAATTCATTCCATTCTTAAGGGCTACCGCACTGCTGTGTTGTATCGTAGGTCCGTCAGCTAGAGGGTCTGAGTACGGAAGTCCAACCTCAATAAAATCGACATCGCTTTTTGCCAACTCGTCAATGATAGCCGCCGTACTAGTCAATTGAGGAAATCCTGCCGTAAAAAATATCGACAAAACATCGCGTTGTTTTTTTTCAAATACTTGTTTTAACGTTTGCATACTTTTCTTTTCAGGTGATTACTCTATAATTTTATTCATGTGCTTGCTGTAGGTAGCCAAGTCTTTATCTCCTCTCCCCGACAAATTGATTACCAAAGTTTTTCCTTCATATCCTTTTAACTTGGGTAGCACAGCCAAAGCATGGGCTGTTTCCAAGGCAGGTATGATTCCTTCTAACCTCGTAAGTTCAAAAGCAGCTTCCAGCGCTTCCTCATCAGTAGCATTCATAAATGCTGCTCTTTTACTATCAAACAAAAAAGCGTGTAACGGTCCTACCCCTGGATAATCCAATCCTGCAGATATCGAATACGGCTCTACAATCTGCCCGTAGTCATCTTGCATTAGGATGGTTTTACTACCGTGGATCACTCCAACCTCACCCAATTGAGACGTTGCAGCACTCTCGCCGGAATGCACTCCCAATCCAGCAGCTTCCACCGCGATCAATGCTACGTCTTCATCCTCCATATAATGGTAAAAAGCTCCAGCAGCATTACTTCCTCCGCCAACACAGGCGATAATAGCATCGGGATTTTCACTACCTGTTTGCTCTTTTAACTGAATTTTCATTTCCTCAGAAATCACCGCTTGCAATCGTGCTACCATATCCGGATAAGGGTGTGGCCCTACCACCGAACCGATAAGATAATAGGTTTCTGGATGCTGAATCCAGTAACGAATAGCCTCGTTAGTCGCGTCTTTTAGGGTTTTACTTCCACTGGTCGCCGGAACTACCTTAGCTCCTAACATCTTCATTCGTGCTACGTTGGGTGCTTGACGTTCAATGTCCGTCTCTCCCATAAAAACAATACACTCTAAGCCCATCAAGGCACAAACCGTAGCGGTCGCCACTCCGTGTTGCCCTGCTCCCGTTTCGGCTAATATTTTAGTTTTTCCTAGGTGTTTTGCTATTAATATTTGCCCAATAGTATTGTTTACCTTATGTGCTCCTGTATGATTTAAATCCTCTCGTTTTAAATAAATAGTAGCCCCGTATTTTTCTGACAGCCGCTCGGCTAAATACAAGGGACTCGGACGACCTACATAGTGTTGAAGCAAGTTTTTATACTCTTGCTGAAATGCTTCCGATTGAATAATCGTCACGTAATTATCTTCCAATTCTTTTACATTCGGATACAATAATTCGGGAATAAAGGCTCCTCCAAACTGACCGTAATATCCGTGCTGATCGGGTTGAAATTTGCTCATAGTTGTGATGGTTCTGCACGTCGTGAACGCGCTGTTATTTTAATAATTTTATAAACTTTTGTAATTCCGGTACTCGTTTCAGACCGGGTTCTTTTTCAAACTTGCTGTTCACATCCAAAGCGCGACAGTAACGCGCTGCCGGACTCTTTAAGAATTCTTTCAATGCAGCAAGGTCTTTGACACCGATACCGCCACTTAAGAAAAACGGCTTTTCACTCGGATATCCTTCTAGTAGGGTCCAATCAAATTGTACTCCATTTCCTCCTGGGTGCTTCCCTTTGGTATCAAACAAAAACATATCTGCTTCCTGTTCATACGCCTTCAATAGGTCAAAATCAAAGCTAGCACCTACTGAAAATGCTTTTACCAATTGTACCTTCGGAAGGTGTTCTTTTAACTGTTTTAAGTATTCAGGACTTTCCTTTCCGTGTAATTGTAGGTATTGTAGCTTGTATTCCTCTGCTAATGACACCACGATTTCGAGGTATTCATCTACAAAAACACCGACTTTTTTAATCTTTTTAGGTAGCTCAGGAATAATCCCCTCAAAATTTCGCTCAGATTTATCGTAGAAAATAAACCCGAGGTAATCAGGTTGCAACGCCGCCACCTCTTTGATATTTGGCACCTGTTTCATGCCGCAAACTTTCAATTCGATCATCGCCTTACTTTATTTGTCCGATAAAATCTTTACAAGCTTGTCCCGGATGTGCTTCTTTCATAAAATTCTCACCGATTAAAAAGCCTTGAAAACCGTACTCTTTTAATCCTGTAATGATACGAGGATCAGAAATTCCACTTTCCGAAACTTTGACGGCAGATGACGGTATTTGATTTGCGAGGGCGATAGAATGCTCCAAATCAACTTCAAACGTTTTAAGGTTACGGTTGTTAACTCCAATAATTTTGTTGTCCAAATCATTGATTTTATCCAGGTCTTCTTGAGTATGCACTTCGTACAGTACCTCCATACCGAGATCGGTTGCCAACTGCCCGTAATTCTTTAATTCTTGAGCTGTCAAACACGCAGCGATCAACAAAATAACATCCGCTCCAATAGCCTTTGCCTCCACAATTTGAAATCCGTCAACTACAAAATCCTTTCTCAAAATTGGCTTTTGTTGGTTAATCGTTCTAGCTTCCATCAAATCTGCCAACGAACCTCCGAAAAAAGAAGTGTCTGTCAGGATAGACTGCGCTGCTACATTTGCATCCATATAGCCAGTGGTAACCTCCTCAATGGTCGCTTTGTCGTTGATAATTCCCTTTGATGGAGATTGCCTTTTAAACTCGGCAATGATTCCTGTTGAATAGGGTGCCGTTAACGATTCTTTCAACGAAAAGCACGACTTTTTAAAACTAGGGCTCTCCACCAATTTCTTTACCGGAATTTCCGACTTAAATTTTGCTACTTCCTTCTTTTTAAAGGCTATTATCTTCTCTAATATGGTCATCTTACTATTATTCTTTATGCTAACTATTCACTAAAGTACTTAAACATTTTTTTGCTTGTAGTCCAAACAAGGAATCTTTTGCTTTGTCATAGGCAGTTTCAAAGTCCAACTGCTCATCTACAATCTTTAATGCTATTGCTGCGTTGGTCAGTACTACGCTGTTTTGTGCTTTTGTTCCTTCTCCATTCAGGATGCTTTTAAATACTCGAGCGGCTTCTTCCACAGAATTACCACCAAAAATATCCTCTTTGGCAACGCGTTCTTGCTGTAATTGTTCTGGACTGATCAGCTGTTCTCCTCGTTTGGTAAACAACTTAAAACTTCCTGTCAATGAAATTTCATCGTAACCATCGAGCGCGTGTACGATCCCAAAATTACTTCCTTCTTCTTGTAAGATGTAATAGTACAAACGGGCTACTTCCAAGTTATAGGTCCCCAATAACTGGTTTTTCGGACTCGACGGATTCACCAAAGGCCCCAACATATTGAAAAAGGTCTTCAATTTCAGCGCTTTTCGAACAGGCCCAACAGCTTTCATTGCTGGGTGAAATTTAGGAGCGTGAAGAAAACAAATATTAGCCTTCTCCAGCTGACGGCGAAGTATACCTTCATCATTGGTAAATTCGTAGCCCATACGCTCAAGCATGTCTGACGACCCCGACTTCGAAGAAACTGAATAATTACCGTGTTTGGTCACTTTTTGTCCTGTTCCTGCAACGACAAACGAGGTCAAGGTTGAGATGTTAAACGTATCTTTTCCATCTCCTCCGGTTCCGACAATATCAATGGCATTGTACCCTGATAAATCTACTCTGACCGCCAACTCCAACAAGGCTTCTCTAAATCCTGCCAACTCGGCAACCGTAATAGGTCGCATGCGAAACACCGTTAAAAAAGAAGCTAAATGCGCTTCGTTATAAGTATCTTTTGCAATGTCTAATAACAATGATTTTGCTTCCTCTTTAGACAAGCGGTATTGTTGAAATAATTTTTCTAAAATAACTCTCATCCTTATAATTTTTGGGTTACTGTTTGCGCTGCCTGCTCCAAGAAGTTACGAACCAATTGCTCTCCAACGACTGTCAAAATGCTCTCTGGATGAAATTGTACGGCACTGATAAAGTGCTCTCTGTGACGCAATGCCATGATACCTCCAGTTTCATCAATCGCTGTGATTTCTAATGCTGCCGGAAAATGCTCCTTTGACGCTATCCACGAGTGGTAGCGAGCTGCTTCAAAAACAGGAGGTACGTCCTTAAAGATAACAGCATCCTTTGCTGTAACGCTCATCTCGGTAGCAACACCGTGAAACACTTCATTCATATTCTCTATGGTACCCCCAAAAACTTCTGTTATGGCCTGTAAACCTAAACAGACTCCAAAAATCGGAAGTTTGCCGGCATAGGTACGTATTACTTCTTTTAAGATGCCTGCCTCATCCGGAATCCCAGGACCCGGTGATAAAATTAACACATCGTATTCCCCGACGGCTTCTATACTTATTTCATCATTGCGATATACATCTGGATACTCATCAGTTATTTTCTCAACCATATGCACCAAATTATAGGTAAATGAATCGTAGTTATCTAAAATTAATATCTTCATAATCAGTTATGGTTTAAATGGAATCTGCCAACAATAATGCTTTTTTGAGGGCAGCTAATTTGTTATTTACTTCTTGTAATTCACTGGCTTCATCAGAATGGATAACAATACCTGCTCCAGCCTGGTAATACAATACATTTTGTTTACTCACAAACGATCGAATTGCAATGGCCAAATTCACGGAACCATCCAATCCTATAATTCCCACGGCTCCTCCGTAAAAACCTCTCGATTGATTTTCATACCTATCAATCAACTGCATCGCTTTGTACTTTGGTGCTCCACTTAGCGTTCCTGCTGGAAAGGTATCCCCCACAATTTTTATAGACTGATCTTTAATCTCTCCTTGCACCGTTGAAACCAGGTGGATTACGTGACTAAAGTACTGCACCTCCTTGAACACCTCTACTTTTACATCTTCAGCGTGTTTACTCAAATCGTTTCTGGCCAAATCAACCAACATTACATGCTCTGCGGTTTCTTTTTTATCTTCTGAAAGTTGTTTTCCCAACTTGATATCCTGAGCCATATCTCCCGTTCTTCTGAAGGTTCCGGCAATCGGATTGATAATTGCTTTCCCCTCTTGAATTTTTATTTGAGCTTCCGGTGACGACCCCATTAATTTAAAGCTACCATAATCAAAATAAAACAAATAAGGAGACGGATTGATTGAGCGTAAGGCACGGTATACATTAAACTCATCCCCAGAAAACTTTTGCTGAAACTGCCTTGACAATACCAACTGAAAAACATCACCACGCTTACAGTGTTCCTTGGCTTTTTTCACATAATTAACAAAGTCTTCATCGGTACAATTAGAACGCTCGTCGCCTACCAAACTAAATTCTTGAGTGTTAAAAACCTGCGCATCTATAATGGCTTCTATAGCACTCAAGTCACCGTCTTCACCAGCAGCAATATTTTCGATAAGCGTCATTTCATCATTAAAATGATTAATTGCGATAATGTACTTATAAAAGCTATACTGCATCATCGGAATAGCTGATGGCGCATCGGGAACCTCGAGTTTTACAGTCTCAAAATACTGAACACTGTCATAGGTTGTATATCCGTACAAACCGTTGTACGCCTTGATGGCTGGATCGCAATCCAAGTTGATTGCCTCTGTAAATTGCGTAAAGAGTTCATTAAAATTTCGTCCAATGGGTACTGATGCTAACTCCTTGCCATTCTCTAAGGTCACAAAGCGATCCTTATCAGCAATCATGCTCACTAAGGGTTGTACACAAACAAAAGAGCAGCTTTCCTCTTTACTGTGATAATCAGAACTTTCCAACAATAAGGTATTGGGATATACATCTCTAAATCTCAAATACAAACCTACCGGTGTTACCGTGTCTGCGAGGCGCTTTTTAAATTTGGTTTTAAACGTAAATGTTTTCATTTTGATTCTGGCTTAAAAACAAAAAAGGCTTATCGTGAGATAAGCCTTTTTTCGTTTATATGTTATATATAGAGGATCTGCTCACTTAATTTGAGTTAAGAGAGTTCCACCACCATATGTTGTTTTGCATTGTCATGAGTTCACAAATGTATAACACATTTTTTATAAATCAAACTGTTCACTAACTATTTTTTTCTAAGCCTTCGAATAGTTAGCAAAAACGGGATCCTAACCACCAAATACTTTCATAAATAAACAAAAAACACAAAAAAACAAACAAATAAAAACCAAAAACACTAATTCCGTTTAATAATCAAAACATTATTCGGTTGTTTGCAATGTATTTAAAACAAAACACTAGGTTTTTACTTAGTAATACCAACTAAAATAGCATAAAAGACTTAAATAATAAAGATATGTGTGGAATTGTATGTGCCTTTGATTTAAAAGAAAAAACAGAAAAACTGCGCCCTCAACTATTAGAGATGGCAAAAAAAGTAAGACACAGAGGTCCGGACTGGAGCGGAATTTACAGCGATAACAAAGCCATTCTAGCCCATGAACGCCTCGCCATAGTCGATCCAACCTCAGGGCAACAACCCCTGTTTAGTAAAGACCGTAGGTTTGTACTTGCAGCAAATGGAGAAATATACAACCACAAAGAAATACGCAAGGAGCTCAAAGAAGAACACGAGTTCTTGACCCAATCCGATTGTGAAGTTATCTTGGCTTTATACAAAGAAAAAGGAGAGCACTTTTTAGATGACCTCAACGGTATTTTTGGATTTGCGGTCTACGATACTGCAACGGACGAGTACCTAGTAGCCAGAGATCATATGGGAATCATCCCGTTGTATATGGGCTGGGATAAAAAAGGAACTTTTTACGTCGCTTCTGAACTCAAGGCACTAGAAGGATACTGCAACAAAATTGAAGTATTTCCTCCAGGACATTACTACACTCGAGAAGGCGGTCTGCAACGCTGGTACAACCGCGATTGGATGGAATACGAAGCCGTACGTGACAACCAAACGAGCATCGATGAAGTTCGAGATGCACTGGAAGCTGCCGTACACAGACAGCTGATGAGCGACGTACCTTACGGTGTCTTATTATCAGGTGGATTGGATTCGTCTATCACCTCGGCAATTGCGAAAAAATACGCTTCAAAGCGCATCGAATCAAATGACAAAGACGAAGCTTGGTACCCTCAGTTACACTCTTTTTCTATAGGACTGGAAGGATCTCCTGATTTGGTAGCCGCCAAAAAGGTTTCCGAACACATCGGGACCATCCATCACGAAATTACCTTTACTATTCAAGAAGGATTGGATGCTATTAAAGACGTAATCTACAACTTAGAAACTTACGACATCACCACCATCAGAGCCTCTACTCCGATGTACCTCATGGCAAGAGTTATCAAATCTATGGGGATAAAAATGGTCCTTTCGGGAGAAGGAGCTGATGAAATATTTGGAGGGTATTTATACTTCCACAAAGCACCTACCGCTGAGGAGTTCCACAAAGAAACCGTACGAAAACTCGACAAACTATACCAGTACGACTGTTTGAGAGCCAATAAGAGTTTAATGGCATGGGGAATTGAAGGGCGTGTCCCTTTCCTCGACAAGGAATTTATGGATGTTGCTATGCGCATCAACCCTGAAGACAAGATGATTAACGGGGAACGCATGGAAAAATGGGTACTTCGTAAAGCTTTTGAGAGCTATTTACCTGAAAGTGTTGCTTGGCGTCAAAAGGAACAATTTTCTGACGGTGTTGGCTACAACTGGATTGACACACTAAAAGAAGTAGTTGAACAAGCCGTAACAGACGAAATGATGGCGAATGCTCAACACAGATTCCCTATACAAACCCCTAGAGCAAAAGAAGAATATTACTATCGCAGTATTTTCGAAGAACACTTTTCAAGTGATACTGCTGCATTAACCGTTCCGTCAGTACCGTCTATTGCCTGTAGTTCACCTACAGCACTAGCTTGGGATGCGAGCTTTCAAAACGTCAACGAGCCTAGCGGACGCGCTATCAAAGCTGTACATGCAGACGCCTATTAACAAGGCATTCTACTTATATATTTAGTTGTGTAAACCCCGCTATATAGCGGGGTTCTTTATTCAAAATCTAACAAATCAGCTGCATTGATCATCGCTCGCAACGCATTTACTTTCTGCTCCATTTTTGCAAAAAACTTATGCCGCTCTTTAGCTCCTGCCGTATTTAACAACTTGGAATGATTTACCTGTTTTGCAAAATAGTCAACTGCTTCCTTACAGGTTGCTCGATCAGTGGTTTTAAAATACGACAACATACTTTTGGGCACAAACAGTGACTGTTGCTGACCGTCCGATATTAATACGTTGTTATTCATCAACAACAATTCGTTGTAGTACAAGGTAAATTCACTCTCTGGATGCACTTGCCTGGCAATTTTCTTCAAAAATTTCGACAGCTCTTCGCAGAGTTCTAAAGCTGTTTCCGTTGTGATATCGCCTGCCTCGTAATAAAAGTGAATCTGTTTTAAAGTACTGTTGATGGTGGTGGTATTCCATATTTCACAACTTCGGACGCCTCTGTAAAAATCCGCCAATTGCAATCCTGCCTGAACTGTAGACAAGGACGGACTGAACTTTGAAAATGTGATGGGGGCATACTTCGTATCCAATAGCTTTAACCAAACAAACAACTTAAACCGCCCCAGTAAATTGTTGTGGAGTAGGTAAAACAAAGGGATGTCTTTGGCTGAATACCAAAGACTGTACTCTTTGGATTTGACTACCTGCCTGAGCATTTGATAGGACGTTTGTAAGTATTGGCACAACCCCGCTTCATTGACTATTGCCGAGGTCTTCTCCACTGCCACAAAATTACCGGCAACATTCCCGATCAGTTCATCAAGCGACAGTTTGTAATACACTGCTACAGCGACTGCTTCATCAAAACTCATTTTACTTTTTAAACTCGTTCGTCTGTGCGCAGCATCATAGCTAATCTCCAAAGCTTCTGCTAACAATTCATTAAGCGAAGCTCTAGGAAATTTCTCTGATAATTTGGTCAAAAGCGCCTGTTGATACATCCGTTAAACTTAGCTCTTTTTTGTGAAAATCGCAAAATTAAACGATTACTTCGTTAAAACCACCATTCAAATCGCATTAAACACAATAATTTTATCAAAAAAACATGAAACATCTAAGTTTATTAATTATTAGTATCGCAATTGGGAACATTAGCTATGGACAACAACGAATTTTGAGAGGACCACTATGGTCCTTTCATTCGAAAAACACCGATATCTTAGGGATATCTGTAGGAATACTGCCCAAAGAGATTTTTAAAGACAGCACTCTTACACGAACCTTTGGCCTGCGCTTAGAGGCGCCAGGGCTCGGCGTTTTACTCCCATTGGTTCCTAAATCTATGGTTTCCGAAACGGTGGATTCATACTCCAAAAAAATTCGAGCTACTCCTTCGGAGTTCATTTACGGGCTCAACCTCTCCACAGGAGCGGTAGGTAATGTGGAAGTTTACGGACTCA
The DNA here is from genome assembly GCF_056160945.1 of Tenacibaculum sp. AWR4_210. NCBI lineage: Bacteria > Pseudomonadati > Bacteroidota > Flavobacteriia > Flavobacteriales > Flavobacteriaceae > Tenacibaculum > Tenacibaculum sp. AWR4_210. The sequence goes on from NZ_JBSWYF010000006.1 coordinate 195,391, forward strand.
ATCTCGCCATTATAGGTCAATACAATCTCAAAACTCACGGGTTAAGTTGCTCCACCTTCGCAACGCTTTCAGAAAAAACAAACGGCATTTCCATGAGTATTTTAGGGAATGAGAGTTTTGTTTGTAACGGAATGCAAATTGCTGCTTTGGGCAATTTTAGCACCGTTGCCAACGGTTTACAAGTAGGAATCATGAACGGAGCTGTGCATATGCACGGAGTGCAGGTTGGTGTTCTAAACAATTTCAAAATTAACGCTACGCACCTTCAAGGACTTCAATTAGGCCTGCTTAACAAAACAGCCAACTTGAAAGGCATTCAAATTGGCTTGTGGAATAAAAACAACAAGCGTTCGTTACCATTTATCAATTGGAATTTTTAACCCTGTAGTGACTATCTGTATTTCGATATGGTTCAATCTCAAAACCGTCATGCTCCGAACAGAAATCTCTAGCGACTTAACAATAAAATTCTTCGAGCTCCGATGAGGACGAGTATAAAAACGAGTGTACCTATGAGTAAATCAGGAAGTTTTGAGTTCGTAAAATACACGAGTATTCCTGAAAAGATTACTCCCGTATTAATGAGAATGTCATTGGAAGTAAAAATCATACTCGCTCGCATATGTGCTTGTTCTTTCCCTTTAGATCGTTGTAACAACAGCAAACAGCTAACATTTGCTAGCAAGGCAATAATGGAAATTACAATCATCGTTTTGAACTCGGGAATACTCGATAAAAAAAAGAACCTCCTCAGCACTTCCGCAAACCCCAATACAGCAATCGCTACTTGGAAATACCCTGCCAACTTCGCTACTACCTTTTGTCGTAGCTCCGATTTCGAAACAGCCAACAAGCTTAACCCGTAAACGAAACTATCCGCCAACATGTCAAAACTATCCGCTACTAAGCCCATTGAATTAGCGAGTATACCATAACAAAACTCCACTAAAAAAAAGAGCGCATTGATAATTAACACGGTCCAAAGTAAGCCCCTTTGATCAAATGCAGTATTCTTTGGTGCGTCGGATTCTACTGAATTGATGAGGGTTGCTCCCAGTTTTAGCCCCCTTAATTCCTCTTCTATCAGAGTCACCTCTCCGGTATGAAATACGACTAGCTTTCTTTCGGCAAGTTCAAATTGGAGACTGTTAATTTGTCGCATACCTTGTAATTTCAATCGAATCATACTTTCCTCGGAAGGACAATCCATCAAAGGAATAGAAAAAGTTGATTTTATCACCGTTACTCATTTAGTCTCTTAAAGATACGGCAATACTTTTCACCAACAAAAAAACCTCTCGCGAGGAGAGGTTTTTATTTTAACTAACTATTACTATTAATTTGCAGCTACGAAGAAAGGCGATAAATTAACTTTAGCATTCCCTCTAGCTCCGTAATGATTTGTGTAGCGCTTATTCTTTTCGATAGTATAAAAAGAATCCACATAATCATCATTATTAGTATACCATTGGTCTGGCATTGCCTGAATGATCGCTCCTGCTACTTGACCTAATACATTTACCCAAGGTTGTGTAGATACAGTTCCGATAATTTGGAAAACACCGCTTACAATAGTTGATACTAAGCTTTTGTAATTCACGTTATCATCTTTTTCAAACAATTGAATGTTGGCAGCTTGATACTTATAATCATTCCAGAACAATAAAATTTGATTTGGATAGTAATCAGTACCATCGTAATCTAAATAATACATTGGAATTACCTTAATTTCAGGCTTGTTACCAGCATCCTTAATTCCCGAAGTAATTGCGTATACCTCAGCTGCACCACTAATCCATGGCTCTTCGTCGTTGTTAAGTCTAATCTTATCCAACTTAGTAGTTTCTAAACCAGCATTTTCTGCAGCTCTTGCATCTAAATTAGGCTTTCCGTTCGCAAAACGCATGTTTTGTACTCCTTCTTCACGCAAGTACTTGTTCATGTGCTCTACCTCTTTTTTTAAGGTTTCGAAACCATTAGTTTCGATAACGATTACCGGTTGGCTCGGTGCTTTTTTAGGGTCTAAGTACACCACTTCTTTTTTCATGTTGTACGCCTTAACAGCCGACCACTTATTCTCATCTCCTTCTGGAGCAAACGAGAATAATAAATTTGAAAAGTCTTGGTTTCCTTTAGGATTGTGCATCCAAACCTCTAAAATTTCAATTTTGTCTGGAGCTTCTTCCAAATTTGCTTTTTGCTCTAAATCAGTAGCCTGAGCTTCGAGCGCTTTAAAATTTGCAGTTTGTTCCAAACTCGTTGGAGCAGCATCCAAAATTTTAGTCATACTAACACTTGGTGCTTGCTTTTCTAGTAAACGAAACGTAGAGTTTTTAAACTCGTTGTTCTTCATTAAGTCAATCAACTTCAGAGCTACTTCGCTCTTGTTTACTTGGTTGGTTGACGCGTCCTGTGCAACTCCTGATGTTTGTAATTCATCTGTGTTGTTGCATCCTACCATAATTAAAGAAACCGCAAGCGATTTCAATAGAAATTGGGGGATTCTCATTTGTGAAAGGTTTTAAATTATTAATACTGACGGCAAACATACAAAAAAATCATAATTTTTTGTTAAAAAAGTTAAAAACTTAAATTAAAATATCTAAAAACGATTTTTTGAAGATTTATTCTTCGTTTTTTAACACAAACACAACAAATATTAAATTAACAGAAATCTAGCTATTCAAGAAGAATTTTGGTGATTTTTATAGAAACGGCCGTACAACTCAAAGTACTGAGAAGCGTTTTAAGCGACGTTTACAATATAGCACCGTTCACTCAATTAATAAGAATTGTTAAATTTGATTTAACCTTGTTTTTAGCCGATTTAAGCAACTTTTTCCCGTTGCCTTTTTTTGCAGTTTTCAGAAACAAACCCCTTTAAAAACTTTATTTAAAAGTTAAAAAATTGTAAATTTGAACAATTCGAATCGCCTTGAGCGATTCTTTTTTTGGGGTGTGAAATCTTACCGTCTTTTGAGTAATAAGACCAAAAATATTTTTTTATACCCTCTGTAGTAAAATAAAAGTGAAACTAAACTCAAATTTATGAGCGAAGAAAAAAAGCACAATTATTCCGCCGATAGTATTCAGGCACTTGAAGGAATGGAGCACGTACGTATGCGTCCATCGATGTATATTGGAGATGTAGGCGTTAGAGGTCTGCACCACTTAGTATACGAGGTAGTAGACAACTCTATTGATGAAGCTTTAGCGGGACATTGTGATGATATAACCGTTGTAATTAATGAGAACAACTCGATCACAGTTCGTGACAACGGACGTGGTATTCCTGTTGGGCTGCACAAGAAAGAAGGCGTTTCAGCCCTAGAGGTTGTTATGACTAAAATTGGAGCCGGAGGAAAATTCGACAAGGATTCCTATAAGGTTTCGGGAGGACTTCACGGGGTTGGTGTATCCTGTGTAAATGCGCTATCAGATCATTTAATTGCAACTGTACACCGCGATGGTAAAGTTTGGCAACAAGAATACGAGCGCGGAAAAACCTTATACCCTGTTAAAACCATTGGAGAAACTGATAAAACGGGAACAGAAGTAACCTTCTTACCCGATACGAGTATCTTTCAACAAACAGTGGTATACAACTACGATACCTTGGCGACGAGAATGCGTGAGCTCGCATACTTAAACAAAGGTATCACCATTACCTTAACCGACCTCAGAGAAAAAGACGACGAAGGTAATTTTATCAGTGAAAAATTCCACAGTACAGAAGGGCTTTCTGAATTTGTAAAGTACTTAGACAGTACACGTGAGCAATTGACTGCAGGTGTGATTTCAATGGAAGGTGAAAAAAATGGAATTCCTGTAGAGGTAGCCATGGTTTACAACACCTCTTATGCTGAAAACTTACACTCCTACGTAAATAATATTAACACGCACGAAGGGGGAACACACCTCTCTGGTTTCCGTAGAGGGTTAACGCATACCTTAAAGAAATACGCCGATGAATCAGGCCTGTTAAAAAACGTAAAGTTCGAAATCTCAGGAGATGACTTCCGCGAAGGATTAACAGCTATTGTTTCTGTAAAAGTAGCAGAACCTCAGTTCGAAGGACAGACAAAAACAAAGTTAGGAAACCGTGAAGTAACTTCAGCTGTATCACAAGCAGTGGCTGAAATGTTAAGTGATTACTTAGAGGAAAATCCAAACGATGCCAAATCTATCGTTCAGAAGGTAATTTTAGCAGCGCAGGCAAGACATGCAGCTCGAAAGGCTCGTGAAATGGTACAGCGTAAAACGGTAATGAGCATCGGTGGCTTACCTGGAAAATTATCTGACTGTTCTGAAACCGATCCGGCAGCTTGTGAAATATTCTTAGTCGAGGGAGATTCGGCAGGTGGAACTGCAAAACAAGGACGCGATCGTAATTTCCAAGCTATTTTACCTTTACGTGGTAAGATTTTGAACGTGGAAAAAGCGATGCAGCACAAAGTGTTTGAAAACGAAGAAATCAAAAATATGTTTACTGCACTAGGGATCACCGTTGGTACTGAAGAAGACCCAAGAGCCTTAAACTTATCAAAATTGAGATATCACAAAGTAGTAATCATGTGTGATGCCGATGTCGATGGTTCACACATTGCTACCTTAATCCTTACCTTCTTCTTCCGTTATATGCGTGAGATGGTAGAACAAGGATATATCTATATCGCTACACCACCTTTATACTTAGTAAAGAAAGGACAAAAAAGGGAATACGCTTGGGATGATAACCAACGCGATTTGATTGTTCAAAAAATGGGTGGAGGAGCAACTATCCAACGTTATAAGGGTCTTGGAGAGATGAACGCTGAACAACTTTGGGACACTACCATGAATCCTGAATTCAGAACCTTACGCCAAGTAACTATCGAAAACTTAACAGAGGCCGACCGTGTGTTCTCCATGCTTATGGGTGACGACGTTCCGCCACGTAGAGACTTTATCGAGAAAAATGCTAAATACGCAAATATCGATGCATAACTTCAAAAACCTTAACGAAATCGTTAAGGTTTTTTTTATGAATAAGCGCATCGCAACGCATCTATTAAAAAAATCATATCTTTAATCTATTAACGAGTAGTACCCTGGTACTGATAACTATCCAGATATGAAAATAAAATCTACCCTACTTTTAGTAGCTTTGGTATTGACTGCCCTCAATAGCCAAGCCCAAAATTTTGAAACCATTCTTTTAGCAAGAGCTGACGCCTCGAAAATTTCTTCGGCCTATTTGAGTCCTGTTACCAAAGGGCTGATTTATACTTCGAATGTAGGTTGGTATCACACAGCCAAAGTTCACAAAACCCTAGGTTTTGATATTACTATAGGTTTAAATGCCGCTTTTGTACCGAGTAAAGATGAGTTGTTTAATATTCCTGCCTTGAATTTGTCGAGCAACACTTCGGTACTGAACGGGCAAGCGAACTCACCTACCATTATTGCCAATAATTCTGTGACTCCAGCTCAGGTTCGCTATACCTCAACTGTACAAGGACAAACGGTACAAGCCGATTTTACCTTACCCAATGGAGCGCGTGATGACTTCCCTTTAAACTCAGTTCCTGCCCCTGCCATACAAGTAGGTTTAGGCCTTCCTGCAAAGTTCGAAGTAATGGTCCGCTACCTGCCAAAATTAGGTCCGGATGACACGAAACTCGGATTGTTTGGCCTAGGATTGAAAAAAGAAATCACCGACTGGTTTGGTCCGTTAGACAAAACGCCACTTCACGTGTCCTTGTTAGGAGCTTATACAAACTTTTCGGTGAACCACGATTTCGGAAATACTACAGGCTCGGTAAGTACTCAAGACGGGACTGCCAATTTTAAGCTCAACTCCTATACCATACAGGCCATTGCATCCTTAAACTTCCCAATTATTAACGTATACGGAGGATTTGGATATACCGGAGGGAGCACCAAACTCAGTGTTGACGGAACCTATACCCTCACCTACCAAACCAATAATCCTACGGTGCCTACCGTCAGTGAAAGTATCACCAACCCCCTGGCTTTAACACAAGACGCAGGAGGTGTAACCGCTACTGTTGGAGCTCGCGTAAGCCTAGGTTTCTTCAAACTCTTTGGTAGTTACACCCTTCAGGAATACAACGCAGTTAATGCGGGTATTTCTTTCAGTTTTAGATAAAAACCAACAAAAATATTTACAATCAAAACTCCTCGTTAATTTCGATGGAGTTTTGTTTTTTTATCCCTGTTCAAATCGCTATTTTTGTGCATCTTATTAATAATTTACTAATATTTACTAAAAATATATAACATGAAAGTAACGGTTGTAGGAGCAGGTGCTGTAGGTGCGAGTTGTGCTGAGTACATTGCTATTAAAAATTTCGCTTCAGAAGTAGTTTTAGTTGACATTAAAGAAGGTTTCGCTGAAGGTAAAGCGATGGATTTAATGCAAACAGCTTCATTGAATGGTTTTGACACAAAAGTAGTTGGTACTACTGGAGATTACAGCAAAACTGCTGGATCAGACATCTGTGTTATTACTTCAGGAATTGCTCGTAAACCAGGAATGTCTCGTGATGAGTTATTAGGAATCAACGCTGGTATTGTAAAATCAGTATCTGCTAGCTTAATTGAGCATTCACCAAATACTATTATCATCGTTGTATCGAACCCAATGGATACAATGACTTATTTAGTGCACAAAACAACTGGATTACCGAAAAACAGAATCATCGGTATGGGAGGAGCTTTAGATTCAGCTCGTTTCAAGTACCGCTTAGCAGAAGCTTTAGAAGCTCCTATTTCTGATGTTGACGGTATGGTTATCGGAGGACACTCTGACAAAGGTATGGTTCCATTAACGCGTTTAGCGACTCGTAATTCTGTACCTGTATCTGAATTTTTATCAGAAGAGCGTTTAACTCAGGTTAAAGAAGACACGAAAGTTGGAGGTGCTACCTTGACAAAATTATTAGGAACTTCTGCTTGGTATGCACCAGGAGCAGCTGTATCTGGTTTGGTTCAAGCAATCGCTTGTGATCAGAAAAAAATCTACCCTTGTTCTGCTTTGTTAGAAGGAGAGTACGGATTGTCTGACTTATGTATCGGAGTACCTGTAGTATTAGGTAAAAACGGTATCGAAAGCATCGTTGAAATCAACTTAAGCGATGAAGAAAAAGCGCACTTACAAAGTTCAGCGGAAGCAGTTAAAAACAACAACGCTTCTTTAGAATTCTAAGAAATATACAGTTTTTTTTAATAAAAGCTCGCATGTGTACATGCGGGCTTTTTTCTTAAAATGTGTTAAAATACTCACCCACTTGTAAGCCTGCGGAAAGTTCTACGTCTACTTTGAAGAGAAGCATACCATTATGTTTCTTTTTCATAGTTTTTCATAGCAATTTTCCCACTTCTGTCTAGAAGTGGGTTTTCTTTTAGTATCTTTCCCTCCGTTAAAATGTTCCCGAGTGAAAAAAGTCATTGTTTGCGTCACCAATGATCTTCAAACAGATCAACGCGTGTACAAAGTATGCCAAACTCTGTTTGAGTTAGGGTACGAGCTGCTCCTCGTTGGTAGAGAACTACCTGCAAGTGCTCCTCTTAACCGTCCCTACCAAACAAAGCGATTTCAGCTCTTTTTTAATCGAGGTTTTCTCTTTTATGCCGAATATAATATTCGGTTATTTCTTTTGCTTTTGTCGAAGAAAAAAGACATCGTACTAGCCAATGATTTGGATACCCTGCTCCCGGCATATCTGAGTTGTAAATTGACCAATAGTAAACTCGTTTTTGACAGTCATGAACTCTTTCCGGAAATTCCGGAGCTAGTACATAGACCCAAGGTGAAAGCTGTATGGGAATCTTTAGAAAACTTTTTGCTTCCTAAAATCCAATTTGGTTATACCGTAAGTCAAAGCATCGTTGATCACTATCAAGAAAAATACCATCGTAAGTTTCAACTCGTCCGAAATATACCTATTCCAGAAGCCGAAGTAGCCCCCTATACTGCAGGAATACTGCCCACTTCGAAATTCATTATATACCAAGGCGCCGTAAACATAGGAAGGGGACTAGAATTAATGCTTGCTGCCCTCCCCTTATTACCAGAATTTAAGTTCGTTATCGTTGGAACCGGAGATATCTATACCGATTTGCAGGAACACGTACGTGCATCCGAGTTAACACATCAGGTTGTTTTTACAGGAAAACTAGCTCCAGCAATCTTGCGAAGTATAACCCCACAAGCTTGTGTTGGGATGAGTCTTGAAGAAGATTTAGGTTTAAACTACAGGTACGCACTTCCGAATAAGATTTTTGATTACCTCCACGCTGAAATTCCCGTTATTGTCTCTGACCTACCAGAGATGAAAAAAGTAGTAGCCAATCACGGTATCGGCGAAGTACTGCAACAACGAACTCCCGAACAGCTCGCATTACAGTTAAGAAGGATGGTAAACACTGACTACGCTACAAATTTACTACGCGCAAAAAAACAGTTTAGCTGGCAACGCGAAGCAGCAGTATTAGGTGACATTTTTAAACAGCTCTAATCTTCCTGATCGCGTTTGTATTGATGGGGATTTTCTCGGACTCCTTTCTTAAACAAACTGCGTAAACCGTTGCGCAATCCATTGTCTAAACGCATTAGAAAATCCAGTCCAGTGGCTCCAGGTCGCGCCCTAAACGTAGTGATATGAAAGCGATCGGATGCATGGATAGGAACTTCGCTGAAATAGTAATTCGATACACAGCACCTGGGTGCACGTACCGCTACTTTACTCACCGAATGCCACGAAGTGTCGTGCGTTGCCATGACAACGAGCCGATTAAAACGACTCACTAAGGTAATCGGATCTCCTTGCACCCCTGCTGGCCAAAGTTCCAAATTTCCTCCATTTTCTAATGCCCAATCTGGACTTACATAATACAATAAATTAAATACCCGCCAACGATTCCTATCCTTATCATGTGAATTATCGAGATGAGGATGTAAGTAGTTACCTTCTTTCATCACCGATAAACCACCGGCGTACAAATACTGATCAGGTAAGCAATCTAACTTTTCACAAATAGCTCCAATACACTGTACCACAGCTGGCTCTTGAAAAGCATAGATCAATTCTTCTAATAGGTTCTCGTAGGCGTCCATTTGATACGCCACGTGCTTAAACTCTCTAAAATTCTTTTTCCTAATCACTGTTTCCCCCTCTACAGGAAATGCTTTGTATACCTCCAGCACCAAAGATTCAGGCAATAAATCATCCAAAACAAAATATCCGATTCCAGATTTCGTTTGAGCATATTGACTGGCGAGTCGTTCTTGGTGTTTTTGCAATTGAGCAGTGATGTATTGAGCGAGATCTTTACGGGTCATTCTAGATTAATTTACTGAGTAAAGATATTATTTTCCTATTAAAACCTATTTTTGTCTGAGCACATGAAGAAAAAAATACAATTAGTATCCTTCGACAATCCTTTTCCCGCCAATTACGGGGGTGTTATCGATGTCTATTATAAAATCATTGCCCTCTACGAGCAAGGAATTTCTATTGACCTACACCTTTATGGAACTCGTACAGCAGCCAGTCATCAAGAACTAGAAAAATACTGTGACGCCATTTATTACTATCCGAGAGGATCTTTTTTTAGGGGCCTCTTTTCGAGCGACCCCTTTCGCATTGCCACCCGTAAACACAAATTGCTCACTCAACGATTGATTGCCACTGAAGCTCCTGTGCTCTTTGAGGGATTGCAGAGTTGTGCTTCCATAGATAAGTTAAAACATCACAAGGTATTTGTTCGGGCACACAATATCGAACACATGTATTTTTACAAATTGGCACAAAGTGAATCGAACTGGTTAAAAAAAACACTCTACTATCGCGAAGCTAAGAAACTAAAAACCTTTGAAAACAAATTAGCCCACGCAGCAGGGGTTTTTACCATAGCTCCTCACGAACAACGATATTTTCAAAACCACTATAAAAACGCGCATTACATTCCCGCTTTTCACGAAGCAAACTTCAATAGGGATTTCAAAACTCCCGAAAAACCTTTTATACTCTACCATGGAGACCTGAGGATCGCCGACAATATCAAGGCGGCCTACTTTTTAATTGAGGTCTATAAAAACACGCCTTACCAACTTGTTATTGCCGGTAGTGCTGCCGACGAAAAACTTATAAAAACTATAGGTCAATATCCGAACATCCAGCACAATCCCATTCCAACGCAAGCAGCGCTCGATACTCTCTTACAAAGTGCACATATCAATACCCTACTGACATTTCAACACACGGGTATTAAACTCAAACTTTTGAATACTTTGTACAAAGGAAAACACCTTATTTGCAATACGATGATGACAGCTGACACTGGCCTAACGGCACTCACTACTACCGCTGATACCAAAGCGGCATTTTTGAGTGCTACGGAAAAATTACTATCGCAGCCTTTTCATCATGAACAGCAAGAGGCTCGTAAAAAAGTACTTCGAGAATTTTCTCCAGCAAGCAGCTGTAAAAAAATGTTAGCTATTGTTTTTCCGGCATAGTCTGCTGTACCTCAAACAACTCTCCGCCTTCACATTTTACGGTCTTTTGTCGGAACTTTACAATTAATTGGTAGTCGTGGGTAGCCATTAAGATCGTTTTACCACTTTGATGAATGGTGTTTAAAAGTTCCATCACTTCCAATGAAGTTTTAGGGTCGAGGTTTCCTGTAGGCTCATCTGCCAAAATCAATTCAGGATCGTTTAGCAAGGCACGTGCAATAGCGACGCGTTGTTGCTCTCCTCCTGAAAGTTCAAAAGTTTGCTTGTAGTACTTCTCCTTCATCCCTACTTTATCGAGTACTTCGTAGATTTTGTCTTTCATATCTGTCTTGTTCTTCCAGCCAGTAGCTTTCAGTACAAATTCTAGATTTTCAAAAACATTTCGATCATTTAGCAACTTGAAATCCTGAAAAACGATTCCTAATTTCCTCCTTAAGAAAGGGATGTCTTTTTCCTTCATCTTCTTCAAGTCAAAACCGACGATCGACCCGAGGCCTCGCTGCAAACGCAAATCACCGTATAGGGTTTTTAACAAACTACTTTTTCCACTCCCTGTTTTACCAATGAGGTAATAAAAATCACCTTTTTCCAACGTAAAATTCACTTTCGACAAGACGAGGTTATCACGTTGATAGATATCGGCGTTTTCTAGGTGTAAAACAGGTGTACTCATAAATAAAAATGTTTTTTACAAATCTAAAATTTTATCTGGTATTTCTACAACATTTATTACTTTTGATCTCAATCCTTCCAACAAAAAACAAAAACGAACGTTATAGTTTCTAGATAACTAAAAATTATGAGAATTAATTGTTTTAAAAAACAGCTCTATACCTTACTTTTTTTAGCGAGCACCACGGGAATAGTTGCACAAAAATCATCCTTTAACGAAGGGAGCAGTGCTACATTCATAAAGGCTACTGAATTGTACAACAACAAATCGTACGCGGCTGCACAAAAACTATTTATTGAAGTTGGCCAAGAAACGGGCACACACAAAACCCGAAAAGCCAATGCGGCATATTTTGATGCCATGTGTGCTATCAAACTCAATCAAGACGACGCCAATGATAAGGTGATTGACTTTGTCAACACCTACCCCTATAACAACAAAAAAGAAAAAGCTTTTTTAAATGTTGGAAACTACTATTTTGCAAACAGAAAAGCCTCACACGCGCTCCGTTGGTATCAGAAAGTAAACGATAAACTGCTCAACCAAGCAGAGAAGGACGAACTCAACTATAAAATGGGCTATTGCTTGCTCGTTTCAAACTACCTAAAGGATGCCAAAGCGCGATTTAAATCTCTCTTAGGAAACCCTATTTACGGTAACGATGCTCGTTACTATTACGGTTACGTAGCGTACAAGCAAGAAAACTTCGGTGAAGCCGAAGATAACTTGAGTCAACTTGCCGATGATGCTACCTATCAATCAAAAGCCAATTACTACATTCTTGATATTAGTTTTAAAGCAGGACGTTTTGACAAATCAGTTCAAATTGGTGAAAAACTATTGGAAACGAGTAAAGACAAAAAAGAAGCTTCGCAAATCTCAAAAATTATCGGAGAGAGTTACTTCAATCTGAAAAAATACGACAAAGCCATTCCATTTCTCACGGCCTACAAAGGTAAAAAAGGACGTTGGACCAATACGGATTATTATTATTTGGGATATGCCTATTACCAGCAAAAAGACTATGAACGCGCTATTAGCAACTTCAATAAAATTATTGGAGGTACCAATAAAGTTGCTCAGAATGCCTACTACCACCTCGGTGAATGCTATTTAGAACTCGATAAAAAAGTGGAAGCCCTCAACGCTTTCAAAAATGCGAGTGAAATGGACTTTGATGCGAAAATCACCGAAGGAGCCTGGCTCAATTACGCCAAATTAAGTTATGAGCAAGGGAATCCTTACCAGAGTGTACCGGAGGTTTTACAGGCCTATCTATCTAAATACCCTGTAGGTCCCGATGCCGATCAAATTCGCCAATTACTCATCACTTCGTACCTGCACCAGCAAGACTATGTGGGAGCTTTGGCATACCTCAACAAAAACAAAACTCCTGAAAACATCAAATTGGCCAACGAAGTTTCGTTGTATAGAGGAATCCAATTGTTTAACCAGGAAAAATTAAAAGAAGCACTGCCGTTTTTTGAAAGTGCCACAAAAGCTGAAAACTTAATTACCAGTGATCGCGGAAACTTTTGGTTGGCTGAAACCGCTTACTTACTCGGTGATTTCGACAAAGCACGCACTCATTTTTCACAAGTTAAAGACGAAGCCACACCTGAGTTTAACCAATTACACTACAACTTAGGATATACGGAATTTAAACTCAAAAATTACGACAAAGCCTCGAAACACTTTATTCGCTATCTAGAAAAGAACCTAGAAGACAACGATTTCAACGACGATGCTTCGAATCGTTTGGGTGACGCTTTCTACGCGACCAAAAAATATCAGTCAGCCATTAATGCCTATAAAAAAGTAATTGACGAAGGAGGTACAGGTGCCGATTACGCACGATACCAAACGGGAATGAGTTATGGGTTTTTAGGAAAAAGCGATGAGAAAATTTCAAACTTACAAGCCGTAGTGAACGAGTATGAGGGATCTCAGCTCAAAGACGATGCCTTGTTTCAATTGGGATCTACTTATACCGCGAACAACTCGGTTGATCACGCACAAGCTGCTTACGAACGCATCCTAAAAAAACATCCTAAAAGTAGTTATATTCCAAACGTGTTATTGCGTCAAGGACTGCTTTATTACAACAATAACAACAACAAAAAAGCACTCGAAAAATACAAGTCAGTGGTGGCTAGATTCCCAAAATCAAGTGAAGCAAGACAAGCGGTAACCAATGTAAAAAATGTATACATCGATCTCGGACAGGTGGACACCTATGCTGCTTGGGTTAAGAATGTAAAATTCGTCAATGTTTCCAATGCCGATTTAGACAATGCGGCATACGAATCAGCAGAAAACCAATTCTTAGAAAACAACACGGCTAGAGCCATCAACGGCTTCCGAAAATACCTACAAACCTATCCGGAAGGTCTGCATGCATTGGCTGCTAATTTTTACCTGGCAAAATCGTTAAACAATATCGGGAAACCCGCAGAGGCCATTCCGCATTACAAGTACGTGACGGAACAAGCTAAAAACGAATTTACAGAGGAGTCTCTTGCCAAATTAGCTCAAATTCACCTAGATCGCAATGAATGGAAACAAGGAATCGCTTTATTATTAGCCTTAGAGAAAGAAGCTAATTATCCGCAGAACATCGTTTTTGCTCAAAGTAACCTCATGAAAGGGTATTACGACAGTGAAGACTATAGCAAAGCGATTAAATACGCCGAAAAAGTATTGGCCAACGTCAAGGTAGACAAAGACATCCAGGAGGACGCTGAAATCATCATTGCCAGAGCATCTCTAAAAAACAACGACTTTCCTACTGCCGAGGAATACTTCAACGAAGTGAGTACAAAAGCTACAGGAGAATTGAAAGCAGAGTGCCTGTACTACAATGCCTTTTTCTTGAACGACCACAAAGATTATCAGGGTTCCAATGAGGCAATTCAAGACTTGATTGCCAACTATTCTACCTATAAATATTGGGGAGTAAAGAGTTATATCATCATGGCTAAAAATTACTACGCCTTAAAAGATGCCTACCAAGCGACCTATATACTTGAAAATATCGTCAAAAACTTCAGTCAGTACAAAGACCTCGTTGAAGAAGCTAAAAATGAACTTATTAGCATCAAAAACAAAGAAGCGAAAACGAATGAATCAATTACCAAACAAAACTAACATGTCAATACTCACAACCGTTAACGATTTGAAAGCAATGAAAAAATTTGTAGGGGCCTTGGTTTTGTTTACCACGTGCAATTTGCACGCCCAAGAAAAAAAAGAGACCGCAAAGGACACCATTATAAAAACAGAGGTTGTAAAAGTTGTTACTTCCTATGTACCTAAAATCACAGACGCTTTTAAAATAAAGCAAAAACCTGCCGTGAATCACACCAAAGACACGGAAAAGAAAAAGCTGGAGTATCAAATCTTCTCTGTTCCGGTTGCCTCTACCTTTATACCTAAAAGTGGAGCGATGAAAAAAATTGATTTGGGAAAAAGAGAACGCCTCTACCCAAACTATTTATCCATCGGTTTCGGAAATAATGTGACTCCTGCCGTAGAAGGTTTTTTCCGCAGAGATTTGAGCTATGACAGTGAATTAGGAGTACACGCTAACTTTTTAATGTCTCTCGACCCCGTAGCCAATACCCGATTGAGTAGCACCTATTACAACATGGATTTAGATGTGTACTACCAACAAACGGAACGCTATTTTACCTGGCAAGCTGGAATGGATTTAGAACGCAATAAATACAATTGGTACGGTTTACCCGGTGCCATTACGTTTAGAGATCGCGTTATTGATGCCATTGAACCCGAACAGATTTATGGAAAATACAAAATTTTCGGATCGATAGACTTTGATGATTCGTATATCGACAAAGCCAAAGCTAGTGTATCGCTTTTCGCCGATTCATTCAGCAGCAGCGAATTCGATATCAGTACGGACGCAGACTTTTTATTTCCGCTCGATAATATTCACAGAGAACTGAACGATTTAAAACTCAACGGTTCTATTAATTTTATCGGTGGTAAATTTGCCAATGCCTACGAGAGTCAACAGAGTATCCAATACAGTTTTTTAACGCTAGGACTGCACCCTACCTATCATTTTCAGCTCCGTGATTTAAAAATTAAACTCGGTGCTAAGGCCTATTTTTCGATGGACTTACAAAATAGCGTTAACAATTTCTTAGCCTATCCAGATGTTGAAGTATCCTATCCGGTGGTGAAAGACTTTGTCGATGTATACCTAGGTGCAGATGGAGATTTAGCCGTTAATTCGTATCAAAATTTCGCCACTGAAAACCCTTTTGTTTCTCCTTCTTTATACCTCACGCAAACCAACACGAAATACAGTGGTTTTGGAGGTATCCGAGGAAAGCTAGGGCAGCAATTTAGCTACAATACCAAAGTGAGCTATAGCGATGTGGAAGACCAACCTTTCTACACCTTAAATTACTCGAAATCGGACGGTAGTAAAACCACAGGAAATAACGGTTTCTTCTTATCAGGTTACGAATTCGGTAACTCCTTTAGAGTGGTGTACAACGATGTAAAAATCCTCAGTATATTTGGAGAAGTAGCTTTTGAAGGTATTCAAAACTTAAACTTAGGAACCTCTGTTGAATACAATCAATATACCTTAAACAATCAATTACACCCATGGAATACTCCTAACTTAAAAGCAGAAGTATTTGGGGAATACAAGCTTGAAAAATGGTATGCTGGTGCAAACATCTTCTTTGTCGGAGAGCGTAAAGGCGTTTCTTATGCCGGGACCAACCCATCTCCTTTTAGCACAGTTACCTTGAAGAGTTATATAGATGTAAACCTACACGGAGGGTATCAATTTCATGATGACTTTTCGTTGTTTGTCAATTTAAAAAACGTACTGAGCAACGATTATCAACGCTATACTAATTTTAGAGTACAAGGCTTTCAAGCCATGGCGGGGCTAACTTGGAAATTTGACACCTTGTTTTAATGATAAAATTCTTAATACACAGTAGTATTATATTGGTATTAACAATAATAACACAAATCGGCGGTATACTGTATCTACTGTCGATTTTGTTGTTTTATAAGTATACTAGGCGAATCAAACTAATGGTATTTACCAGCCTTTACCTCCTAGCAACATTCTTTATCGTTCCGAAAATAGCCCCCTTATTTGGACGTGTCAAAATAGCTAACACGCCATACCTAACACAGCATTCCTTATTTACTGTGCTGTGTAATAGAAATTACGTACGTCCTACACTGCACAAAGTACTGCAAAAAACGGGAAAACAACTACAAACGTATTATCCCGGAGTAAAAATAAGTTATCTTGACGCTTGTTTTCCTTTTTTCGATGGCTTTCCATTACTTCCTCACCTCAGCCATAAGGACGGTAAAAAAATTGATTTAAACTTTATGTATCTGCTTCCTTCCGGGCAGCCTACCTCACAAGGTCCTTCTGTTTCCGGATACGGTGTTTTTCAAGTACCCAAACCAGGCGAACAAAACAAGCCAGCTTACTGCCACCAAAAGGGATATTGGCAATACAGCTTTACTAAGTACCTCACCTTTGGGAGTACCGATGAGCTCCGCTATTCATCGAAACACACCAAAAAACTAGTACAACTGCTGCTCCGACAATCCGCTGTAAAAGAAATCTTTTTAGAGCCTCACTTGATACAGCGCATGGGCATACAACATTCGAAACTGCGCTTTCACGGTTGCAAAGCGGTGCGCCATGACGATCACCTGCACGTACAATTATAAGCACATCCCCTCTTTCACCTACACCGCATTCACAGATTCGAAATTTTAACGTCATTTCCCAGCATTTTTACGTAGCTTTAGGTGCTTAAAACTACTCAAATTCATGAAAAAAATAACACTACTAGCCCTTGCTACGCTAGCAAGTTTGGGCGCTTGTCAACGTCCCACAACGCAGGATGCAGCCACTGCTAAAAAAAGTACTGCAGAAGAAAAAATAGATTCAACCAACATAAAACACTTTTTTAATACTGCACTTACCGAAGGAAAATCCTACGAATGGTTACGTGACTTAACCAGTAACATCGGAGGTCGTTTATCAGGGTCTCCAGAAGCTGCCAAGGCAGTAGTATGGGGTGAACAACTCATGAAAGAGGTTGGTCTTGACTCTGTGTGGCTACAACCAGTAATGGTACCGCATTGGGTTCGCGGAGCAAAAGAAACTGCTCATTACGAATTTAAAGGCAGTACAATTGACGTTCCGATTTGTGCACTGGGATTCTCTATTGCCACTCCAAAGGAAGGAATCACAGCAGAAGTAATAGAAGTAAACAGCCTTGACGAAGCCAAACAACTCGGTGAAAAGGCCAAAGGAAAAATCGTTTTTTACAACGGTGCTTTTGATAATAAACTGATCAATACTTTCCAAGCTTATGGCGGTTGCGTTGGACAGCGTTTTGCAGGTGCTGCCACCGTAGGAAAGCTTGGAGCTGTAGGAGTTATTGTTCGTTCTATGACCAATGGAATTGACGATTATCCACACACGGGATCTATGGGTTATGGAGAGATCCCCGAAGAAAATTACATCCCAGCAGCAGCCATTAGCTCAAGAGCTGCTGAAAATCTAAGTACGCACCTGAAGGAAAACCCGAACTTAAAATTCTATTTTAAGCAAAGCTGTCAAACCCTTCCTGACGCCCCATCTTTTAATGTGGTCGGTGAACTAAAAGGTAGCGAGCACCCAGATAAAATTATGGTTGTTGGAGGACATTTGGACTCTTGGGATCTCGGTGATGGGGCTCATGACGACGGTACGGGAATAGTCCAATCATTAGAAGTGGCCTATTTGTTTAAAAAGAACGGTATTCGCCCTAAAAACACCTTGCGCGTCGTATTCTTTATGAATGAAGAAAACGGTTTACGAGGAGCCAAAGAATACCATCACTTAGCCAAAGAAAACAACGAAGTACACATCGGTGCGTTAGAATCGGACGCCGGAGGCCATACCCCACGTGGATTCTCAATCGATGCCAATCCAAAAAACCTTCAGCTCGTGCAGAGTTGGAAAAAATTACTAGCTCCCTACGGTCTGCACGACTTGGTTAAAGGCGGTGGTGGTGCCGATATTTCACCGCTTAAAGACGAGCATGTAACCCTAGTAGGTTACCGACCAGACTCGCAACGCTATTTTGACTATCACCACGCAGTGACAGATACTTTTGACAAAGTCAATAAAAGAGAACTCGAACTCGGAAGTGCATCCATGGCAAGTATCCTTTATTTGATGGACAAATACTTGTATACTTCAGATACTTTAAAACCCTAATTTTGCGCAAATCAGCATGAAAAAAACACTTTACACACTACTAAGTACAGGCCTCTTTTTAGCCCTCGGTGCCTGTGAAACCCAAAAAGAAGCTGACCTATTGGTCATCAATGCTAAAGTTTATACTGTAGATAAATCCTTTAGTACCCAAGAGAGTTTTGCTGTTAAAGACGGTAAATTTATCGCCGTAGGTACCAATGAGGAACTTCAAAAAAGTTACCGTGCAAACGAGGTTATCGACGCAAAAAATGCAGCGGTTTATCCAGGGTTTATAGATGGACATTGTCATTTTTACGGACTCGGATTACAACAACAAAAAGTAGATTTAGTAGGTACGCAAAGCTACCAGGAAGTCCTAGATCGCTTGGTTGCTTTTCAAAAAGAAAAACAAGTTCCCTTTATTACGGGACGCGGATGGGACCAAAACGATTGGGAAGTGAAAGAATTCCCTACCAAAACAAAGTTAGACGAACTGTTTCCTGAAACTCCTGTAGCTATCAGACGCATCGACGGGCACGCCATGCTCGTCAATCAAGCGGCCATCAATCTTGCCGGTATCGATATAAACACCCGTATTGACGGAGGAGAATTCCTCATAAAAGACGGTGCACTTACCGGAGTGTTAATCGATAATGCCATGAATTTCATCAAGGTACCCAAACCGAGTAAAAAAGAACAAATTCAGGCCCTACTCGACGCTCAAAAAATATGTTTTGACTTAGGCTTAACGACGGTTGATGATGCTGGGTTAGACAGAGAAGTTATTGAGCTTATAGACAGTTTACAACATGCGGGAAGCTTAAAAATGCGTATCTACGCCATGATTTCCAATACCGAGAAAAATCTCGATTACTACCTCAACAAAGGCATCATCAAAACAGACCGCTTGCATGTGCGTTCGGTAAAAGTATATGCCGATGGAGCGCTCGGGTCAAGAGGTGCTGCCTTAAAAGACGCATACGCCGATAAAAAAGGACATTTTGGTGCACTCGTTAATTCGTATGACAATTTACAAAGCTTAGCAAAACGCATTGCTGCTTCGGAATACCAAATGAATACGCACGCTATTGGCGACTCTGCGAATTACGTTATGCTAAAAACCTACCATCAAGTACTGCCTACAGAAAATGACAGACGCTGGAGAATTGAGCATGCACAAATTGTAGATGTAAAAGATTTCAAACTGTTTAAAAACGTTTTGCCATCCATTCAACCTACCCATGCCACCTCTGATATGTATTGGGCAGAAGATCGCGTTGGATCGGAAAGAATTCACGGAGCCTATGCGTACAACGACTTACTAAAGGAATACGGAAAAGTGGCCCTTGGGACGGACTTCCCTATTGAAAACGTAAGTCCATTGTATACGTTTTACGCAGCGACGATCCGTAAAGATTTAAAGGGATATCCTGCAGAAGGGTATCAACCCAACAATGCACTCAGTCGAGAAAACGCCCTCAAAGGAATGACCATATGGAACGCATATGGCAATTTTGAAGAAACGGAAAAAGGAAGTATTGAAGTCGGAAAACTCGCTGACTTCATCATACTAGAAAACGATATTATGACCGTTGAAGGAAATAAAATTCCACATACTAAAGTCAATCACACCTATGTTAATGGTGAAAGAGTAAATTAATTCACCGTATAAAACTGCATCTTTTTCTCGGTAGGGCAGTCACTTTATAAAAAACTACCATGTACCGAAAAAAAGCTTTTTATCAAGAACTACAACTCGCAAAAAAGGCACTTCGTAACGCAGCTTACGAAGTGTCTTTTTATCATTTAGAAAACGCTCATATCCTAGGTCAAAAACATTGGTACCGCCATACGCTATCTCATTGCTACATGCTTCACTTTGGTATTCGTACTGCTAACTACAAAGAAATCAAAGGGCAAATCTTACGCATACTTGCCGCCCTACTCATTACCCCAATTTGGGTCCCTAAAGGCAATACCGGTGGGAGCAACATCTCGGCAACGCAACCCTTACCTATACGAAGCGAACTGCAAAAGTTTTTTTAATTCTTTGCATCTATTTACTATTTACAACGTCTACTTAACGACGAAATATTAAAATTAAATAATCATGAATCATAAAAATCAATGTAGCTGTCAATGTGAAGGATGTAAATCAGGTTCTTGTCAAGCTTGTACTTGTGAGAACTGTACCTGTCACAATTGCCAATGTTAAATCAAAAGGAGGATCTCTATTTTTGAAGTCCTCCTCCTTATTTCGCTCTTTTTTGTAAATTTATACTATGAATACACAAGCTGTTTGGAATCAACACGCCGATGATTTACGTTACTTTATACGCAGTAAAGTAAAAGATCCTGTAATAACAGAAGATCTGCTCCACAATGCTTTTATTAAAATACATACCAAGTTAGATTCCCTAAAGAACCGTGATAAACTAAAGTCATGGGTATTCACCATCACTCGCAATGTGATTATGGATTACTTTAAATCGCAAAAAATCGAAGTTACCAGCGATATCCTCGATACTTGTGAGGAAGAGTATCCCCTAGTACATACGGAGAAAGACTGTCTTTATGGAATCATCAAAAATCTGCCAGAAAAATACCGCGTTCCTTTGTTTTTATCAGACATCAAAGGAATGAAACAAACAGAGGTAGCAAAAACGCTAAACCAGAATTTGACCACGACCAAATCTCAAATCCAAAGAGCCCGAAAATTGGTTGCCCAAGGCTTTATCGATTGCTGTGGTTTTGCCATCAATGAAAAAGGAAAACTCATCGGTGAGGTAAAAGACAAAGACGACTGTAAAGTTTGCGCTTCATAAACTAGCTATTAGATAATATTCCCTTTACCATTCCATCATCTTGATTTTGTTTTTTTGTTTTCACAAAATCAAAATGTACCCTTCATGAAACGAATACTTATTACGTTGTGGGCCTGCTGTGCCCTTTCCTCATTCCTCGCTTGTCAAGACAACGATGATCATCCCCAAAAAAACACTCCACTAATCATCGCCCATAGAGGAGCGCAATCGGTATTGCCCGAGCACACCCTAGAAGCGTATCGCAAGGGCATTGAACTAGGCGCCGACTTTATAGAACCCGATCTTGTATTAACCAAAGATGGGCACCTAGTAGTCCGTCATGAGCCCATGCTTTCTGGAACTACTAATGTCGCTGATTTACCTCAGTTCGCTCACTTAAAAACCACCAAAAACCTCGATGGAAAAATGGTTACCGATTGGTTCGTCATTGACTTTAGCTTGGCCGAAATCAAACAATTGAAAGCTAAACAAGCCTATCCAGGCCGACCTAAAAACTACGACAACCAATTCGACATACCCACTTTTGAAGAAGTGATCGAAATCGCTAAAAAAAACACGAGTACTCGCAGCAAAGAAATTGGTATTTATCCTGAAATTAAACACCCCTATTTTCACAATCAAAAGTTCGGTGCCTATTTTATGGAAAAGACACTTATTTCTGTCCTAAAAAAGCACCAACTACACGAGTACGACGCTCCTATTTTTGTGCAGTGCTTCGAAGTTGCCCCACTACAATACATCAATCAGCAAATCGATGTCCGACTCGTGCAACTCATATCTACTTATGGAGTTAAAAAAGATGGTCGTTTAAACTTTGACCTTCCCGAAGGTGATTTTATCTCCTACGTAGCTCCCTACGATTTTCATCAGCGCGGTGACACGAGAACCTATGCTTATTTCAGCACGCCTGAAGGAATGAAATACACCGCTCAATACGCAGACGGCATCGGACCTTGGAAACCTTTTATCATTTCCTATAAAACATCAGAGGACGGCAAAATTACATTGAACAAACCCAGTAATTTTATAAAGCTAGCCCACCAATACGGTTTAAAAGTACATCCCTACACCTTTAGAAACGAAAATACCCAATGGAGTTCAGGAACTGCTGAAAAAGAATACCACCTCTTTTTTGACGCAGGAGTTGACGGTGTTTTTACCGATTATACCGATGAGGCTGTTCGCGCTTTAAAAAGTTGGAAAAAAAAGAATTAATACAAATATCTGCAACAAAACGATGCTCCTAAAAGCGATTTAGTTTTGAAAATTTGCCGAGCTATTTACCCTCAAAAAAAGAAGCCCGCCACCGTGCGGGCTTTTACACTGCTAGAATGTTTTGTAACTTTGCGTTGAATAAACGCTTATAATCCTATGCCACAAAACATCAAAGTTGCCGTAGATGCCGTCGTATTTGGTTACGAACAAAAAAAACTATCTGTACTACTCATCAAACGCGGTATAGCTCCGTATCTAGGATCTTGGGCATTGCCAGGAGGATTGGTACACGACGAAGAATCTTTGGAAAATGCCGTTCGCAGGGAGCTGATGGAAGAAACCAATGTGACTATTGACTATCTCGAACAACTGTATACTTTTGGCACCCCTAATCGCGATCCGAGAAACAGAGTCATTAGCGTTTCTTATTTTGCCTTGGTCAGTCCACAAAATTTTAAAATTGACGCAAGTACAGACGCTGCTGATGTCCAGTGGTTTCCGATGGATGCACTGCCTGAACTCGCCTTTGACCACAAAAAAATAATTGACGCAGCACTGGATAGACTTCGAAACAAAATCAATTACCAGCCTATTGGATTTGAATTGTTGAACTCCGAGTTTCCGTTTTCAGATCTAGAACAACTCTACCAAACAATCCTAAATAAAAGTCTCGATCGCAGAAACTTTCGAAAAAAAATCATGAGTTTTGGTATCCTTACGGAAACCGATAAAATGCACCAGCCTACAAGCGGACGTCCCGCTAAATTATATCAATTCAATGCAGAAAAATACAGCGAACTCCTAAACGAGGGATTCCATTTCGAAATTAAGTTTGCGTAAAAAAAACACAAAAATATTTTTTCAACCCAAAATGTTTTTTACATTTGCGTAAAAAAAACGCAATATGTATTTACACCTTGATCCCAATTTTATACCCTTTACCAGTGAATGCGATCTTGTTTTCGAAACCAGCACCTTTCCAGGTGGTGAGCCACACATTCGCATCGCATCAGAAATCACTTCTGAAGAGGTGACCATAACACATCGCATCAAAGAGTTTAACGATGTTGGTGTTTTACTCATTGCGACGAATGCCTTACGAAATATGGGCGTTGAAAAAATTCATCTCGTGCTTCCCTATTTCCCTGGGGCTCGACAAGATCGCTTAATGACCGATGGCGAAGCGCTGACCGCAAAAGTCTACGCCGAACTTTTAAATGCACAAAACTATAAGACAGTTCGCATTTTTGACCCGCATTCCGATGTGAGTCCGGCCTTAATCAATCGTTGTAAAGTGATTTCTAACCTCGGATTTATAAAACAGGTATGTAGTGAGTTACCTAAAGATCTTTGCTTGATTTCTCCCGATGGTGGTGCTTTAAAAAAAATATACAAGCTCGCCCAACAGCTAGAGCACTACCCGGTTATTGAAGCTTCAAAAACTCGTGACGTACGTACAGGAGCGCTCTCAGGGTTCAAGGTATACACCGATGATCTGGCAGGAAAAGACTGCTTGCTTATCGATGATATATGTGATGGCGGAGGAACCTTTTTAGGATTAGCCCAGGAATTGAAGGCCAAAAATGCAGGAAAACTATACCTCGCAATCAGCCATGGCATCTTCAGTAAAGGGCTCACTGCCGTAGAAAATACATTCGAACGTATATACGTAACTGACAGCTTTCAGAACTATCAATCTGAATCTCTTACGCAAATACGCCTTAATACACTATTGTAATACTAAGGTTGTGGAAAGAGCTTACAAAGCTGTTGCTAAAAGCCTTTACTACTGGAGTCGTAATTGCTTTCTCAGCACACTAGTAATTTCTGAACTTATACGAACTGTCGTTGGAATGCAAAGCGCTGCTCCTCTTAAAAAATACTAGGGAGTTGGCACAACTAGCACTCGTGAGTGCGATGCAAAACAGTAACTAAAACAACAAATTGTTATGAAGAACTCATTTAATTGTTACCCCTCATTTATAGGCTTTGCTATGGGAGATGCTCTTGGGGTCCCTGTAGAATTCAAAAGCAGGTCAGAACTCCATCGAAACCCTGTAACAGATCTAAGAGGATTCGGGACACATCATCAACCTCCAGGAACTTGGTCTGACGATAGTTCAATGACCTTTTGCACTGCAGAAAGCATCTGTTCGGGCACGGAACTCCATCGATTAGCGAATAGTTTTTGCCTGTGGAAAAACCATGCGCATTGGACCCCTCACGGTACGGTTTTCGACATCGGTATTCAAACGACAAAAGCTCTTGATCACTTGCATTTACTGGTTGAACGAGAGGACTACGACGCACTGAACTACTTGAAGTCTAACGAAGATGAATATACCAACGGTAACGGTTCATTGATGCGCATTTTACCCTTCGTTTTTACCACACAACACATGGACCCCAGCCTTCAATTTGAGTATCTTTGGAAAGTCTCTTCGTTGACGCATCCACATATTCGCGCAGCAATTGCCTGCTGGTTCTATGTACAGTACAGTCAGTTTCTATTGCAGGACCTCGACAAGTTTGAAGCGTTTTACAAAACACAAGAGGCCTTACGAGTACTTTTAGAAGTTAAGGGCATCGTTTCAAGAGAACGTGCTGTATTCGAAAGAATACTAAAAAAAGATTTTTGGCAACTCAAACCGAATGCCATTGCTTCAAGCGGCTATGTTATCCACACGCTGGAAGCTAGTTTGTGGTGCTTGCTCACCAGCACCAGCTACGAGGAAGCCGTACTAAAAGCCATTAATCTGGGGGATGATACGGACACTACGGGAGCGGTTACCGGTGGATTGGCAGGTTTGTATTTCGGGATTGATACCCTTCCTAAAAGCTGGCTCTTACAACTGGCCAGACTTGACGACATTCAAAACCTCTGTACCAATTTTAACCGCATGTTGCAGTCAAAATTCTCCTAAGCACCTGAGCATGCATTAGCGTACTAACAGCTGATAACATGCTCATTAATTTTAATTAAATTGAAAATGAAAAATACCACTAAAAAAAGTAAATATTTAAGTCTTTTACTAAGACATCAGCCCGAAGCAATCGGGCTGGTTTTAGACAATGAAGGCTGGGCTTCTGTTGAAGAGCTCTTACTAAAAATAAATCGAACATCCTTTAGTCTTAGTTTTAACGAACTCAAAGAAATTGTAGCTAGCAATTCTAAGAAAAGGTTTTCCTTTTCAACTAATCAAACAAAAATTCGCGCTAATCAAGGACATTCTATTCGTCGCATCGAGTTGGAGCTAGAAAAAACACAGGCACCAGAATTTCTTTATCACGGAACTGTGGTCGACTTTTTGGACGCTATCCGAAAAGAAGGTCTCAGTAAAATGTCGAGAAATCACGTCCATCTCAGTACCGAACGCAGTACTGCCAACCAGGTAGGTAGTAGACGAGGTAAGCCTGTCATTTTAAAAGTTAATGCCCGTCGTATGCAAAGAGAAGGTTATGATTTTTACCTTTCAGACAACGGCGTTTGGCTGACGGATTTTGTTCCGGCAGCATT
Organism: Tenacibaculum sp. AWR4_210; assembly: GCF_056160945.1. Taxonomy (NCBI): domain Bacteria; kingdom Pseudomonadati; phylum Bacteroidota; class Flavobacteriia; order Flavobacteriales; family Flavobacteriaceae; genus Tenacibaculum; species Tenacibaculum sp. AWR4_210. The sequence goes on from NZ_JBSWYF010000006.1 coordinate 221,410, forward strand.
TATCGAATTCCCAAACAATACTAAATAGAAAAATGAAAACATATGTTATCGGAGACATCCACGGTGGCCTTAAGGCACTGCAACAGCTCATACAAAAAGTGACACTTCGTCCTACTGATCAGCTAATTTTTCTCGGCGATTACGTAGACGGCTGGAGTGACGCTGCCACTACCATTGACTACCTCATCAACTTAGCCAAACAATACACATGCATCTTTATCAAAGGAAATCACGATATATGGTGCCAAGAATGGCTGGAAGGTACTGCAAACAATGAACTTTGGCTTGCACATGGCGGTAGCGCAACCGTAACAAGCTATGCAGCACTCAGCGACAAGGAACGAACAGCGCACCTGGCTTTTTTCAGGAGCATGCTTCCGTACTATATCGATTCCGAACAACGACTGTTTATACATGCTGGATTTACTTCTATGCACGGTGTACACAAGGAGACCTTCACAAAGAATTTTCACTTTGATCGAACGCTTTGGGAGACCGCTTTGGCTGCTCATCAAATCTATGAAATCGACGACTACTATCCAGAACGCTTACGACATTACAAGGAAATATACATAGGCCATACCCCTACTACACGTTACAAGCAATCGACACCTATGCGCGCTACCAACGTTTGGAATATTGATACAGGCGCGGCCTTCAAAGGAAGGTTAAGCATGCTAGACATTGAAAATAAATCGTTCTGGCAAAGCGAACCAGTATACCAATTGTACCCCACTGAAACGGGAAGAAACAAAAGCCCCTACAGACTCATCAAAACAAAAAAATCATGAAATACACCCATAAAACCACCCGATTACAATACGAACAAAACCCACAACAAAAATTCATTTTTTTCTGGGGACACCAGCCTTCAAAAGATGGTAGTATCATCAAAAGTTGTTTTAGCCAATGGTGGGAAGCTTCTTTCGAAATAGCCGGTATTTCCTACCCTACGGCGGAGCACTATATGATGGTTGAAAAAGCCAGACTCTTTAAGAATTTAGATTTGATCGAACCTATGCTCAAAGCAAAACATCCCCATGCTGTAAAAAAGCTCGGAAGGAGTGTTAAAAATTTTGATAGTGTTGTTTGGAATCAGCATCGCTTTGACATCGTTAAAACCGCCAACCTCGAAAAATTTGCACAAAATAAAGCACTAAAAACGTATTTACTAAATACTGGTGACCGCATTATCGTAGAAGCCAGTCCTGTGGATGCCATCTGGGGGATTGGTCTTGCCGAAAACGATCCGAAGGCATTAAATCCAAACCATTGGGAAGGTGAAAACCTACTGGGGTATGCACTGATGGAAGTTCGTGATCTCTTAAAAAAATCCTGAGTTTTATTGTGAGATTATTTTACTTTGCGTATTTTTGACACAAATTAAAAAATTAACACTATGAACCCATTATTATATACAGACGGATACAAGGTAGATCATCGACGACAATACCCAGAAAACACCAGCTTGGTATATTCTAATTAGACGCCGAGAAAAAGTAGAATTCAAGGAGTTGACAAGGTAGTATTTTTTGGACTACAATACTTCATCAAAAAATACATCCTCGAAGAATTTCGTCACCATTTTTTTAACAGACCTAAAGAAGAAGTTTGTGCAAGCTACAGTAAAAGAATCGACAATTACTTAGGGGCAAACCAAGTAGGAATCGAACACATTGCCGCTTTGCATGATTTGGGGTATATACCCATGGTCATTAAAGCCCTCCCTGAAGGAGTGGAAGTACCTATTCGCGTACCGATGTTTACCATGTATAATACCTTACCAGAATTCTTTTGGTTGACCAATTATTTCGAGACCTTGCTCTCAACAACGATATGGCTACCTTGTAATTCGGCAACTATTGCCAAACAATACCGACAATTATTGGATACCTATGCTGAACAAACAGCTTCTACCCCTGAAATGGTAGCTTGGCAAGGACATGATTTTTCAATGCGAGGCATGGCAGGATTGGAAGCAGCTGTATTAAGTGCTGCCGGACATTTATTACACTTTACCGGAACAGATACCATTCCAGCAATTGACTTTTTAGAGCACTATTACAATGCTGACGAGGACAAAGAATTAATTGGAGGATCGGTAGCAGCCACAGAACACTCTGTAATGTGCATGGGTACAAATAGTGGTGAACTCGCAACTTTTAAGCGATTGATTACAGAAATCTATCCGAGCGGAATCGTCTCTATAGTTTCTGATACTTGGGATTTATGGAAAGTACTTACGGAGTACCTTCCTACGCTAAAAAAGGAGGTCCTAAACCGTGATGGTAAAGTTGTAATACGACCTGACAGCGGAGATCCTGTAGCAATTATCTGTGGCGATCCAGATGCCGAACATCCAGCTGCACAGAAAGGAGTTGTTCAACTGCTTTGGGATATTTTTGGCGGTACTACCAATACCAAAGGATACAAAGAACTAGATGCGCATATCGGAGCTATTTACGGCGATAGTATCACCCTAGAACGCGCCGAACGCATTTGCAAAGGTTTGGCTCAAAAAGGCTTTGCCAGTACCAATGTCGTTTTAGGTATTGGTTCATTTACCTATCAATACAATACTCGAGACACCTTCGGATTTGCGATGAAAGCTACCTACGGAGAAGTTTCAGGAGAGGGACGTGAAATTTACAAGGACCCCATCACCGATGATGGAACAAAAAAATCGGCAAAAGGCTTGTTAAAAATAACACTAGACAACGGTAACTATCAGTTACACGACCAAGTTTCATGGGATGAAGAGCAGCAAGGAGAACTGCGCGAAGTATTCAGAGATGGTCAGTTACTTATTGATGACAGTCTAAGCAATATTCGAAAACGCTGTTAGACGACTATCAATGTTCCTAAAAAATCAAGGCCCTTTTCAGGGCCTTTGTTAATATCCTTTATTCTGCTCCATTAATTTATTGGTATCCATTTCCGATTGTGGGATCGGCATAACTAATGCATCAGCATCCCAAGGTAAATGACCTACGGACTGATGTGTTCGTTTTAAATCGTGAATCAAAAATCCTTCAAAAGCCAATTCATACTGACGCTCTCGTAAGATAGTCGCCAAACTCAATATCTTTAAAGTTTTCGCCCCAGCTCGATTTCGTATTGCATTAATATCCGACACTGGACTCGCCCCTACTGATTGTCCTAGTCTAAAGTTAGTCTCTGCCCGTATTAAGTACATTTCAGCCAAACGTATCAACGTAATATTTGCGTATTTCGACATAAACTTCGCTGTCAAGCCCCCTCGATCTTTTATCAAATCGTATTCGTCAGTAACGAAAGAAGCTCTGACATCCTGATTAGAATCAAAGCCCGCATAATAACTGCTATTAATCCAAATATCTCCACCTCTTCCCCCGTGTTTTTGAGAAGCGTAATAGGTAATAAGCAAATTGACTCCCGTTTGATCTGTCACCTGATAAGAGAGTATATCTTCATTAGTGTTGTTGTCATTATTAAAAACCAAAGAATAGTCCGAAAGTAATTGACGTCCACTGTAGCGAATAACAGCATCTGCTTGCTCTCGTGCCGCTTCGAAGTCACCTTTTTGCAAGTACACGCGCGCGAGCAGTCCTTTTGCGGCATATTTATCGGCAAATACCCCATTGTATTCCGGAAGGGCAAGTACCGCTGCTTTTAAATCTTCTATAATCTGCTCGTATACCTCGCTCACTGTACTTCTAGCAATTGATTGGTCAGTAGTATAATCGACAATTCCTTTTAAACGCAAGGGAACACCCAAATCAGTATGAGCGGTCCGAGCGCTGTAGCTTGGCGCAAAGTTTCTTACCAAGTCAAAATACGCATAAGCTCTTAAAAAATAAGCTTGTCCTTTTAACGAATTCCTGTCTTTTGCACTGACCTGATACGCATTATCCAGAACGAGGTTTACCGCATTAATTAACTTGTAATTCAACCGCCAATTTCGCGCTATCATACCGTTATAGCTAAGTATCTTTTTATTAAAAATTTGACGAGGCCCCACAAAGGTCCCTGTCCATGATACTTGACCGGTACTTCCTAATAAATCAGCCATTACGAAGCTATTCCCGGTTACGCTTAACGTAGTATAACTACCTAACAACAAAGCTTTAATATTAGCCTCGCTCGAAACAGCTTGCTCCTGACTTATACTCTGCTGCGGTGCAATATTTAAACGATCGACGCAAGACATCACAATAGCTGCCAGGACTAACACAATTATTTTTTGTACTATTTTCATCAGTTTCAACTTAAAATTTAACTTGTACTCCGAACGCTATTGTCGTAGGTGCGGGTGCTGAATAAAAAGCGGTTCCACGTGACTGTAGAGAACCGTCATATCGGGCTTCTGGATCATAACCAGAATAATTTGTCAATGTCCATAAGTTCAATGCAGACATATACAGACGCAGCTTGGAAAGGTGTATTTTTTGAGTAAACCGGCGCGAAAAATTATAGCCTACAATCACATTCCGCAATCGGATAAAATCACCACTTTCTAACCAACGTGTAGAATTGGCTGTTCCGTTAGCATCGCCTAATCGCGGTTGAGGTACTTTCGTTTGGTCACCGGGTTTTTGCCATCGATTTAATTGGTCGTGAGTTTGATTGTCAAACCAATCGGCATTTGCCGACTGGTAACGGCCTCCACCATTGTATATTTTAGCGCCCCATTCACCGCCTATCGTACAGGAAAGGTCCACATTTTTATACCTAACATTGGAAGTCAAACCACCAATCCACAATGGATTGGGATTTCCAGTTACGACTCTCTGGGCTTTTGAAACATCATTGGTAACTACCTTCGAGCGCTTACCGTTTATCAAGTTATTAGTATAATACAAGGCGTCTCCATTAGCAGGATCTACTCCGGCGTACTCGATTAAATAAAAGGAATTCACAGGCTGATTAACGCGAAGAATATTTTGACCTTTGATTTGATCCGCATTGTCATTTGGCAAAGAGGTAATCTGATTTTTATTTTGAGCTGCATTGGCACTTATACTCCAGTACCAATCCTTACTATCCAACAATTTCCCCGTTAACTCGAACTCAAGTCCGGAAGATTTAAGCCCTCCTATATTTTCGTATATCTGCGACTCACCCGATGAATAGGGCAATGCCTTCGCAAAAAGTAAGCCATCGGTTCTCTTATCGTAATACACAATACTACCACTGAGATCATTTTCAAATAACCCAAATTCCAAGCCGATATCTAACTGTCGTGAAGACTCCCATTTCAAATGCTTGTTTCCCGCTTGGGAGCTTTCAATTCCCGGCAGCTTATTATATGAGTTTGCCGTATAAAGATTTAAAAAGCGAAAATCCCCGATATTAGCATTTCCTAACAATCCATAGCTTCCTCTCACTTTTAAGAACGACAGTTCCTTCCAAAAATTAAAAAATGACTCCTCACTGAGTACCCAACCTGCGGATAGGGATGCAAAATTTCCGAATCGATGTTGTTTACCAAATCTGGAGGCCCCATCACGCCGAAACGAAGCCTTTACTAAAAGCTTATTCTTATAACTGTAATTCAGCCGAGTAAAATACGAAAGGAACGAATTTTTACGAATGGCCCCATCTCCTTTCGTAATTTTTGCAGCGCTACTCACATTGTGAAAGCCTTCTTCTGGAAATTCGATCCCCGTAACACTGATAAACCTTCGATTTTTTTCATTGTATTCCATCCCCAACACCCCTGTAAAACTGTGAATATCGTCGTGTTTCTTAAATTCCAAATAATTTGCCCAGTTATACGATTCCGTCGTTACACTTGACGCATACGCTCTTCCATTCGTGGCCATAAAGGGCGTTTTTTTCCCTCGGAATGCATCGGTTGCCTGCGCATAGGTATCCAATCCGAAATTACTATTAAAAGCAAGTCCATTTCCCAGCTCATAGGCACCTATCACATTTGCAATTATTCTCCTTATGGTTGTTTTGTTTCTCGCGTATTTCTTTTCTAATAAGAAATTAGCGTATACCGTGTTTCTAAAGGGTTCTCCTGAGGCATCAAATGCAGGAGATATGGGTGCCTGTGCCACTGCTTGAAGGGGTGTTAAAAAAGAACCGTCATTGGCCACACGGTAAATTCCAACCCTACTATAGCTCAAACTGGCCCCCAAAGCAAACTTGTTTTTAACCTTGTGATTTACCCGTAACCGACCTCCAAGTCGCTCCATGGCATTTCCCACAACAATTCCTTGAGTATTATTAAAATTAGTACTAAAAAAATACTGGGTATGCTTAGTTCCTCCCTTCGCTGAAAAATCAAAATTCCGAGTGTTCCCTCGTTGAAGAGCCATCCCCTGCCAATCCGTATCTACCGCTCCATTTTCCCAATCCGTATGATTTGCATAACGATCAAAGCGATTTTTCACAAAAGCTTCACTCGACCAGGAAGAATTTCTTCCCGCCTCTAAAAACAAGGTGACGTATTCTTTAGCATTCAGCCATTTTCGAGTATGGCTGGGGCTACTTATGCCGGATGAAAAATTCAAGTCGTATTGCATTGCTCCCGACTTCCCTTTTTTAGTACTAATAAGCACTACTCCATTGGCTCCTCGGGCACCATAAATTGCCGCAGACGAAGCATCTTTTAAAATATCTATCGATTCGATTTCATTTTGATTGAGTGTTAATAAGGGATTTAATGGTGACCCGTTGGTCGATTCATTATCGTTAATCAAAGGCATACCATCAATGACATACAATGGTTGGTTCCCTGCACCTAGACTCGATTGACCTCGAATACGAACGTTCAAACCTCCTTCTACTTTCCCGTTCATCCTCCTTATCTGAACTCCGGTAGCTTTACTTGTCAAGCTATTAAAGACACTAGGCGTAGGAATTTCTTGGAGTTGTTTTCCTTGAATGGTGACAATATTGTCAGTCAACCTTCTTTTTGATTGGGTACCAAACCCGACAACTACTACCTCTTCCAAAACATTCGGCTTTAATTGGATTACTAATAGAGATTGATTGACAATTTGCACTTCCTTTGGTCGAAATCCTACATAACTGATTAGCAATGTAGCCCCTATGGACGCTCGGATTTTAAATTTCCCAGAGCTATCCGTAGTGGTTCCTTGGGTGGTTCTTTTATTCAATATCGAAACGCCGTATAAGGGCATGACACCGTCGGTCACTTTACCCTCAATCTCTATTTGTTGTGCATAGACCGTTAGCATTGTAAAGAAACAGCTTACAATGGAGCACAGTATCTTACGAAATGTCTTCATCTATTTTTAAATTTTTACTCTTTATTACTACTAAATCCTAGGTTCAGGGACGCTCATTACCTTGTGATTCGCTACATTTTTTTCACAAAAAATTCCTCTTAATTGATACGGCTACGAGCTAGTACTGGCATCTTAAAATTTTCATGAATTACTTAGCCCACCACACTTTGGTATCTAAATTGTCGGGACCTTGTAAAGCGAGTGCTTTTCTGTAGTTTGCTTCATTGGCACTTATGGCACTGAGCGGATAGGCTTGTCTGTTGGGAATTCCTTTGGTAATTGCTGCCACTGGTTTTTTCAAGGGCACTTGAAATTCTCCTTGCTTTCTCCAATCAAACCAAGCCTCATAACCTTGTAAAAACAGGGCTACCCATTTTTCGTAGGCAATAGACCTCATCCCTATAAAGGCTGGTCGCTTTTGCAAATATCGAACTATATCGGCCTGTGAAACTCCCCACTGTTCCATAGAAGCTCGAATACCTTGCTCGTAATAATACGCTGCTGTATGCCTTTGATCCCAACCGTAATGCGCAGCTTCTGCCGCATTGAAATACATTTGCGCTGCTGTCAGGAGATATCCTTTTGCTCGTTGATTATAAATCACAGATTTCGTGATAAATGAAAAAGTATTGGTTCTTGAATTAATAGCGCCATATGGAGCGCCGTTGTACACATGAGTGCTCACGGCTTTTTCACCGTATTTTTCTAGGCGCGGATCTTCTGGTGCTACATTGGTTCCCTTGCCTATCAGGGCGTTTACAAAGGTATCACTGAGCAAATAATCGGAACGGGTTTGAAATCTATCTTGCCATGGATTGTCATGATTTTCATCCTCTAAATACGGGAAATAAAAATTGTCATTATTTGAAAAAATCACGCCGCCATTGAGTGCTTTTTGGTAATACATTTTCCCCAAACTCGGTGCTTTATGAGAAAGTCGAACTGCCATATTCATCATCAATGAATACCCAAATAGCCTCCATTTCCTCATATCGCCCTTAAAGATGATGTCCCCTGTAGGACCAGCTCCATGATCAATCTGTAAAATTGCCTCCTCAATTTCCTTAAATAAAGACCGATATATGGTCTCTTGTGTATCAAACTTATTGAACTCAACGGATAAATCATTCGCAGTGCTGTAAGGAAGCATTCCCCAATTATCCGTCATAAACTGAAAATAGAAAGCCCTTACCAATCGCGCTACGGCAATTTGATTATTATTAGAACCGTACAAACTACTTTTCTCCTTTGTTTTGGGATTTGTATTCAACGCAATCACCTTGAGTAAATTTGTAATAGCGTGATAGTAGTTTACATAATCAAATCGTTGGGTTCTGTAAAGCGACATCGAATTGTATTGTTCATTCGCCAAATATTGAACGTATAACGAAGGTCTGGCCTCAGAATATATGCTACCTAAAGCCAGTTGTCCTGAACCCAAAAAGGCAGAGGCAATGGCCACACTAGGTTCGTTCGGATTGATCACAGCATCGCCAAAATCTGCGTTTTCACAAGCTGCCAAAGACAGTAACATCACCGTCATTTTTATTATTTTTCTCATGGTAATTCGTTTTTGATAGGTTAAAACTTTAAGCGAATATTGAATCCAAAGATCCTTATCCCTGGTAGTTGCCCACCTTCCATAAAACTGACAGTTCCGACGGCACTATCACCATAGGGCTGTTCAAGTCGTGAAGGATCTATATTGGGGATCGCATTGAATAATAGAAAGGCGTTGTTTACATAAGCGTAGCAATTGATTTGATCAAACCCCAGTTGGTGGGTTAATTGATTTGGCAATTGATACCCTAGCTTAATATTTCTGACAGCCAGATAACTGGCATCATAAGTAAACTCGCTCATATTCCCAAACTGATTTCCCCACCAGGTTCGCGGATTCACCAAATAGGAAACCGGTTCTCCATTTCGGTTGACACCATTAATTTTAATCCCTCCTGAGTTGCTTTTCGCTTTTTCAAAAGGAACACTTAAGCCTACACCACTTCTATTGACCAATACAGCGCCGCTACTACCAGTCAAATCATCTCTCTTCGGGTTCCCCAGTGCATTATTACCTACGGTATCAGCACCTAATCCAGATGAATTCACGAACATACGCGTGATCGAAAAATACTTTCCCCCCATCTGAAAATCCATATCAATGGCCAATGAAAAATTTTTGTATTTAAACGAGTTGATAAACCCACCGGTAAAGGAAGGCAAGTAATTTCCTAAATACTTAGTATCTTCAGTTACGTATCCCGTACCTAAATCATTAATTACTTTTTTACCTCCAATTTCTTTTACCTTTCTTCCGTAAACTTCTCCCCATTGATGACCTTCCTGATTGCGCAATATGAGCCCGCCCCATCTCGAACTTAAAAATTGATAGTCACTTCGGGTGGTTGTATTACTCACTTTGTCTACCCTCCGTTTCAATTGAGCGATATTTACGTTGGATTCCCACGAAAAGTTTTCATTTTTTACAGGAATAAAACTCAGTCCCAGCTCTAAACCTTGATAGGTTTGCTTTCCTTCATTTTGGAACAGTGCTGAAACTCCCTTTGTCGGGTCGATGTTTACACTTACAGGCAATCCTTCATCTATTTTTTTGAAGTACGTAGCATCTACAGAAACTCTCCCTTTAAACAACTGAAATTCAGACCCCACTTCAAACTCCGTTCGCTCCGCTCCTCTTAAAAATGGATTGGGTTTTTTAGACTTTATATCGAGAAGAGGATGACCATCAAAAGCCTTCAATACACTATAGGTTTCTTGAGTATCATAGGCCCCCGGAAAATTGGGTGCTTGAGCAAAACTCGTTCTAAATTTCACATAAGTCAACACATCGTTTTTAGGTAGTAACTCACTTGCTATCCAACTCAAAGACAAACGCTTTGTATCAACTGCATTTCGCTGAACACTTGCCGACGAATTCCAGTCACGACGATAACTTCCTTCTAAAAAAAGGTCTTTCCTAAAACCTATCGAACCCGTTATGTACAATGCTCTGTTTTTAATAATTGTTGTTCTCGAAGTATAAGAAGGTCTATCAACAGACGAAGCGACGCTAAAGAAATCAGGAATGCTCAATCCGTTAACAGTCGCTCCTGAAAAGAATTTATTACTGTAGTCACTATATTCAAAACCTCCAATAGCTGCCAAACTAAAATCGCCCAACGTTTTGTTATAAAACAGCTGTCCTACCAAAAGATTCCTATCCCTCATTATTGTGTATTCTTTGTAGGAAGGACGTTGTAACAAACCGAATCCAGTTCTGGAATCCCCTGTAAGTTGGTTGTAGGTTTTTTTCAGAGAGAGTTTCGCTTTTAACGCATTCGAAATGGTATAGATAAAATCAACATTTCCAAAAACCGATTTGTAATCATCGTGCTTCAGATTCTCATACAACTCTGCATATACAGAGTTCCAATACTTCGGACGCGGATTTCGAGGTCCTCGAATGTTCCAACTCACCTTGTTCCCTCCTTGCGTGTAGTCTTTTAGATTGTCAATATCCAACTGTTGCTGCCACCACTGATAAAAGTTAGCTCCTAGAGAACCATAGCCTTCTCGAGGATTGTTTAAGGTACTGCGATCATTATATGAAATGTTCGCTGCAACACTGAACTTCGGTGTTGCCTTCATGTTCAAATTGACAGTTAAACGATTGGTAACTCTTTTGGTATTCGGCAAGGTAAGCGTTCTATCATTTCTCAATAGATTAACCTTGAGATTATAGCTTTCGCCAGTTTTGTTAAACGTCAAATTGTGTTTGGTACTTACTGCTGTTTGAAAAAAACCTGCGGATCCTCCATAGTATTTCCAAGGTGTTTTTTGTCCGAACTTCGCATTACTAGGCACCCAGCTATACCACTGTCTTACAAGGGTTCCATCGAGCTTAGGTCCCCACGATTCGTCTGCGTAGTACTGGGGCATCAGGTCTCCTTCAAAAACTGCCCATGACGCTGGGTCTTTAGTCGCATCAAAGTGAAACACATCAAATTTTTGACTATACCCACCTCCGTATTCGGTTTGTAATTTTGGCATAAAATAATCCGAGTTCCCCAATTCAACAGCTCCATCGTAGATGATTTGAGTTTCCCCAGGATTGACGGAATTTACCGTATTGATAATTACGACCCCGTGTGCGCCTTCCGGACCGTATAAGGCACTCGCCGCAGATCCTTTTAATACGGACATGTTCACTATATTTTCGGGATTTACATCGTTGATGTTTTGTAATCGGACCCCATCTACTACGTACAAGACATTCACATCACCACGCAGTCGAATGGTGGACGTTTTAAATCCTGACGAAGGTGCACCGACCACCTGAACCCCTGCTATTTTTCCTGACAAGGCATTGGAGACATCCGTTTGTTTGCTTGAAACAAGCTTTTCTGCCCGAATTGATTGCTGGGCATATCCCAAGCTCTTTTTTTGCTTCTTTATCCCCAGCGCAGTAATCACCACCTCATCCAAGGTAGCATTTTCTACCATTTCCACATCCATTACAGTTGTCGTGGATAGTACTTTTTTCTCTACCGTTTTCATCCCGAGAAAATGAAAAGTCAACACAGTACCCTCCGTGACTTCTATTTTATAGAATCCTTGTACATCTGTAGTAGTACCTTTTGTTGTCCCTTTGATTAAAACAGTTACTCCCATCAAAGGATCTTTCTTATTCGTAATTGTCCCCGTTACCTCTTTGCTTTGTCCTGACATGCTCCATGACAGGATCATTGTTATAAGGATGGAGATATTTTTACATAATTGTGTCATAGAAAATTGATTTAGAAATCGTAGTAGCAATTTCAAAAACCAAAACACTAAAAGCAAGGAAGTTTGTGGGGTGAAGGCTCCATAGCCCCCAGTAATACAGCGCTATTCGACAAAAATAAGATAGAAGATATTACCATAAAATATCCGTCTATTTAATGGAACTAAAAAACTATAAAAGCTAACAAGAATAATATTACATGAATGAATAAAGTCAATCGATAAAAACAGCCTGGTAAAAACAAGAAAAAAAACAGTAAAAAAAGTCAAACTTTAACATTTTGACTCCTAAAAAAAAAGGAGTAAAACAATATTATAAGACTTTATAGTTACGAATAAATAACCCCAAAATTGACAAAACGTCAAATCTAGAAGATACACTAATAAAAATGTGCGCTTTAAATCAACTATATTAGACCTGGCTGTATTTAGAATGCTGCTTACTTTACCTTACCTTTGGTTTAAAAAACTCTAGGATATCTTTGCACAGATAGTAGCCCATCAGTACGGATAAAAATGCTGAAAGCGGTGCCAGAAATAGCCCTACTCTACCGGCGTAGATGAAGATAAAGGTAATAAATGCTACGGTTAAAAAGCCAATGCCAAAACAGAGTAACTCTACCATTCGTTGGTCTGTATTATTTTCCATGATCCTCTTTTTTAAGTTAATAAATACGAGCTTTCGAAGCTTTGCATCATGCTTCTAACAGCTATAACAAAGATCACTTATTCACTTCAAAAAAAATATGTCAAGGTATTTCATCGGAGGCCATTACAGACAAAAAAGCGTGTTCTCTTCTTCAATTTACAAAGGAACAATTGACCAACACAAGGTATATGCAGCAACCGTGGCTAAAAACCATCACAAGATCACACAACACGTCGCAAATAATCAAAAGTAATGGTGCAGCACCCTTCAAATAAATTCATAAAACGCAGCATAAACACCTCTTTAAGAGATGAATACAATCTATAATAGTGCGCTAATCAACTTCTCAGAAGCATCGCTAAGAAGTTTAATATCAACTTATTTAACTACAAAAATCACCTGCGTTTCTTTTTAAATCTTCTCGATTTGTTACGCGGCGACTTTGTCGCTCCTTTAAAAGTTACGGCGTCATCAAAAGTATTTTTGGCCTTCCCTGGCTTATTTTTTCGCCATGAAGCATCTTCTGGAAGTAATTTTTTCAATAAATCAGTCCTCCCAACTTTCGTTAGTTTGTCTTTAATCCACTTTCTATTCTCCTTCTTATACCAGAAGAAAAATTTGTGTTGATCTAACTTTTCTTGCTTCGTTTTCGGAGTATTTACTTCCTTAAGTGTATACGGGTGATACCCACTGTAATAGATTACCGTAGCCACTGTCATAGGCGTAGGGGTAAAATCTTGTACTTGTTCTAATTGGAATCCCATATCTTTAGTCTCTGCCGCCAAATTAGCCATGTCTTCAGGTTCACAGGCTGGGTGGCTAGATATAAAGTACGGAATCAATTGTAAATTGAGTTTTCGTTTTTTATTGATGCGATCGAAGCGGTCTTTAAACTTGTGAAAGTAATGGAACGACGGCTTTCGCATGAGTTTCAATACGGGGTCAGAAGTATGCTCAGGAGCCACTTTTAAACGTCCTGAAACGTGCTTTGTCATCACCTCTTCCGTATAGGCATCGAGTTCTTTCGGATCTGCATTTTTATTGAACTCCGGAACGAGCATATCGTGACGAATACCACTTCCAATAAACGACTTTTTTACTTTCGGATGCTTATCAACAGCCTGATAGAGTTCTGTTAACGGCTTATGAGAAGTGTCTAGATTACTACAAATAACCGGAGAAATACACGAAGGAGCTACACATTTATCACAGATAGCCTGTACTTTTCCTTTCATCTGATACATATTGGCCGATGGACCACCGATATCTGATAAATAGCCTTTAAAATCATCCATTTTGGTAAGTTCATCAACTTCCTTTAAAACAGATTCTTTACTTCTACTAGCGATAAATTTTCCTTGGTGTGCCGAAATGGTACAGAAGCTACAACCTCCAAAACATCCACGGTGAATATTCACCGAAAACTTAATCATTTCATAAGCTGGAATTGGACCTCTCTTGTTGTATTTCGGATGCGGCATACGCGTATACGGCAGGTCAAAAGAACCGTCAATTTCCTTCTCCGTCATAGTCGGATACGGAGGGTTGATCATTAACTTTTTACTTCCGATTTCTTGAAAAATCCTCCTAGCATACAGCTTGTTCGATTCTTGTTCAATTACTTTAAAATTCGCCGCGTAGGCTTTTTTATCCTGTAAACAAGTATCGTGTGAAGCAATTTCTACATCTTGCCAGTTCTTATTTTTAGGAACTTTATCACCTGCTTCCAAGAGCACTGCCGTCTGTTTGATGGTTTTTAAACTATCAAAAGGAACTCCTTTCTGTAAAAGGCTTACCAATTCACGTAATGGTTGTTCTCCCATTCCGTATACCAACATATCGGCTCCTGAACTTTCTAAAATAGAAGGCATCAGTTTATTTGACCAATAATCGTAATGTGTTACTCTTCGCAACGAAGCTTCAATACCTCCAATAAGCACGGGAACCTCTGGAAACTTCTCTTTTAAAATTTTGGTGTATACGGTAGTCGCATAATCAGGACGAAATCCTTTGTCTCCATTCGGAGTATAGGCATCCTTGTCTCTCCTGCGCTTACTCGCGGTATAATTACTCACCATAGAGTCCATACAACCCGCAGTCACGGCAAAGAACAAACGAGGTGTTCCTAGCTTTGTAAAATCTTGCAAGTTATCATGTACACTCGGTTGTGGTACTATCGCTACCTTTAAACCATAGCTCTCTAAAATACGTCCAATAACTGCAGGTCCAAATGCCGGATGATCTACATACGCATCTCCACTAAAAAGGATTACATCTAATTCATCCCATCCTCGTAACTTCACCTCCTTGTTCGTAGTAGGTAACCAATCTGAAAGTTGTCTTATTCTCATGCCGCTGCAAAGGTACAACGTTTTCCTTGAATTCTACACATACTACCGGAGAACCTACTAAAAAGTACCTCAAAAAAAAGAGGGCTACTCAAAAAAGCAACCCTCTATGAAACAAGCTATTAACTTGTTACTTATATTCTTTGATTCCCGACTGAAGCCAATTGTAGTATTCCTCAGCATCAGGAGTATACGCAACAGGAGCTACCAATGAGTTTTCGTCAGCATCTATAAGTACGTAATACGGTTGGGAGTTGGTTTTGTATTTAATAGTTTGAAATTCGGTCCATTTTTCACCGATGCGCTTTAATTTTTTCCCTGGACGCAACTTCGATTCCACCTGATCTTCCTCTGCGAGCATTCTCCTGTCATCGACATATAAAGAGATCAAAACAACATCGTTTTTTAAGACGCTCAACACTTTGTCTTGAGGCCATACGTTCTGTTCCATTTTTCTACAATTTACGCAAGCCTGTCCTGTAAAGTCAATCAATACCGGTTTGTTCACCTTCCTTGCATAAGCCAGTCCTTTATCGTAGTCGTTAAAGGCCAAAATATCATGTGGAGGCATCAAGTGCGCTCCCTCGGGCACTCCTGCTTCATGTTCGGTTTTCTCGCTACCTACTCCAAAATCACCAAAAGACGGCTGTGCTGGAATCTTAGCCAATTTTTGATAGCCTACTCCATATGGCGATTCACTGTAGTGTTGCGCTGGTGGAAAGGCACTGATTAGGTTCAATGGCGCTCCCCACATTCCCGGTAACATATAGATGGTAAAGGTCAATGATAATAAGCCTAACATGAGCCTTCCTACAGAAATTCGATCTTGTGGGCTATCGTGTGGAAGGGTAATCTTCCCAAACAAATACAGTGCTAATGCTCCAAAAATAGCGATCCATATTGCCAAGAACACCTCGCGTTCTAACCAATGTAACTGCAGTACCAAATCAGCATTCGATAAAAATTTGAATGCAAAGGCCAATTCTAAAAATCCTAATACCACTTTCACTGTATTGAGCCACCCTCCAGATTTTGGAAGTGAATTCATCCATCCTGGGAAAATAGCGAATAAGGTAAATGGCAAGGCAATGGCTAATGAAAAACCAAACATTCCAATCATCGGAGCAAGCCCACCTTGTGTTGCCGATTCGACTAACAAAGTACCTACAATAGGTCCGGTACAAGAAAACGACACAATAGCAAGTGCTAAAGCCATAAAGAAAATACCTAAAAACCCACCTCTATCGGCCTGCGCATCTACTTTGGTACTCCATGAACTCGGTAAGCTCAACTCAAAAGCTCCTAAGAAAGAAGCTGCAAAGACCACCAAAATCACAAAAAACACCAAGTTAAAATACACATTTGTAGACAGCTCGTTCAATGATTCTGAACCAAAAACTTTGGTAACAACGGTTCCTAATAACACATAGATAACAATGATAAACACTCCGTAAAGAATAGCATTGCTAATTCCTTTCGCCTTATTTTTACTCTGCTTGGTAAAGTAACTCACTGTCATCGGAATCATTGGAAATACACAGGGAGTTAGTAAAGCGGTAAACCCTGATAAAAATGCAATGATAAATATAGACCACAATCCTTTGGTTCCCTTATCCTTTTTAGCACTCCCACCAGCAACGGTGTTTCCTTTGGTCAGTTTTGCTTTGTTCAAGTCAAAAACTAAATCCACTTCTTTCGGAGGTAAACAACGCGTGTCCATACACACCATAAATTCTACGGAGGCTTTCACCGTTTTCACAGGATTTTCCAATTTTATTATTTGGACAAACTTGGCTTTATCACTAAACGATTTTACCTGCATGTTAAAAGTAGCATCTTGAATTGTATGCCCCTTTTCTTCGATGACCTTTCCTAATCTCTTAAAATCAGCGCTCTCTGTAAAGAAAAAAGTAGTAGGAATAGGTCCGCCTTTATCGACGTTTTGTGAATAAATATGCCAATCTTTTTCTATGAGTGCTGTCGCAATCAAATGGTACTCTGTATCAGATACTTTTTCAACTGCGGTCGTCCACTTTACTGGATCAAAAATCTGTGCATTCACGGGAGCTGTCCAGCTGAGAAAACTGAACAAACAAACCATCCAAATGCTTAATCTAACTTGTTTTCGAATATTCATAAATTCTTATCTTTACAATACATTGACGTATTAGGAGTTCAAAGTATGCAATATTATTAATTATGATAGGATTAAAGTACCTATTTCTGTTAAAAATCCTACTTATTTATGTAACAATTGTTACATAATTTGTCAAGTTTGTCTTCCTTTTACTTGGTTTCAATGAATTGGAGTTGCTTGAGGTTCCAATCGATAACTAGACCTTTGGCCAAGTCTTTAGCTATGGCTTCTCCGTAAAGAAGCTGACACAAATACAGGGCTGCCTCAAAAGATTTTGCACCGCCAACGGAAGTAATATACTTTCCATCACGCACAAATAACACATCTTGTTTCACATCGATGTTTGGATATCGATTTTTCATTTTTTCGATATCTGAAGGAAACGTAGTAGCTGCTTTCCCCGTCAGTAAACCGGCTTCTGCCAATACAAAAGCACCATCACAATGAGAAGTTACCCAAGTAGCCTCCGCGCCCACTTTTTTAACAAAGTTAATCAGTTCAACATCTTCCAAATCAGAATCCAAATGGTGTTCGGCGCTGGGTACCACCAAAATATCAATTTTGGGTAAGCTGTCGGTTACATAGTTAAAATCGGGCTGCACTAACAAACCTTCAAAGGTACGAATGGGTTGGGTAGTTTTCGCTAGGGTAAATACATTCATTCCCTTTATCGCTTTTCGGTACTTCGTATGCTGAAAAATATCAAAGGGAGCGGTCAGTTCAGTATTAAAAGTTCCCTCCATAATGACGAATCCGACATTGTAAAATTCCGGATTCAATTGAGGTTTTTCTCGTTTTTTCTCGCGCTTCACCGAGCTATTAACAGACTTATTTTCGGTGGGTTTTGGAGTACAGCCTATCAAAAGACTCACAAAAATCCACCCTAAAATTTTAATACATTTCATGCTTCACAAGATACGTGCTTTCCTCTAATTCTTTAACACACTATTAACGTCTTTAACATTTAATTAAGAAGATATCAAAATCTTATCTGTACATTAGGTGCCAGAATTACGGTTTTGCTTCCACTCCTCGGAGCGCTAAAACCAACCTTAAATATTTGTTCATAGTGGTGTGATATACCAATCAAACCAACTTATTTAAAGATACTACTTATGAAACTACTGGTTAGACTTAGTCTATGTATGGCAGTTGCTTTCTTATCGAGCTGTTCGAAAACGAAAACTGCCCCAAAAAAAGTCACTGAAGAAAATTACGTGGCCCAACACTACAGCAAACAGGAGGTAAAAATTCCTATGCGTGATGGAACACTACTTCACACCACCATTTACAGTCCAAAAGACACGAGTAAGAAATACCCAATATTATTACAACGAACCCCTTATAGCTGTAGACCTTACGGAGCGGATACGTTTAGAAAGCGCATTGGGCCGAATAGTACCTTAATGAAAGAAGGAAACATCGTTGTTTACCAAGACGTTCGCGGACGCTGGATGAGTGAAGGTGTTTACGATAATATGCGTGCGTACATTCCTAATAAAACAGGGAAACAAACTGACGAAACCAGTGATACTTACGATACTATTGACTGGCTTGTAAACAACGTGGCTAACAATAATGGTAATGTGGGAACTTGGGGAATTTCTTACCCAGGTCACTATACTACGGTTTCGACTATTGATGCCCACCCAGCATTAAAAGCGGCCTCTCCTCAGGCCTGTATTGGCGATTTCTTTTTCGACGACTTTCACCATAACGGGGCTTTTATGTTGAGTTATTTCAGAGCAATCTCACTTTTCGGAACGTATAAAGATCAACCAACAGACTCTGCTTGGTACGCTTTTCCGGATATGAAAACCAAAGATCAATACCAGTTCTTTTTAGATAAAGGCCCTTTAAAAAACCTCAATAGCTATTTCAAATACGATCATTTAGATACCAAAGTAGCACACACCGAACAAGTAGATGACTTTTTTTGGAAAGAAATCATAGAACACCCGAATTACGATTCAGTATGGCAGCGCAAAGGACTGATCCAACACTTAGACAAAGTTCCTTCAACGGTAGCTACTATGGTCGTGGGAGGTTGGTTTGACGCAGAAGACCTTTACGGTCCTTTGGAAACTTACAAAGGTATCGAACGCCACCAACCCAACAATTACAACACCATGGTATTTGGACCTTGGGATCACGGTGGATGGGCAAGTAGTAGCGCGACCAACGCCGTAGGAAATTACTATTTTGGAGACTCAATTTCTTTAAAATTTCAAAAAAATATAGAAAGTAAATTTTTCAATCACTTTCTAAAGGGTGACGGTTCAAAAAACAGCGGTTTACCGGAAGCCTATGTATACGACACAGGAAAAAGAGATTGGAAATCATTTGACACTTGGCCACCAAAAGAGGTTGTCAGTCAGTCTTTTTATTTGGCTCCAGAGCAATCGCTAACACGTAAAGCTCCGGCGGTAGACAAAGTGAATTTCGTAAGTGACATCAAACACCCTGTACCTTATTCTGAAGATATTAAGACTGTCTTCACTCCTAGAAAATACATGACCGATGATCAGCGTTTTGCTGCACGTCGTCCAGATGTTTTAGTATTTGAAACTCCTGTTTTAGAACAAGACTTGCAATTGGCTGGGGATATCGTAGCAAAGCTCAATGTCGCTACCACAGGAACAGCAGCAGATTGGGTGGTTAAAGTAATAGACGTACATCCAGCCGATATGGAAAACGATAACAAAAATATGCAAACGCATCAAAAATTAAGCAACTATCACATGATGGTACGCAGCGAGGTAATGCGCGGACGTTTTAGAAATAGTTTTTCAAAACCAGAACCCTTTGTTCCGAACAAAAAAACAAAAGTTTCGATAACTCTGCAGGATGTTTTTCACACCGTCAAAAAAGGACATAAATTGCAAATTCAAGTGCAGAGTACCTGGTTTCCTCTCATAGACCTCAACCCACAAACCTATGTGGATAACATTTACAAGGCCGATGAAAAGGACTTCAAAACACAAACCCATACTGTATTTACAGATTCCACCATCGAATTTAAAGTACTTCAATAATTTCAAAAACCGCTTTCGAGCGGTTTTTTTTATTCGTAGCAGTTTTTAAAATATTTTTATATTAGCCCTCAAATCAACAACCTAACAAAATACTATGCACTGTAAAAATTGCCACGAAAAACTCGAAGCCGAGGCTTTGTTTTGTGATCACTGTGGGGCTAAAGTAATCACAAATAGAATTACCTTTCGTTTTTTAATCGGAGAACTCCTAGCTATGTTGGGCTTTGACAGCCTATTTTTCCGAACCTTTAAAACGATGTTTACCCGCCCACATGTATTACTGAAAGAATATTTGATGGGGGTCAGAAAGCGCTATGTTAATCCCTTTGGCTACCTAGCTCTTGGAGCTGCATTAACACTACTTATGTTCAACCTATTCGCCGACGAATACCAAACGATACAGAAGAGTCTGATTTCAGAGCAGATGATGGAACTCGAAAAGCAAGCGACGGAAGACCTGTCTGCCCTTAACTTGAGTGAAAAAGAATACAAAAAGAGATTGAGACAACAAAATAGCGCGAAAGCCCAGATTAAATTTCAAAATGCATGGTGGCAGTTTTTCTTGAAGTACTACAATATCATGACTTTTTTATTCCTCCCTTTTTATGCCCTGATCAGTTGGCTCACCTACCGTAAACCGTATAACTTTGGAGAGCATTTGGTCATCAATGCTTATATGCAAGGAACGGTTATGTACTTTACCATACTTACCTTCTTTTTGGGCTACTTTATTTCTCCCAATATCTACGCATACAGCTTACTCATGACGGTGGTGTACTACTTGTATACCTTCACAAAACTTTTAAAACACTCGTGGAAGCAAACACTTGGCAAATTACTCAGGTTTATTGTAGTGCTAATCATTTGCTGTATCCTTGCGGCCTTATTTATATTCATTATTGCACTTATCGTGACACTTATAGTGCAGCTAATCAGTCCAGATTTATTAAAAAACACCTTTGGTCTTAATTAAGAAAGTAAATAGCTTAAAAATAACTTTCTTGGAATTTCTATGGCCCCCAAACTCGCTAGGTGATCGTTGTACACTTGGCAATCTATAAGTTTATATCCACAATTTTGAGCGAGGTGAATAAAAGCCACCTTGCTCATGTTGGATTCTTTGCTGAACATGCTTTCTCCACAAAAAACACCGTTCCCCAAATCAATCCCGTACAAGCCTCCCACCAATTTTTGGTTTCGCCATACTTCTATGGACTTTGCAATTCCTAATTTGTGTAACTGCAAATACGCGGAAAGCATGGCATCAGTGATCCACGTACCGTCTTGTCCTTCTCTTTGAATGTACTTACAATTAAAGATAACCTCGGCAAAGGCTTTATTTTCCGTGATTGTGAAATCAGAAGTTCGCAAAATCTTTCTCATAGATTTACTCACCTTCACTTCTTCCGGATACAATACCATACGCTCTAAGGGGCAGTACCAAACTATGGGTTCTCCTTCATTAAACCAAGGAAAAATACCACGTTGGTATGCGTGTATCAATCGTTCTGTAGACAAATCTCCTCCAAGAGCTAAGATTCCGTCTTCAGTAGTATATTCATAAGGTGGAAATTCAATATTTTCTCCGAGCCAAATCATCTGTAGTACTTATAGGTGCAAAAATACAACTAATCACTAGCATAACAATAGTAATCCCAATAAGTATACGGCGGTTCCAACTAACATTGCGAGTAAGGTATAGGGTAAAATTTCTTTCGCTTTCAATTTAGTAATTCCCAAAAGCGGCAATGCCCAAAAAGGTTGCAACATGTTTGTAATCTGATCACCATAGGCCAACGCCATTATCGCTTTGGGTAAAGGAACTCCGAGTTGTAACGCACTTTCTACCACTATAGGGCCTTGAACAATCCATTGCCCACCTCCACTCGGCACAAAAATATTGACCAAACCAGCACTAAAGAAAGTTAAAATTGGCATGGTAACTTCTGTGGAAATAGCGGCAAAATATCCAGAAATCAAAGCGACCATTCCCGTTCCCTTCATGATTCCCATAATCCCAAAATACAAAGGAAATTGAATGAGTATCCCCGAGATATCTCCAATAGAATCTCCAACGGCTTTGGTAAAGCTCTTAAAGCTACCGTGCAATACTATTGCCAAGCCTAACATAAAGAAATTAATGAGATTGGGAGTTATTTTTAAACGTGCTACTTGCCCACCGTAACTCAACCAGAAACTCAACAAAATAATTCCTCCAAAGCCATAGGCCAACCACCTCGATTGATCGAGTTTTTCAGAAAAGTCTGTCGCTTTTACTTCCCTGTACATTTCGTACTCGGGTAAGTGAAATTTTGTCGGTTTTGATCGTTTCCCCAAAAAATAGAAAAGTCCAGACACGGTAAGCAGTACCGCGAAAAATATAAGCAAATTCCACCAGCTCAACACCGTGGCTCCGTAGTTAATGGTATCAGGAATTTGGTCGAGTAGCTCTGGTGATGAAACGGACTCCATCAGTCCTTTAATATGGCCACTTTCATTAATCTTTATTGGAGCAGAGCCCGAAATTCCTCCGTGCCACACCATCAACCCCGTATACCCGGCAGCTCCGATGATCGGATAGTTTATATCCACACCTCTTTTTTGTGCATGTTCTGCTACTTTGCGTGCCATCAATGCCCCAAAGATCAAACCGAGCCCCCAGTTAAAAAATGCCACTAACATCGTAGTACTTGCCACCAAAGCAGCACTGGTGGCTGTCGACGTTGCATAGCGTGCAATTTTTACGATGATTTGACTCACGGGCTTGCTCAACACCAATACATGCCCCAATATTAAGATGAGCATCATTTGAAAAGCAAACTCGATCAAGCCTTTTGTCCAAACTCCGTCTTTCCAACTCAACAGTATTTGCTCGCCATAGGCCACGGTCGACACCGCATCCGGTTTTGTAAAGAGGAGTGCAAGCAGCATGGTGGTCAAAGTCAACAATACGGCAATGGTAAACGGTGAAGGTAAGTACTTTTTAAAAATCTGTTCTATCAGTTTGGTCAACTTCATAAATAAGGTCGGTTTTTGCTAAAATAATCAATTCACAACACTCCCAAAAAGCAAGCAATTGAAATTAGTTAAAGACTCAAAATTTAACGGCTTTAGGATTCCTATTCCATTTCTTTGAAAATGTGCATAGAATTAACAATATTTCTTTGATATATGCCAGATTACCTCGTATTTTTGCGGCTTCAAAATACGAGGAAACGAAGTAATGAAAGATTCTAAAAAAAGAAAGAAAAAAAATCCAACTCCTAAAGCAAAAAGACTTCATGTTTACTACCAGCGAACTGGTTTTTACATGTTTATCTGGGAGAGCTTGAAGAAGGCCTTTTGGCCAATTGCCGGTGTGGTAATAGGACTTATACTCTTTAACAAATACGTGTACAATATCAACGATGGATTGCAAGCGATGACCGAGACCTTTTCTCGCGTCGGAGTATTGACAACCTTTTTTGTTTCAGAAACCTTATTAGGGCTAATACCGCCAGAGATCTTTATCGCTTGGTCAAAGAAAACTGCCGATCCGATACTCAATTTATCACTCTTAGCAACACTTTCTTACTCAGGAGGAATTATATCGTATTTTATAGGGCGAGCAGCCTTAAAAATCAATGCTGTAAAACAGTACCTCGAAGTAAAAATGGCGAAACACCTTAAAAACACTAGCAAGTGGGGTGGTTTCTTGATTTTAGTAGGTGCCTTATTGCCCCTACCTTTCTCTATAAGTTGTATGACGGCGGGAATGATTAAATATCCATTTAAAGGAGTCGTTGTTTTTGGCTTGTTCCGCTTTTTGAGATTTGCTATTTATGCATGGGCAATATTTAGTATGGTTAGCTAACAAAAAAACTGACACTTTCAATAAAAAGTAAACACCTTAATCGAACGCAAGCGATTAAGGTGTTTTTTTATATCAGTACCCTTCTAACTATACTCATATAATGATTTTTTTAAAAAACCTTCTAGACCTGGCTAGAAGGTTTGTTTTCCCCTTAAATTCCTCTCTCAGTACATACTGAGTGATGATGGTACAAAGGTACTACGCATTCTCGATTTTAAAAACGGGTTTTCCGTTAAAAAAAATGCAATTTTCCGTTATAAATCATAAATTATGCAAAAAAAAAGAGCGGAAACCCGCTCTTTCTCTATATTTTTCTTTCCTAACGTATTAGAAAGGTAAATCGTCTGGCTCATTATCTGATAAATCAGGAGCTGGAGCAAAGCTGTCTGCAGGAGGAATATTTTGAGCTGCTGCTTGCGCTAAGTTCTCAATTCTCCAACCTTGGATAGAGTTGAAGTACTTTGCTTCCCCTTGTGGATTGATCCACTCTCTTCCACGTAAATTGATAGATACCTTAACATCTTGTCCTACTTGGTAGCTATCTAAAATATCACATTTATCTTGAATAAATTCAATCAAAATCATTTGAGGATATTGCTCATCTGTAGTCACGACCATCTCACGCTTACGGAATCCGTTGCTTCCAAAAGTTTGCGTTGCGTGAATCAATTTAATTTTACCTATTACTTCCATTACTATGCTATTTAATTAAAAGTACTTTCCAAGCACTTTCTACATCATTATTTTCTAAATACTCTTGTGCAAAAGTATGTTTTTTTTCCTCAGTGAGCCCCACAAATTCTGGATGTTCTTGCTTAAAGTTATCAACAGCCTCCTCAGAAGGTAATTGCTCAACGTTCCCCAACATCCCGAGGTTATTCCCCGTCAACACCTTACTAAACCGTATAGGCTCTGGAATTTGATCGACACCGATACCTAAGGTTGCTATCGGTTTAGGAATTTCAAAAAAACCATCTTTAGCTCTGGTGTAATAACTTCCACCAGCTCGGGCAACTAAATCTATTTTATGCTGATCTATACTTCCATCTGCTGCCAACACCTCTTCATTGATATGCATTTTCACCACTTCACAAACGATTAGGTTTCCGGCACCTCCCTCAGTTCCGGTATGAATGACCTCTTTTACGATACATTCAAATTGTACTGGCGATTCTGCAACGCGAAAGGGAGCTACTTTTTCAGAAGCTAGCATTGTTAATCCCGCCTTTTCAAATTCATTTGTTCCTTTCGGGTACATCGTACTGCTCAATGACATCTGCTGCACTATGTCGTAGTTGACCACATTAATGACTACTTCTTTGGTCGCTTCTGCATTGTCCAATGTGTGTTTAGTGGTATTGGCACGTACGCTTCTCGCTGGCGAAAAAATCATGATTGGAGGATTGGCTCCAAATACATTAAAAAAACTAAATGGCGATAAATTAGGTCTCCCCTCCTCATCGATAGTACTCGCAAAAGCGATGGGTCTTGGCGCTATGGCACCTAAGAGGTAACTGTGTAGTTTACCTACTGGAATATCATTGGGATTTATAGATAACATTTCTAATTTTATTTTACTGTAAATATACTACAGAATTACATAACCTGTTATAGTTTAGAATAGTTTATATTTGACCTATGAGTTTTTTTCAAAACACCTTTTGGCTAAAGCGTATCGCCATTTTTATTTCCGTGCTAATCGTTTCCTTTATCCTGTGGAATACCTATATTTTTTTCCAAAAATTTAAAGAAGAAGAACGATTAAAAATGGAGTTGTTTGCCACGGCTCTAAAAGAATTCGACGCTAACGAAAATTTGAATGATGAGTTTAATGTAGAAGGTAAAGTTATTGAAAGCATCCAAAACATTCCGCTTATCTTAACCGATGTTGACGGAAATATCATTGAAAGTCAAAATCTCGACAGCCTTAAAGTACTTCGAAATGGCTACCTTCAAGAGCAATTAGAGCTCATGAGAGCCCAAAATACTCCCATTGAAATTAGCTATAAAAATACTCCTAAACAATACGTGTATTATCGGAATTCTGATTTGCTATACAAGCTAAAATACTACCCTCTTGCCCTATTGCTAATTTTAGGACTCTTCTTAAGTATCATTTATATGGTTTTTAAGTCTGGAAAAATAGCAGAACAAAACAAATTATGGACGGGGATGGCCAAGGAAACCGCTCATCAAATTGGAACACCGCTATCTTCTTTACTCGGATGGATTGCGATATTGCGGACAGAAGATATTGATCCGAGTTATGTAGATGAAATAGAAAAAGACGTCAACAGATTAAATATTATTGCAAACAGATTTTCGAAAATAGGTTCCTTGCCCGAACTATTGCCACAAGACGTAGTGGCTATTAGCCGCAATGTTTTCAACTACCTAGCTTCGAGAAGTTCCAAGCAATTACACTTTGAGTTTAGCTCAAATACTGATGCAACGGAGTTACCTTTGAATAAAGAACTCTTTGGTTGGGTGATTGAGAATTTACTTAAAAACGCTATCGATGCCATGCAAGGTAAAGGTGAACTAAAACTCGAGATAGACAACAAGGCGAAATTCCTTAAAATCCGGGTAACAGATACTGGTAAAGGGATTCCTAAATCGCAATTTAAACAGGTATTTAAACCGGGATTTACCACCAAAAAAAGAGGTTGGGGCTTAGGCCTATCGCTCTCAAAGCGCATAATTAACGATTATCACAAAGGTAAGATTGCCGTGCTCAAATCAGAAATTGGCAAAGGCACTACTTTTGAAATACAGCTATCGAAAACACTGACATAAGTAGCCAACTCATCAGACTAGCAAGTACACAGCTTACATCGTATCACGGAACAGGTACTTCGCTCTTTTTCGGATTCGATAACTTTAGATGATTATTTAATCACATCGAGACAACTTAAAGCCCCTGCTCAAAGCTAAGGGCAATCGCCTGCGAATACTATTCCATATTCGCTGCAACGGCTGCTGCCAAGGACGTAAACTCATCAGCTGTCAAGCTTACTTTGTTTACAAAACGCATATCATCCATGGTATTTATCGGAATCAAATGCACGTGAACATGAGGTACTTCTAACCCGATCACACTCATCCCGATACGTTCACAGGGCACCGTTTTTTCCAGTGCTTTGGCCACTTGGTATGAAAAGCGCATCAACCCGTCGTACTCAGATTGTGACAAATCAAATAATTTGTTCTCTTCGCGTTTAGGGATTACCAAAGCGTGTCCTTTCGCGTTGGGATTGATATCTAAGAAAGCGAAGAATTCTTCGTTTTCTGCAATTTTATAAGAAGGCAATTCTCCTGCGATAATCTTTGAAAATATGCTGGCCATAATTGGTAGTTTTTGGTATAAAGGTAAAAAAGTATTCGAACTCCAACAGCATTGGAATTCGAATACTTTTACTCACAATATTGCTTAACGAGAGATATCGACAATTTCGAAATTCATAATCCCATTTGGTACTTTAATTTCTGCCAATTCTCCCACTTTCTTTCCTAAAAGTCCTTTTCCAATAGGCGAGTTTACTGAAAGTTTTCCGTTTCGAACATCACTTTCACTGTCTGCGACCAAAGTATAGGTAAAGGCCATCCCGTTTTGAGTATTCTTTATTTTAACGATTGAGTGGATCAAGACTTTTGAAGTATCTAATTGACTTTCATCAATGATACGAGCGCTAGCCACGACGTTTTTTAATTTTGCTATTTTGGTTTCTAAAAGCGACTGTTCTTCTTTAGCAGCATGGTACTCTGCATTTTCACTAAGATCTCCTTTATCACGAGCATCAGCAATTTCTTGAGACACTCTAGGTCTTTCAACTTGCTCTAAATGAAACAATTCATCTTTTAGCTTTTTTAATCCTTCTTCTGTATAATAAGATACGTTGCTCATAACTTCAATAAATTTAAAAATCTCATGCGGTCAGCGATGAGATTGTCTTACAAATGTACAAAATTTTCGTAAATTCGTAACGTTCTATTCCTATTGAACCTTACACGAATGAAAAACATTTTTTACGTATTTATTTTATTTTTACTCACTGCATGCAGCAGTAGTCCAGCTGTTAACAGTTGTTTTCGAAACTCCATTCAACCCATACAAGTTGACCTGAACACACCACAACTTAACGGCTTACTCACCCCCAATGGAACAGCACAAGTAGCTGGAGGACTCAACGGTATTGTCCTTTTCAACAAAGGGACGGGAGGCTCTTTTAGCCCTTATATAGCTCTTGACCGACAGTGTCCTAACAAAGATTGTAATACACCAATGACCATTAGCCCACCCGTATTGGAATGCAGTTGTGATAAGAGTAAATACAGTATGTTAAACGGTAGCTTGATCTCTGGAACCTCAAACTGTGATGGAGGTGCACGTGTGTATAATGTTGTTCAAAATGGAAGTTCTTTACAAATAACCAATTAAATCAGTTTAGTATTTAATTAGATTGTTATTTTTGCAGCACAACAACACACTAACACATACATCGTGAAAAATTATTTTTCTTCATCTTTCAAATTGGGCGTACTTGGCGGCGGACAATTGGGAAGGATGTTATTGAGCGAAACCAAAAAACTAGACATCTATACCGCCATACTCGATCCGAATGAAGCAGCACCCTGTGCGAAAATATGTAATGAGTTTCACTGTGGTGACCTATTAGACTACGACACGGTATACCAATTTGGAAAACAGGTAGACTTGCTGACCATCGAAATAGAAAATGTCAACATCGATGCCTTAGATGCCTTGGCAGCTGAAGGATTGCCTATTTATCCGAAACCAGAAAATCTTCGCATTATTCAGAGCAAGGCCGATCAAAAGAGCTTTTACGAAAAAAACGACATCCCGACAGCTCCATTTAAACGTTTTGACACCCTACAGGCGTTGCAAAATGCCGTTGAAAACGCTGAAGTTACCTTCCCTTTTGTTTGGAAAGCCGCGCGTTTTGGCTATGATGGAAATGGTGTAAAAATAATTCGTCAGGCCAATGATTTAAACAACCTTACACCCGATGCATGTATTGCCGAAAACTTGGTTCCTTTTAAAAACGAACTCGCGGTCATAGTAGCACGCAATGCGTCAGGAGCTCTTACTACCTACCCTGTCGTTGAAATGGAATTTCACCCAGAAGCCAATCAGGTTGAATACGTAATTTGTCCGGCTCGCATTGACACTAAGGTGGCTGAAAAGGCGCGTAACATAGCCTTACAAGTAGCGAATGCCTTTGACTTTGTCGGACTCTTAGCCGTTGAAATGTTCCAAACAGAAAACGACGAAATATTGGTGAATGAAGTAGCACCACGCACGCACAATTCAGGCCATTATTCTATTGAAGCGAGTTATACGAGTCAATTTGAACAGCATTTGAGAAGTATCCTTGATCTTCCTTTGGGGAAAACCGATAGCAAACTTGCCGGTATCATGGTAAACTTAGTAGGCGCTGAAGGACATAGCGGTGACGTCTATTACGAAAACCTGGAATCGATACTTGAAATCGATGGCGTAAGCCCGCATATTTACGGTAAAAAACACACCAAGCCCTTTCGTAAAATGGGCCATGTAACCATCGTTCATGAAGATGTGAATGAAGCCCGTAAAATAGCACAGGAAGTAAAGGAAACAATTAAGGTAATCAGCAAATAAATAATCGTAACTGTTGTTCCTTTTGCACGGAACGAACAAGTACAGACAAAACATATACTTATGGTTGGAATTATCATGGGAAGCGACTCTGATCTTCCCGTAATGCAAGACGCAATTGATATTTTAGAAAGCTTTGACATTCCTGTTGAAGTAGATATCGTATCAGCACACAGAACACCTGAAAAATTAGTAAGCTATGCCACACAGGCTCACCAACGTGGGGTCCAAGTTATTGTAGCTGGTGCAGGTGGGGCGGCTCACCTACCGGGAATGGTGGCCAGTATGAGTCCGCTACCTGTAATTGGCGTCCCTGTAAAGAGCAGAAACTCAATTGACGGTTGGGATTCGGTACTCTCTATACTACAAATGCCTGGAGGAGTCCCTGTAGCCACTGTCGCTTTAGACGGTGCTAAAAATGCAGGTATCCTGGCAGCGCAAATCATCGGTGCTTCTGACAAATGTGTACTCGATAAAATCATCGCCTACAAAGAAGGCTTAAAACTCAAGGTAGAAAAAGCTTCCGAGAGAGTAAAAAAATAAGTACCTTAGGAACACAAAATATTATAAAACCTCATAAAGTCACTTTATGAGGTTTATCTAGTTAAAATAAGATTGATTTATGAATCCACTTTTAGAGAAATTTAATGCTGCTCCTTTTCAAAAAATAGAAGTAGCTAACTATAAACCCGCTATTAAAGAAGCCATTGACCAAGCACTCGAGGAAATTGAAGCGATTAGCAAGGCAAGTGATACACCTACCTTTGAAAATACTGTGGTTGCCCTTGACAATGCAGGAGAACAACTCGACCGAATTACATCGATATTCTTCAATCTAAACTCTGCCGAGACCAATGAAGAAATTCAGTCAATTGCCAGAGAAATTTCTCCTTGGTTGAGCGAATTTAAAAACGACATCACCTTAAATGCTGCCTTGTTCTCTAGAATACGCAGTGTTTACGATCAAAAAGAGCAACTAAACCTCAATACTGAACAAGCAATGCTCCTTGAAAAGCAATACAAAAGCTTTACGAGAAACGGTGCTAATTTAGAAGAGTCGGCAAAAACAACCCTCAGAAATATTGATGCACAGTTGGCCAAATTAAGTTTAGAATTCGGAGAACACGTACTTGCCGAAACCAATGCTTTCTCCTTACACATAACGGACGAAAAAGACTTAGAAGGCTTACCAGAAGGGACCAAAGAAGCGGCTAAAATGCTCGCGCAACAACGCGAGTTAGACGGTTGGGTATTTACACTTGACTACCCGAGCTACGTGCCGTTTATGACCTACGCAGCCAACCGTGACTTACGAAAAAAAATGGCACTTGCCTTTGGGAGAAAAGGATTCCAGTCCAATGAGAACAACAATGAGGAAACCGTTCTTAACATCGTTAAACTACGTCATCAAAGAGCGAACTTATTAGGTTATAAAACCCACGCCCATTTTGTATTGGAAGACAGAATGGCCGAAACTCCAGAAAAAGTTTTGAGCTTTCTAAACGACCTTTTGGTTAAGGCCAAGCCTGCTGCCCAACGTGAATTTGACCACCTCTCTGACTATGCTCAAAAATTAGACGGTATCACACAACTCGAAAAATGGGACGGTGCTTACTACGGTGAAAAACTTAAAAAAGAATTGTACAGCCTCGATCAGGAGTTATTAAAACCCTATTTTAAGTTAGAAAATGTACTACAAGGAGCTTTTGACATCGCTGGGAAACTGTATCAATTACGTTTTGAAGTTACCGAAGACATCGACACCTACCACGAAGAAGTAACAGCTTATAAGGTATTAGACGAACAAGAAAACTTTGTCGCCTATCTGTATGCCGATTTTCATCCAAGACCAGGAAAGAGAAATGGAGCTTGGATGACTTCGTATAAATCACAACAAATTATCGCAGGAGTCAATGAAAGACCTCATATATCGATCGTTTGTAATTTTACCAAGCCAACGGCTACCAAGCCTTCCTTACTGACTTTTAATGAGGTTACCACCCTGTTTCACGAATTCGGTCACGCCCTGCACGGAATTCTCGCAAACACCACGTACAAAAGCTTATCGGGAACTTCTGTTTCGTGGGATTTTGTTGAACTTCCCTCACAAGTACTCGAAAATTGGTGCTATGAAGAGGAGGCACTTGCCTTATTCGCAAAACACTATGAAACAGGCGAAGCCATCCCAATGGAATACGTTGCGAAGATCAAAAAATCGGCCAACTTCCACGAAGGAATGCAAACACTGCGTCAATTGAGTTTTGGACTATTAGACATGAACTGGCACGGTCATCAAAACCCCGAAAGTATTGAGGACGTCAAAGCTTTTGAAACCCAAGCCTTTTCAAGTACGCAACTGTACCCATCCGTAGCGGAAAACTGTATGAGTACCGCTTTTTCACATATCTTCCAAGGAGGCTATTCAGCCGGGTACTACTCGTATAAATGGGCGGAAGTATTGGACGCCGATGCCTTTGAATATTTTAAGGAAGTCGGAATTTTCAATCGCGAAGTCGCCACCAAGTTTAAAGACAACGTACTTTCTAAAGGAGGTACGGAAAAACCTATGGAACTCTATAAACGATTCAGAGGTCAAGAACCGAACTCTGATGCCCTACTCAAAAGAGCGGGACTTATCGAAGCCCAATAATAAAACACGCCCCCTTGCACTTTGAGTTGTGAGGGGGCTTTTTAATAAGCTCCATTTTTTTAGAAAACGTTAACACTTTTTAACATAGCTATTCTATCCTAGCTTTATACTTTTGCAACCTGATTGCATTAACAAAACTACAGGATGTATTTAGCTATAAAAAAACGAACCATACTTGCCAGTATCCTACTACTGATTGTATGGACGATTCCTGCAGTTACCAAAGTTTTGCACACCGACTGCCATCAGGAAGGCCCAGAGCTAACACAAAAGCGTTCCTTTAAAAGTGAACATGGAGATCTTCCTTGTGAGCTTTGTGATTTCGCCACCTTTCCCAGTCAGCTAACGCTGCCAAATTACAGTTTGGAGCCACGAGATTATGTGATGACCACGGCTGTTGATACCTATACAAACACGCAATGGGATCACTTTTCTAACGAATACAAAAGTCTACGAGCTCCTCCTCGTATTTAACACACCACACCTTAACGTTTAAGGCCTTCACTGTATGCTACTCAGCGAGCGGTCGTATAACTGAGGACAAACCCATTTGTTACCACTTAAAATTAAACCCCAATGAATTCAAAAGCATTGTTCTTTGCTTGTTGGATATGCGCACTTAGCCTGTATTCACAAAGCGACTCATCCATAGCGCTCCGCATTCTTGATCAGGTATCTGAACAGCCAGTTGCCAACGCACACGTGCGGATTAACGCAAAGCTCACTACAACAGACAACCGAGGATATTGTCAGGTTAACGCGAGCTTAGGCAGCCAATGCAACATCAGCATTAGCCATCTAAACTATCAAACTTTACACTACCCTGCCTATCAGTTTAAACACGCTACACAAACGCTGTTACTCACGCCCATTAAGAACGTTTTGGACGAAGTTCAAATCAATAAAAGAACCTCTAAATTGTCACAGCGTATCGGAGCGACAACTATCCGTGTAGACAGCGCGTTTATGGCGCGAAACAGAGGTAATTCACTGGCACAGTCACTCGCATCCATCGCTGGCGTGAATGTGATGACCATCGGAGCAACACAGGCGAAACCCAGCATTCGTGGACTGGGGTTTAACAGATTGGTAGTTTCGGAAAACGGAATCAAACACGAAGCGCAACAGTGGGGGGCTGATCACGGTTTAGAAATGGATCAATACGCTGTTGATCAGATTGAAGTTGTAAAAGGAGCTGCCTCCTTATCTTTTGGCTCTGATGCCATCGCTGGAGTAATTCAGGTCAAAAACAACAAAATCCCGGCTGTCGGAGAACGAAAAAACGATTTACAATTAAACTACCAGAGTAACAATCACCTACTCGGGATCTCAGCAGGAATTACTCAACGCTATACCAAGTGGTTTTTTAAGACCAGAATTACGCATCAGGACTATAGAGATTATCGCGTTCCTACCGATAAAATTAACTACGATAATTACGTCTTTAACCTGTATCGACAACAACTTCGGAATACCGCGGGCTTTAGTCATAATGCAATCGCTGTACTCGGCTATAGCAGTGACTCTTTTAACTCGATAACCACCTTGAGTAACGTCAATGAAAAAAATGGTTTTTTCGCGAACGCACACGGGCTAGAAGTAAGAACCTCAAAAATTGACTACGACAAGAGCAACAATGATATATCCCTGCCTTTCCACAAGGTAAATCACTTTAAAATCAATCACCAAAATAGTTTTTTCTTCGACAACAGCACTCTTGAAATCAATCTTGGTTTTCAGCGCAATGATCGGGAAGAACATTCAGAGCCCGTACCACATGGGTATATGCCTACACCTCCTAATTCCCTGGAACGAAAATTCAAAAAAACCACTTACAACGCTACTTTTAAACACAAGTTTCACAACATCGCAGGCCACCGCATCACCTATGGAATCGATGGTGAATATCAAGACAATCAAATTGGAGGCTGGGGCTTTCTTATTCCCAATTACCAACGAACGGTACTCGGCGCCTATATTTTTGACGTTTACAAACCTTCAAAAACCTGGCAATTTGACGGTGGAATTCGCTATGACTACGGAAGAGTTAAAACGGAAACCTACAGAGAATGGTTCCCTTCTCCATTAGGAAACGGAAATTCAGGAGTGAGTTACAGAAAGCGTTCCGAGAACAAAACACTAAACTTTAGCAGCTTCAGTGCAGCTTTAGGGGCACAATACCACATTCGCTCATGGAAAATTAACCTGCAACTAGGAAAGAGTTTTAGAATTCCCCTGGCACATGAATTGGCTTCAAATGGAGTGAATTACCACATGTATCGATTTGAAGTAGGAAATCTTCAACTCCGTCCAGAAAGTTCGTATCAGTTGGACGCTAACATCCAATGGAAAACCTCTAAACTACGTTGGGAACTAAGTCCGTTTCTCAACTATTTTGACAATTTCATCTATCTGACGCCTACAACGAGTTATTACGAAACCCTACAGCGCTACCAGTATACGCAAAGTAGTGTATTCCGCTATGGAGGAGAGTTTACTGTGCGCTATGACATTCATCCTTCACTCACAGTAAACGCCAGTGCCGAATACGTAAAAGCACGACAGCTCAACGGCCCTAAGAAGAACTTTTCACTGCCGTTTACACCTCCATTTACAGCGAGGTTGGGAATACAATATCAACCTCAGCATTTCGCTACTCAACAGCAATTAACACTGTTTGCCAACACTGTATTTACCGCTGATCAGAACGAAATTGTACCTCCAGAAAAGCCGACACCTGGATATCAACTGGTTCATTTAGGAGCCAGTGCAGCACTTAAAATATTTTCAAAAAAGCACCCCACTCGGGTCCAACTCAATGTCAACAATGTGTTTGACGCCCAAGTCTTTAATCACACTAGTTTTTACCGACTCATCGAAGTACCTGAGCCGGGAAGAAATTACTCCATTCGAATCATTCAATCATTTTAACTTAATATTTAAATTATGAAAACCATTTTAAAACCTCTCTTTTTACTTTTTATAAGTACGCTTATCGTTTCTTGTAGTGATGATGAGCAACCTACCCCTAGCTTTGAAGAAAACATTCATAGCGAACGTTTTAAAGACATGGAATTAGGTAACTCCAACTTTATTCTTCCACAGTCAAACATAGACGTGCATACTGAATTTGAATACGAAGGAACCAGTAAAGTAACCAAAATCTACTTCAATGTGCAGCCTAGTAATGTACCGAGTGTAGGAAGTGGAGAAGTTGCTTGGGAATTAAAAGATCACTTAGTACCGACTGCCAATTACGCGGGTCAATTAAATCCACACATTCACTATCACGTGTACTTTGATGAAACCAACAAATACCAACCTAAATTTAAGCCTGCTGCCGGAGTGTACAAGTTTAAAATTACTGTGATGCATGAAGACGGAACAAAGGCCGTAATTACTAAAGACCTAAACATCGTTAAAAAATTCAAAGAATTAGAAGTAGGTAAAGATCAAAAAGTAACTTTCGGATCTGATGAATTACACATAGAATTCGAGTACCTTTCAGATCCTGCTACCGTTAGTGACATCACCTTACAACTCTATTTCAAAGAATGGAGAACGGGACAAAGCGTTGCTGTAGGAAAGTGGAATAGCATGACCAAGGTAATTCCAAAGAACCTTTACGACGGGGTTAAAAATCCACATATCCACTATCACATGGATCTATTGAAAGATTCTCCAAAAGGAAATTATTGGTTAAACATCTTAGTAAAAGAAACGGGAAGCAACAGTCCGGTAAAACTCTCTGTTCCTTTTGTAATTGAATAATCTCAGTATCCAATGAAACTACGTTCAAAACTTTCCGCTCTATTCCTGCTTATGATACTTGCGAGTTGTAGCAGCGAATCGGAAGCGCCAGATAAGGAAAAACCAACCATCTCGGTAAATTACCAAGAGGGCTTCCCTAAATCGTGTACTGTACTTAAAAAAGGACAAAAATACACGGTAAAAGTACAGACCTCTGACA
Source organism: Tenacibaculum sp. AWR4_210 (assembly GCF_056160945.1). Lineage (NCBI taxonomy): Bacteria > Pseudomonadati > Bacteroidota > Flavobacteriia > Flavobacteriales > Flavobacteriaceae > Tenacibaculum > Tenacibaculum sp. AWR4_210. The sequence continues at coordinate 257,731 of NZ_JBSWYF010000006.1, forward strand.
ATATAGGTCTCGCTACCTATGCCATTGACATTCATCATAACTTTGATCATCACACACATGATGACCAAGGCGCTCAATGCACCTTGTCACCGGTAAAGACTCCGATTACCCCTTTTATTTTTATGCAAAACTACAACATAAATGGGGCGCCAAAAAGCTATGAAATTCAACAAGAGCTAAGTATACCCTCCAACATTGACAGTGGTGATTACCACTGCCAAATTTCCGTCGTTGACGTAACTGGATGGCAACGCAGAACCTCTATTGATATTAAAATAGAATAATAAAAAATCCCTTTTGAATACTCGTATTCAAAAGGGATTCTCTTTAATTTTGATCTCAGTTCCGATTTTTCTCGGTAATCCATTTACTCATGTACTTAGTAGCTTGTAGCGTTTTGTACTGTAACATGGCCCCGATAAAATTCGCCCGTCTATCTTGACTTAAGTTGTCGAGTCGCTGTTCTATCTGCGCCAATAAACGCGCACTCAGCAGTTCCTGTTCGTAGTGCGTATTAATCAATTGAATACCGTGCTCCCTAGCCTGCTCCCATGCTTCTCGATTTCGATACAAATCAACTGCCGCGGTTACAAAGTCGAGTTCAGAATCTGCCACCACTCCATTCCAAGGTAGTCCATCATGCATACCTTCTGCTCCAATTTTAGTAGTAACACTAGGCGTTAACATGCGCATTGCTTCGGTTAACTTACCTTTAATTCCAGCACCAAATCGAATGGGTGCCAACACCACTCTTGCCTCTTTAACGGGGATTTCTGCATCTTCCACATAGCCCTTTACAAAAAGTCCCATTGTGGGCTTGTGACATTCTTGTATTTGTTGTGTAGGATACGCACCGTAAATATGTAGCTCTGCTTCCGGAAGCTGCTTCCTTATTAGTTTCCACAACGATCGTAACTGCAGCACTGCATCGACATTCGGTGCGTGTAAAAAATTCCCAACAAAAACGAAGTTTTTACGCGATTCAAAATCACTATTGCCTGTATTCTCAGGCATTTTTGGATACATAAACGGCAAGTGATACAACAGGGATTTCGACACCTTGAACAAACTCGTCAACAGCGTCATTTCATAGCTTGAAATAATCAACGAGACATCTGAACGGTAAATGGCCGCAAGTTCTCGTTTTGCCATATCTGACTCTAGTAAACTTTCAACCGCAAAGGGACTTCCTTTTTTAACGGCCTGCTGTCTGGCCAATCGCAAACAATGCAAATCTTCTGTATCGAGTATGCGCAACGCCTCTGGGCAGGCTTCTGCCACTCTCCAACCAAACTGCTCCTCCATCATATAACGATCGAAAAGGACCACTGTGGGAGCTTCCTTTTTGATAAAATCATCAAAACTGTCGTGATTTAACTCAATACTCGCTTCCTTTACTCCTAAAGATTGCAAATCGAATGCTTCTTTATTTTTTTGCGCCGGTGTCGCAAAAGTTACTGTATACTCATTCCTCAAAAAGAAAGCTATGAGTTGTAACATTCTACTTCCGGCAGCGGAGGCCTTCGGACTCACCCAAACATAGCCAATAACAACGACGTGCTTTTTCAATACTACTGCTGTGTTAATTGTTTTTTATACGTTGCCTGTACTTCCTTCGCCCAACTCACCAAGCTATTCACTTCATCCGCTGACAACTTCGCATCTCCATGTGTCCAGGTATAGGAACTTATAGGCATGTGCTGCTCTTCCACTTCTTCGTACACTTCTTCCATTTTGTGCTCTTTGCGCTTTAAAGAATACGCACCCCAATTCGAGAAGTTCAAATGCTCTTTCCCTTCTTCAATGTGATTAGCCATCCAGTAGTTCACTGGTACAATACCGCTGTACCAAGGGTATTGTGTAGTATTGCTATGGCAATCCAAACAGGCTTTTGTTAAAATTTCTTTTACTTCTTTTGAGGGATTTGTCTCCGCATAAAAGGGAGCTAAGGCTTTGTAATCCCCAGTATTCTTGGCGGGTTGAAAAAAATGACTAATCAGCCAAACCACGACAATTACACCCCCTACTCGTTTTATTGTTTTCATTACGTTAAAATTTTGCGCTTTAAAAATAGTAATTCTAAAGTAGTGAGCTATAATATCACAAATAATTGTAACTTTGTGGTCCTCATAGAAGAACTCAATAATTTAGGTTAAAAACCTTAAAAATCAGATAACAATGAAATACGATGTAATCGTTATAGGTTCTGGGCCTGGTGGATATATTTCTGCCATCAGAGCTGCTCAATTAGGAAAAAAAGTTGCCATCATAGAGAAATATCCTACCTTAGGAGGTACTTGTTTGAATGTAGGATGTATTCCATCAAAAGCTTTATTAGACTCTTCTCACCACTACTACGATGCTGTTCATCATTTTGAAGAGCACGGTATCAGTGTTGAAAAGCCTAGCTTCGATTTTGGTAAAATGGTTGATCGCAAAGCCTCAGTGGTAGAGCAAACCACAGGTGGAATCAAATACTTAATGGACAAAAATGACATTACCGTATACGAAGGTCTAGGTTCATTCGAAAGCAACACCCAAGTAAAAGTAACTAAAAACGACGGAAGTTCAGAAGTTATTGAAGGGACGAATATCATCATTGCTACCGGATCTAAACCCTCTACCTTACCTTTTATCTCTTTAGATAAGGAACGTATTATCACCTCTACTGAAGCTCTTAAATTAAAAGAAGTTCCAAAACACCTAATCGTAATTGGAGGTGGAGTTATCGGTTTGGAATTAGGTTCTGTATACAAACGTTTAGGAGCTGATGTAAGCGTTGTTGAATACGCTCCAGCTATTACGCCAACCATGGACAAAGACGTTTCAAAAGAACTTACCAAAGTATTGAAAAAACAAGGTATGAAATTCCACGTTAGTCATGGAGTTAGTGCTGTAGAACGCAAAGGTGAGGAAGTTGTTGTTACCGCTACCAACAAAAAAGGTGAGGAAGTAAGCTTTACTGGTGACTATTGTTTAGTTGCTGTAGGTCGTCGTCCTTATACAGACGGACTTGCACTAGACAAAGCTGGAGTTAAGGTAAACGAGCGTGGACAAATTGATGTAAACGACCATTTACAAACGAATGTTAGTAATATTTACGCTATTGGTGACGTAGTTCGCGGAGCTATGTTAGCACATAAAGCTGAAGAAGAAGGTGTTGTGGTAGCTGAGTATTTAGCAGGACAAAAACCTCATATCGATTATAACTTAATTCCTGGTATTGTTTATACGTGGCCAGAAGTTGCTGCTGTTGGTAAGACAGAACAAGAATTAAAAGATGCTGGTGTAGCCTACAAAGCTGGTAAATTCTCAATGCGTGCCCTTGGTCGTTCAAGAGCAAGTGGAGATTTAGACGGATTTGTAAAGGTATTAGCCGACAAAAACACAGATGAAATATTAGGTGCTCATATCGTTGGTGCCAGAGCTGCTGACCTTATTATGGAATTAGCAGTAGCTATGGAGTACAGAGCTTCAGCAGAAGATGTTGCTCGTATTTGCCACGGACACCCAACCTATTCAGAAGCCATTAAAGAAGCTGCGAAAGCTGCTTGGGATGGAAAACCTTTAAACGCTTAATAGCTTTTTAAAGCACAGATAAAAAAGCAGCTCAAATTGAGCTGCTTTTTTTATTAACCTAGTATAAGAACCTGCTCTAAAAATAAAGATTCGTAAGTTTTACTGTTAATATTTTATATATTATATACTTTATTAACATAAAACCCTTCATAAAATGAATCTAAAACTATTATTAGTACTAGCTCTCTTATTACAATCCTTTGGTATTAGCGCACAGTTCGCAGAAAAACAGCTCCCGGAACCCTCCCGACTCAGTTCACTATTTATCGGTCCTTTGCTTAAATCGACCATACATTACGGCGCTGCACCCACAAATTTTGACGGTAATGTCATCGTTTTCAATCACGGATACATTGATTTAAACCAATTATTTTTCACTAATAATAATTTTTACCAACAGGCATACGATGCCGGCTACCAGGTAGTTTTTGTCGCTACTACCCGTGGTAAAGGCATGTGGGAAAATGGTAAGCTCCTAGCACAAGCACTTGACAAAATCACAAAAAAATACGGAGTACAACAAGTTCAAATTATCGCCCATAGCAATGGTGGTAAAGCCGCTGAAGTAGCCATGTACAAATATGGAAAGTACGACAAGGTATCAAGAGTAATCGCCTTGGGAACCCCCTATTGGGGTACCTACTTAGCCGACATTTCTCAACAATGGTGGTTTAACTGGCTCTGGAAAAAAACGGGTCTCAATGAAGGTAGCGCTACTTCTACAACCTACTATTGTCGCGAAGTAGTACGCCCGTATTTTGACAAACATCCCAATAACGAACCTGAGAAGTTCTATTTACTAGGAGGATCTGGTTTTGCTAAAGGTCATACCCTACTCGCTCCTGCCATGCTCGCCAGCGGACTGATTATTTATGCAAAACAAGGAGCTAATGACGGTGTAACACCTTATTCAAGCTCTTTACGTCCTAACGGACATCAGCTATTTAAAAAGAATGAACTCGGCTTAGATCACGTCGACATTGCCCTAGGACAGCACGTATGGAAATACATTGCACCCTTATTGCAAAAATCGAGTAATTCAAAATCGGTCACTTCCAGCACGTATCGTCAGCAACCAACCTATGATACTAGTAATTATCAAATTGTACACGTAAAAGCGAAAGGACAAACAATTACTTTAGACAAGCAGCAGCAGGCGTATGAAATCGCGTTTATTCCGAGATATCACGGTTCAAAAACTGAACTCATCGTTAACGACAAAAAACTTCGTCCCAAACAGTTTTCAAGACACGAGTTCCCTGCAAAAAGCACCGGAATTCCGGAACGTACATTAACCATTGCGGGTACAAAAGGATTGGCGTTCATCAAAGATCCAAACGGCCCGACATTGATGTTTAAGTCTGACCCGAAACAGCAGCAATTAAGCCTGCAGTTCGACCGTAACGTTCCCTCGAGTACTTCGGGTACTATCTACGGTATTATAACGCGTAAGGCTACAATTACCGGTGTACCTGTTACCGAGCGTCCAATCGTTCTTAATTTCTCGAAAAAAGCACACAATAAAGGATATCTCCTGCGTACCAACGAGCTTAAAAACGGGATTTACAGTATTCATATAGAATATCGCAGTGCAACACTGAGACGCAGTTTACTATCGGGCTTTACCCTTGGAAAACCAGCCAACGGCATTTCATCAAATACCGAGAGCGGTATAAATTCACAAAGATTATTTCGCTTAAAAAATCACGTAATTCAGGAGTATCTTCACATAAAGTCACTGAATAAATCTTCAAATGAAACACAACGTATTTCTATTAGCTTGTACGACCTCAATGGTAGAGAAGTAATTCAGCATAACATGTCACTTACTGCTCGCCACTATCAACCTATTGACCTCGGGCATTTGAGCAGTGGTATATACCTCGTTACAGTTCGCTCCACAGGGCGACAGCAAAGTTTTAAAATTGTTAAACAATAAAAAAAGCCGAGCAAATGCTCGGCTTTCTTTTATATGGTATCGGGTTACAGTTTATTCTGTAATTCCGTAAAAACTACTTACGTTATCATCGATGTCAGAAGCCTTCTTAATAGCTTCATACATTTGATACGTTTTGTTTCTTCTCTCGTTAGCTAAACGCTTTCTGTATGTATTGTAGTTTGGCAACGCCGTAGGCAATTCTCTTTTGTCTATTACAAAAGCATACACTCCTCTTTCTCCTACTACTGGAGCAAATACTTTATTAGGTGCTGCATTGATCATCGCTCCAACAATTTTAGGCTCGTAACCAACACCAGATAACGTAGGTGATTGTAAATTTACATCGGTTGCAGTTCTGATACTCTGTCCAGAAGATTTCGCTATTTCCTCTAAACTACTCCCTTTCATTTTTCCTTCAATTAAGGCTACTTTCTTTTGGTTTTCAATTTTAGTACGGATATCAGCAGGAACTTTAGATACAGGCATTAATCCTTTAGCAGTTTTACCTGTTAACTGAGCAACTACATAACCTCCTTCTACATCAAATCTTTTCGTATCTCCTACTTTTGCATCTTTATCAAATGCCCAAGTAACGATAGAACGTTGCTTTCCTAATCCTGGTACATTTTCGTCTAAAGCCTTTAAACCAACAGCTGGTACAGCCTTTACATTATTTTCTTCTACAAGTTCGTCAAATTTCTTACCTCCCTCTAATGCTAAAGTGAAGGTTGAAGACTTTTGATACACATCGTTTTCAGTTGCATCAGAAGGTACGATATCTCTACCGAAAGTAACCATTTTGATTACGTTTTGTGGGTTCTTCTGATCTTTGATCTCAATAATGTGAATCCCAAAGTTAGTTTTTACTACACCGTAATCACCTTTCTTATTCTCAAAACAGAAATCTCTAAACTCAGGCACCATAGTAGTATAGGTAAACCATCCTAATTCTCCTCCTTTTGAAGCATTTGACTTATCCGATGAAAACTCCTTTGCAAATTCTGCGAACTTAGCTGGGCTCTTTTTGATGATTGCCAACAAGCTATCTGCTTTGCTCTTTGCTTGTTCTTCAGTATCCTTAGTATCTGCCGATGCCGTTCCTGCACCGATATAAGGAATTAATATGTGATTCGCTGAAACTGAATCAGGAATTTGAGTTACCTCAGTAACTTTTGAAATTTTGAATTTGTTTGCGTGTCTATAAGGTCCAACCACATCACCAACCTTAGCTGCAAATAACTCTTCAGCTACCACCTGTGGTACTTCTACTTTAAAGCGGAAGTTTGGATTCAATGCAACATCTGATTTTGCATCTTCTAAAAACAACTCGTAATCTGTTGCATTTTTTAACCCTTCATAAACCTGACCGTTGTTCGTCGTATTATTGATAAATCCAGCTACTTCTTTCTTAATAGCTTCCTCGTCATCAGACGTCGGTGTCACATCAAACTTAACGAACTTAATATCTCTAGAAGATTCTACTTGGTAAGAAGCAGCTCTTTCCGAAATGTATTTTTGAATATCAGCAGAAGTTACTTTCACTAATGAATCAGAAATTGAACTGAATGGTGTATACACGTACTTTCCTGAAACTTTTGTTCCTTCGTTCATGTACATAGTTTCTCCTTCTTTTAAAGAAGCACCCAAACCAGCAGCAACTAAGTTGTCATAGGTTCTTTTTTCAATAGTACCGCGAAGAGAAACCATATAATTTTGCCACGCTTTCCACTCAGGTCCATTTGCTTCTTTTACAGTCGCCAAGTACTCTTTTACCTTTGCTTTATCAAAAATACCAGAAGTAAGGAAACGCTGATCTGACTGAATGTTAGGAGAATCGTAAATTGCTTGCATAATATCAGCCTCACCAACGGTGATACCTGCTTCCTCTAACTGACTCTTGTACAATTTTTGACGTACTAACTCATTCCAAACAGTTTTAGCTGCTTGCATTTCTGAAACCCTAGAGCCCACTTGTTGTTTATAATTTTCCAAAGCATTGGAAAACTCTTGACGAGAAATAGTTTCTCCGTTTACAGAACCTATTTCATTTACTTTTGTAGAATTAAAGAAATCTGAAATAGTAGAAGGGTCTAACACGAATGCAAAAAGTGCTAAACCTACAACAAGAATCAAGAACATTGAGCGTTCTCTAATTTTCGATAAAATTGCCATACGTCATTTTATTTTATTAACAGTGTGCGAAAATACAATTTCACATTTAAAAATGCAATGTTTTTTTAGCTGTTTTAGAGTAAGTTTGACTAAAAATTTGGATTAATCTTCTGGCTGAAGTACGCGCATATAAATCGCATCGATTTTAGCAGCGCTCATATGAAGTATTTTAATTTCAAAATTATCGAGAAGGAAAACCTCTCCTTGCGTGGGTAAGCTCTCTGTGTGGTTGATGATAAATCCACCTAAAGTTTCATAAGCTTCTTCTTTAGGGATCGCTAATTGGTATTCTTCATTCAAGTAATCCACTTCCAAACGCGCTGAAAAATGATACTCATTTTCGGTGATACACTCTTCCAAAAGTTCTTGACTGTCGTGTTCATCTTCAATTTCACCGAATAATTCTTCTACAATATCTTCCACAGTAATGATTCCCGAGGTTCCTCCGTACTCATCTACAACTACAGCGATACTGCGTCTTTTTTTCATCAGTACGTTAAGGATATCATTGATAATCATAGACTCTGGCACAAACTCCACTGGAAGCAGTATACTTTTAATGCTCTTAGGTTTCTTAAACAATTCAAAAGCATTCACATAGCCCAGTATATCGTCTAAAGAATTCTTGTACACTAAAATTTTGGACAATCCCGTTTCAATAAACTCTTCTTTCAAAACCGTCACCGATTCGTGAATATCGACAGCGATAATCTCGGTACGCGGTACCATAATTTCACGTGCTTTTACCTTGTGAAACTCCAACGCATTTTGGAAAATTTGGATTTCAGTATCTATGTCTTCCTGATCATCCCCCGTTTCTAACTGTTCTGAAATATACATTCCAAGCTCTTCTTTACTAAACTCAGTTTGCGTTTCATTTTCCTGTGCTTTAAAAAACACTTTCAAACAAAAGTCAGAAATTTTTGTAATGATCCAAGTCACCAAATAAAAAACCCAATAAAACACATAGGCTGGAATTGCGAAAAAACGCAGCATTTCATTCGCATAAATCCTGAATATTGCCTTTGGTAAAAACTCTGCAGTAACCAAAATCAATAAGGTAGAGATCAAGGTTTGTGTCAGTAAGTTTAAATCTTTAAGCAGGTAGTTTAACAGCGTGTATTGCGAGGGTAGAAACGACTGAAACCAAGTCATCAACAAATCGCCCATAAAATAACTGTAAATTACGAGGGCAACGTTATTACCGACAAGCATGGTGGCGATAAATTTTGAGGAACGCCGTGTGAGTTTTGCGAGAATTTTTGCAAACAGGCCTTCGCGTTTCTTTTCGAGCTCAATATGCAATTTATTGGCGGATACAAAGGCGATTTCCATCCCTGAAAAAAAGGCGGAAAACAATATAGACACTACAATAATTACAATATTTACGCTCATAAAATCAAAATCGTTATTGCTGTTTATTTCGAGCTTCTATTTTTCTTCTAAAGCGACGCTTGAACAAAAATATCACAACGATAAAGGCCGATAATCCAAACATAATCATCGCTCTGGTAACATCAGTAGACAGTGCAATAATACCTTCTACTAAAAAAATGATTCCCACTACCAGGTATCCGTATTGTAAAAACTTCCAAATGCTTTGCATTATAAATCTTCTTCTTTAGTTAAAATTTTACCCGTTATATCCTTGGCGATAAATTTAGACAAATCTTGACGAGATTCAAAACCATATCCATTAATCGTATCCGTCGGGTTGGTCAAACGGAAACCGTCTTCCGTAAAAAAATAGTGTTGGGTTTGATCCCAAAACAACTGGTTGGTCTCGAGTCTTGATTTTTCCGTATGGTTGATAATCACCACATTATCTCGGATTTCTGAGATTCTGGTTTTATTATAGGTCAGCGCGTAATTCCCTGTAATGGTGGTAGAGTCTTTTCCGTCATTTTCATAGGTTACTATCTTAATTCCCTTAGGAAACTCGTTGTACGGATGCTGTTCTCTATTACTAAAATCATACAATACAGGAGTAATTAACCTAGAGGTTATTTGCCCTGAATCTTTATAGACGTGATAAATATCTTTACCAATCGCAATTGGCAAATTCTTATCTTTTAAAAAGTCTTGTACTTCTTTTTTTGAATTGGTACAAGAAAAAAGCATTGCCATCAACAAAATGATGGCAATGCTCGTGAATATATTATGTTGTCTAACAGTCATTAGTTAACAGGTACTTTTACCGTTTCTCCAATCCAACATCCAATTTTATGAGATGATCCTGGAGCTACTCCTTTTTGGAATATTAACTTCTTAGAAGGAACAAACTTTCTATAACTCTTAATGTATCTACCTGCACCACACCCTGGATCAACGCGTTTCGCTTTCATCGCTTTGTTTAGGGCTGCTACATATACCATTCTCTTTTCGAACTCATCGCTACCACAAGAGTTTGCACTCTTTTGATACAAGCTAGCAATGTATAAATACGCTTTACCTAAATTAGGGTTGTACTTCAATGCTTCCAATGCCAATGCACGTGCTCTGCTTCCTGAAGCTCCTTGAGCTTCTCTTAATTTAAGCTTCGCTTTTTTCAACGGATCTGTTTCTAAATCAAAGGCTTTCTTTCTCATTTGAGCAGCACCTTTGTTATCTCCGTTTTTAGCTAATACCGCAGCAACAAAGTTAAATGCATCAGCTGATTGAGTTACATCAGCATATGATTTAGCTAATTTCTCGAACAAAGGATCTCCTTGACATTCTTTGTTAAACATTCTCGAAACCGCTCTTTTTAACCAAACTCCATCGGTTTTCTTTGCATCGTATTCTTTTGAATACACCATTACCAAACGCTCACAAGTTGCGATTTCAGCTAATTCAGCATCCAATCCTCCTTCTACTAGTCCTAGAGAAGTAGAGTTTACTGTATATGCTTTTAAGCGCTTTGCTTCTTTAGCATCTAAGGTTCCTGCTTCTTCCTTCGCCTGTAACTTGGCAATTTTCTGGTTGTAGTCATCTAATTTTTCTCCTACAGACTCCATTACGTCATCATAGGTGTCAAATACTTTTTGTGGATCTGTGTCTTTGTACTTCGCTACGATCGCTTTAAAGTATCTAAAAATGTTTTTAACACTCATCTCCTTAGGAGAAATAGCATAGGCTTTTTCTAAAATTGTAAAAATCTCAGCGTCTGAACCTAATTTATTTGCTATTAAGAACGTTGCGTACTCACTGTGCGCTTTAGCAGCTCCCTTATTTGGGAAATAGGTTAAACGTCCTTCATAAATTTTCTTTGCTAAAACAGCATCTTTCGTCTTTTTAGCAATCTTTGCCCCGTATTTATAGATATTTACTGATAACTTAGGACAGTTAGCTAGCAAGTAATCTAAATCCGGTCTGGCAGCATCATACTTTTTTGTAAGTGCATTTCCTTTAAACAGGTTGTACTTGATATTACACTCTTCGCTTGCCTGCGCTTTAACCCCATTTACGGCTACAAACAAAAATACTCCTGTAAGTAAATTCGTAATTTTTTTCATCATGTATCAGTTTTTTATTAATCTATTTTTCTCTTGACAAACCACTTATTACTATTTAAAGACAAACTCAACTTCACATTAAAGTAGTTCTCTTTAATTAAACTATTCGTAAGTGTTCCCCTCTGTCCGTATTCAAATCCTAAATTTACATTAGATATTTGTTTTGGCAATGGTAATCCAACTCCAATATTTATGCCAAAATCATTTATTGATGTTAAATTTTGCCCAGTTCCGGTTCCATCTGCCTTAATACCAATCTTTTCGAAGCGAAGACCTGCTCTATAGGTCACGCGATCCCAGTAGCTTTGAATTGAGTTCATCTTTGGAATATAGTATCCTCCAATCGCAAATTTGTTCCCACTTTCGTACTGGAAGCTATTCGAATTATTCAAACCATTCGTAACGTTTACCGCTTCTTTAAATTCTTGGTTAATTCCAACGTACCATTTGTTTTCCTTTCCTAAACCTACACCAAAAACAGTTTTTACTGGCATGCTCAAGGTTCCTTCTTTCTTTATGTTGTACAATTCATCACGTATCGCCTCTGCCCCAGAGGTATTGAACGTCAATGAGTACAAACGCTCATTTCCTTTAGCAGACAAATCACTTTGTAACGTTATGGCTGCCCCAGTAGACAATTGAAGTTTGTTCTTCAAATCCGTCTTATACTGAGCCCCAAATTTAAATTGTCCTCCTCGAATTGACAATCTTTCATGGTACTTTGTTGCCAAACTTACCTGACTTCTCTGATTTAAGATACTATTTTCAATCGTTCCGAAAATAAAACTCGCCTCTGCACCTAATGATAAACCGTCAAACACATACATACCAAAACTCGCGTACAATCTGTTCGTTCCTCCCGATCCGGTAAAACGCGTAATCTCTGTTAAATCTGATCCAGTGTAGACTCTATTCATCAAGGCATATCCCACGGAAGAGAACGGTTGTATTCCTGCAGAAAACCCCGCTTTTTTCCCTACTGGGAAACCCAATGCAATGTATCGTAAACTCGTAGAGTTACCTGATTGACTGTTCGCGCCTTCTTTTAAGTTCAAAAAAGTAAGACTTCCACCAATGGCGTAGTTTGCAAACCTCAAATCAGCCATGGCTGCCGGGTTCGTAAAATTTAAATGATAGCTATCTTTCATCGCAGCACCAATTCCTCCCATAGAAGATTGTTCCACTGTTAACGGATCAAAGTTCTCACCAATTCCAAAATAAGAATAAGGAGATGCGCTGTTTCTCTGTGCTACAATTGCTGTACTTATAAGTACGAATATTCCTAGTAATAACCTCTTAATCATTCGCTATATTAAATATCAAAATAGTGTGTAATCCCTCCAAAACAAAATTCGGATGGGCAAATATGCCATTTTTAAATTGTTCTGACAAGAATTTTGTGTCTCCCCCTGTTAAAACAACTGTTAAATGTTGATAGCGTGCTTTATATTGATTAACAAGACCTTTTATTTCATTATATACTCCATTTACCACTCCGACATGCATAGAAGTGGCCGTATCTGTACCTATAAAATCATCCGGAGCACAGGTTTCCAACAAAGGCAACTTGGCCGTAAACTCCGATAATGACCTGTACCTCATACGAATACCAGGAGCAATAGCCCCACCTAAATAGTTCTTATTAGCATCTATAAAATCATAAGTAATACAGGTACCGGCATCGATAACCAATACATTCTTACCCGGATACTGCTGCACGGCTGCAGCGGCAAGTGCTATTCTATCTACTCCTAAAGTTTTTGGAGTTCCATAGGCATTATGAAATGGCACTGGTGTTTCAGCATCCAAAAAAATGGGGTTCAACAGTTCCTTAAGTCGAGCAACTTCATCTGCCGAAAATCCGGCTACAGACGAAACAATGCTATGTGTGATGTTGAATTCAGAAAAAAAATCAAAAATTTTTTCAAAAATTTTCGGGGTCAAAACCACCTCTAAACGCTTCAAGCTACCCTCCTCAAAAACAGCTAACTTAGCTCTCGTATTTCCGATATCCAATATTAAAAACATGTCTCTTTTTTATGAAAACCCAAAGGTACAACACAAAAATTTTTAATCAAAAATTTTGGCAGATTGAAAAAGGGTTGTATATTTGCATCCGCTTAGCGAAAGCAGCAGACTGGTGCCTTAGCTCAGTTGGTAGAGCAAAGGACTGAAAATCCTTGTGTCCCTGGTTCGATTCCTGGAGGCACCACAAATAAAGCTCGCAATCTCGGTTGCGAGTTTTATTCCAAAAGCTGCAAGACTTAAGCAAACCAACAATGGTGCCTTAGCTCAGTTGGTAGAGCAAAGGACTGAAAATCCTTGTGTCCCTGGTTCGATTCCTGGAGGCACCACCATAAAAACCCGAACAAGTTGTTCGGGTTTTTTTATTAAAGAAAAACAAACTGCGCAATAGCGACTTTTTTATGAAGGGTTTATACCAAAAATTCAAATAAATCCGGTTTGTTATTAAGGTATTCACCGTAAAAATTACGTGCTTTCATTCGTTCAACTAAAGGCTCTAAATCTGTAGGAGAAGCCAATTCTACCCCTACAACGGCAGGACCATTTTCTCTGTTTGTCTTTTTGGAATACTCGAAATAGGTAATGTCATCACGCACTCCTAACACATCTCTTACAAACTCTTTAAGCGCTCCTGCACGCTGAGGAAAGCGTATGATAAAATAATGCTTTAATCCCTGATACAACAAAGCTCTCTCTTTGATTTCAGCAGTACGAACTATATCATTATTACTTCCGCTGACCACACATACCACTCGTTTGCCCTTAATTTCCGTTTTCAAGAATTCTAGTGCCGCAATTGTCAATGCTCCCGCAGGCTCGACCACAATAGCTTCTTTGTTGTACATATCTAAAATTGTTTGACACACCAAACCTTCAGGCACTGTCAAAAGTTCGTCTAGGTTCTCTTGGCATATGGGATAGGTTAAATCACCCACCTGCTGCACTGCTGCACCGTCGACAAATTTATCGATACTGGCCAGTTTACGGTTGTGCCCAGCCTTAAACGCTGCCTGCATAGACGGAGCCCCTAAGGGTTCTACTCCTATTATCTTCGTCGAAGGAGACAGTAAGCGAACCATAGTAGACACTCCTGAGGCCAGTCCGCCACCACCTACTGGAACCACGACGTAATCAGGAGCTTCTAATAGCTGCTCTAATAGCTCGAGCCCGACAGTGGCTTGTCCTTCGATAATCTTTTTATCGTTAAAAGGATGGACAAAGGTTTTTTGATGCGTATCACAAAACTGTTTTGATGCTTTGTACGCATCATCAAAGGTATCTCCAATGAGTTGAACATCTACATACGCACCACCAAACATCTTTACTTGTTCCAACTTTTGTTTAGGTGTTGGCGCGGGCATAAAAATAGTGCCCTGAATCTTTTTTTTATGACAGGCAAAAGCCACGCCCTGGGCGTGATTTCCGGCACTAGCACATACAATCCCACGTTCCAGCTCTGCTGGTGTTAAACTGCTAATTTTATTGTAAGCACCACGTATTTTATACGATCGTACTTGCTGCAAATCTTCACGTTTAAAGTAAACTTCAGCAGCGTATTTTTTTGAATACGAAAAATTTTGGAGCAGAGGCGTTTGGGCAACCACCTCTTTCAAAGTAGTTGCCGCCTCCTTAACTGCATTTAATTTAGGAAAATACAATGTTGTTTTTACTTCCATTTCTATACTAAAACAGGCTCTTTCACCTCTGGTTTTATTGTTTTCATCGCAGTCATTGCCAAGCGTAAACTCTTCCCAGTCTCTTCTACAGGATGGTTTCGTATAGCCGCATTCACTGCTATTAATTGCTGATTATCGACGGTATTCGACTGTGCATACGGTTTTCCGATTACGGATAGGTCTTGTTTTTTTACAAATTCCTTTAACAGAGGGCGGCATGCGTGGTCAAATAAATAACATCCGTATTCTGCCGTATCCGAAATAATTCTGTTCATTTCAAACAGTTTCTTTCTGGCAATGGTATTGGCTATTAATGGTGTTTCGTGTAGTGACTCATAATACGCCGACTCCTCAATGATTCCGGCTTCTGTCATGGTTTCAAAAGCGAGTTCCACTCCCGATTTTACAAAAGCAACTAATAGCGTTGCATGATCAAAATACTCTTGTTCATCTAATGCTTGCTCAAAAGCCGTAGTTTTCTCAAAAGCACTCTCCCCTGTTTCTGCTCTCCAACGCAACAGATCTTCATCATTTTTAGCCCAATCGTCCATCATGGTTCTAGAAAACTTCCCTGACATGATATCGTCCATATGCTTGTGAAAAAGTGGACGCATCAATCCTTTTAACTCTTCAGCTAGCTCATAGGCTTTAATCTTTGCAGGGTTCGACAATCTGTCCATCATATTGGTAATTCCTCCGTGTTTGAGCGCCTCGGTAATCACTTCCCATCCGTATTGTACGAGATGCGCAGCGTAACTAGGATCCACTCCTTCTGCAACCATTTTATCAAAACTCAAGATTGATCCGGTTTGTAATACACCACATAAAATTGTTTGCTCTCCCATCAAGTCAGATTTCACCTCTGCTACAAATGACGATTCCAAAACCCCAGCCCTGTGTCCTCCTGTGGCATAAGCATAGGCTTTAGCCTGAGCCAAACCTTTTCCTTCAGGATCATTTTCTGGGTGTACAGCAATTAGGGTAGGCACTCCAAACCCGCGTTTGTACTCTTCGCGAACTTCTGTTCCTGGACATTTTGGAGCCACCATAATTACAGTTATATCTTCACGTATTTGCATCCCCTCCTCCACGACATTAAATCCGTGAGAATACGAAAGGGTTGCTCCTGGCTTCATCAATGGCATTACAGTTGAAACCACTTTGGTATGCTGTTTATCAGGCGTCAAATTACACACTACATCTGCCTGAGGGATCAATTCTTCAAAAGTTCCCACCTCAAAACCGTTTTCCGTCGCATTTTTGAAGGACGCACGTTGCTCTTGAATTGCCTGTTCACGCAGAGCATACGATACTGACAAGCCAGAATCTCTCATATTGAGTCCTTGATTAAGTCCTTGAGCACCGCAACCTACGATCACCACTTTTTTACCCGCTAAAGCTTCGATACCGTTTGCAAACTCCTCAGATTCCATGAATCTACATTTCCCTAGCTGCTCTAATTGCTCTCTAAGAGACAATTGATTAAAATAATTTTCCATACTGATATTATCTCGTTGTTTGTTTTATTCAAATGATTTAATTAATTCAGAAACTTTCATTTCTTCTTTGGTAATGGCAATTCGACCTGAACGTACAAATTGCATTATTCCGTGTTTATCCAATAAATGATAGAGTTCTTCGACCTCCTCTTTAGTACCTGATTTTTCCAAGACGAAAAAATCTTTATTGATATTGATAACTTTCGATTTACTGCTATTTATAACCGTCTGAATCTCATCGTTCCCCATGAGTAAATCAGTACTTAACTTAAAAAGACATGATTCTTGATAAATGGTTTCATCAGTACGATGATAAAAAGCCTTAATTACTTCTACTTGCTTTTCTATTTGCCCGATAATTTTTGACACCTGATCTTGGGTCAATTTCACCAACAAGGTAAATCTGGACACGCTTTTAATTTCGGATTTTGACACATTAACACTTTCTATATTTAAGTGTCTTCTTTGAAAAATTGAGGATATTCTATTTAACAATCCCACATTATTTTCGGTGTAAATCGAGATGGTATAGGTTTCTATTGCACTCATAATTATTCTAGTCTTATATCTGATACTGACGATCCTGTTGGTATCATTGGAAATACATTATCTTCTTTTTCAACACACACCTCCAAAAAATACGCCTTTGGAGACTGCATCATTTCCTGAACTGCTGCCGAGAGTTCTTCTCTTTTCGTTACGCGATTCGCATCGATGTGGTAACCTTTTGCAATGCTTACAAAGTCAGGGTTTACCATTTCAGTAGAAGCGTAACGCTTGTCAAAAAACAACTGCTGCCACTGCCTAACCATACCTAAAAACTCATTATTTAAAACCACAATTTTCACGGCTGCACCTGTTTGCAGGATGGTTCCTAACTCTTGTATGGTCATCTGATACCCCCCGTCACCTATGATCGCAACAACTTCTCTCTCGGGTGCCCCCATTTTTGCTCCAATGGCTGCTGGTAAGGCGAAGCCCATAGTTCCGAGACCGCCTGAGGTGATATTACTTTTGCTTTTCGTGAACTCGGCATAACGACAAGCAAACATTTGGTGCTGTCCTACGTCCGATACAATTACTGCTTCTCCTTTTGATGCCTGATTAATTTCCTTAAGTACTTCGCCCATGGTCAATCCCTCCTTCTCGGGATACAGTACATCTTTAATCACCTTATCAAATTCTAAGGCATCGTGCTTTTTAAATTCTTCCAACCACGATTGATGTGATTTATCAGCTACCAAGGGAAGTATTTGCGCTAAGCTTTCTTTAGCATCTCCTAAAACGGCAACATCTGTTTTCACATTCTTGTCTATTTCAGCGGGATCTATTTCAAAATGAATCACCTTTGCTTGTTTCGCATAGCGATTAAGGTCACCTGTTACCCTGTCATCAAAACGCATACCTATGGCGATCAACACATCGCATTCGTTGGTTAATTTATTGGGACCGTAGTTTCCATGCATTCCTACCATTCCAACATTCAAAGGATGTGCGGTGGGTAATGCTGACAGGCCTAAAATGGTCCATGCAGCTGGTATCCCACTCTTTTCGATAAATGCTTTGAACTCCTCTTCAGCATTTCCGAGAATAACCCCTTGTCCAAATACCACCATTGGCTTTTTGGCGGCATTGATAAGGCTTGCCGCTTCTTGTAGCACTGAGGCTACCACAGGCGTTTTCGGAGTATAACTGCGTATAGACGTACATTTTTTATACACAAAGTCAAACTCTTCAAACTGCGCATTTTTAGTAATATCAATCAATACTGGTCCTGGGCGTCCCGATTTTGCGATATAAAATGCTTTGGCCATTATTTCAGGGATTTCACTCGCCTTGGTTATCTGATAGTTCCACTTGGTTACCGGCGTCGAAATCCCTATTATATCCGTTTCCTGAAAAGCATCAGTTCCGAGTAAGTGTTCTGCTACTTGCCCAGTAATACAAACCATGGGAGTAGAATCAATTTGCGCATCTGCTATTCCGGTTATTAAATTGGTTGCTCCAGGACCTGAGGTCGCAATAGCCACCCCTACCTTTCCACTCACGCGAGCATAACCTTGCGCAGCGTGGGTTGCTCCTTGCTCGTGTCGTGTTAATACGTGATGAATTTCTTGTTGGTATTTATAAAACTCATCATATACAGGCATAATTGCCCCTCCCGGGTATCCGTACAATACATCCACCCCTTCTGCCAACAAACATTTTATTACAGCTTCTGCTCCCGATATTCGAGTTGTTTGATCGCTAATTACTGTCGTTTTTTCTTTTGTTTTTGTAGCCATAGTACTGTTGTTTTTTCCAGTCTAGATTTGATTGCTATTTTTTGCTTTTAAAATTCATCTGTTACACAACCTCGAGAAGCCGAAGCCACTGTTTTTGCATACTTATACAACACTCCCCTATTCACTTTTAACGGTGGAGCTTGCCAATCGTTCCTCCTCTGTTCGAGTTCTTCGTCGCTGACTTCCAAAGTGATGGTGTTTTCCTCTGCGTTCAATGTAATCATGTCGCCGTTTTTCACGAGCGCAATCACTCCTCCTTCTTGTGCTTCGGGGGTAATATGCCCAACGACAAACCCGTGGGTTCCACCTGAAAAACGACCATCGGTTATCAATGCGACTTCTTTTCCTAAGCCCGCTCCCATTATCGCCGCTGTTGGTTTTAACATCTCAGGCATTCCCGGTCCTCCTTTCGGACCTTCATAACGAATTACTACCACATCTCCCTTAGATACTTTTCCATCTCTAATACCGTCATTTGCTTCGTATTCTCCTTCAAAAACCTTGGCTTTTCCTCTGAAAATAACTCCCTCTTTACCCGTTATTTTGGCAACTGAACCTTCACTAGCTAGATTACCGTACAACATGCGTAAGTGTCCTGTTTCTTTAATAGGATTCTCCAAAGGTCTAATTACCTCCTGACCTGCTTGTAAACTCGGCACTTCAATCAAGTTCTCTGCCAGGGTTTTCCCTGTAACGGTCATACAATCGCCATGCAACAACCCTTGCTCCAATAAGTACTTTAGTACTGCTGGCGTTCCTCCTACATTGTGAACGTCTTCCATGAGGTACTGTCCACTCGGTTTTAAATCTGCCAAAAATGGAGTTGTATCAGAAATGCGTTGAAAGTCAGCTAAAGTAAAGTCGACATTTGCTGCTTTTGCTATCGCTAAAAAGTGTAATACCGCATTGGTAGAACCTCCCATAACAGTTACCAAACGCACTGCATTCTCCAATGATTTTTTAGTGACGATATCCGAAGGCTTGATATCCTTTTCCAACAGCACCCTCAGGGCTCTCCCCGCAGCGACACACTCCTGTTCTTTATCGTTACTGATTGCAGGGTTTGATGAATTATAAGGCAAACTCATCCCCAGTGCTTCAATGGCTGAGGCCATCGTATTTGCCGTATACATACCGCCACAAGCTCCCGCTCCTGGACAAGCTTTCTCAATAACAGATTGATATTGCTGTTCGTTAATGGTACCGGCTACCTTTTCACCCCAAGCTTCGAAAGCAGAAACTACATCCAGCTTTTTTCCTTCGTGACACCCTGAGGCTATAGTTCCACCGTAAACTAATACGGAAGGCCTGTTCAATCGCAGCATTGCCATCAATGCTCCAGGCATATTTTTATCACAGCCTACCACTGTGACGAGACCGTCGTAGGACATGGCCTGTACAACCGTTTCCATGGAATCAGCGATAACATCACGCGATGGTAATGAAAATCGCATCCCAGGAGTTCCCATAGAAATACCATCAGAGACTCCTATCGTATTAAAAATCAGACCCACCAAATCCTCATCTTCAGTACCTTGCTTCACTAATTTCGCTAAATCATTGAGGTGCATATTGCAAGGATTTCCTTCATAACCTGTACTAGCAATCCCGACAAAAGGCTTGGTTAAATCTTCATTTGACAACCCAATGGCGTGCAACATTGCCTGTGCCGCGGGCTGTGTATCGTCTTGAGTAACTCGTTTACTAAACTTGTTTAATTCCATTTCTAAAGTACCGTTTGTTTCTTTCGAAGCCCTAGAACTTCTTGTTTGTATAATTTCATTAATTGATTTCCCTTTGAGGATTTCCACTCCATAGGAAACTCGTATTCATCTATCGATTGTAATCCAATAACTTCAGCTGCCGTCCCAGTAAAAAACGCACTATCCGCACTCTTCAAATCGGCTAACGTAAAGTGCTGCTCCTTCACTTCAAATCCAAGCTCTTCGCACAACTCCAACACCGTTGCCCGTGTTATACCTGCCATGATATGACCTTTGGGTGGAGTGTATAAACAACCGTCTTTCTCCATAAAAATATTAGCTCCAGAACACTCGGCCACATGACCGTTCATATCTAACAACAAAGCTTCATCATAACCAGCACGCTTCACCTCGTTACTCGCCAAAATAGAGTTGATATAATGTCCAGTAACCTTTGCCTCTACAAAGCAGGCATTGGGATTAGGACGCTGAAAACGAGAAGTTTTTACGCGCAACAAACGCTCTCCCATCAATTTACCCCACTGCCAACACTGGATAATTAGATCAGAGCCCTCTGCCGAGAACACTCCCATATTTTCTCCGGTTACCACCAAGGGCCTGATATAAGCATCTTTTAAGCCATTTCGCTCTAAGAGTTCATAGGTTAACTCCGTTAATTGAGCCACGGAATAGTCAAAATCTATGTTCATGACTTCCGCACCAAACTTTAGGCGCTCATAATGCTCCTTTGCTTTGAAAATCTTAGCTCCTTCAGAAGTTTCATAGGACCTGATCCCTTCAAAAACTCCGTTGCCATAATGCAAGGTTTGACTGTATAAGCTCACCTTTGCTTCAGTAGCCTTTACAAATTCTCCATTGTAAAATATCACTGTATTTTCATCGTAGTACATGGTGTTGTCTTTTTAATTCGAAATTATTTTATTGGTTTTTGTATTTATTTAATTTTTGCTTTACCGAATGATTCCCATCTCGTTTTTAATAAACTCAACAATCTAAAAATCAACTATTTAACTAAAAAACTTTATGACAGTCAGCAATAAAAAAAAGCCTGTATCAACGGGTTGACACAGGCTTTTCTATAGGGTAATAACCATCTGTATCAACTCGGTGGTGAGCTAATAATGACACAAATAATAATTACGACGATGTTGCTTACTAAATTCATTCTAATCAAAAAAAAAAAGACTTCCTAATTTCTCAGGAAGTCTATTCAATATATTTTTATTTTTTAAATACTTACTCCCTATCCTTGTGAACAAATCACAACGACAATAATAATGACAGTAATAATATTTAAAACTCGGTTTCTCATGTGCTACAAAGGTTTGAAATATTTTTTGTAAAAAACAAACAATTTCTAAAAAAAATATTCTAAACCTCTTTTATACAATATATTAAAAGGACTATTTTTTAATCATTGCTAAAAAATAACACAAATTATTTGTCCATATCAAAATTTAATCTTTAGATTTGCCCCATCATGAAAACACAAAAATTATACTTCGTAATACCCAGTATGCTAGTGCGGTCGTAATTGACGTCACTAAGCCCTTCTATACCCACTGCGTATTGTATAATTTTTAATTCATTGTTTTGACTCCAATCAACTTACACACATTTACAACCTATTTTACAACGCGAACCCTTCAAGGTTCCCGGAGTCCCTTTTTTCCTTCAAGTCCTTCGCGTCCGTAAAGGTACTTGAAGCCTAAGAGCACAGGTGCGCCCTGCTCTCTCATCACCCGATTTCATTAGATATTTTTTAACACAAATACATTGGTATGCAAATAGTTATTGCAAACAATTCACATGTATGCTACAGTGAATTGATTTGTGCCACCATTGAAGAAGCGGCTCAAATTAGAGGTACCGGAATTGCCAAACGCCAACCAGAATACATTGCAAAAAAACTGATTAACAACGAAGCTGTCATTGCTTTAGACGGTAACAACTTCGCAGGTTTTTGCTATATCGAGAGTTGGCAACACGGCAAATACGTAGCAAATTCCGGTCTTATTGTTCATCCTGATTACCGAGGCACCGGATTGGCCAAAAAAATCAAAAAAGCCATTTTTGACTTATCGAGAGCCAAGTATCCGAAGGCTAAAATTTTCAGTATTACCACAGGATTAGCGGTTATCAAAATGAATAACCAGCTCGGATACAGACCAGTTACCTTTTCTGAACTCACCCAAGACCCACAATTTTGGAAGGGCTGTGCTACTTGTGTCAATTACGACATTTTACAACGTACTCAACAAAAAATGTGTTTGTGTACAGGCATGTTATTTGACCCAAAAGAAACCCCTAAGAAAATCAAAATCAAGGACAAAGTATTTCAACGATTAAAGAGACTCAAACAAAACATTTTACTAAAAAAAACAACACATGAAAAAAATAGTACTAGCCTATAGCGGAGGATTAGATACCTCATACTGCGCAGCCTACCTCAGCAACCAACAGTATGAAGTACATGCTGTTTGCGTTAACACTGGTGGTTTTGACGCTCAAGAACTGGCACACAATGAAAAAACAGCTAAACAATTAGGAGTGAAAAGCTATACCACTATCGAAGCCACTGAAGACTATTACCAACAGGTAATTAAGTATTTGATATTCGGGAATGTACTCAAAAACAATTGCTATCCACTATCCGTAAGTAGCGAACGTATCGTACAGGCGATAGCAATTGCAAATTTCGCAAAAAAAATAGGTGCAAGTCATCTTGCTCACGGAAGTACTGGAGCGGGTAATGATCAAGTTAGGTTTGACATGATCTTTCAAACCTTAGCCCCAGAATTGACTATCATCACCCCAATTAGAGACCTCCAACTCACGAGACAAGAAGAGATTAACTATCTAAAAAAACAAGGGATTCACCTCTCATGGAACAAGGCTCAGTATTCAATAAACAAAGGACTTTGGGGCACGAGTATTGGTGGTAAAGAAACACTGAACTCCCGTGATCCTTTGCCAGAAGAAGCCTATACCCCAGTCAGCTACGCGCACAAAAAAACAACCGTTACGCTGAGCTTTGAAAACGGAGAACTCAGTGCTATTGATCAGGTTCGTGGGAATAGCATTGACAACATTAAAAAGCTCAATTCCTTAGCACTTAGTTACGGAATTGGTAGAGATATTCATGTGGGCGACACCATCGTCGGGTTAAAAGGAAGGGTTGGATTCGAAGCTCCTGCAGCAGTGCTCATTATCAGAGCTCACCATCAACTCGAAAAACACGTGCTCAGCAAATGGCAATTACAACACAAAGATCAACTGGCCAATTACTACGGAATGCACCTGCACGAAGGTGATTATTTGGATCCAGTAATGAGAGATTTGGAAGCCTTTCTAACCCACAGTCAGCAACGCGTCACCGGGGAGGTATATTTAGAATTACACCCTTACAGATTCACCGTTAACGGTATTTCATCACCGTTCGACCTTATGAATTCAAAATACGGAATCTACGGAGAAATGAACACTTTGTGGACTGCCGAAGAAGCTAAAGGCTTCATCAAAATAAATGCAAATCAACACAAAATACACCAACAGGTTAAACAATAAAAATCATGATTGAAGTAGGTATTATCGGAGGAGCTGGCTATACAGCAGGAGAACTCATAAGAATCCTTATCAACCATCCAAAAGCTCATCTGAGCTTCGTATACAGCACCTCGAACGCAGGCAACGCCATCAGTGATATTCACCAGGATTTAACAGGAGACTGCTCCCTAAAATTCAGCAGTGCTATTCAAGCTAATGTGGATTGTGTTTTTCTATGCCTAGGACATGGGAACTCCTCAAAATTCTTAGCTGAACACTCGTTTTCTAAGCACACTAAAATCATTGATTTAAGCAATGATTTCAGACTGACTGCGCAGGCTAATTCCGAATTCGGAAATTTCGTTTACGGACTGCCTGAATATCAAAAAAGTGACATTCAAAATGCCAAAAACATCGCTAATCCAGGATGTTTTGCTACAGCCATCCAGCTAGCACTACTTCCACTGAGCACCGAAAAATTACTGACCAAACCCGTTCACATTCAAGCGACAACAGGCGCAACAGGAGCAGGTACCTCTCTGAGTCCTACCTCTCATTACGCTTGGAGAGATAATAATTTTTCGTATTACAAACCTTTCACCCATCAACATTTACCTGAAATTCAACAACACACAAATACTGAACAACTATTTTTCATGCCGTTTAGAGGTAACTTTTCTAGAGGAATATACGCCACTCTTTATACAGAAATCAACGCTTCGGAAGCAAATTTGCAGCACCTGTATCAGAGTTACTACGATTCCGCACCTTTTACCCACGTTACCTCAACACCGGTGCACCTAAAGCAAGTGGTAAACACCAACAAATGTCTGATACACCTGCATAAGCACAACAATACACTACTCATTACTAGTGCCATTGACAATCTTTTAAAAGGTGCATCAGGACAAGCAGTTCAAAACATGAATTTACTATTTGACTTACCTGAAACGACAGGTCTGCAATTAAAAGCGAGCTATTTCTAACACTTAATCACAGCACTCATTATGAAAACAGCCATCATCGGAGCCGGAAACCTAGGTAAATCAATAGCCAAAGGCCTGCTTAAAAACGAACAACTAGAGCAACTATACCTCACGAAACGCAATCTTGAGGAATTGAATGAATTCCAACACTATCCTGAAGTAACCCTGACTACCAATAACGCGTTGGCCATTGCGCAGTCAGCAATCATAATTCTTGCCGTACAACCGCAACACTTAAAACCAGTACTGCAAAACATAGCCGAACATTTAGGTCCTAAACACCTTGTCATATCGACAATTACTGGGGTAAGCATAGCGCAATTAGAAGCACTGTGCCCTCCAAAAACAGCTATTGTAAGGGCCATGCCTAACACCGCCATTGCAGTCAATACCTCTATGACGTGTCTGTGCGCTAATTTACCAGGCAACGAACGGATTCAGGAAGCAGCATCCATCTTTGAGCATCTCGGAACAACGCTACTCATCCCTGAACACCAAATGCAAGCAGCTACGGTAGTCTGCGCTAGCGGTATCGCTTTTTGGATGCGGCTTATCAGAGCCACCACCCAAGCAGGCATACAACTCGGGTTCGATGCCAAGGAAGCACAAATGCTAGCCATGCACACCTGTCAAGGAGCAGCAAATTTATTGATTCACACAGGAAATCATCCGGAGCAAGAAATCGATAAAGTAACGACTCCAAAGGGTTGTACTATAGAAGGCCTTAACGACATGGAAAACAATGGACTTAGTGCAGCGCTAATTCAAGGCATGCTCAGCTCCTTCAACAAAATTAATACGATTAAAAAAGAACAAACATGAAACTATTCGACGTTTACCCATTATACAACATAACTCCAACTTCAGGAAAAGGAGCCTACATCTACGATGAAAACGAGCTGAAATACCTCGATTTATACGGTGGACATGCCGTTATCTCTGTGGGGCATTCCCATCCTACATACGTTCAAAAACTACAAGACCAACTCGGCAAAATTAGTTTCTACAGCAATGCCGTTCAAAATCCGTTGCAAGTTGCATTGGCAGATAAGCTCAAGGAGTTTTCTCCTTGCAAAGAACATCAATTATTCCTTTGTAATTCCGGAGCCGAAGCAAATGAGAATGCTTTAAAACTGGCCTCGTTCCACAATGGAAAGAAAACAGTGCTCGCCTTCAAAAATGGATTTCACGGTAGAACCTCAGCAGCAGTTGCAGCAACCGACAATCCCAAAATTACGGCCCCTTTAAACCAACAACAAGAAGTTGTGTTTTGCGAGTTTGGCAACCTAACAGCAGTAGAAGAAGCCTTCAATCAACACGCTATATGTGCCGTAATTTTTGAAACCATTCAAGGAGTAGGCGGTTTAGAAGAAGCCACTAGCGATTTTTATCAGCGCCTCGCCTCGCTGTGTAAGGAACACAACAGCATACTCATTGCAGATGAAGTGCAATCGGGCTTCGGAAGAACTGGTGATTTCTTTGCCTTTGAAAAACACCACATCACGCCCGACATCATTACCATAGCGAAGGGTATGGGAAATGGATTCCCTGTTGGCGGCGTCCTAATCAGTCCTGAAATCAAAGCGAGTTATGGACTCTTAGGAACCACCTTTGGAGGGAATCATTTAGCCTGCACCGCTAGTTTAGCCGTACTCGAAATTATGGCCTCTGAAAACCTACTAACACAGGTCCAAAAAATGTCGGACTACCTCATTGCCCAGGTACAAACCATCCCTCAGGTCAAACACATCAAAGGACGAGGACTTATGTTAGGATTGGAATTTGATTTTCCGATTAGCAAATTAAGGAAACAATTAATTGAGCATCAGCAAGTATTTACAGGAAGTTCAAAAAACCCTCATCTACTGAGAATACTTCCTCCATATTGTATTGGGCATGAAGAAATTGACCTGTTTATCCAAAAACTAAAAAGTGAATTAAAAAATCTCTAACACCATGAAAAACTACATTGACATTCCTGATAAGGAGGTTACAAAATCACTTATCAAGTCGGCAATGAATCTAAAAAACGACCCGTTTAAAGATCTTGCCATTGGAAAAAACAAAAGACTGATCATGCTGTTCTTTAACGCTAGTTTACGAACGAGATTAAGCACTCAACAGGCCGCCGAACAACTGGGAATGCATGTGAGCATTTTAAACATTTCTACTGCCTGGTCTATTGAATTCGAAGACGGAAGCATCATGAACCTAGAAAAAGCTGAGCACGTAAAAGAAGCTGCTCAGGTAATATCTCAGTACTGTGATATTCTAGCGATTCGAGCATTCCCCAGTCTTACTGACAAGGAAAAAGACCTCAGTGAACAGCTCATTAACGGATTCAAAACACACGCCTCAGTACCGATTATCAATATGGAAAGTGCCACAGCTCATCCGTTACAAGCACTAGCTGATGCGCTCACTATTAAAGAAATGTCGACAAAATCAACACCTAAAGTTGTACTCACTTGGGCACCCCACCCTAAAGCCCTTCCGCACTCTGTAGCAAACTCATTTATCAAGATGATGCAACAGCAACCGGTTGACTTTAGCATTTGTCACCCTGAAGGGTATGAGCTTGATCCGAACATAACTAAAAACACGCCTATCAGTTACAATCAGGAAGCAGCACTTCAAGGAGCGGATTTTGTGTACGCAAAAAACTGGAGCAGTTTTAACCAGTACGGACAGGTTATACACCAAGACAGTTCCTGGATGCTTACTGAGCAAAAACTTGATCAAGCACAGTTTATGCATTGCTTGCCCATACGAAGAAATGTAATTGCCGAAGACGCTGTGCTAGACGGTAAAAAGTCACTAGTTATACAACAAGCAAACAATAGAACCTACGCTGCACAGGCAGTCATTAAAGAACTATTACTCAACTCATGAAAACATTAAAAATCATAAAAATAGGAGGGCACATCATCGATTCACCTAAACTGCTTACGGAGTTTTTAGAACAGTACGCACAACTAGCCGCCCCAAAAATCCTAATCCATGGAGGAGGTAAAACTGCGAGTACGCTCGCGGAGAACCTCGGCATTCCTGTAAAAATGGATCAAGGGAGAAGAATCACTGACGAGGAAATGCTCAAAGTAACCACCATGGTATACGCCGGACTGTTAAACAAACATATCGTAGCTACCTTGCAAGGAGCCCAATGTAATGCTATCGGACTCACCGGTGCAGACGCAAATTGTATCGAGGCGCAAAAACGCCCGGTAACCGATATTGATTACGGATTTGCAGGTGACATTACAAAAGTAAACACTCAACTAATACTAAGTCTGTTAGAACAGCAGTTATCTCCTGTCTTTTGTGCTGTTACCCACGACAAAAACGGGCAACTCCTCAACACAAATGCCGACACCGTAGCAGCTGCAATTGCCAGTAGTTTAAGCGCTGAATTCGACGTAATGCTCTATTACTGTTTCGAAAAAAAAGGTGTTTTAAAGGATCTTCACGACGAGGGAAGCCTGCTAGAAACACTCTGTTTGGACGACTTTACCTCACTGCAGCAAGAAGGTATTATCGCTAGTGGAATGATCCCTAAACTACACAACTGTTTCGAGGCTTTAACCCATGGTGTTACTGCGGTAAAAATTGGAATCCCAGCAATGCTTTTTTCTAACATCCCACATACAACTGTTCAATTATGACACTAAAAACACTTACTACGAAAGCCATTGGCTTGTTAGAACAACTCATCGAAACCCCTTCTTTTTCATCTGAAGAATCGGCAACAGCGAGTTTATTAGAACATTGGTGTAAAACACACGAAATCGCTTACACACGAATCAATAATAATGTTTGGGCAAAGAACAAATTCTTTAACCCTAGTTTGCCTACACTACTGTTAAACTCACATCACGACACTGTAAAGCCCAACAACGGCTATACTAAAAATCCTTTTCAGGCAATCCGAGAAGACGGTAAGCTTTACGGATTAGGGAGCAACGATGCTGGTGGCTGCTTGGTATCATTACTAGCAACCTTCACGTATTTCTACGCCCAACCCAACCTAAAATACAACTTGGTTTTCGCCGGAACGGCAGAAGAAGAAAGCAGTGGACCAAACGGATTGAATAGCCTACTGCAAAACCTACCTCCTATAGATGTCGCTATCGTAGGAGAACCTACAGAAATGAAACTTGCCATCGCCGAAAAAGGGTTAATCGTATACGACGCTGTAGTGACCGGAACTCCAGGTCATGCTGCGCATCCCAATGACGACAATCCCATTTACAAAACCGTAGATGTACTGCGTTGGTTTCAACAAGTACAATTCGAAAAAGAATCAGAAGTACTAGGCCCTGTAAAAGTTACTGTAAGTCAAATAAACGCGGGAAAGCAACACAACGCCATTCCCTCACAAGTAAACCTCGTAGTTGACGTTCGCGTTAATGACCGATATCAAAATGAAGAAATCGATCGCTATTTCCAACAATACGCTCCGTGTACTATGACTGCTAGAGGACTACACCTCAACGCCTCGTCCATTCCAGCTCATCACGAATTGGTGCTCGCTGGAAAAAAACTCGGAATGCCGAGCTATGGGTCACCGACCCTTTCAGATCAGGCCGTATTGAACTGTCCCTCATTAAAACTAGGTCCTGGTGACAGCACGCGTTCGCATACTGCTGACGAATTTATTTACCTGCGTGAAATCGAGGCGGGCATTGAACAATACATACAATTATTAAACAACGTAATTTAATTATTCTACTCATGAAACTCTGGGAAAAAGGCATCACTATAGATGATAAAATTGAACAGTTTACTGTAGGAAACGACAGAACCATTGACCTGACAATTGCAAAATACGACTTACAGGCCTCAGCCGCACATGCGAAAATGCTCGCTAAAGTAGGTTTAATTAATACGGATGAACTCAACTCATTGATCCAAGGCTTAGGCAAGTTAACACAGCAACTCTCTGAAGGAACACTTGTCATTACCGACGAATTTGAGGATATTCATTCTAAAATAGAACACGAACTTATCTTACACTGTGGTGAAGCTGGAAAAAAAATTCACACTGCCCGTTCGCGTAATGATCAGGTGCTCGTCGCATTACACCTCTATTACAAAGAACATCTCAATCTGCTTCAGGAACAGGCTCAAACACTATTCGACACCCTACTCACACTTGCCGAGCAGTTCAAAGACCATCCGCTTCCGGGGTACACCCACTTACAGGTGGCCATGCCCTCTTCTTTTGGTTTGTGGTTTTCAGCGTATGCAGAAATTCTCATCGACGATTTAATACTCTTGGAAGCCTGCAAAAAAATAATCGATCAAAATCCCTTAGGCTCTGCCGCTGGTTATGGAAGTTCCTTCCCGATAGATAGGAATTTCACCACCGATGAACTACAATTTGCTACCTTGAAATACAACGTGGTGGCCGCACAACTTGGGAGGGGAAAAAACGAAAGGACCTTAGCCTTAGTTCTCGGTAGCATGGCAAATACCTTAGCGCGATTTGCCATGGATATTTGCCTTTATACCAGTCAAAATTTTGGTTTTATAAGCTTTCCAGACAAGCTCACTACGGGAAGTAGTATTATGCCTCACAAAAAAAACCCAGATGTATTCGAACTTATCAGAGGAAAATGTAACAAAATTCAGGCACAGTACTCAGAAACACTGTTAATCACCAACAACCTCCCTAGCGGATACCATCGTGACTTTCAACTCCTAAAAGAAAATTCTTTTAAAGCTATTGACGACTTGCACAGTGTCCTTGAAATTTTCAACTACAGTATACAACATATCCACGTTAAAACGACGGACCTAAAAAAGGAACCCTACCAACACTTGTATACCGTAGATAGCATTAACACCTTGGTAGCAAATGGTATCAGTTTCAGAGAGGCCTATCAACGTATCGGTGCGCAGGTCACCAATGACACCTACTCGCCTGACCTCACAAAAAAACACCAACACATCGGCAGCAAGGACAACCTATGCCTGCCCGCTATTCGCGACAAAATGAAACAATTGACTACATAAAAAAACCATCGAGTACAACTCGATGGTTCCTTCTTTACAATTTCTGTGTTTTTAATACATTGCTCGCAATGCATTGATGTCGTTCGTATTGAACTCACCATCTGCACCTGAACTAAAACAAGCTAGCATTATAGAGGTAGAATCGTACCCAGTAGGAGTACCCGACACGTGGTTTGCTCCTACACCTGCTGATCCTTCGTTTACATTTTGACCACAGCTTTGACGGCTAAACCAATCTGTGTGTCTAAAACCTACTGAGTGACCAATTTCATGGGTAATAACATGCTCATTTACGTTGGTCGTATAGTTTGCCAACCCGTAAATTTGCACCCACTTGTAAGGTTTTCCTCCACTTGGGAATCCCGCTGAACCACCAGCACCATTTTGATTAGGATTGTGGTAAACTACCATATCTTTACTCTGGTAGTCAGTTCCGAAAGTCAAAGTAAAACTAATTGATACACCGCTCAATCGGTTGTAGTTATCCACTGCCCAACGAAGAGCTGTTTGCTCTTTCGACGACAGTCCAAAACCACCTCCACCGGTGTACCCGATAATAGAGATATTACGTCCTTGCGACACTAGGCTATTTGTTGCGTATTGACGTCCAGGACTCGCATCTTGCAATTCAGCAAGTTTCATTAACTGATCTTCAGTCATGGTAATATCTTCCTCTAAAAACAAACGCTCTTCTGACGTTCCATCAGGAAAATAGAACTTGTCATACCGTATATGGTTCACGTTTAATTCTAACTTCGCAGCCGCATCTACCACACTTTGTGGAATTGGCTTCACCCATGGGGTTTCTGCTTGGTTTGCTGCGTTTGGTTCATTTGTTGGTTCATTGTCACTTGAACACGCTGTGAATAGGACACTCACAGATAAGCCCAATAGAAGGGCCATTTTTGTAGCTTTCATAATATTAGCTTTAAATTAGTAGAATGGGTTTAAAATCGAACGAATTTAACAATAAAATTGAAAACAAATCACAACTTTTTAAACTATAAACACATAAAAAGTTAATTTTATGAGATTTCAACAAATTTTAAATATTTTAACATTTCTACAACATAAAGTTAATTTTAAACAGGAAAAACAAATTTTAAAACACTGACCACTAATATTTTAACAAACAAAGCGAAATACAACAGCGCTATTTCCGAATGCTATTCAGAAATAACGCTGTTTGTAGTTAAACTAATTCTTAAGAAGGGTATTTATATAATGGTACTTTGTCCCATATGGATGTTCTGAAAATTTAAATCCGTATCCTCTTGATTTTGGATATAATCTGCAATAAAGTCCCCGACCTTACTTGTTGAAAATGGGTTTTCCTTATTTAAGTCTTCCGTGGTTATTCCCAACTCGATCGATTTTTCAACAGCGCGTTCCACTACTGCTGCCTCCTTTTCTAGGCCAAGGTGTTGTAATAGCATGGCAGCCGACAATATTGATGCCAATGGATTTGCGATATCTTTCCCTTTTGCTTGCGGAAAAGAACCGTGAATAGGCTCAAATAAGGCATTCTCTTTCCCAACAGAAGCCGAAGCCAATAAACCAATAGATCCGCCAATCACGCTGGCCTCATCCGAAATGATATCACCAAATAGGTTTTCCGTTAAAATAACATCAAACTGGTTCGGTTGTAAAATTAATTGCATGGCTGCGTTATCAACAAACAAAAAATCAACTTCTACATCCGGATAATTTCCTGCTAACGCAGTCACTGTTTTTCGCCACAACCTAGACGTCTCTAGAACATTTGCCTTGTCTACTAAGGTCAACTTTTTTCTTCGTTGTTGTGCTGCCTGAAAGGCTAAATGAGCAATGCGCTCAATTTCTTCTACGGTGTAGGAACATCCATCAAAGGCTATTTTTCCGTCATCGCTAAGTTCTTTTATCCCAAAATAAATACCACCTGTCAATTCTCTATAAATGCTAATATCGGTTCCTTCAATACGCTCTCTTTTCAAAGGAGAATTCTCAATTAGCGCATCATAAGCCTTCACAGGACGAACATTACAAAAGAGTCCAAGTTCCTTACGCAATCTTAAAAGTCCCTGCTCCGGACGCACCTTGGCATTGGGGTCATTATCGTACTTAGGATCACCAATAGCTCCAAATAAAATGGCATCACCAGCCCTACACAAACTCAGTGTTTCCTCTGGTAATGGGTTTCCTGTTGCATCGATGGCACAGGCTCCCATTGCTGCTTCTTTAAACAAGAACGTATGATCAAAGGTATCTGCAACTGCCAACAATGCTTTCTTTGCTTGAGCAGTAACTTCTGGTCCGATACCGTCACCAGGTATCACAGTTATATTTGCTTTCATTATCTATTTTTTTAACATCCTCCTTAGCTAAGTGTTGCTTCAAAAGATTTGATTTCGTTTTTCTTACTCACTAAAAAATCAATATCATCGTACCCGTTTAACAAACAGGTCTTTTTATAACTATCTATTTCAAATTTTACATTTCCAACAACGGTACGCAACAATTGCTCCTCCAAATCCACAATAATTCTTGAAGTTGGATCAGCCGTGATCAAAGCCAACAGTTGTTCTAAAAATTCAGGACTTACTTGAATAGGTAAAATTCCATTATTTAAGGCATTTCCTTTAAAAATATCAGCAAAGAAACTACTGATAACTACTCTAAAACCATATCCGTATAAAGCCCATGCTGCGTGTTCTCTGCTTGAACCACAACCAAAATTATCACCAGCAATTAAAATACTTCCTTGGTATTTGGGATTGTTCAGAATAAAATTGGTATTCAAATCTCCCTCTTTAGTATACCTCCAATCCCTAAATACATTGTCACCAAAACCATCTTTATCCGTTGCCTTTAAAAAACGAGCCGGAATAATTTGATCTGTATCGATATTCTCTGTTGCCAAAGGGATGGCAGTGTCAATAAGTTTCACAAATTTCTCCATTAATTGAGGTGTTTTGTAAAGTTAATAATTTTACCTTCTACGGCCGTTGCTGCCGCCATAAGTGGACTTGCCAAAATGGTTCTCGCTCCCTGCCCTTGACGTCCTTCAAAATTTCTATTCGAGGTGGATACGCAGTATTCTCCTTCTGGAATTTTGTCATCGTTCATTGCCAAACATGCGGAACAACCCGGTTGACGCATTTGAAAACCAGCTTCTTCAAAAATCTCATGTAGGCCTTCCTCTCTAATTTGCGCCACCACTTGCTGCGATCCCGGCACTAACCAAGCATTGACGTTGGCCGCTTTTTGCTTTCCTTTCACATAATCGGCTGCGACTCTAAAATCTTCAATTCTCGAGTTGGTACAACTTCCGATAAACACGTAGTTTATAGGCGTATTCACTAAACTCTCTCCTTTTCGGAAGTTCATATAATTCAAAGCCTTATCAAAAGATGTATCTTTCAACTCAGGAATTCGATCAGAGATTTTGATTCCCATTCCTGGGTTGGTCCCATAGGTAAGCATAGGTTCTATATCTGCTGCATCAAAATAATATTCCTTATCAAAAACAGCATCATCGTCTGTTTTTAAGGTTTTCCAATAGGCTACTTTTTCACTAAACGCAGCTCCTTTTGGTGCAAACTCTTTGCCTTCGACATAGTCAAAAGTAGTTTGATCTGGAGCAATCATTCCTCCACGTGCCCCCATTTCAATACTCATATTACACACGGTCATCCTACCCTCCATCGACATTTCTTCAAAAACGTTACCGGCATATTCGCAAAAATATCCAGTTCCTGAATTGGTACCGAGTTGCGCAATAATATAGAGTATCACATCTTTGGGCAGTACTCCTTTTTTGAGTGTGCCATTCACGTGAACTCGTAAACTCTTAGGTTTTTCTAGCAGTAAACACTGGCTTGCAAATACCTGTGCTACCTGACTGGTTCCAATACCAAATGCAATGGTACCGAACGCTCCATGGGTCGAAGTATGACTATCTCCACAAACCATGGTCATTCCCGGCTGAGTTATTCCTAATTCAGGAGCCATAACATGTACGATTCCATTGTACTTATGTCCTAAACCATATAATGTAATTCCATTTTTTTCACAGTTTTTTGTCAACTGCTCTAGCTGATTCCTCGACAACTCGTCTTTTACAGGTAAATGCTGATCGACTGTTGGTGTATTATGATCGGCTGTTGCCACAATTTTATCAGGTCGGGCAATCGGAATCCCTCGATCCTCCAACTCGTTAAAGGCCTGAGGACTGGTAACCTCATGAATAAGGTGTTTATCAATGTATAGTATTTGCGGTCCATCCGGAATGGTTTCTACCACATGTGCATCCCATACTTTATCAAATAATGTCTTCCCCATTAGGCTATTGCTATTTTTGAAATTTTATTAACTTGACTCATGATTCGATGGATATCATCATCGATCACCTCTTTTTGTTTGTCCGCAAACTTCAAGAAGGTTCCGTAAGCAGCGTCTAATTGTACTTTTGTCAATTCGTACCCAATTTTCTTTGCTCTGTAGGCCAGTGCAGCTCTACCGCTTCGCGCCGTCAACACGATAGCACTTTCCGTCACTCCTACTTCTGCTGGATTGATAATTTCATAGGTTTCTCTATTCTTAATCACTCCATCTTGGTGAATTCCAGAACTGTGAGCAAAGGCATTGGCTCCGACAATTGCCTTATTAGCTTGTACCATCATTCCCATTTTTTCGCGTACCATCATACTGGTATCGTACAATAGGGTCGTATCAATATCCGTTTGAAGATTCAAATACGGATGTTGCTTTAAAATCATCACAACTTCCTCTAAGGCAGTATTCCCGGCGCGTTCACCTATACCGTTAATGGTACATTCAATTTGTCTTGCTCCATTAATGACACCTGCGATAGAGTTTGCCGTTGCTAACCCTAAATCGTTGTGACAATGACAAGAAATAGTAACCTTATCAATACCCGCTACATGCTCTTTTAAATACTTAATTTTTTCACCGTACTCTTCCGGCAAACAGTACCCCGTAGTATCGGGAATATTCAAAACTGTGGCTCCTGACTTAATAACTTCTTCACAAACCTTTGCCAAAAAAGCATTGTCTGTCCTTCCGGCATCTTCAGCATAGAACTCGACATCACCTACAAAGTTTCTCGCATGGGCAACGGCTCGCTTAGCGCGCTCAATTACTGCCTCTTGTGTTGAGTTAAACTTGAATTTGATGTGAGACTCACTCGTACCAATTCCGGTATGTATACGCGGTTTTTTCGCTACTTTTAAAGCTTCAGCTGCTACATTTATATCGTTTTCAACAGCTCTGGTCAAACCACAAACAGTCGCATGCTTTACCAGTTTGGCAATTTCATGTACCGAAGTAAAATCACCAGGACTGGACACTGGAAACCCAGCCTCTATTACATCCACTCCTAATAAATCTAACCTTTCTGCTATAATTAGTTTCTGATCCGTATCTAATTTGCATCCAGGAACCTGCTCACCATCTCGCAAGGTCGTATCGAAAATTTGGACTTTATCGTTTGACATAACTATAAATCTTTTGTCTTAATTATAAAATCAAATGTATATATTGGAATTTCTAAGTAGCCTAATCCGCTAGTGCTATTTACGAAAGTTAACAAAACAATAAACAAAACAAAATACTGATTACCAGTAAGTTATGAGAAACACAATTACATCAACCAACCTTCAAAACGATACCCTATTCATTTTGATCAAGTCGCTTTCTAAATCAGAAAAGAGGCAGTTCAACTTATATATAGGACGGCTTGAGGGAAACGTAGATGCTAAATTTTTCGCCCTGTTTAAGCTGTTAGAAAAGCAAAAAAACTACGATGAAAAGGCCATTATCAAAAGTGGTATTGTGAGCAAACAACAGCTTTCAAATTTAAAAGCCCATCTCTACAAACAAATTCTGACGAGCTTGCGTTTAAATCCATCGCACAAAAACATTCGCATTCAAATTCGTGAACAATTAGATTTTGCCACCGTACTGTATCAAAAAGGATTGTACAAACAAAGTTTGAAACTCCTTGAAAAAGCCAAAAACATGGCCTTAGAGAGTGAAGAAAAGAATATGGCTTATGAAATTGTTGAATTTGAAAAACTTATCGAAAGTCAATACATCACCAGAAGTATTAACACACGAGCCGACCAACTAACCATCCAAGCGAAAGAGCTAAGTCAGCAAAACGTAATCACCAGCAAGTTGTCAAACCTGTCGCTACAGCTCTATGGAATTCTACTAAAAAAAGGCTACGTCCGCAATGATCAAGAACTGAAAATGGTCAATGACTATTTCAATGCAAGAATTCCGAAATACGACTTTAAATTGTTGGGATTTCGAGAAAAACTCTGGTTGTACAAAGCCAATTTATGGCACAGTTTTTTGACACAAGATTTTCTTCAGAGCTACAAGTACGCCCAAAAATGGATAAACCTTTTTAAGTGCCATCCCAAAAAAATAAACGTACATCCAGTTTTCTTTTTAAAAGGGGTCAACTACCTCTTAGAAAGCCTTTTTTTCATTAATCACTACCAGAAATTCGAAGAAGAATTTTTACTGTTTGAACAGCAAATTCACGAGCAGGTAATTCCGAAAAACAGCAATACGGAAATTTTAATTTTCCAGTATTATTACGCAAACCTCTTACACAAACACTATATGCAAGGTAGTTTTGAAGAAGGGGAATATTTAGTGGCCATTATTGAAGAAAAAATAGATTCCTATAGAAACCTACTCGACAACCACCACATCGTTGTCATGTATTACAAAATTGCCTGTTTGTATTTTGGGATGGGGAAAAATAAGGAATGTATTGGCTACCTCAACAAGATTATCAAATCAAAAAATTTGCACGTAGCAGAAGACCTTCAGTGTTTTGCTCGCGTATTAAGCCTCATAGCCCATTACGAATCGGGCTTGGACTATCATTTAGAAGTACAATTCAAAGACACCTATCGCTTTTTATTAAAAATGGAAAATCTTCAAGAAGTACAAAAAGAGTTTATTTCGTCAATTAAAGCTCTTGGCGATGTATACCCACATCAAATAAAAAATGAGTTTCGAAAAATTTACGACCGCCTAAAAGTTTTTGAGCACCACCCGTATGAGAAACGAGCGTTTTTATACCTCGATATCCTCTCTTGGCTGGAGAGTAAAATCCAAAATAAACCGGTCGCAAAAATAATTCAAGAAAAATTTTTGCTTATGAATTCATAAATTCTATATATTTGACGCCATGATACATAACGAAAGAAATATCATCTCTATTGATATCACCCTTACCGGGGTGACTTTCGTTGGCACCATTATTACTACTACAACAGGTATCACCCTTTAGGGGGTTCTTTTTATACATATCATCATACGTCCTATTTGTATTTTCGAATAACTCGAAAACAGACAAATAACCTACAACACATTTAAAATCAATTTTTTACTTAAACACTTTTATCATGAAAGTTCTAAAGTTTGGTGGTTCTTCAGTAGCCAATAGCCAAAACATCCAAAGAGTTGTACAAATCGTACAAAAAGTAGCAGCCGAAGAAAAAGTAGCTGTAGTTGTTTCAGCTTTTGGAAAAACGACCAACAATTTAATTGCAGCTGCGAGCTTAGCAACTGCACAAAACCCTGATTATTTAGACCTATTTGATCGCGTTTCCCAACTGCATTTACAGGTTGTTGACTATCTGGTTGCGCCCGACAGAAAAGCGGAAACTACCCGAGGTGTAACGCAACTGTTCCAGCAATTAAAAACCTTGCTAGAAGGCTGTTTTTTACTAAGGGAAGTCACTCCAAAAACCATGGCTACCATCAGTGGATTTGGTGAATTACTATCATCGTATATTATTTCTGAAGTGGCTAAAAACACCATGGATGCGAGTTATAAAGACAGTCGTGAACTCATTGTTACCAGTAATGGTTTTGAAAAAGCTCAGGTAAATTTCAAAGAAACCAACGCCAATTGCGTTGCTTTTTTTGACAAGCACCCCAACAGAGTTACCGTACTTCCAGGTTTTATAGCCAAATCTAGCCAAGGAACTCCTACCACCTTAGGAAGAGGAGGGTCTGACTACAGTGCTGCGATCTATGCCGCGGCTGTCCAGGCAAAAGAATTACAGATATGGACGGATGTGAGCGGAATGTTTACCGCTAATCCAAGCATCGTTAAGCAGGCATTTCCCATTCCTCAAATTTCCTACCAAGAAGCCATGGAATTGTCTCATTTTGGAGCCAAAGTAATCTACCCTCCAACCATACAACCTGTTTTAGAGAGGAAGATTCCTATTTGGATAAAAAATACTTTTGAACCGGACCATCACGGAACACTCATCAGTGAAACCACCAATGCACTACAACCCGTTAAAGGAATTAGCTACATTGAAAATATCAGTCTA
Source organism: Tenacibaculum sp. AWR4_210 (assembly GCF_056160945.1). NCBI lineage: Bacteria > Pseudomonadati > Bacteroidota > Flavobacteriia > Flavobacteriales > Flavobacteriaceae > Tenacibaculum > Tenacibaculum sp. AWR4_210. Next base: position 297,040 of record NZ_JBSWYF010000006.1, read on the forward strand.
CTCACCTTGGAAGGCAGTGGCATGGTTGGTGTTTCAGGCATTTCAAAACGCCTTTTTGAAACCTTATCCATCCACGATATTAATGTTGTTCTTATCACTCAAGCATCATCTGAGCACTCTATATGTATCGGGATCTATAAAGAAGATGCCCCCGCAGCTGAAAGCGCTATTAATACTGCCTTTGAAGTGGAGATTGAACGTCATAAAATACAACCAGTTTCGGTAGAATCTGACCTCGCAATTTTAGCCTTAGTAGGAGACCAAATGAAAAACCACCAAGGATTAAGCGGGCAAATGTTTAGTGCTTTAGGAAAAAACAATGTCAACATAAGGGCCATTGCACAAGGAGCCTCTCAAAAAAACATCTCGGCTGTGATTGATAGTAAAGATGCCAAAAAAGGACTCAACACCTTGCATGAACAATTTTTTGAGGCTCGAATGAAACAACTCAACTTGTTTGTTACCGGGGTAGGAAATGTTGGAAAACGCTTTTTAGCTCAACTTCAACAACAGCAAAATTACCTCCGTGAAGAGTTTAAAATGAACCTGCGAGTTATCGGGATCTCCAATTCTAAACACATGGTTTTCGATCGAGAGGGAATTGATTTATCTGTTTGGGAATCGCTGCTTGCACAAGGAGAAAAAACGAGCATCCACGACTTTTTCTCACGTGCCAAAGACCTGAACTTACGCAATGCCGTATTTATAGACAATACTGCCAACGAATCGGTATCTCAAATATACGAAAGTTACCTCCGCAACAATATCGCAGTGGTAACCTGTAACAAGATTGCCTGTGCATCAGAGCTCAAGAACTACGAAACCCTTAAACGCGTATCCAAAAAATACAATGCTCCGTTTTTGTTTGAAACGAACGTAGGTGCTGGACTCCCAATTATCGACACACTTAAAAACTTGATTGCATCAGGTGACAAGGTTCGAAAAATTCAGGCTGTGCTTTCCGGTAGTTTAAATTTTGTATTCAACAATTTTAATGGCGAGACTAGTTTTCACGATGTGGTAAAACAAGCACAAGAAGAAGGATATACTGAGCCAGACCCAACGATAGACCTTAGCGGTATTGACGTTGCTCGAAAAATACTAATCCTAGCACGAGAAAGCGGGTATAAATTAGATTTAGAAGCTATTGAAAACGATTCTTTTTTACCGAGCGAGGCCCTAGAAGCAAGCAACTTGGAAGCATTTTACCAAAGCCTACAAACATGTGAATCTGATTTTCAAAAGTTGTACGAGTCGGCGCAAACGGCAGGCAAAAAGCTAAAGTACGTCGCTGAGTTCGCTGAAGGAAAAGCCAAGGTTGGACTGCAAGCAGTAGCCCCTGATCATCCTTTTTACAATTTGGAAGGAAGTGACAATATCGTATTGTTTTACACAGATCGTTATCCGGTACAACCCCTGCAAATTAAAGGAGCCGGAGCCGGAGCAGACGTAACAGCTTCGGGTATTTTTGCCGATGTTATTCGAATAGGAAATAATTAATTATTGAGGTACACAACATGGATAGCATAAAAATATTTGCCCCAGCAACCGTAGCCAATGTTTCCTGCGGGTTTGACTCAATGGGCTTTGCCATTGAGAATTTAGGTGATACGATGTATTTTGAAAAAACGGAGACTTTGGGCGTTGAAATTACTGAAATTACCGGTGCCGAAAACCTTCCTCTTGCAGCGACAGAAAATGCTGCTGGCGTAGTAGCGCTCGCAATGTTAAAAGCCGCTAAAGCTACTTTTGGGATTCGGATGAGCATCGATAAAGGCTTCACTCCAGGTAGTGGTCTCGGTAGCAGTGCTGCCAGCTCTGCGGGTGCTGCTTACGGTGTCAACCAACTTTTGGAAGCACCCTTTTCAATTCTCGAACTTACAGAATTCGCAAGGCTTGGGGAACAAGCAGCATGTGGGAGTCCTATTGCCGATAATGTCGCGGCTGCCCTGTACGGTGGATTTGTTTTAATTCGCAGTTACAGCCCCCTTGATATTGTTCGACTCCCCGTACCAGAAAGTCTACGCCTGGTAGCCATACATCCGCAAATAGAAGTAAAAACAAAAGACGCTCGAGCAGTATTGCCCGAAACCGTACCACTAAAAGACGCCGTAACCCAGTGGGCAAATGTAGGCGGACTGGTAAGTGGCTTGTTTATGAACGATTATTCGCTCATTCAAAAGTCGCTCGTAGACATTATAGTAGAACCTGCCCGCAAACATTTGATTCCACATTTCGAGGACGTAAAAACAGCTGCCTTAGAAGCGGGTGCTTTAGGCGCGGGAATTTCAGGTGCTGGTCCAACCATATTTGCACTTGTTGAAGGAGAGCAAAAGGCCGAAGCTGTTCGCGAAGCTATCGATTCCAGCTATGCAAATAAAGCTATCGCCTACAAAATATACAGCTCGAAAATCAACACTCGAGGAGTCCAAATCATAGACGAATAACAACAACACAACAATGAAATATTACAGTTTACATCAAAACGCTCCTGCGGTCAGCTTTAAAGAAGCTGTAATCCGAGGATTGGCCCCCGATAAAGGGCTCTATTTTCCGGAAGACATTAGTCCTCTTCCTAAAGAATTTATCGACAATTTAGCCGATTATAGTCGTGAAGAAATCGCTTACCGAGCCATTGCTCAGTTTGTTGGAGATGAAATTCCAAAAGACGAACTGCAGAAAATCATCAAAGAAACATTGGCTTTTGACTTCCCTGTAGTACCGGTTACCAATGCTATAGCAAGCCTAGAACTGTTTCACGGTCCAACTATGGCCTTTAAAGACGTTGGGGCACGTTTTATGGCTCGCTGTCTTGGGTATTTTAATCGTGATAATGAAGATGAAGTAACTGTTTTGGTAGCTACTTCTGGTGATACGGGTGGTGCTGTGGCTCACGGTTTTTTAGGAGTCAAAGGTGTCAAGGTAGTCATACTATACCCTAGCGGAAAAGTCAGTGACATTCAAGAAAAGCAATTGACAACCCTCGGACAAAACATCCAAGCACTAGAGGTAGACGGCTTTTTTGACGACTGTCAGGACATGGTAAAACAAGCATTTTTAGACACTGCCATTAAACCGACCTTAACCTCTGCAAACTCTATTAATATAGCGCGTTGGCTACCGCAGATGTTTTACTTTTTCTTTGCCTATAAAGAACTGTACCAACAACACGAAGATATCGTATTCTCTGTACCGTCAGGAAACTACGGAAATATCTGTGCTGGTATTATGGCACAGAAACTAGGTCTTCCTATAAAACATTTTGTTGCGGCGGCAAACAGCAACAACACGGTAACCGAATACTTGAAACACGGAACTTATTCTCCTAAACCATCAATTGCTACTATTTCAAATGCCATGGATGTAGGGAATCCGAGTAATTTTATTCGCATTGAAAAACTGTTCGACAACAATTTCGAACGTTTAAAACAGCAGTTTTCATCCTACTCGTACAGCGACGATGCTACAAGAGAAGCCATGAAAGTACTGTTTAACCAACACCAATACCTTAGTGACCCTCACGGTGCAGTGGGGTATTTAGGCGCAGTCGATCACCTTCAAAAATATCCTGAAGACTACTGCGTTTTTCTTGAAACGGCACATCCTGTAAAATTTTTGGAAACTGTGGAACATACTGTGGCTACCAAAGTTGCCATACCTCCGCAAATTGCAGCGGTTTTACCAAAAGAAAAATCTGCAATTCCCATAAGTAATTACCGTGAATTAAAGCAATTTTTAAACAAGGAATAAACGACAAAACGATCACCAAAAGGTGATCGTTTTTCACTTAAAAGAACAGGCAATCTCCTCAGAGATCACCCGTCATATATACTCAAACGGTAACACTATTCTTTTACGATGCGCTGTTTTGAGATAACGCTATCACCTGCCGTAATGGTCACGATATAATGTCCTTTAGCCAAGTGTTTCAAGCCCAAACGCTTTTGATGCTGTCCTTTTGATGATTTCCCACTGTACAAGGTCGTGCTTCTTCTCGAAAACAGTGACTGAGCCGTAACTCGAACATACTCTGACTTCAACAAATAGTAATTCGCAATAAGATACTCGCTGGCAGGATTAGGGTACACTCCCTTCACTCCTTGACCGATTTGAACTTGATCATCTGTTTCTTGCTTTTTAGTTTCTTCATAGGTCAGTGCAAATCGCTCACCTCCTTCGAACCCTTCTTTTCCTTCCTGAATGATATCCACTAAAAATGGGTATTTAGCCATGTCGGTATTCTTCAACTTAAAAGCTAATTTCAACTCAAATCGTTCTTCCGGTTTTAAAGGTATTCTTCCCAATACCGCTTCTGGCTTTAAAAACTGCACAGTATTTTCATTAACAACCTCTACACCTTCTGCAAACCCATTTCCTTTCCAACGCTCAAACAACTCAGGACTCATCGTCATTTGAATAGTTCCGTGCTCTAAGAACAAGGCTCTTTTCTTATTTGCAAATCCGCCGTCAAACAACCTCAAATTAATCAGCGCCTCCTGCTTGTGAATATTTCTAACAAATACCGATGTACTGATATTATTACTCGGATTTGTATCGTGCACTGAAACATTTTTCCAAGCTATATTATTATTTTGTTTGGTATTCCAATTTACACTGCTCCCTTCTGTACCGATAGGGTCTATTTGGGAAATAACTCGTGCCACTAAACAAAAATGGTGGATGTCTGATTCAAAATTTGAAGGTTTTGGTGGGTACCAAGGAATTTCCACGATTACCTCTCCATTTGGCATTACATCGGGAATATCTACAGGAACCGAAGTAATTTCATCACCGTGTAAAATATAATTCCCATTAGCCCAATCATAAAAATTAACCCAGTGTAATGGCCAAGACAAACCTGTTGACGCCTTTGAATAATACAAACGTATTTTAGCATCCGTAATTGGAGCACAACCTCTGTTTTTTACACGGATATACACACCGTTAGGACTGGTATTTTTGTATTCTGGATTTTGGTGGGTGGTTCCATTATCCATATTCTGACGTACCCAAATATCAGGACTGGTCCACATAGGTCCAGTAAAGGCATTGGGCTCTACTCCTGTATCAGTTACAGGATGATTAGGTGTTGCATTGTCACGGATGTACAAATCTCCCGTTCCGTTAAGCGTAAGTTGCTCTCCTAAATTTGTAGGATTCTCATCGTATTGAGGTGTTTCATTCTGCGAATCATTTGTCTCTGCATACAAAAACGCTTCACGCATTGAAACAACAGTATCACCGTTACTATCCGACACTACCGCCGTACCATTTGGCAACGCTTCGTTGACAGCAGAAGTCCAATAGTACACAAATTCGTCCGTATTGATGGTTGGTCCCGCCCACGACAATTCCGTGTGTTTCGCAGCTGTTGCAATTACCCTGTTCGGTGCCGAAAGATCGTCGATAAATCCACCACTATTACACTGCTCCATCACTATAGATATTTTTCCTGCATTCACCTTGTCGACCTCTACGGCAAACTCATCGTCTGTAATCGTTTCTCCCCATAAATACAACAAGGTATCCCAAGCAGAACTTCCTGCATTGTCAACACCACCGTGATCCGTAGTAAAAATGAACAATTCATCTTCGTCATTTAGAGTAGCCCCCAAAGTATTAAACACAGAAGTAATATTTGCATGCGTTGCTGAAAACTGAATATCATTATCTCCATCACCATCTAAATCGGGGTTAGAATTTGTTCCATTGGAAATATCTACAGCCGTATTCAAACCGTCTGACATTAATACGAATATGTTATTCTCGTCATATCCGTACTTATTAATAAGCGTACTATACACAAAAGAACAGTCATTCCAATAGCGTATGTGGTTTGCTCCTTGACTCCATCCACCACTGATAATCACTGCGTACTTATTAGATGCGGTACCACAGGCGATGTTGTTTTCCTTGATAAATTTCAACACGCGTTCAGGGGTTTTTGTCTTTTTGCGAAGGACCTTCATTTCGTGTATCCAATCGGGAGGTGTACTTCCTTTTACGAGTTGTAACTCTCCTGTTTCTACACCGACAAACACATAACGACAGGGATGTTGCCAATTGGCATACGGATTGTCGTCTAAGAAGAAAAACCAGGAAGCTTGCTTAGGCCCGCGTACGACCTGATTGAATGCTTTGATTTCCTCTCCTTGTTTGAGAGGTCGTTCAGCAGCATAAACCCACTGTTCATACTCATTGGTAATGAGTTCTTTTTCCTGAAGGAGCTTAAAAGCCTCTTCTAAAGATATTTGTGCCTGTAATGCTCCAAAAGAACACAAGGCTATCCAAACTAAAAATACTTGTTTTTTCATAATCTTTGATTTGATTGGTTAGTGATGCTAAATTACTGTGAACCAACAGCCCAACAACTAAGCAAACCACTAAAAAACAAGCAGTTAAAACCCCTATTTTAATTCCAGATTTCTCCTGTAAACATAAAAAAAACTCCTAAATCACAGTGATTTAGGAGTTTTATACCTTATATCTTAGTTCGTCTATTGGTACTCAAAAGTTCCGTACTCACTAATAATCGTTAGTTTTTTCTCTGCAGAAGCCTCTACTCTACCAATTATTTTGGCAGCCACATTAAAAGACTCTGAAATAGCGATGAGTTCTTTAGCGACTTCGGGCTTTACATACAACTCCATTCGATGTCCGCAATTAAATACCTGATACATTTCTTTCCAATCCGTTTTAGACTGCTCTTGTATTAATTGGAATAATGGCGGAACCTCAAACATATTATCTTTTACAATGTGAAACTCGTTGACAAAATGTAAAATCTTCGTTTGTGCACCTCCTGAACAGTGTACCATTCCGTGAATATCATCAGATCCGTACTTCGAAAGAATCTCCTTGATAATTGGAGCATAGGTTCTCGTTGGAGACAATACCAATTTACCAGCATCGATCGGCGCATTATCAACTGCATCCGTTAACTTCGTATTTCCTGAATACACTAATTCTGAAGGTACGGAAGCATCAAAACTTTCCGGATACTTTTCAGCCAAGTATTTGTGAAAAACATCGTGACGTGCAGAAGTCAATCCATTACTTCCCATACCACCATTATACATTTTCTCGTAAGTGGCTTGTCCGAAAGATTCCAAACCTACAATCACATCACCTGCTTGAATATTTGCGTTATCGATAACTGCGTCACGCTTCATTCTCGCAGTCACCGTCGAATCGACAATTATGGTACGTACGAGATCACCGACATCTGCCGTTTCACCTCCAGTAGAATGAATGGTTACACCGAACTCTTTCAATTCAGCGATCAATTCTTCCGTTCCATTAATAATGGCTGCAATCACCTCACCAGGAATTAAATTTTTATTACGCCCGATGGTCGATGACAACATAATCTGATCTGTTGCACCTACACACAGCAAATCGTCAATATTCATAATTAAGGCATCTTGCGCAATTCCTTTCCAAACAGATAGATCACCTGTTTCTTTCCAATACATATACGCCAGAGAACTTTTAGTTCCTGCGCCGTCGGCATGCATGATTAAGCAATAATCATCATCCCCTGTTAAATAGTCGGGTACAATTTTACAAAAGGCCTTTGGGAATAGCCCTTTGTCTATATTTTTGATTGCGTTGTGTACATCTTCTTTAGCAGCTGACACCCCGCGTTGGGCGTAGCGCTTTGAAACTTCTTGACTCATTCGTTGTGTTGTTGTTATGTTGTTTGCGAAATTACTTTAAAAAGGGCAAACTATCAAAGCATAGCATGAATATTATACAGAAAATCAGTGGTCTAATACGATCTAAACCCCATGGTAAGCAAAGCTCCAACAAACACCACAAACAACTACTATTTAACCACTTACAAGAAAAACACAGACTTTTTAGGGTGTTTTTCCTTAGTGTTCAACAAAAACGAAATAGTACTTTTATGACAGCTTATACTTAAGGGGAAAACATAAGCTTACACAAAATCTTGCGAGCCTACTCCGAAAGGAGTAGGCATTTTTGTTTTGTTATTAGCTGAGAATTTGCAAGCCTATATCTTTTTTAAAACAAATACTACTCATCACCTCCTTATAAGGCTCGTAGTTAGGGATAATCCCATACTCATTTTTTCGATACAAATTTACCGCAGAAGCCATGGTTTTACTCGTTTCCAAAATAATGTGTTCGAAGCGAAGTTCTCGAGCCCATTTTTCTAATTCTTTCAAGATATAGGTCCCGATATTCTGGCCGCGATGTTCTCGCTCAACATACATCCTTTTAATTTCGATGGTCTCTTTGTTCAGGACTTTAAAAGCTCCACAGCCCACCACTTCATCATCACTGTAACACAGTACCACATGTTGAATAGCGTCGAGTGTATTATGCTGCTGGAAAAATGCATCTTCCTTGCCGTTGATGGTAGTCAAATACGCATTTAACTTTTCTACCAATTCCATAAAATCTCGATCTGTCGCTGTTGTTCTAACAAGTGTAAGTACTGTATTCATAAGTTATCTAGTAAATAATAATTCTCTGTATTTAGTTAAAGGCCATAGGTTGTCATCAACCAATAACTCTAATTTATCAGCATGATAGCGTATTTCCTCAAAGTAAGGACGCACCTTATAACAATACGCATCTGCATTTTTTTGTCCTTTAAGTTTATTGGCACTCTTGCGCTCTTCGGTCATCAATTCAATTTTTGAATTCATTTCCGCAATATGGCTGGAAATTTTCTTAATCAACTTGATTTGCTCACTAGCATAGGTTTCGTAATGCTCCTCAAAAATTTCTTTGAGTCCTTTAACATTCGTTATCAAGGTATTCTGGTACTGAATTGCGATGGGTATTACGTGATTTCTAGCCACATCTGCTAACACCCTACTTTCTATTTGGATGCGCTTCACGTACTCCTCCAACTCAATTTCATGACGCGCTTCTACCTCTACTTGATTCATCACCTTCATTTCTTCGAATAAGGCAATCGACTTCTTGGAAACTTTAGCTTTTAGCGCCTCTGGAGTGGTCTTATTATTACTCAGTCCACGTTTTTTGGCCTCCTTTTCCCAAGCTTCCCCATAACCGTCTCCTTCGAATCTAATTTTTTTAGATGCTTTAATGTACTCACGAAGTACATTAAAAACGGCCTCATCCTTTTTTAAGCTCTTAGACTCTACAAGACCGTCAACTGCGATTTTAAACTCTTTTAATTGCTTTGCGATGATGGTATTCAATACTGTCATTGGCCCAGCACAATTAGACCAGGACCCCACGGCTCGCAGTTCAAACTTATTTCCGGTAAAAGCAAAGGGAGAGGTTCTATTTCTGTCTGTATTATCTAATAAAATCTCCGGAATTTTCCCAACGATATTCAGTTTAAGGTCTGTCTTTTCTTGAGGTGATAACTTTCCTTTCGTTACATTTTCCAACTCGTCTAACACCTCTGACAATTGGGTTCCAATAAATACAGACATAATTGCTGGCGGTGCTTCATTGGCCCCTAAACGGTGGTCATTACTCGCACTAGCGATAGAAGCACGAATAAGCTCTTCATAATCGTGTACCGCCTTAATCGTATTCACAAAGAAGGTCAAAAACTGCAAATTCTTCATGGGAGTTTTCCCTGGACTCAATAAATTAACCCCTGTATTTGTAGACAAGCCCCAATTATTGTGTTTTCCAGATCCGTTGATACCAGCAAATGGCTTTTCGTGAAATAACACCTTAAAATGATGACGTTGCGACACCTTTTCCATCAAATCCATCAACAAAGAATTGTGATCGACGGCTAAATTGGCCTCTTCAAAAATGGGTGCTAACTCAAATTGGTTGGGTGCCACCTCATTATGCCTAGTTTTTACAGGAATTCCCAGCAACATACACTCTTGTTCGAGGTCTCGCATAAAATTCATTACTCGCGAGGGAATGCTCCCAAAATAGTGATCGTCTAACTGCTGACCTTTTGCGGAAGAATGCCCCAACAAAGTACGTCCGGTCAACATGATATCCGGACGTGATGCCGCTAAAGCCTTATCGATTAAAAAATACTCCTGCTCCCAACCGAGGGTAGCACTTACCTTTGTTACATTTTTATCAAAGTATTTACACACGGCCGTTGCCGCCTCATCAACAGCCTGCAAAGCGCGTAACAAAGGGGCCTTATTATCCAAAGCCTCCCCTGTATAGGCAACAAATACTGTAGGAATACAGAGGGTGGTTCCATAGAGAAACGCTGGAGATGTCGGATCCCAAGCAGTATATCCACGTGCTTCAAAAGTATTGCGAATTCCCCCATTCGGGAATGAAGAAGCATCTGGCTCTTGTTGTACTAATTGACTACCGTCAAAACGCTCCATAGCGCCACCACTATATAAGGTATCAAAAAAGGCATCGTGTTTTTCGGCGGTTGCTCCGGTCAACGGTTGAAACCAATGCGTATAGTGCGTTGCTCCTTTTGACACTGCCCATTCTTTCATCCCCAAGGCAATTTGATCAGCAATTCGCCTATCTATTTTCGTTCCGAACTCAATAGCATCACGAACACTTTGATAAGCCTCTTTACTCATGTATTGTAACATGGCTCGTTCATCGAACACATTTTCAGCAAAAAGTGCTGACCTTCTCTTCTCTTCGATAATTGCAATGGGTTTTCTATTCAAAGTTTCCTGTAAAGCCCCAAAACGAACTGCTGACATATATATAAGGAGTTTAATTTCAGTCAAAAATAACAAATAACTAGCAACACCCCCAAAAAAAAGAGGGGTAATCAACCAAAAAAGTGTTTTTATAAAAATAACCCCACAAAAATTTGGGGGTATTTAAAAAAATAATCATTTTTGCATCAACAACACAACACAACAACAATAGCTTATTATTAAAAAATAAAATTCATGACAAGATCTAAATTAGAGTACATTTGGTTAGACGGTTACTATCCAACTCAAAACATGAGAAGTAAAACTAAAGTAGTAGAAGACTTTAGTGGGAAATTGGAAGACTGCCCTGTATGGTCGTTTGATGGTTCATCAACGAAGCAAGCAGAAGGTGGAGATTCTGACTGTTTATTAAAACCTGTTGCTATTTATCCAGATCCTGCTCGTAAAGACGGTTTTTTAGTAATGACTGAAGTTTTAAATGCAGATGGTACGGCACATCCTACCAATGCACGCGCAACTATTGACGATGATGACAATGATTTCTGGTTCGGATTTGAGCAAGAATACTTCATCATGGACACACACACTCAACTTCCTTTAGGCTTCCCTATCGGAGGATATCCTGGACCACAAGGTTTGTACTACTGTTCTGTAGGAGGTAGAAATACTCACGGAAGAGATTTCGTAGAAGAGCACGCTGACTTGTGTATCGAGGCTGGTTTAACTTTTGAGGGAATCAACCAAGAAGTAGCTTCAGGACAATGGGAATTTCAATTGTTTGCTAAAGGTGCAAAGAAGGCAGGAGATGAAATTTGGGTAGCTCGTTACTTATTAGACCGTTTAACGGAAAAGTACGGTTACTACATTGAGTACCACCCAAAACCAGTAAAAGGAGACTGGAATGGTTCAGGGATGCATGCAAACTTCTCAAACACTTTATTACGAACTTGCGGTAGTAAGGAAACTTACGAAAAAGTTTGTGAGGCTTTCCGCCCAGTAGCAAAAGAACACATCGACGTTTACGGTGAGTTTAACGACCAACGATTAACCGGACTACACGAAACAGCTTCTATCAACGACTTTAGTTATGGAATATCTGACCGTGGGGCTTCTATCCGTATTCCAATTATTACAGTGGAGCAAGGATGGAAAGGTTGGTTAGAAGACAGAAGACCTGCTTCTAACGCTGATCCGTACAAGGTAGCTGGTAGGATTATCGAAACAGTAAAGAGTGCTAATATTTAATACTCTTTAATCCTCAAAAAAAATCCTCTGAAGAAATTCAGAGGATTTTTTTATGCGATAGTTTGGTAAACAAAGAACACATAAGCTGCAAGTAGTAAAACACCATCTCGCCACCCTAAACGCATTCCTTTCGGTATAAACACCAATGGCAAAATGACAAAGGAGATTGCCAACATCCAAAAAATATCTTTTGTAATTAAGGTTACTGCATCTGCCTTCACTTCTACAGGCGTAATCATGGCTGTAATTCCCAGCACTGCTAAAATATTAAATACATTAGAACCGATAAGATTCCCCAATGAAATGGCTTTTTCTTTTTTCATTACGGCAATAATCGAAGCTGCTAATTCAGGAATACTAGTTCCGACAGAAACGACGGTTACTCCAATAACAGCATCACTTACCCCCATACTTTTAGCAAGTGTTTTGGCTCCGTCAATCAATAATTCAGATCCTCCCCAAAGTCCAAGTCCTCCAATAATTAAAAACAAAGCTATTTTAAACAAAGGTAGGTCCTCATCATCTTCAGGCATTTCATCAACGACAGCCTGCTTTTGAAAACGCAATAAATAGACGAGAAAGGCGAGTAATGTACTGAACAAAATCACCCCTTCATACGATTGTATCGTTTTATCAAAAGCGATAAACACGTACAACAAAATCGAAGCAATCATCATCACGGGCCAATCCGTTTTATAAAAACTCTTTTCCACATCTATGGGCGACAAAATGATAGTTACCGCTAATACAAGTGCAATATTTGCAATATTCGATCCAATAACGTTACCTACTGCCAACCCCGTTGCTCCATCTAAAGCCGACTTAACACTGACGATTAATTCGGGAGCAGAGGTCGCAAAAGACACTACTGTCATTCCTATTACTATTTTGGGTATATTCAATTTTAAAGAAAGCCCAACTGCTGCTTTCAGCAACCAATTCCCCCCTAAAACCAACAACACTAATCCAAGTAGGATATATAAAACACTCATAAAATTTGTTTTTTTTGCGAAGATAGGATTTTGAACAGAATATACCTCATGGTCCTACCTCTGAACACGACTTTTTCAGCGAGCTTCAATCGCAAGAAAAATCACTTCGCAGCAAAACAAAAAAAATCAAAACCGTCTAAAAACTACTTTTTGACACTTGATTTTCCTTTAGTTTTTAATTCAGGCAAAATTCACCCCTTTAGTTCATTACACTTTTACACCCTAAAACAACTTTAAGACTACAATTTAAAACAAAACCCAAGGAGACATAGTTACAAAAACAAACAATATCGACTTTTTTACCTAAAACTATTCATCCAATTCAATTAATTCCTATCAAAAGGTTTGGACACTGAATTTGCTTTCTCATATATTCGAAAAACAATTCCGGAATAACCAAAAATAATTAACCAAAAAACAACCAAAAACCAATGATCACTATTGCTTTAAAACTGATTGAATTTATCATGTCTGTCATCTCAATCATTTTAGACTTTTTTAATTAATCAACATTAAACATCACTATACTATGCTAACAGTAATTGGATTTTTATTAATTATTGCAGGGATTGCCACCCTCATACTCAAGGGAATTTTCACTGACAACAAAAACTTAAAGTGGTTCACCGCCGCAAAGAGCCTTCAAATAACTCTCTTAGGAATCATCCTCAGTACTATTTCAGGCATGTTCTTTTACGCAGAACCTGGTACAGCCTACGCCGTACAATATCCTTGGGGTACTCAAAAAGGAGTATTCAGACAAGGGATTAACACAAAAATGTGGGGACGCCTCATTCCTATTCAGTTTGAAATGCCAATCAAGTACGTCATTCCCAACAAATCAGGAGCACTGGGAGACCAAAGTAGGTATGCCTATGTAGACAAAGCTAGACAATGGGAATTTAACGATGCGGTGAAAGGAGAAATTGCAACCTCCATTGTAATTAGTATCGATATCTCTGATGAAAAGCAATTTTTATCGGTTGCGGACAGGAATAAAACAGAAAAAAACTTAATACGTTCACGTATTATTCCCAACATTGATCAATCCATAAAAAACACCTGTAAGCTCATGGCAGCTCAAGACTATATTTCAGGTCAAGCGGCAGATTTTGATAGGTATTTCCAAGATCAGCTTGAAAACGGAATGTATGTTTTGGAAGAATTCAAAGCTTCTGAGAAACCAGAGATTATTGGTGACAGTACTGTGGTACGCACCATTCCTAATAAAGAATCGAGGCAAAAGAGATTTCGAATAAAAATGAAAGATGGCGAGCCTGTTCGTGTACGTGGAAACTCACTAAAATCGTATGGTTTAACTGTTGTTCAAGCCGTAGTTACGGAAATTGATTGGGAAGAAACATTTGACAATCGCTTACAGTTACAAAAGGAAGAGGTAGCACAAACACAGTTAGAAAAACAGCAAGCGGAACGTGAATTTTATCGTGCGCAAAAAGAAAAAGCCAAGGGAGAGGCTGAAAAAGCCAAAGAACGTGCTCGATTAGAAAAAGCACAAATTCAACAAACAATTGCTGCAGAAACTGAGGCTAAGGTTGCCGAGTTCAACTTAATAAAAGAAAAGAAACAATACGAGGTTGAACAATTTAAAGCAAAAAGTAAAAAAGTAGCTGCCGACGCACAATACTATGAAAACGCAAAACTAGTAAGCGCTGGACTAACACCTCAAGAACGCGCAGAATGGGAATATAAAACAGCTGTAGGAGTCGCTAAGCAATTAAAGGATTTACGACTACCAGCAACCTATATAGAAGGAAGTAAAGGAGGAAACAGTGGGAATTTGCTACAATCATTAATCGGAGCTGAACTAGCAAAGAAAATGATGGATAAGAAAAAGTAACAAAAGTTAAGCTACTGGAAAAAGAGAAAGAACCGCTATGAACTAATAAACTGCTATGAAAAAACTAGAAGAAGAGAAAGAACCGCTATAAACTAATAAACTGCTATGAAAAAGCTAGTAATAGAGAAAGAACCGCTATGAACTAATAAACTACTATGAAAAAGCTAGAAGAAGAGAAAGAACCGCTATGAACCAATAAACTGCTATGAAAAAGCTAGTAATAGAGAAAGAACCGCTATGAACTATTAAACTGCTATGAAAAAGTTAGAAAAAGAAAAAGAACCGCTATGAACTAATAAACTGCTGTGAAAAAGCTAGAAGAAGAGAAAGAACCGCTATGAACTATAAACTGCTATTAAAAAGCTAGAAAAGGAAAAAGAACCGCTATGAACTAATAAACTGCTATGAAAAAGCTAGAAGAAGAGAAAGAACCGCTATGAACCCATAAACTGCTATGAAAAAGCTAGAAAAAGAACCGCTATGAACCCATAAACTACTATGAAAAAGAAAAAGAACCGCTATGAACCAATAAACTGCTATGAAAAAGAAAAAGAACCGCTATGAACTAATAAACTGCTGTGAAAAAGCTAGAAGAAGAGAAAGGACCGCTATGAACTATAAACTGCTATGAAAAAGCTAGAAAAGGAAAAAGAACCGCTATGAACTATAAACTGCTATGAAAAAGCTAGAAAAGGAAAAAGAACCGCTATGAACTAATAAACTGCTATGAAAAAGCAAGAAAAAGAAAAAGGAAAAGCCTCAACACATCAACAAAAAAAGAGGAGTCATAAAAATTGTTAAAAAAGAAAAGTCAACGTTTTAACTACGACTAAAAGAAAAGCAAGTACTCGGCAGGATGTTTGCAGCATCCTGCCTGAAAGCTAAAAAAAGTATTTAATTGATTTTCACTATTTTTGATTTATCAACTATTAAAAAATGAAAAAACAATTATTCACCCTATTAGCAAAGCTAAACAAGCTCATGTTACCTTCATTAAGTAAACGAAGAGTTGACCTTGCAAAGGCCACCAAAATTCAATTAGCATTAATTGGCTGGAGGACCTATGTTACCATGAATTCACTAAAATAAAACTATTAATATGGAAGAGTACATCAAAGTTTTCACTGGATCGGGAATCTTAGTAAACCGATTAAACCACTTATTAAAAGATCAAAATATCACCACCATGGTGAAAGACGAGAAAGAATCTGGACGATTAGCAGGATTTGGCACCACCGGACCCTCCGTAGAGCTACTTGTGTTACATACTGACATTGAGAAATCTAGCGAAATCATTGAAAATTTCAGAGAAGAAATCTCAAAATAATTTTCACAAACTAAAAAATAGTTCTATATTTGCACCCGCAATTAGCACGGCCTCGTAGCATAACTGAATAGTGCACTTGATTACGGCTCAAGAGGTTGCAGGTTTGAATCCTGCCGAGGTCACAACAAGCAGAAAGTCCATCCTTTTAGGATGGATTTTTTTATGTTATAAAACGAATGCAAAACCTTAGTTTTGGATAGAGTGTAATAACTTAAAAAAATTACGCTATGCGTAAGGGACTTTCTATTTTCAAGAGAGAGCTCAATCAGGAAAGGCAAAGCCAATCCTGCATACCCATTACCAACCTTTCGGCAGGATTCCCCAACGCACCACCTGGCTCTTCATTATTAGAGGACTACTAGACCTCGAATGAACATTCAGCCCTTGCCGAGGTCACGAATAAATCAACAAAAAGTTGAATCTGAAGCAAGCTCAAATAAAAGAGCTTGCTTTTTTATTTGAGTGAAACGAAGATTCTTTTGTTGATTTTCAAAGCGGAGCTTTGTCAGGATAAATAACGTTAATCCGACAGAATTTTCAATAAGCAGAAAGCTCATCCGTTAGGATGCATTTTTCAAACGAAGGCAGCAGAAAATTTATTTTACTGATGGAGTAGTAAGAAAAATAACAACGAAGTGAGAGGCTTTCTATTTTCAAAAGAGAGCTTTGTCAGGAAAAACCTAGTTAATCCTGCATACCCATTACTAACCTTTCGGCAGGATTCTCCAACGCACCGTCTGGCTCTTCATTATTAGAGGTCTACTAGACCTCTAATGAACATTCAGCCCTTGCCGAGGTCACGAATAAATCAACAGAACTCAACTCTTGTATTTATGAATTTCTATAGCCTCCTAACTCACAGGCTTTATCAGCTAACTCGATTACTTTCTTCACCGTATTATTCAACTCTTTTTTTCGCCAGCTAATAAACAAATCAATAGTTTCTTCAAGTTCTATAAAAACTACATTCTCTAACTGAGAGGATTTAAACGACAGAGGCAATACAGAAATACCAAGCCCTTTAGAAATCAGATTTATAATCATACCTCCAAAGTCTGACTCAATAACCGTTTTAGGCTCAAAACCCTTTTTCGAAAACCACGATCGTAAGGAAGCGGCAAAAAACGTTGCTTGATGTAAACCCGAAATAATAAACTTCTCATCCTCTATACCTGTGAAATCACCGGTACTAAATCGATGATTTTTGGGTACCACCAAGCACATAGGCTCTGAATACAATATCCGAGATTCAATATTTGCATTATCAAACTTCTCCCTCCCCAAAGCGATGTCTGTTTTAAAATCTATCAGTAGCTTTTCATGACTCTCATCCGTTGGTTCGATGAGTTCTATTTTCAACTCTGGCAATTCACTGTGTAAAACCTCCAAAAAGCTAGGTAAAAAATCATAGGCTATAGATCCAGGATAGGTAATTGCAATAGTCCCCGCTTTTCCCTCATCAATCTTTTTTCCTTGCTGCAGCACCTGATCAAACTCCTTTAAAACATTTGACCAATGCTCTTGAAAAAACTTCCCTGCATTGGTCAGTTTCACATTGCGTTTATCTCGCTCAAAAAGCTGAATCTGCAGCTCATCTTCCAATGCTTTTATCTGTCTACTCAAGGAAGATTGTGAAATAAAAACCTTATCTGCTGTATTCCAAAAATGGAGTTCTTCACTGAGTACTAAAAAATAGCGTATCTGTTGTATTGTCATATTTAATGCAATTTTAGCATTAGTCTATCAAAAATATGTATTTTAAAAAGGCCTACAAAGCTGTTCTTTTGTCAAAAACATTCTATCCATTCTAAATGATACCACACCATGAATATAGATAACTTGACTACTTTTATGATTACCGCTTTGTTCTTTATCATGACTCCAGGAATCGATACTTTTTTCGTTTTAGACAAATCAATTAACCAAGGAATAAAATCGGGACTCTATGCCACCCTAGGTATAAACACTGGAATCATAGCACATACACTATTTACTGCTATCGGATTATCAACTCTTTTGGCTGCCTCTACCTTCATCTTTACTTGTATAAAAATTTTAGGAGCGGCCTACTTGATACATTTGGGCTACACGAAGTACAACAATCGAACCTCCCATACTAAAAAAGTACCCTTAACATCAAAACACAGTACTAAAAACGATTTTTGGAGCGGATGTATAACCAATGTATTAAATCCGAAAATTGCATTATTCTTTTTAGCGTTCTTTCCTCAATTTGTCGCTCCGAATGAATTAAACAAGCCTACTCCATTTTTAGTATTAGGACTTACCTATGCAATAATCGGAATCGTATGGTATTCTATTTTAACCTTATTTGCCGGAAGTTTTAATCAAAAGCTTTTAGAAAACCCCTACTACCTGCATTGGTTAAATAAACTCAGTGGTTTAGTCATGATCGTCTTAGGATTAAAAATAGCCATTTCCTAAACCTCCCCCTTGTTTATGCTATCCACGACATCCTTCTTTTAAACGAATTAAAGTAAACCCCCTGTAAAATTTCTAGTTCCACGACCTTTATTTACGGTAGTCTTGAGAAGAACAATCCAAGCAGCAAAAAATTAAAAAACTACCTATCAATCACTTACAAAAAACCTTTGAGTTTTTTCATTTTTTATTGCAATTAATTGAAAATATTTTATATATTTGCATCCGCAATTACGGCCTCGTAGCATAACTGAATAGTGCACTTGATTACGGCTCAAGAGGTTGCAGGTTTGAATCCTGCCGAGGTCACGAATAAATCAACAAAAAGTTGAATCTGAAGCAAGCTCAAATAAAAGAGCTTGCTTTTTTATTTGAGTGAAACGAAGATTCTTTTGTTGATTTTCAAAGCGGAGCTTTGTCAGGAAAAACCTAGTTAATCCTGCATACCCATTACCAACCTTTCGGCAGGACTCTCCAACGCACCACCTGGCTCTTCATTATTAGAGGTCTACTAGACCTCGAATGAACATTCAGCCCTTGCCGAGGTCACAACAAGCAGAAAGTCCATCCTTTTTAGGATGGATTTTTTTTATGTTATAAAGCGAATGCAAAACCTTAGTTTTGGATAGAGCGTAATAACTTAAAAAAATTACGCTTCGCGTAAGGGACTTTCTATTTTCAAGAGAGAGCTTTGTCAGGAAAAACCTGGTTAATCCTGCATACCCATTACCAACCTTTCGGCAGGATTCCCCAACGCACCATCTGGCTCTTCATTATTTGAGGTCTACTAGACCTCGAATGAACATTCAGCCCTTGCCGAGGTCACAACAAGCAGAAAGTCCATCCTTTTTAGGATGGATTTTTTTATGTTATAAAGCGAATGCAAAACCTTAGTTTTGGATAGAGCGTAATAACTTAAAAAAATTACGCTACGCGTAAGGGACTTTCTATTTTCAAGAGAGAGCTCAATCAGGAAAGGCAAAGCCAATCCTACAGATTTTTCAATAAGCAGAAAGCACATCCGCCAGGATGCATTTTTCAAACGAAGACAGCAGAAAATTTATTTTACTAATGGAGAAGTATGAAAAATAACAACGAAGTGAGAGGCTTTCTATTTTCAAAAGAAAATTCACTTAGGAAAAACCTAGTTAACCCTGCATACCCATTACCAACCTTTCGGCAGGATTCCCCAACGCACCACCTGACTCTTCATTATTAGAGGTCTACTAGACCTCTAATGAACATTCAGCCCTTGCCGAGGTCACGAATAAAAAAAATTAAAACATTAAATTTTAAAGCATATAAAATCCTCACTTTTAGATTTTCACGACAAATTATACTTTAAAAAAAGCCCCATACAAACGTTATCCTATCCCCAAAAAAAATTCCCAATAAAAATGAGTGGACACTAACATATAGGATAGCCATGAAAAAGAATTACGTTAAAAAAGACAGAAGACGTGCTTTATACACACAACTCTTAAAAGACGGCAAAAGAAAAAAGATTCCTTTAGACATTTTTTTACAACCAAAAATGTTTGAGAGCATAAACAACTAGTAAAAGAATATCTCAAACGGTAACAAACTACAACTTATACATAAATAATAATAAAGCTACTATTTACTAAATAGCAGTAAGCTTTCGATTATCTCAAACCTACTTAACTTTTGAAAGGCTAATTGAAGATTTAACTAACCCAACTTCAAAAAAATAAAGAATTAAAATACATAACTAACAATTTTAAAAGCACTTAACTTTTAATATAGCTAGACATACTTTCGCTGTTAATTACCTGATTTATGGAGAAATAATTGAAAACCACAAAAACCTCAAGGCATTCCAAATTCGAGAAACAATGATTTATGTTCACATAGTTGATTCAATATTAAATGGAGAGATAAACAAGATGTACAATATGTTTAATTTAGACGATTAATTTGTAAAACTTTCACATAGAAGGTATATTATTTGTGAAATAACTATTCTCTTTGTTCTCTAAAAAGAAAAAAGCAGTTCAAAAAAACTAATAATCAACAAAGAATAAAAACGTAAGACCAGTACAAATTTATCCTTGAAATTTGCAACATGGGATGCGGTGCTTTTCTACTCAGTAAGTACCCCCACTTTTAGCTGGGTTTTCAAAGGTTTGCTTAATATTTCATAAATTTGAGTCACAAAAAAATTGTACGAATACTTCATTGTTATATCTACATTTTTAGGCTATATACTTACCAAAAATTAAAAACTAAGGAAACCCGTAAAGTAACCTTGGCTCCTTTTTATATATTTACCTAAAGTTCCTTTTATCCGGAGCTATAATACAATAAACGAGAACTTTGTTCTCTATATATCGAGTTACCACAAATTTTGAAAAAACCAAAGCAACTACATATCGGCCAACTTTCCTATACAAGCATTCTGATTACTATGTATTTGGACGAAACACAGTAAGACTTTGATAATGTTCTAGCTGTTGTATATGAATATTTCTATTATAAAAACAATAAATCATCTACTCGGAATTACAAAGTGAAATCATATTCTCATCCAACCAAAATGGTATTTCGAATCGTATCAAGAACACGAATACAACTATGTATTGTTCTTATGAACAATACAATTGTATTAGAAAGATTTTTAAAAATATTAAATAAAACCAGTACATAACAAAGGCTATAAGTAATTGCTTGGTATCGCTTACTTCTGAAAATTCCTCACAGATTATTAGTTTGGTGTGTACTAGTAAAACTAAGTATAAACCCACGCAACTACTCATATTCGAGACCGTTAACAAAAATAAAATTATAAAAAAATGAGCGCAAAAAAACAAATTTTAGTACTAGCATTATTAATAACATCATCTATGTTTTTTGGACAGAATACTGAATCTTCAACTCGGAAATTTATAGATAAAGCTAAGTTTACTAGAATAAACAAAGATTGGACAACTATTGCTAAATTTAAATCTGGTATCGGAGAAACAGTAGAGTTTTACCCGATTGAAGTAATCAATTTAAAAACAGGAGAAAAAACCCACGCTTTACAGCTAGATATGAAAATTAAAAAACCTGATGTATTTAAAACTGCTTGGATCGGAATTGAGGAAATTAATGAGTTTATTACTTTTATTGAAAAAAATGTAATTCCAAATTTAGATTTGAAGTTTAAAGATAAATCATCAGAATTTATATTTAAAGCAAATGAGATGACATTATCATATTTCGTTTATGAGAAAACAAAAAGAATAACTATAAAACTTAATAGTTATGATAATAGTAAATCTACAAATTATACCTTCTGGACTGAAACACAAGTTAAGAAAATTCCAAAGCTTTTAGATATTTTGAAAATCATAAAATAAAATACTAACATAAGAAGTGTACAATTCATTGCTACTACTAGCCCACTTTCGAAAATCCTTCGGGTTTGCTGCCGTTCGTGTTTTATATATTAAACTAGGTGATCTCCTTACGAATTTAGGTACTGTTAGCAATTAGAAAATCAACGTTACTTACACTCTTTGCAATATACTCATTGGGAGAGATATCTCCCAATGAACTATGTGGTCTAAAACTGATATAGTCCACTCTCCAAATATCGAACTATTCTTGGGCACCTTCGAAAAAAACTAATTTGCATTTAAACATTCATCTCTAAAACTTCCATTGAAGGATTCAATATATGGGGTATCTGTTGGTTTCTAGGTCTTGAGAAGTCTAATTCTATGTTATTTCTATAAGCCCATTTGTCTACTATTTTACTGATGAATTCACTTCCGCTATCTACTTTGATTCGTTTCAGGAAAACAATCTAGAGGCTGTGTTACTTGCTACACCACATCAGTGACATCACTCCCTTAAAGAGATTTTCCTGCATAGATTGCCAAACATTTTCAACTAAAATTATCCACTACAATTAAAGCTCTGAAGCGAGCCCCATTATATAACTAATCTGACACAAAATCCATATTCCATCATTTATGTAAATCACAGTCATTACCTGTAGTAGGTTTTCTATGGGGGTGCTGAACGATTTCCTTTAGGACGTTTGGATCTAAGATTTAATCCTTCTTCACCATACTCGTGATACATGCGTTTATGATCAGTCACAACAAACAGAAAGTCCATCCTTTTTTAGGATAAAACTAGCTCTGCAATAACGCTATAGCAGCCCCTCTAAAGCTTCTCTATACTGCTTACCAATGGGGATTTCAAGACTGCCTATTTCCACATCATTTTTAGTAAATGCCGTTACCTTTTCCTTGTTTACTATATACGACCTATGAACACGAAGAAAATTACTATCAAGTGCCAACTCCATGGCCGACAAACTGTACTTCACGAGATGAGTTTGCGTATCTGTAACTATCTTAACGTAGTTTTTAACACTCTCAACATATAAAATTCGATCAAAAACTACCTTTACCTGCTTTCTATCTTCAGTCACAAACATATACTTCTTTGCGTCTGTAGGGTTCTCAGATGACTCTATGAATTGCTTTCCTCCAGACTGCGTTAACTTAAAACGAGCTACAGCCCTTGAAAAACGTCCAAAAGTAATGGGCTTCACCAAGTAATCCACAGCAGCCAGTTCAAAACCTTCCACCGCATAATCTCGATAAGCAGTAGTGAATATTACCGCTGGTTTTACCACAAGATGCTTATAAAAATCGGTTCCCAACAAGCCCGGCATTTGGATATCTAAAAATATTAAATCTACCTCCTTTGTCGCCAAAATATTAATGGCTTCAATTGCACTGCTACAACTGGCTACAATCTCTAATTGGGTTATTTTTTCGATGTGGTTGGTCAATAGCTTTCTTGCCAAAACCTCATCGTCTACAATCATACAACGGTACATTACTTCTTTTTTAACGTTAACTGAATGAAATATTTATCTTCCTTATCAACGATACGAATATCGTGTTCCCCGGGATACAACAATTCCAATTGCTGTTTTACATTCGCTAATCCAAGACCTTTTTTCATTGACACTCCCGCTATTGATATAGGCTTGGTATTTTCAACTACAAAGAAAAATTTATCTGCTTTACAAAACAACGACACCTTAACTGTAGCCATTTTTAGCTCCTGACTCACGCCGTGCTTAAAAGCATTTTCCACAAAAGTAAGCAACAATAAAGGCGCTATTTTAAAATCTGTGATTACCTCTTGCTCAAAAGATATCAAAACTCTTCCTTCATAACGAATTTGTTCTAAAGCCAGGTAGTTTTCTATCAAGTCAATTTCCTTTTGAATCGGTACAAACTTTGATTCTGTTCCGTACAACATATACGATAATATATCTGAAAGTCGTTCTATCACCTGAGGAGTTTTATCAGATTTCTCAACACTCAATGCATACAGATTGTTTAAGGTATTGAACAAAAAATGAGGGTTTAGTTGCTGACGTAACTGTCTTAACTCCTCCACTTTCTTGTGCTCCTTTGCCTTGCTAAGTTCGTACTGTTTTTCATAGAACTGTAAGGCCGTCAGAAAGAATAATGGCTGTATATAAAACAGCGGAAGCTCCCAGAATACAGCCTTCACATCAAAAGTTCGCTGCCATAACGTCAAATGTCCAAAGCTCTCTATAAAACTCAAGTAACAAGTTGGATACCTAGGTTCTAAAACATTCATCCGCATCCACACATACATAAAATTCACTATCAAAAACAACCCAACCAATTCAATTCCTGCTAACCACCACTTTCGGTACTTTTTGTATCGGGGTACAATGAAGTACAATACGGTATAGGCTACGATAATTTGAAAAAACAAGTGCATACCATAGGTCACAACTATTTCCTCAACAGAGGTAAAGCGCTCACGAGCAGATGTCGTGTAAAAAGAAAATACCGCAACCCAAAACAATAGATGCTTATACAAAGGTGTGGCAAGTACGGTGTTAATTATAGACTTCATTGTAGCCCACAATGTACAATAATTAGCCTTGCTTCCTGCTTTATTGCGTCCAAACTATAGTTTTTGGGTACATACTCAATCTTTCTGTGTACAAAACTCAAAACTACCTTCTATCCCCTAACTAAACACCTTTGTCCTCTTTTAGTAAAAGACCTTCCGATAGGCCCTAGTTTTGAACTTCAAATTTTACTGAACTACTTAATACAGTACTTATGTCATCAAAAAGAAAAATCACCAGTATTGGTATCGCCATTAGCTTTTGCCTGTTAAGTGGCACCGGAATTGTTATGTATTTCCAACCCTTTCAAAAAACCACCGCTTCCATACATACGGTTTTTGGCTTGGTATTTCTGCTCTTAGCAGTCGGACACATCATAAACAACCTACGTCCATTGAAAAACTATTTCCTAAACACTAAAAAAACATTCCTAAGTTTTCACGCGAGTATCCTCGCCAGTATTTTATGCCTACTTTTTATGGGACTTTTTTTCAATATCCAAGGTTTTCAGTCGATCTATAACTGGGGAAACACCTTCAGGAATAGCTTGGAAGGAATTACTACCTTAGATGACGGAACCCAGCGTATCGCAATCAACAAATCACTAAACGACCTCAGCTTTTCCTTTGACGTCAAAAAGGGACCAGCTTTCCGCTATCCTATGATGGTCATTTGGTTAGAAGATTTGGAAGGAAACTACCTAGAATCGCTGTTCGTTCCGAAAGCCATGGCTACGAGTGAATATCACAATGCCAAACCCGATGCCCAAGGGATTTGGAGACCTGGAATTGTCAGACGTCCTGAATCACTGCCATACTGGGCACATAAACGAGGAATTCCCGCAGCTGATGGACTCATGATTCCTATGGGGAATGCTCCCGATTTGGATGCCGTATCCGGAGCTACTCCCACTGACGATTTTATCATTACCACACAAACAAGACTTCAAAAGCTACAGAAATTCCGAATCTTACTAGAAGTAAATCAATCCGATGATTGGAATGCTTATTTCCACAAAAATCGATTCCCGAACGACAGTATTTACAGCGGTGGTGGACGCGTAGGTCAACCCGCCCTCATCTACGGAGTTACGGTCGACCTCAAAAGTTTTTCTACCTCCAAAAACTTTTTACTTGAACCCATTGGCCACAGTCACCCTTCGGGAAAAAACGGCACGATGTATACCGACTTATCAACTATCAGTACCGCTTTCCAAATCTTTGATAGAGCGCTGGTAAAAATATCCAAGTAAAACAACAAAAATGATCCCCAACACCGCAGTGTTGAGGATCAAGTGATGGACTCCCCCGTTATAGCCCGTCCTCACCTAAATTTTAGTATTTCTTCACGAAGTGTTTCGTTCAAAATAAGCGGTCCTCAACATAACAAGGTATCGAGGACCCGCTTACAACAAGTGAAAAAAGGGATGCTATTTACTTAATTTGACAGTGCTGGATAATCTGTATATCCCACAGCAGTACCACCACCAAACAAGGTATGCGTATCTGTAATTTCATTTAATGCTGCATTTACAGCTACCCGCTTTGGATAATCAGGATTGCTAATAAACTTGCGTCCAAACCCGATAAGATCGACTGTTTTTGTAGCTAGTAATTCCGCTGCATCTTTAGGTTGTTTGTTTCCTGTTGCGATGATGGTATTGGAAAACTTCGATCGCAAGCTTTTTCTAAATGTCATTGGTACCTGAGGAGCATCGTCCCAGTCTGCTTCACACAAATGCAAATACGCAAGGTCTAAAGTATCCAAGGCTACAGCCGCTTCCATAATCGTCTCTAAAATTTCAGGGTCGTCCATGTCTTTAAACTTGATAAACGGCGATAATCGCACTCCTACCCGCGAACTCCCTATTGCCTTCACCACCGCTTTTGTAACCTCCAGCAACAAGCGAATTCTAGCTTCCTTGCTCCCTCCGTAACCATCTGTTCGCTTGTTAGAATTACTGCGAAGAAATTGGTCTAGCAAGTAACCGTTAGCCCCGTGAATTTCTACACCGTCAAATCCTGCTGAAACAGCATTTTTCGCAGCCTGTGAAAAGGCGTTTACTACTTCCTCAATATCTTTCAAAGTCATTTCCCTAGGAGGGTCTACAGGAACAAAAGTGGCATCACCATTAGGAGCGCCATCAAAGATGTACACCTGTGTATCGGCAGCTGGTATTGCGGAAGGTCCTAGAGGTTGTAATCCTGTCACTTTTGCTGAAGAA
Source organism: Tenacibaculum sp. AWR4_210 (assembly GCF_056160945.1). Taxonomy (NCBI): domain Bacteria; kingdom Pseudomonadati; phylum Bacteroidota; class Flavobacteriia; order Flavobacteriales; family Flavobacteriaceae; genus Tenacibaculum; species Tenacibaculum sp. AWR4_210. The sequence goes on from NZ_JBSWYF010000006.1 coordinate 323,673, forward strand.
ACTCTACCTACATGCCATAACTGTAAAAAAATCTTCCCACCCTTTTCATGTACTTCTCGTGTGACCAGCTTCCATGCTTCTACCTGCTCTTCTGTATAAATACCGGGGGTGCGCGCATAGCCTTTTCCTTGTAAACTAATTTGTGTCGCTTCAGAAATGATCAAACCAGCGGAAGCTCTTTGTCCGTAATAGTTCGCCATTAACTGATTGGGAACATCCCCCGGTTGCGTACTTCTTGAACGCGTCATCGGTGCCATTACAAACCGATTTTTTAAGGCGAGCTGTTTTAAGCAGTACGTGCTAAATAACGCTTCAAATTTCATCTTCTTATTGTTTAAATTCTATTGTTGTAAATATTAATAGGGTTTTCCCCGTATTTTCTAAATTGTGCACAAAGCTGTTTTCCTCGGTCAAATCAGGAAAACACTTTACATCACCTTGCTTGTAATTTGTTTCAAGCACCTTACCATCACCGTAAAAAGAACGAGAACTTCCATTACTCTGTGCAATGTATACATACGGCAAGGCATGTTTGTGAAACGGCAAGGATTGCTGTGGTTCCAAATGCGTACTCCAAACCCGTATGCTCGAATCTTCATAAACCAGTAACTCTCCTAAACTCCTGTTATTACGAGCCTCGCGTAAGGATGCTTTCAAATCTTCTGTCCACGGATAAAACCAGTTGTGAACTTTATTTATTTCTTTTATTACCATCTACTTTGACTATAACTATTTTATTTTTCCTCTTATCCTCTAACCAAGTATTCAATAGATTACGACTTCGCACTGTTAACCACCCGATTGTAAATCCTACAACTGCATGTATCACAATTTGAAAAAAGAGATACCTAAAATCCCCATTGTGGAGATCGGCCTTAAAAAAGTGATGCAGTACCGTTCCTATAAATGCAATGGGTACTAAAGGTTTCCATTGCTGAACCCATTCCAGAAAAATGATACTACCGGCTATAAAAAACACCAATATCATATCGATATAAGGCAACAACACCTTTATACTTTCGGGCTCGGCCAGTATTCGAAGCTTGTACTGAGTTGCAGCATAATTAATCGTAGCCCCCACCAACATGGCTAGTAGAGCTCCCACTGCCTGTTTAACAGTAACGATATACATAAAGTACAAGGCCCACATAAAAAACAACAAGGAACTCATCAGTGACACTTTTGCACTGAGCAGTACTACCAACGCTGCAATCACTCCTACTAACACGCCGTGATAGCTACAGGTTCTCAATTCTTTCATCGCTAAAGTTTTTTATTAAAAAATCAATCGAAAAATCATTCTTCTCGCCACAAAACAACAAACCACAAATGGCAAATAAGTACAACATTTGTCCTTGTATCCACGACCATTGTTCAGCAAAACAAGCCCCAATCATCAACACAATCAACATACTTCCTCCCCATATCAAAGCTCTTTGCGTATACAAGCCGATCACTATAAGCAGTCCAATCCCAAATTCCAATATCGGCAACAGCGTTCCCCAACTAAACACCAACCAATTCGGAAGCATCGTTTCTTCAAACATCCCTAACATCCAATCTCTAAACTTCGCTAATTTGGACAACCGCACACCTCCCCTGAGGGTTAATCCAATTCCTACAGCCACACGGAGTAGTAAATAGGCCCATTTATTTCTTGAATCATTCATTCGTTACGATGGTTTTCAGTGACACTTCCTTCTTGGTGTAATGCATTTTCTGCATTTTCTACAGGTGTATTTGGGTCATCTTTTACCAGACGAGCGATGGCATCTTTACGCATAAAAACAACTCCCCGATGTTTTTTTGCATACTCAATAAACTCATCCATTATATGGACTAGCGCTGGTGAACCTCCAATCCTGTCATGTAAACTCACTGACATCATTCGCCTGTGTTCTAATCCTTCAGAATAGAGCTGATCAAACTCTGCCTTTAATTGCGCCAAAAACTGATCAGGGCTCCAGTGTTTCCCCGCAATGTTTACGATATCATTATTTCTTAGGGTATAAGGAATTACTACAAAGGGGCTGTTTCTAACCTGCACAATAAAAGGTTCGTCTCTACTCACATCATCAATATGATATAAAAAGTTTAGGTCTTGTAGTACTTTTAAGGTATTCGGACTTCTGCGGAGCCAATTAGAATTGTATCCAACTCCTCGGAATCCCGTAATGGCTTGGACGGTATCTATACCTTTTTTCACAAAATCATATTCCTGTTGGTAAGTCAAATTCCATTGATCATCCCAAGCAATGCCGTGGGCAGCAATCTCATGTCCTTTATTCGCTATGGCTTTTGCGACTTCTGGATACCGAATAGCAGCCTCACCAACCACATGTGACGTAACTTTAATTTGGTGCTTATCCCATAAGCGAAGCATGCGATAAATTCCCTCCCGAGCCCCGTAGCGAAACCAACTCTCAGCAGGTAAGTCTACCTGATTAGTAGGCAAAGGATTTCCCGAAAAAGGACTTTCAGCTCCCGCTGGTTGTCCACCCGTTTCGAACTGCATCGACATGGAAATTACCAAACGAGCCCCATTGGGCCAATGTTGGATTGGTGGCTTTGTAATTGTAGCAAGACCTCCCGAAAAAGTACAACTAGCACAAAACATTCCGAGTAACAAAACCACACTACTTCTATTCACACTGTTATTCATTGTATTAACATTTTAAACACAGTTCAAAATTACCGTAGAACACCCGTAAAATATTTGTAATTTTAAAGCCTATTATTGTAAAAAAACACCCATGAAACGAATCTTTAGCAGTAGGACTTTCAATACTTTTCAGTTAGAGCTCGAAACTTGGCCTTATCCAAAGCACACCCATAATTTTTACGAAATTATACTCATCAATCAAGGAAAGGGGCAACACATACTCAACGACAGCACAGTTCCTTATGAAGAAAACAGTGTTTTTTTATTAACTCCTGACGATTATCACGCCTTCCAAATTCAAGACCCAACGACTTTTACGTATATCAAATTCACAGAGCAATTGTTTCGTGAAAAACACTTCAGCACCTACGATAATCAGTGGATTAAAAAAGTGGAAAACGCCCTTTACAAACCGAATACTATTAGTGAAAACTTAGTCATCGACCCTAATGACAACACTTTATTATTTACACTATCTAAAGCTCTTCTACAAGAATTCAAATCTCCTAAACGTTATTCGAGAAACTTGTTACTAGAACTTTTTGGAGCCGTCCTTATCATCCTCATAAGAAATCTTGAAAAGAAGAATCCTCCTACGAGTAATACCGTATATATAGAACAACAGAAGCTTCAGGCGGTTTTAGCACATATCCGTAAACACCTCAACGACAAAGCTTTAGTAACCCAAAAGTATATTGGGACAACTTTCAATATATCTCCTAACTACCTCAGCAAATACTTAAAAAAACATACGGGACTCGGTTTACAAAAAATTCTTACAGAAACGCGTTTAAAAACTGCCGAGCGCTTGTTGCTACAGAGCGGCTTAACAATAAGTGAAATTGCTATACGTGTAGGTTTTACTGATGCTAGTCATATGAATAAAATATTTCAAAAATACCGTGAACGCAATCCAAGTTCATACAGAAAATAACTAACTTGGAGGCATGAGAAAGAACCTACTTTTACTAGTATTAATAGCACTGCATCAAGGTATCCATAGTCAATGCGACACTATCAAAGGTCGGATAATTTCATCGATAAGCTTCAATCCAATTTCAGGAGTTGACATCCAACTTAAAAACGACACTGTCACTACCAAAACCAATTCTGAAGGATACTTCCACTTCGTTCCTACAACAAATTCCGCTTCCTTTAATCTAGTCTTAAATTCGTATGGCTACCCTGAACAAACCTATCGTTTTCGCAGTAAATACTGTACTAGAAAACACATCAAAAACATTGTATTAGTCGATAGCTGTTCAATAAATGCAACCCGAGCAAAACATGACTGGAAACAACAACGAGTTCGACTTTTCATCGACAGTACCCGTTTAACTAAATCCCTGAGTGATCTCCAACGAGAATTTGAACAAAAATTCCATTGTAAACTCATCGTGTATAACGAAAGTAAGCATTTCAAAGAGTGCTTAGCACATTACAATAGCTATGTACTAAAGCGTTTACGATTGACCTTTGGCAACTTGTGGCAAAGAGAACGCTATCCCTTTATCCTCGGTAAAGAAACTGGACATTCTTGTTTGGGAGGCTAGGCTATTAGTTATTATAACTATCCATAAGGCCCGTGGGGAAATAGGTCTTTTTATACCAAAATTGAGCCGGATTGATACTCGCTGGAACTTCATTACTATACACCTCTTTTACCGGACCTCCCAACGATTCTTTATAACGTAAGCGGGCACGTACAACAGTTTTGATCCCCCCCTCATAGCGTGGTACCCGGAACTCCCAGTAGTGTAAATAGGGTAAAAACAAAGTGTGATAACTATTACCACACCAACTGGAAGGCTGATACTCAATTGCCTTCCATTCTCCTTTTGTTGTTTTCGCTTGAAGTACCAACGGTATGCGACTATCTTGTGCATCAAAAAACAGGGTATCCTTTGCAGCGTTCACTATTTGCAACGACAGGCCTTTGTCTATTTTTTTAGAACCGTTTAACGTATCCGCATTTAAGAATACTTGAAGTCTTTGTTGATTCTTTACTAGTTTTCCTTTCCAAGGTCGATACATATTTTCAGAACTCGCCCAACCTCCTGCCCCACTATACTTAGGCAATTCGGGCGAAGCAGCTATTGCATTTACTCTCCTCATATAATCAATATTAAGGACAGCGTTCACCCTGGTAGTACGTTTTTCAGGAACATTTCTGATGATTTTCCCTAGTGAATTTACATAACTCAGCTTCTCCTTCTGGTCTATCATCAACAACTGTCCATTCATAAGGGACATAACAGATAAAACATTTGTTAATTTCGTATAGCTTTGTGTTTTTGTACTCCACAATACCAACACATTATTCATTTTTTCTATCCCTTCAAAACAGATCAAATCACTGTAGCGATAACAATCATAAACCTCCATATCAAGATTCTTAAACTCCTTGATTCTCGTTCCATCTAGACGAATCATTTGCCAAATTCCATTTGCTTTCACCAGAGCTACGTCGTTCATAAAGGGAAGCCCATTCCGATTTTTATCATAACTGATTTCTTCATATCCATGATCACTTACATATTTTCCGTGTTTGTTTATCAAACGCCAAGTCCCATCCTTTAATTGAGCAAAACTAACTCCTTTGGTAAAGGGTAAAACATTCGTAAACTTTGTTGTTGTAAGCAATAGCTTCCCTTCCAATGAAACAATACCAATCCCCTTTTCATCAGACGAATTGCCATTCAGTTTTACCACTGCAAGTCCTTCTGAAAATCGTCCTGTATTACCGTATAAAAAATCCCACGGTTTATCCTTCAACGAAAACAAGTGCTCCCCCTTTTCATTGACAACCCAATCTTCATCCGTATCCATTGGAGTCACTTCAAAGAGTCCTCCTTGTAATGATCTGATATATTCAAACTCTCCCAAACCAAACAATTCTTTCCCTGTTTGCTTTGCTAACAAAGCTAATTGATTGTCTTTAGAGCATAAAAGATACTTTGCTCCTAAGGCTCTCACCCTATCCCATGAAATGTTGTTTACAACATCTCCTTCTTTATCTATGATACTAATTTTCGAATCTGTTCCAAAAGCTTTAAAGTAAGGAGAATCTGGAATGGGAATAAGCTTAGTATAATCGTGATCGAAGAGTAGCTCACCTTTGCTATTGATCAAATAAGGTTTTGATTTTTTAAACACCACAGCAACCTCATTTTCAAAAGACCAAACCATATCATAAGTCGGAGCAATTACCCATGTTCCTGTATTGTCAATATACCCAAAATGACCAGCTATCCGCGCGGGTGCTAATCCATTAGCAAACATCCCTAAGTTTCGAAACTTCGGTTTAATAACAAGGGTACCCTTACTATCCATTACCCCTTTTAGTCCCTGTTCTTCTATGGGAATCAAAAGTTGTTGTCCAAACATTACGGTAAACGAAAAGTAGCATAGGATAAAACCAGCGAGGTATTTTTTCATATCACAAACAATTTTAATCAAAGATACGCAAAATAAGAGTCCCGATGCATCATTTTTAAATCCTTCCGTCTTCTAAGGTGAACAAAACACTACGTGATGGAAAAACAACATTTACCAATAGCCATTATAGGAGCAGGACCAGTAGGGCTTGCAGCTGCTGCTCAGCTACATCGTCGCAAGCTCCCCTTTATTATTTTTGAGGGTGGAACCTCGGTAGGAAACAACTTGCGGTCTTGGGGACACGTGTCTGTATTTTCGCCTTGGAAATACAATATAGACGAGGCAGCAAAAGCATTACTTCAAGCTTCTCATTGGAAAGCTCCCGACAAAGATGCGCTCGCCACAGGAAATGAAATTGTAAGCCAATACTTACAACCTTTAGCAGACCTTCCACAAATAAAGCCGTATCTTAGACTCAACACCAAAGTACTCACTATCAACCGAAAAGGTATTGATAAAATGAAGACTTACGGCAGAGAACAACGCCCTTTCTCTATAAAAGTAGAAGTACAAGGAAACTATCAATACTATGAAGCCAGTGCCGTTATTGACGCTTCAGGAACTTGGAACCAGCCCAATCCTATTGGATCTGGAGGTGTATGGGCACAAGGTGAAGAACAGCTCAAAGATCATATCTTTTACGGAATTCCCGACATTAAAGGAATTCACCTCGAACGCTATAAAAATAAAAGCATCGCAGTGGTCGGAAGTGGTCATTCCGCCATTAATGCATTGCTCGATTTAGCCGAAATTCAAGAGCAGTACCCAGAAACAAAAATATCGTGGATTTTGCGCAAAGAACAGGTTCGTGAAGTATATGGTGGACAGGAAAATGACGCTCTTGAAGGACGAGGAAAACTAGGAATTCGCATACAAACCCTTGTCGACAGTGGTCGTTTACATATTTACACCCCATTTCACATTTTGGAGGTAGCAACCCATCAGCACAAAATTCAATTGATAGGCAAACATCGTGAAGAGGATACCGTATTAAAAGATATTGATGAAATTATCAGCAACACCGGATCTAGACCCAATTTAAACATGCTACGAGAAGTTCGAGTAGACCTCGATGCCGCATTGGAATCTGTATTCGACTTAGCAACGTTAATCGATCCAAATATTCACAGTTGTGGTACCGTTAGGCCTCACGGAGAACGAGAGCTACGTCATCCTGAAAAAGATTTTTACATCGTAGGTTCAAAGAGCTACGGTAGAGCACCAACTTTCTTGATGGCTACAGGCTATGAACAAGTCCGATCTATTGCCGCATATTTAGCCGGTGACAAACAAGAAGCTAAAGAAGTAGCACTTAATTTACCAGAAACAGGAGTATGTAGTAGTGGCATCGGTACTAGTGAAAATACGGTTGCCTGCTGTGAACCCCCAAGTAGTCCAACACCTATAAATTCCGTTGCCAATAGCTGCGGATGTTAATCTAATAAATACCTTATTAACGATGAAAAAAAGGAGAGTAACCATTACTATAAACCCGACTAAAACCTCAGGCAGCTGCTCAAAGAACAGCGTAAATCCCGAGTCAGCCTCCAAAGAGCAGGCTAAAAAAACAACTGTAAAAAACTCGTGTTGCTAATGGACAACCCCACGCTTTTAAAAAGCTCCTCATTACGAGGAGCTTTCACTGCTAGTATTACCATGTCTTTCGCGGGTTTGGGAGATGCCCTTCTGTACCCGATACTTCCGGTGTATGGGAAAAACCTCGGTTTTAGTGTCATTGCCATTGGCATGCTCCTTTCTATCAATCGTTTTGTTCGCATTTTAGCCAATACGTATATTGCCAATCTCGTGCGTCGCATGGGAGCTAAAAAAATACTTCTAGCCACCTCTTTATTAGCGAGTATCACAACCTATCTCTATGGTATTGAATGGGGGTTTCTTCTCTTTTTTATCGCCAGAATTCTGTGGGGTTTATGCTATTCAGGACTAAAAATCGCAACCCTTGACATCGCTTCTAAAAGTGGTAAGCACACCGGTCTGGCCTTTGGCTTAAGTCAAGGAATCAAAAACTTAGGTCCCCTACTTGTATTGTGGTTAGGTCCTTTACTCATAGAAACTTTTGACACCTCCCTAAGTTTTACGCTCGTAGCAATAACGAGTAGCCTTGGAGTACTATTTGCTCTTACTATACCAACAAATACCGCTACAACAGCGATTAAAAAACAGACGGTGGTAACTAGTAAAGCCACTTTTCGATGTACCCCAGTCAATTTACTCGTATTTATGTTGGCCATCAGTGTGGACGGTGTTTTGGTGGTCACCCTTGCGCAACTGTTTCAAACCAATACTACAAATTCCATCGACCTACTGAGTACTATAGCGCTATACTTGCTTTTCAAAAAAATAGGTACTATTGTCTTTTCAATAGTAGGTGGCTATATCAGTCTGCATTTTTCTGCGACACATTTGTTTAACTACGCAGCTATCGGATGTATCTTGGGGTTGATATTCATTGGACTGGGATACCTCACAACAGGAATACTCCTATCGTTTGTACTCAATCCGGTAGTTGTCTCTTTTGGCCCAGTAATGGCCATTCAAACCACAGGCAATGCCCTCCAAGCAATTTCCAGCACAAGTACTTGGTGGGACTTAGGAGCTGCACTTGGTGCGCTGCTTGGAATTTACCTTTTAAACCATTTGGGAATACCACTGCTCTACGTATCTTTAGGAGTCCTCAGCGGTATTGTTTTTTTAAATTTTCATAGACATTATGCAACAACAAGTAGTTCAACTTTATAATCCTTTACTCAATTACGTTAAAAAACGCGTTCGCAATATGGAGGACGCTGAAGACTTAACTCAGGATGTATTTTTAAAGCTTGCCAAATCTGACGAACAGCAAGTTAACAACCTGAAAAGCTGGGTGTATACCATTGCTAGAAATACGATTACAGATTACTACAGAAAAAAAAAGCTAGCCGTTGACAGTATGGCAAACGAGCCCCCAGAAGAATTGACTACTGACACAGAAAGATCTAAAGAACTGGCTACCTGTGTCGCAGCTTTTATCAAGGAGCTCCCTGAAGAATATCGAGAACTTTTGATACTTTCAGAACTCAAAAATATTCCACAGAAAGAAATTGCGGAACAACTCCAAATGAACTACGTCACGGTACGATCAAAAATTCAGCGAGGGCGTAAAAAGCTGAAACAACTCTTTGAAAACTGTTGTGAAGTAATTCAGGGAGGCAAAGGCAGTATTGTCGATTTTAAAAAACGAAGTGTTTGTAATAAACGCAACTGCGACAGCTAATACTTTGGAAAAAATTTACGACACTTTAATCATTGGAGCTGGGCAAGCTGGGCTGTCTGTTGCCTATTTTTTAAAGAGGCATACTTCGAACTTTTTACTTCTAGATGATCAGAAGCAGCCCGGTGGTGCCTGGTTACATACCTGGGATTCACTTAAACTATTTTCACCCGAAAATTACAGTTCACTTTCGGGCTGGCAACTGCCAAAAACATCCGAAGAATATCCGAGCAAAGCGAATTTTATATCCTATTTAGAGCGCTATGAAAAGCGTTACAACTTTCCTATTCAACGAAATACCATAGTACACAGTGTCCATAGAGAAAATGAGTATTTTAAAATCATTAGCTCACAGGGTACTTACTACAGTAAAACTTTGGTCAGCGCTACGGGTACTGCCAAAACTCCATACATTCCTACGTACCCAAACCAAGAGCTCTTTTCGGGACAGCAATTGCATTCGGTGCACTATCGATCTCCCCAACAGTTTACCGGGCAAAAAGTACTCATTGTGGGCGGAGGTAATTCAGGAGCACAGGTACTCGCTGATGTTTCAACAACAGCACATACCCAGTGGGTTACTCTCGAAGAACCTGTATTCTTACCCGATCACATAGATGGACGTTATTTGTTTGAAGCTGCTAACGACACCTATTACGGTACTAACCACATTCCTAATAAGCATTCGCTTAGCAATATCGTCATGGTGAGCAGTGTTAAAGAAGCCAAAACCAGAGGAGTCCTGAACGCCAAACGTCCTTTTCAAAATTTTTATGAAAATGGAGTCGAATGGAAAAACGGAGCGTCAGAACATTTTGACAGCGTTATTTGGTGTACGGGTTTCAGTCCTAACCTAAGGCATTTAGATCCCTTAGAAATTACCATCGATGGAAAAATTTCTACTCGTGGTACACAAGCGTTAGCGCTACCAAGTCTTTGGTTAGTCGGTTATGGAAACTGGACAGGTTTTGCCTCGGCAACTATTTACGGTGTCGGAAAAACGGCTAAACAAACCGCAAAAGAAATCAAAGCATATCTCGAGAATTAAAATCATCACAGTATCCATTGATAACAGTGCATTCCAAAGTTCCAAGGAAGGTAATCTTTTAAAAACACCTGCCCAATATGCATCAATTATAAAAAAACGCGTCCTAAGCATAAATACTGTTTAATTATAAAACTTACCAATTATGACAAAACACCTTATGCAATTTACCTCTATTTGGGTACTAGGAGCGTTTTTACAATTAGGAACTAGTTATGCACAAAGTAGTTGCTGTGCAACCTTGCCCAAAGAAACTACTATGACGGCAACAGAAACGACTAAAGGTTGTTCGCCCTCTAGTTGTAGAGGAGCTAAAACAAAATTTGACGAAGCAAAAGTTATCACACAATTGCGCAACCAACTCCTGCAAATAAAAACAAGACTCGAGCAATCCAAACAGCCTAAATTCTCCCAAAGATCCTACGATATCCATGGAATTATTGGAAAAAATGACACAGAAAGTTTGGCTATCATCAGTAGAGAAGTCGCCTTAATAGAACGCGAACTCGCACAAAAAACCAAGCAAACAGTAAGGACCTTTGAGCTGCCTAAAAACAAAGCGCAGCAAGTAGCCTATTTAAAAGCCCGACTAAACAATATTGCTAAAGCCCTATACATGTAATTTTCAAGGAGTACTCACCTGTGAGTACTCCCAACTTCTCAACTTATGACTACTCGAAAAATAACTAGCTTGTTTATTGGAATTTCCTTTTTAATTCTTCTTATTTCCGGACTCCTCTCTTTTTTCTTCAAATACAATTACACCGTTGCTAGTATACACACCTTATTTGGTCTCCTCTTCTCAGCGGTAATTGGCGTACATATTAAAAACAACCTACGACCTTTAAAATCCTATTTTAAGGGACCTCTGGTATGGGGAATTTTAATGGTTATTAGTTTTTTTTCCGTGCTCGTCGTATTTGACAGTTTGCCTATTCGAAGTCTAATGAAACTGGGAGTGACATCGAAAATCAATGCTGGATTTTCGAGTGCTACTACTCCCATTATTCCGGTTACCATGGATACTAGTAGTGGTACGAAAATCAGTTTGGATGTAAAAACGGGACCGCATTATTGGAATCCGCAAATCGCCATCTGGATAGAAGATAATAACGGTAATTACATCAAAACCCTCTTTGTAACGAAAGCTACTGCAAAAGGAATCTTTTACGGAGGTCGCAGTAAAGACAACTTTAAGAGTTTTGATAGCGACCAACAGGCCACAACCGCTTACCGACGTGTTAATGCACTTCCCGTTTGGTCACATAAACGCGGTATAAGATACGCTGATGGACTCTGGGTGCCCAGCAGGGAAATGCCTTTGGCGGATGCTATTACTGGTGAAACTATCTCTCATGATTTCCTCCTAAAAACGAGCACTCAATTAAAAAACAACTTTCACATTTTTATGGAAATCAACGTAGCCTTCGACGACAATGAATACTACTCTGCTTTTGATTTCCCTGAAGACGATGTTTTTCATAATGGAACTGGTCAGCTAGGACAACCTTCGGTAATTTACACGACGCGTATTAATGAAAATGACCTATCAAACTACTACCTCTTAAAACTTGTAGGTCACGGGCATCATTCGGCACAAAATGGAACTATTTACAAAGATCTTTCGACCCTCAGCACTGCCAAAAACCTAATTGAACGCATACTTGTGAAAATTGAACAATAAGCGCTCCATGTTCTAAATATTGGGTAACTCAAGCTTACAACAGACTCAATTACAAACAACCAACAAAAACATACTAACTAGTATTTTTTATCTATCTTTGAAAAAAATACTAGTTAGTATGTCAAAAGGAAGCACCACGCGACAACGAATTTTAAAAATTTGTTTTGACCTCATTTACAAGCAAGGGTATCAAGCCACGAGTATTGATGAAATCATAAAGCAAACCACACTTACCAAAGGCGCTTTTTACTATCATTTCAAAACCAAAGAAATCATGGGCTTAGCGCTATTACAAGAATTCATTGGCCCAGCACTAGAAAAACGAGTCTTCCATTCACTGCGACATACTACCAATTTTAGACTAAGCATCTATAAGAGCATTGCTGAACTCCTAGAAGACACAGCATTTTTTGACAGTCGCTATGGTTGCCCGCTTGTCAATCTCATCGAAGAAATGGCTCCGCTTAACCCGAAATTCTCAAAAGTTATGGCAGACTTTTACGATAATTGGCATCGAGAAATTGCGCTAAGCATCCAAAATAACCTTAACCATTGTACAACAGACCCTGAACGTTCAAATCAGATTGCGACCTTCATCATTTCAGGATATCACGGCATTCGAAGTATTGGAAAACTGAAAGGAGCTCCAATATATCAGAGCTATCTACACGAACTACAAAACTACCTAAACACCTTATAACATGCACGACCTATTACTCTTTTTACACGCTACTACCAAATGGTTTGTCGTTACCAGTTTGCCTTTCAGTATACTCTATTTCTATATATCGTACCGTCAAAAAAAACCTATCACTAAGCTACACAACCAAATTAAGAACACAACCCTAAGCATAGTTCACATACAACTGTTACTCGGGATTCTCCTGTACGGAATTAGTCCGATCACAAACTATTTCTGGGATGATGTAGCAGCGGCGCTCTCCCATTCAGAAATATATTTTTTTGGAGGAATTCATTTTATCAGTATGGTGATTGCTGTCATAATTATTACTATCGGTAACCTCGAAGCAAAACGCGCTACTTCAGATCGACAATACTATAACGTATTACTTATTTTTTGGAGTATCGGTTTTCTGATAATCTTATGTGCTATACCTTGGCCTTTTTCTCCTTTTGTTACTAGGCCCTGGTTTCGATTTTATTAAAACCTCACAACAAAATACCAGAGCACATTATTTAAAAGAATTGGGATTTGAAAAGCACATTACAAAAAAATTAAAGCTATTATAAACTTCGAAGTTCGTTCGGTAGGGATATCCCTTACTTAACTGTTCTACTTATAGAAACGAGATGTTTTCTCCTTAAACGTTAGGGCGGTCTTAGTGCCGCTTTTTTTATTCCCTACCTCCAAAAAAAGTCGAACACTGCTGTCCGACTTCATCATAAACACATTGCTAGTAGACACTAGCATTTAAACCTGCAATTTACAGTCCTGTTAACTACCATACATCCCCATACTACTATATCAACAATGGGACCCATGAAGAAACAGCATACTTCTAGTAGAATTTTTCTCAATGGATATCAGTTTAACGTCTACAAGCTCTCATTTCAACTTTACCCCCTGATTATGAATTTGGCGGCGTAGACTTTATTAGCTATTTACTATAGGTTACCCCCCTTAAAAGTGGGGTAAATGGTTTCCGATTACATTTTATTTTTACGGTAAGCTTCAGCAGTCATATTGGTATGCTTTTTAAAAAAACGCATAAAATATGAACTGTCTGAATATCCTAATTCAAAAGCAATTTCGGTAATGGTATTGTCCGTAAACAGCAGCAATCGCTTAGCTTCAATCAAACTTCGTTGATGAATTAAATTAGTTACGGATTTACCCAATGCTTTTTTCACCAAGCTATTCAGGTGTTTAGGTGATAAATGCATCAATCCGGCATAATCTGCTAACTGTTTGTATTCTTTGAAATGCGCTTCAATCAAAGCTTCTAATTTTCGTAACTGAAAGGTCAAGTAAGCCGGAGCTTCCGTCTTTTTATCCTGAACATAACTTCTGGATATTCGCAAAAGTACCACGTCGAGCAAAGCTTTGACCACAGCCAAACTGGTGACGGCTTCAGTTTGAAATTCAGTATAAATTTCATCAAAGAAAAAATCAATTTTAGCGAGATCGTCGTTTAAGTAAGCGACAGGATCGTTTCTAAACGTGTGAAAAAATGGAAAGTGAACCAAGGTGTCCATATTTTCATTTAACAAGAAAAAGCTCTTATCAAAGGATATAACATATCCGTCCACATCGGCATTGAGCACAATTTCATGAACTTGTCCTGGAGAAATAAAAAAAACCGTAGCATTTTTCACCTCGTAACTTTCAAAATCAATGATGTTGGTACCCACTCCCTTCTTTACATACATGATATGGTAGAAGTCGTGACGATGTGCTTCAATGATAAGCTTGCCATCCACCGCAGGTCCCGATATTTTCTCTATACTAAAGTGGTCAGCATCTTTGTTTACCTCCGCAGTTCGTATTTGCCGTATGGGTAGTTCTCTAAATGATTTTTTACTTGGCATTTCTCCAGTTTTTTCACTTCATAATTTACAAAATCCTAGGCGATTTTCTTTCCTAAAAACCGCAGTACTGCACTTTCTCCGTTATGATACCTTCCTTCTTGTAAGGAAACCTTACATTCTTCAAGCATTAGGAATTCAAAGTTTGGAAAAAACTTCTCGATCTCCTCCTCGTCATACATTCGTGCAGTATCTTCAGGACCTCCAACAGCCGGATTCAGCCTGCTCAAAGCTCTGTGATTTTTACTAAAAACTTCCATGATAAAGTACCCACCGACTTTTAGGTAGGACGATAAACGCTCATGCATTAATGTTTTCACTGCTGGGTCAAAATGCACAAAAATATTGGCGATCACATCAAATGATTCCTTCGGATATACTTCCTCTAAAAAAGCACAGGTCTTATAATCAATATCAACTCCTCGCTTCTCAGCTAGTGTCAACGCTTTGCGTTTTCCTTCTTCACTAAAATCGAAAGCGGCTACTTCCCAGCCTTGCGAGGCAGCATACACCGCATTGCGCCCCTCTCCTTCGGCGGGAAACAAAATACGTCCTTTGTCTAGTTCAGATAACACAGTTTTTAAATACTCATTCGGACTGCTACCATAAGCCCATTCCTCTTGAGCATACCGTTTATTCCAAAAATCAATCATAACTCAGTCATTAATTTTATCGTTACATAAGCCGCTCAATACTTACAAGAGGTTGCTATAGAAAATACCCAATCACTTCCATAACAACTTCAAACGAGAAGTTTTACTTTAAAAATGATGCTTTCGCAAACTCAAATAAGCATTGTGCCACTATTACTACTCCAGTATATACTATACTGACCTAAATGCTACTGTTGCATTATACTACAAAATTACAACGTGAATACGGTTACAAAGGTGGACTATAAACAGGAAATACAGGACAAAAATACCTGCATTAGTACTTGGACTCTATATACAAATAGCAAGTCACTCCCATTTTGCTGAGAGCTCTAGCAAAACACGGTATACCAGACAGCCATGGGGCTTTAATCGTCTTGTTATGAAACACGATCTCTGTTATTGGAAGAAAGAAAGGTCAGATTGAAATACTATTCAATCCAACTTAGACAATCATCAGATTTACATTGCCCCCAGGTGTATCCGTTTTTTTTAATTTTAACATATGTTAATTCAGATTTACACTTTGGACATTCAATTTGTCCACTGGTATCAGGAAATTTTTCAATCATTTCGTTAGCCTTTTCGATGTAGTTGATTTCGTCCATACTTCTGCATTAAATTCCTAAGCTTTTGTTTTAGAAATACGAATTATTGGTTTGGTTTTTTTGATACAATCTCAATAAAACTATAAAAAAATATCCTTTTGTTAAAATAGTTTCTAAATTGTTTTCATTTCTTTTACTATTACAACCAAACAAAGAATATACATTCTGTTGATTTACAATATATTCAAGTCTATATCTTTTTTTTTATTTTTTTTTAGAAACTTCATTTTTTTTTAACAAATCTTAACAATTCTAATAATTTATCCTCTTTTTACAGTTAGACCTTCACAACCTAAAAAAGTTTAACCACCTCTTTTTACCGGCAGCTACTACTATTTCATCTCTACCCAATTGGCACTCAACGAAATTCCTACACAACTCCGTTTTTTGGTTGTAATTTTAATGTAGGTTTTAATTAATTAGTAGTTATTAGTTAGTAAAAGAAGTAGTACTCGGGGGAGTCTACTTCTTTTTTTTCTAACAAATGTTTTACAGTAAGTTAATACTTCACTATTTAATCAATATCTTTCTTCGTTGAACATCACCTGATTCACCTTTTAGTACACATAGATACACTCCCGGCTTAAGACCGACACTTTTAATTACTTCCGTGTGCGTTCCGGTTTGGAATACCTTCCTCACAAACAACTTTTTAACGAGCTGATTACTTAAAGTACTTATAGTCAAGGAGAGTTTTTCTTTGGATGCGGAGACTTTAAACCTTATTTGACTTTGATTGGTAAAAGGATTCGGCTGATTGGATAATAACTCGAAGCTAGCTGTACTGCCACCAGAAGTTTTTGGACAAGCTTTTAGTTGTTCCCAAACTTGCCAAGGACCAGAGTTCTCCATTGGATTATGCCCTTTAGTCCACCATTTTGCCTGAAATAAGTTATTTTGATACGTTGCTTGGTCACCTTTTAAATAAGTAGCTTCTGCCGCCCAAGCTTTCGCTTTATCGCAACCTGTTCCATCACCATCGCCATCTCCGTCTCCGCCACCGGTGCTATCTCCTGGATTTTCGGCACTAGTACCTCCGCCAGAACGAACTACTTTTATATCACTCACAGAATAAAAAGCCTCGTGACTGTGCGTAAACTCACGTTGCCACACACTAAAAATCACGGCTCTTTTCCCAATGTAACTATCCGGAATTGTCGCCTTTATAACCGTATAGTCTTCAGCTGGTCCTTTCCCTTTATGTCCTATCTCTATCAAGTCGTCCCATTTTAATGGTTTTGATGGATCCCAATCAAGTGGAGTGATGTATACCTTGTAATACTCTGTTCGATGTGGTGCGGTGTTGTGCCATTTTACAAAAATATCTCCATAGTTAACCCGAGTTGTTTTCCAATCTTGTTGGGTTGGCCAACTTATTAGTGCATCTAAACAACCGTACTTTTCTGGATTCCCACCACTTGCCAATTGACCGTCTGGCACGTAGTTTCGATGTTTTCCATAATCCGTATGAGGTTGCAAGATAGACCTCCATGAATATACCGATTCGCCACAAGGACGACAGTGATTCCCAGTGGGATTTTCATGACAGTACTTGATTCTACTTTTGGGCCAAATTACTGTACCATGTGCCATAACTGGCTCTATTAATGCTATAAAAATTGCCATAAAAGCAATAGACTTTGCTATTTGTTTCAAACTTGAAACAATCAGGGGTAATTGAAGGGGTTTCATAATTTCTAATGTTTTAATTCATATTATATTAATTGGTAGATAAAACTTACTTGCTATTTATAGTAGTTCCAATTTTTTTATCCAAACAACTAATATTTAACTACCAACAACGTAAATTTCCAAAACAACTTAATCTATACTACAATTCATCGACAGTGCACTACCCTTCATCGGATTTCAATCAAACGCAGCTAAGCTCTCTACTATCTTTGAATTGTAGTTTTAGTTATAGTAGTTATTAGTTAGTTTAAAAGAAGCGTTCCGGGGGGAGCGCTTCTTTTCTTTTATCTCGTCACCAAGACCGGAAGTCACTTCGTACTTAAAATGCCTCTCGTTTTGCAATTCCAACCATCCAGCTACAGTTCACTACCCATCATCGTATTTCAACCCAATACACCTCAGTTCCCTACTATCTTTAAATTGTAGTTTTAGTTATAGTAGTTATTAGTTAGTTTAAAAGAAGTGTTCCGGGGGGAGCACTTCTTTTTTTATCTCGTCATCTAGAAGATTGCAGTTCTATCGCATTTAAAACACCTGTCATTTTACAATTCCAACCATCCAGCTACAGTTCATTGCCCATCATCGGATTTAAACCCCATACACCTCGGTTCCCTACTATCTTTGAATTGTAGTTTTAGTTATAGTAGTTATTAGTTAGTTTAAAAGAAGCGTTCCGGGGGGAGCGCTTCTTTTTTTTTATCTCATTAGCAAGCCCGCATTCCTATCGTAATTAAAATACCTGTCGTTTTGCAATTCCAACCATCCAGCTACAGTTAGTTACTCATCATCGTATTTCAACCCAATACACCTCAGTTCCCTACTATCTTTGACTTGTAGTTTTAG
>NZ_JBSWYF010000007.1:0-291615 GCF_056160945.1 Tenacibaculum sp. AWR4_210
ACCTTAGACTTTTTCTGTGTTCTAGAAAAAAGAGCTTCTTAATCGAGGTATTCGACGAGGCTTATTTCTTTGGGTGCCTTAATTTTTTTACAAAGTCTGTATCTGCTAATCAGGATACTTCAGTTCGACCTACTCAAATTGCATCGAATACTTCCTGACACTTTGCTAAAAGTGCCCTACGAGCTACTCAATCGCATCAACCGACTGTACCTACTAAAAAAGAATCCAACGCACATACAGTCGATTACCTCAGACGATTATCAACTCGACACCTGTTCGGAAGGCACCTTAGACTTTTTCTGTGTTCTAGAAAAAAGAGCTTCTTAATCGAGGTATTCGACGAGGCTTATTTCTTTGGGTGCCTTAATTTTTTTACGAAGTCTGTATCTGCTAATAAAAATACTCTCTACAGAAATCCCTAATATATTAGCGATTTCTTGATTATCAAGGCCCAATTTCTCAAGGGCTACCAGGCGTTCTTCTGCCTTGGTAAGTTTATAACCTTTACTCTTAATATTTCCGAAAAAACTCGGATGCACTTTTACAAATTTATCCTTAAAAACATACCAATCATCTTTCGTCAATATCTTGGAGCTCAACAGCTCCTGAACGGTATCCACTATATTTTTTTCCGTAACCTGTTCTTTGAGTTCTTCTAACTGATTTTTTAACGACTGCTGTTCTTTACTTCGCTCTAGTAACTGCTGTGTATAGGTGGTCAGTTCTTTGGTATTGCGATCAAGTGCTCGCTTCAGTTCTTTCTTTTTCCTGCGTTCCCACCAAAAGATTCCAACAGCTACAAGGATTACTGAAAATAGTATGGCCACAAGTGTATTTCTCTTACTACTGGCCAGCTCTTTGTCCTTTTCAAGTTCGGTAATTGCGGCTTCCTTCTTAATTAGTTCCTTTTCTTTTTCGGCAGTTTCAAACCTGGTTTGATGAAAAGCAAAAGCGTTTAACAAGGTCTGCTTATTCACAGAATCTCTTAGTTGATTGTAGTTTTTTTGGTGTTCTAAGGCCTTATTGGGATTGTTTAGCTTTTCATAAATCTCTCCCAATAATTTTTCTACTTCTATGCCATAGAGATTTTCAACCCCTGAATTCGATGAAATCCCTTTGTAATCTCCGAGTAGTGATAAAGCCTCCCTATATCGTTTTTTTTCAAGCAAGTACTTTACCTTATCTGGTTTCACACTGCTTAACAAGTACTTGTTACGAATCTTTTTTTCTACTTCCAATAATTCTCGATAAACACTATCAGCAGCTTTCATATTCTTTTCTGCCAATAGCGACCGTAGTAATACCGCCTTATATTGCATTCCTCTACTACTCACCGTAGTGATGTCTTTGTTGTATTTATTATAGGCTTCTGAAGAATCGAGATATTGCTTAGCCACCTGTAATTGCTGATCTTTCAAGGCCTCTTCTGCCAGAGATAAATAACAAAATCCCACAAAAAAATTGGCCTTTAACGCCTTGGCCTTTTCCAATTCAACGCTTGTTTTTTCATTCGCTATATCGCGTAAACCAATTCTTCGATACAACAGTAAACTCTCACCAGCCACGCTAAACATATAATTGTAATCTTTTAAAATCTCATAGAGATCTTTGGCCTTTTCGTATTTTTCTATGGCCGTAATAAAGTCACCAGAATTGGAACTTGCCTGCCCAGAAAAGAAATAGGCATCGGCTGAAAATATTGAATCTTTGGCCTCTAAAAACAGGGCGGCAGCCTTATCAAAATCTCCAATAGCATTATGGTAATCTAGCTCTGACGACTTGAGTCCTGCCCTTTTGAGCAATAGGTGTGCTTCTGAATTTTTCTTTTTAAAATGTGGCTTAAAGGCGAGCATGGCTTCGCACAACTCCTTCCCTTTTTTGATTTCTCCTACTATGATGTACTGTTGAATAATAAACCTCGACTTCGATGCCATCAGGTCGTATTCCTTTAGTTCTTTTGCCAACGCTACATATTCCTGTAACCTCGGAATCAAGTTTTTGTGATTTCCTCGAATCATCGCTCTCGTAAGTTGATCAAGAACCTTTAATTTCGCTGGCTTCCCTGAAGTTGTCTCAACAACACGCTGTAAAGAGTCTATTTCTTTTTGAGCGACGCTGTGATGGACCCAAAATATACTCAGCAACATAAATGCAATACATCTCATAAATAACAACAATACTAATTATACGATTAATTTAATGCGAGGAGTTCGGTTAGTACCTCGATATCTGATTCGGGTAAAAATATAAAAAATAACGGCACCAAAAGGGCAATGAAAATTCTGTTTCTATCTCCTTTATACATATTTATCCGCTCTGTTAAACACAACAAAGTACAACGAAGTCGTATTCAATAACACCTTTATCTCCTCGCATTAAATTTGCGCATTGCTTAATTTGAGCTATCTTCGGTTCCCAAAATCGCTAACATCCTTATAAATGGCTATCCTTTATCAGCTTCAACATCGTTTACTACCAAGCAAAAGCACCGTGATCAACACTTACAGTTTTGCTGTTTTACTGTTTCTTTGTGTGCTATCGGTACATGCACAAACGACAGAAAAAGCCTTTACTAAAGACTTAGTCATTTCAATCCAAGGTGACTCCATCGCGGCGAATGCACTAATTGCCAAGGGAACGAATTTAAAAGAAACGGTAGTATTACTGCACGGACTTCCTGGGAATGAAAAAAATCTGGATTTAGCTGAGTTCTTGCGCCAACGAGGAAAAAACGTCATTTATTTTAACTACCGAGGATCATGGGGAAGTCAAGGTCAGTTTCGTTATACACACTGCTTGGAAGACATTGCCAACGTACTTGATTATCTGAACTCTCAAACAATAGCTGAGCAACTCAGAATTAAAAGAAATGCCTTTACACTTATCGGACACAGCTTAGGAGGAGGGATTGCTGTCCTGCACGGAATGAAAGATTCCCGTGTTCAACGCATCATTGCACTATCGGCATTTAATGTTGGAGCGGTATTAAAGAACAACAATTCTGTTGCAGAACTCCAGGAATTCCAAAACTATCTGCGTGCTCAATTCATGTTAAATATCAATCCTACTGACTTTCTGAAAGAACTACTGCAACACAAACAGCAATGGGATTTATCTCGCATGACAAGCACACAACATCGTCCGGCCTTATTGTTTATCGATGAAAACAGCCGCAATACCCAATGGATACAGAACATGCAACACAGTGAACACCATATTATACCCTCTGACCACTCATTTTCAGACAAACGCCTTGCCTTAAACAAGTTTATACTTCAATGGCTTCACAAACACTAAAAACAATATAATACCTGTTATGAAAACCTACAATCGCGCAAAAACCGCTGACTTTTATTTTGAAAAAGTAGCCTCTGGGAGTTTAGAATTTTCTAAACTGAGAAAAACCCTAGAAAACGAAGATATTGAAAAGGAAGAAATTGACTTTCTCGTTCCGTATATAGACAGAAAACTCCTTAGAGTTGCCCAAGTACAGGCAGCTCACAAAATTGGAAAAAATATATTTTACAGCGGTCTAGTTCTCAGTGGTATTGGACTCGTAATCACACTGGGATCCCTCTTTGGTCTTTTTGACTCAAAGGGTATCGGAATCATTGCTTACGGTCCTATTGTCGGTGGGTTAGCCACTACTTTCATAGGAAAATCAAAAATGGACCGCAATTAAGTCTTCTCGCAAGGCGTGAAATTTAATGCTTGTCACGTCTTGCGAATAATTGATGTTACTGGAAAAATAGGATGGTTAATTCATCCTATTTTTTATCCCCCAGAAGTTGTTCTCGTACAATCTCTTGCATCTAAGGTACCATTCGAGCAATAATTCCCATCCGGAATACACCCAGAACAAGCAGCACAAGCTTCTGTTGTACAAACAGTTTCACCGATGTACATTAAATTAAAATTTCCTATTTTATTCTTTTCTTTTTTAAATTTAGAAGAGTCATTTAATAAAGCTACAGTTGATATAGAATCATCTGTATTAGTAAATCTTATGTAATACTTTCCTTCTATTTCTAAAATATCAAAGGATTTACCTTTCTTATTAAGATCATATTTAGATGAATACGCAGTAAAAGAACTGATGAGCTCATCATTCGATATTGCTAATTTAACAGAGTTGTCACTTTTGTAAGCCACTTTTGTTCCTACAAAACCTTTCGAAGAAAAATCGACAGACTTTAATTCATTAGGAATTTGTTCATTTTTATCACAGCTGATAAACATAGTACCTATCAAAACTGACGTCAATAAGATAAAAATTAGTAATCTTGAATTTTTCATAATTTAAGATTTTAATACGTTGAGAAGTAATAAATAGTAGTACCAATTCTAAGTACAGGATTTGTAAGTAATTTTAATTTATTTGCTTTAATTGATCTTTGATATGCTTATAAAACAGCAACCCTAATCCTTCTATACAATGCCATTGTAATTTCTATTCCAAAATACCTGTGAGCTATCAATTGCTGACTCAGAATTTATAATATTGTTTTATTGATTGGATAAATCAATGGTCAGATCGTTTTGTAGACGCTTAAAAGTACTAACAATGAGATCAAAAACCAAACAGCGGATAAAAAAACCACTAATTATCAAACACATACACCTCGTACTTTTAACAAAAAACAAGAACCTTATAGTAGCCCAAACGCCCCATCCACTAGAAAATCCCACGACTTGTTTATCAATAAAAACAATAGCTAAAAACGTTTTTTTAACTACCTTTCATCCTTCAAAATCGGTTCTGGTACTCCTAGACCACTAAAACAAATCGCTGTGAAAATACTCGTAAAAATCCTCAAGTGGACAGGTAAAATAATCTCGGGAACTATACTTTTTATCATGATCGTAGGCCTGTGTTATCGTTTGGCCAGTACTCCACCCATTCCACCTGGAAAACTAGTTGATGTAAAAGGCACTAACCTCCATATTCGAGCAGAAGGTCCTCGCAATACATTACCAACACTGGTTTTAGAGAGTGGTGCTGGGGGAAACACTGATATGTTCCACTGGATTGCTGAGGGAATGAAACAGCAGATGAGAGTGGTTCGTTATGACCGAGAAGGTAAAGGTTTTAGCGAAGCCTGTACCGAAAGCATGACTCCAGAAGCCTACGCCCAGCAACTGCACGACCTCCTCAAGAAAAATGGTGAAGCGCCCCCTTATATTATGGTAGGACACTCCATGGGAGGCCCGTATATCAGTATTTTTAGAGAGTTGTTTCCCGATGAAGTCAAAGGTATGATTTACATTGATGCTAGTCATCCCGAACAATGGAAACGTCTCGCTCAAAAAGAATTGGTACCAAAAGCACAGGTACCCTTACTAAAATTTGCTGCATTGCTTGCTGATATGGGAATTTCAGGAGCCTACAGCGCCATCACCACCCCTGCACCTCGCAAGGATGGACTCCCTAAACTTTGTGGACTGCGCGAACAGCTGTTAAGAAAATATTCCGGTAAAATTTACCACCGATACTTACAAGAAAATACTTTCAATTCACAGCTACTCCAAAGAGCTGCCCAAGTTCGTGATTTAGACTCTTTACCGCTACTCGTTTTTACAGCTAAAGAACAATATCGGGAGGCACAAAAAGTAAAATACCGCAATCAGGGTATCCAACCAGAACAGGAGATCGCACTGTGGTTTCAAATGCAAAGGGAGCTAAAAGAACGTTCTACCCGAGGACAACAATTTATTATGGATGCCACCCACGGAACTATCCTAACTCAAAAACATAACGCTGATTTTATCAATGACAAGCTACGTACTATGGTCGGCATGGTGAAATAAGCCGAGAAATCTAATTACGACAAGTCTACAATTCTCTTACATGAAAGAATAGATACCACCATAAATAACTATTAAAATGAAGCTAGTACATCAACCAAAATATTCGTATTTTTCAATAACTACAAACCCTAGTCTTATGGATAAACTTATAATCATCTTTTTCTTATTACTCTTCGGCAGCGGATATGCTCAAACTTCAAAAAGCATCCTAAGCAAAGAAATCTTAGAATACATTGATGAACATTACTTTTACGGTAGCAAATACTCTCCTATGATTACCACGCACAGAGTTCATCCTCGAAAAAAGCTTTCAAAAAACCCTACGCTTGAAACGCTTTATATTTTAGAATTACGCGATATTGAAAAACATACCAGTCGTAAAGCGTTGGCATTAGTCGAAGAAAAAAACTGGGATAGTATTCAGAAGCGTACCAAATACAGGAGTAAAAAAGAATTTCACTACAACGACAAACAAGAGGTAGCAAAAATTAAAGCCGGGGTTACCAAGTACCTCTTTCGTCAAACAGGTACTAATACCTATGAATGTGATTATTACGAACGAGATAAGCTGTACTCAAAACAAACCTATGAATACTTTAAAGGAGACCTACTTAAAAAATTCACCTCTCACTATGAAGACGGAAAACTTCTCTTTTCCAAAACTTACATCTACGATGCTAATGACGTTCTAAGAGAAATTGTACAAATAGATCCTAAATGGGATACTCATACCTATGCGTTAAAATTCACCTATACGAAGAACGCTGTTCTAGTGACCAAGAAGAAAAAAAATGCGGCGACCTATAAAAACTACGTCCGTCTAACTATAGACAACAACTCCTATCACATCACTCGATACAGCCTCGACAAGGACCGCATCGAAAGTGATATTATTTTTACCCTCAACAAAAACAACCTCATTCAAGAACGCAAAGAAATCTCGCGTAATTACCTCGCTGTCAAAAGCGCAAGTAAAAAAGGCATCGTGGACTACGGTAAAACTATCGATTTGCAACAATTGGTTACACTCGATAATTACTACCAATTAATTACGCAAACCCAAAGTAGTATTGACAAGGAGCAGTACAAAGATGTAGTTGACATCTACCTAAATCGCTATGACGATTTGAATTTATGGATTGACTCTCCTAAAAACCGAGGAGCTACCGGAGGATTTATCTTTCTCTACAAATTCCGCAACTAACTCATTCCCAAATTACTTTGCTATGATGACAGCATTTAGAAAAATAAAAAGACCTGAATCAACGGAGTACCCCTCCTATTCTCAACCTTATTTCGATCTTATTGAAACAAATGATGACATACTTCGGGTACTCCACGACAACTTCATTGCCCTAAAAGAACTCATCTATTCTTTAAACGAGGAACAACTTCGCTATGTATATGCCAAAGATAAATGGACGATTAAGGAAATATTAGTGCACAATATTGACGATGAACGAATTTTCACTTACCGTGCTTTGTGTTATGCTCGTAATGATCAAACAGTACTTCCTGGCTTTGAAGAAAAACAGTATACTGCGTACGCAGCTGCCAACGAGCGAAGTTTAGACAGCATCTTTGACGAGTACTGGCAAGTAAGACTCGCTTCCCTAAAACTGTTTCAATACTTACCAGAAGCCGCTTTACTGCGTAAAGGGAAGCTGCTCGATGCCAACGGAAATCCTTCGAATGAACGAACAGTGCGCGCTATGGTTTATCATATTGCTGGCCATGAGCTGAACCATATAAAAGTTATAAAAGAACGCTACCTAAAAACGCATGTTGACAACATAAACAGCCTCGACATAAACTCCAAACACACTAAAACGTAAAAACAAGCTATGAACCTAAGAATCCTATTTTTTTCACTGTTCATATATTTCAATTGCTATTCACAAAATTTAGACAATAAAAACCCTATTCGAGTAGTATTGATGAACTGCTACGAAGGCAGTGATCGGGAAGAAACAAAAATTGATTTTTCTGACTATTTCGCTGTCTATGCAAAGGAAAAGCAGGGAATAACCAATTTCAAAATAAAAAAACACCATGCCAGTAATACTGTTACCCCGAAATTTCTAATCAAAGGATTGGATTTTATAAAGGATTCAACCAATGGTCGATGGATTGATCGTAAAATGTATCCTGGAGAAACCATAATCTTCAAAGTTCCCAATGTAGCGAATGAGGAGCATAGTACCTACTATTCGATATATATAAAAGGGAAGGTCATAGAAACTAAAAACAATGTATTTCCATACTTTAAAGGAATTAAAGATTATGAATTGAGAGTCGCTTCTGAAAAAAGGAATGAGAGTTTAGTTAAAATAAATATTGGCTCTTGGTCAGCGGGTGGATTTGAAGGTGGAATTTATCTTTATTGGATTGGAGATTTGAATGGAGATAACCGACTTGATATGTTAATTGGGACTTCTGTTCATTATGCTGGTATAGAATTGATCCTCTATTTGTCAGACAAAACAGAGAAAAAACTATTTGTTAAACACAGAGTTGGGAGTTGCTCTTCTTGCTAAAAAACAACAGCTAACAAACATAAACCAGGTAAATTCAATAACTTTGAAACAAAAAAATTGAATAATTTAAGAATACAAGTAAAAAAATATAACCTATGAATTCAGCAATACTTACAGCGCTCCTAATTATAGGAGTTGGTGGTTTCCTATATTGGGCCTATTTACCAGATTATAGAAGAAATCCAACAGAATTTATTCGAACTTTTATTGGGATGCCACTTGGAATGTTTCTTGGATTACTCGGTCACTACTCCTTAAACGAAAAATTAAAAAAATGGGCCATTCAAGAGAAAAAAGAAAG
Source organism: Tenacibaculum sp. AWR4_210 (assembly GCF_056160945.1). Lineage (NCBI taxonomy): Bacteria > Pseudomonadati > Bacteroidota > Flavobacteriia > Flavobacteriales > Flavobacteriaceae > Tenacibaculum > Tenacibaculum sp. AWR4_210. The sequence goes on from NZ_JBSWYF010000007.1 coordinate 8,647, forward strand.
GAAAACTAAATAAGAAAAAACGATAGCGATAGAAACTAGTATGAATATAAGTTTTGATCTTGACAGTACGCTTATTCCAAATGGAAAAGAATTTGAAACGGAAAAAGTAAGTCGTTTTGCTAAATTTCTTGGGATTGAAGAAATACGAAAAGGAACTGTAGCATTGATGTCGGATTTACAACTCCAAGGACATCTAATTCATATATACACAACCTCGTTTCGGTCAAAAAGAAGTATCAAACGCACTTTTAGATACCATGGAATAACGATAAATCGAATCGTAAATGAGACAGAAAACCGACGTGTTTTAAAAAATCGTGCTATTCATTCCTCCAAATTCCCGCCTGCTTTTAATTTTGACATACATATCGATGATTTAGAAGGTGTTGAACTAGAAGCCAAAAACTATAACTTTAAAATGATACGCATCAAACCTACTGACAACGATTGGGCACAGAAGATAAAAATGATCGTAGCGCTAGACGGCAAAAACCACAACGAATGCAGCTAAATCTAACTGTTCTAAAGAACCAAAACTGTTCAGTAAGGCTACCCTTTAAAATACTCAAAACAACGATACCTACAACATTATACATGAACAGACATGTCTGAAGGTCGCTTCGTCAACTACCAAATGATTTAGACAATAAAAATTAAAAGCCCCGTAAATACCATTAAACTATTTCAATTTTTTTATTTCAACTGATTTTCCACTGCAAGCCATAAAAAATATTTACTATTTTTCCGAAAAAAAAAGAAGCATCAATGAACCACTATAGCTCTGAAAAAAAACAAGAATATTCAGCACAGGAAATTTTAAAACAGCTCGATCAATGCGCTGAAAATTTTACCTTTCCAATGTTAGACAATGGATATATTTATCCTATTCACTCCAAATTGAGTGCCTACAGAGATGAAAAACGATGGGTTTTACTCATCGAGGTAATCGGATTTAGTTATCGTGGAGGAGGACACAATGGAATTACTAACTGCCTACACATTTTTGGAAACAGTATCGCTACTATCCCCGGAACAGACAATGCTAACTTTTTGTACCTAACGGATAACAGTCCAGAGAGCCTGACTTTCGACGAAGAATATATGGAAAGCCTAAACCCACAGGCCAAAACCATGCTTTTGCGCGGAGAAGAATTTCGAATTAATCACAACAGAGAATTTTATCTGAAGAAAGGAATCGAACTCGAAGAAGAAAACGAAATTTATGTTTGGGAATTTATGAGAGGCCTAGTACCTGAATACAATAAGAAACTCGAAGCTACAGACCTGGAAATAAGAGAACGCATTCCATCAGATTTACCAAAAATCATGGAACTTACCGAATGGTATCATCCAGATTGTGCTAATTCGGAACTTCCGAGTAATAACGAAACCTTTCAACAACTCGCCAAAGTATTAGAAACTGGAGAAACAGTATTTTACAACCCTACACATAAGCCAAATTCTCATTGGAAAAATTGGCCAGATGGAGGGTCATTGTAAAGCAATAGGCCTGTAACAAGGATACGCAATTTACTTTGCAAGTCCAACCCTAGTAGCCTTCGATCGATCGTGTTAACAATAATCTCTATTATAAGTTTCGCTAGAGAAAAGAATATACGACTACAGCTTGGCGAGGATGATTAGGATGATGCAAACGAATAAACTGTCCTACTTTACAACCAACACCTCAATTCGAATGAATTTGCGATAACGGAAACCTGAACAATAAAACTAAAATCCTAAATACAATCGAAGCTAAGGAGACCACCTGCCAACTAAAAGTAGTAAGGCTAGTAACGAGTTGTTGAATACTACAAATCATTCGGTATCCATACTGCTCTTGCCTAGCAATTTCAAAAAAGTTTTGTCCTTCAGAAAAACCTATAAATCTCTAAAAGTTCCATCCTTTTAAGTAACTTTACAAAAAAAAGCTAATAAACTACACTGACGTGATACCTTTTGACAAAGCACTACTAAAAATAGTCTGTGGGACAATCATTGCCCTCCTTTTCCTAATTTATTACCGACAAAACAAAAAGCGATCCGAAATTACATCCACATCTGAAAAAATGAAACCTAATTTTTATTCATTGAATGATGGAAACCAAAATGACCGGATCATATCCATCCAAATTTCACAAAAATGGCTGGATTCGATAAAATCAAACTTTGACTGGAATGAGTTTGACGAATACGATAATAGATTGTGGGAATACATGTATAAACTCTTTGATGAATCCATAGAAAAAAGCGGAATAGCAGATGAAAAGGAGTTGTGGAATACCCTAAATCGCGAACAAAAGATATTTTGGGCTTTTTTAGCATTTAACGGAGATACTGACAATGGTGGGGTTTTTCAATTTATTTTCAACCGTCCTGAGTTTATCATTTCCGTTGCTGAGACTTTTGAAGAATTAGGTATGACAACACTCACTAAAGATTACCACAACGTTCTGGACGAATTAAGTGGAAAATCTTCGAAAATCGGTGACCTAAAAACGGTCTTTAATGACGATTCAAAAAATTGGAGTAAAAGATGGAAGGCATTCTCTGAAGGGTATAAAGAGTTAAAATCAGCTCAAAAAATCGAACTTTATTACTACGACAAAGCGTTTAAAAAGAAGCTATACCAAAAAATTACTGAGCGCATCGAACGCAACATGGATAAATTTGCAACCATAGTCGAATAAAAAAAATCAACAAACGTTTCTAAAGCGAATAAGAGTAAAGTTGAGCTGTTCGTTTGCTAGCAGCTACTAATAATAACTGAAAAAAAAACAGCAATCATGTTAGACAAAATATACACCAACCTAACTAAAAAAGAACTGAAACAAGCGCTAATTATCCATTACGCTTTATGCATCACCTCAGTTGGAGTTCCAATACTACTGGTACTGCTCGGGTATTTTTTAAATGGAAAAGTTTACATCAATTACTTCCTACTCATTTTTTTACTAGTGTTTATCTGGTCGGTATTCAATATAGATTTTCTAAAAAAGAAAAATGGTAGGAGCTCCAAATAAATGCTAGATTACAATGCCAACACACCATTGCTAGTATACTGTATGTATTTTAACCTCAAATAAACAAATTGTATGCGATTGATAAGAACGAAAAATAGATTAAAAATAGCAGTCGAAAAAGAAAACGAAAAAACCTTAATTAAATGTTTAAATTTCGAAAATTTTAAAAATTTTGATCCTAGTCAATATGAATTGATTGAAAAAGCTCTTTATGGAAAATGGCATACTCAACACGAAGACCTAATAAGTGCCATTTCTTTCGGAGGTTTAAAAGACGATCGATTCGTTGAACCAATTATGGACATTGCTCTGAAAGGAGAAATTTTCAGACCCTTTGATGATGAATTAGAAGCCACTTTAAGAAAATGTGTCCACGCTTTAAAAATGATTGACTCAGAAAAATCAATAAATGCAATTAGAAGACTTAAAGAACTCAATAACGATAATGTGAAAGTCGTTTTAGAGATGTACAAAGACTAACGGAATCCTCTAAGCGTTTTGTTTACAAAAGAGCTCCCTAAAACAACACTTCAAACGAACAAATTAACACACGTTATTTGTGAAGAGTTTTCTGGAATAAAAGCTGGTATTAAATCAAATAATGATATAAAAAACAACAAAGGTTTGAAAACGAAAGCTTATAAGGCTGAGTATTTAGTTGGCTTTAGAAGAGGTTATACATAAGGGTAAAAGTATTAAAGCGAGACTAAACATCAACAAGAACCTTTGTAAGACTTTTACAGATTATAATAAACCTTTTGAATTAGATTTCTATCAAACATATCTTAACCTAGCAACAACCGTTCAAAAAAGTAGGTTCCGATATACCTATATAGCTCAATTTGAAAATTTGGTAAATATCGATCAAGAACTTGAAGAATTTGATAATACGATAAGGGTAATTGAAATATACCAAACAGAATAAAAGAAATATATCACCGATGCTATGGATAAAAAAGGATTTGAAGTAATAATAGGAAACTATATTTACCAAAATTACAAACCGCCAATGAATAAGACAGAACAACTAACTAACTAACTAACTAACTAAAGATCCTACCAAACCGTTGTATATAATTTAGAAAACCTAATGAAATTAGAAATACCATTTGACGAAAACATCTATTCAGAACAAACTACACTGTACTTTAACCAATTCTGGAATAAAAATCTGAAGAAAAATAAGGAACGAATTTATTGGGCAATTCCTTTAACAATTGTCGGAATATTCTTAGTTAAGAAAGAAAATAATTTAGGCTTCTTTTCGCTAGGAATCGGAATACACTACCTAATAAACTTTTATACTTATTATCGCCATTATAAAACGATTAAAACTAAACATTTTGAACTAACCAATTCTGAAATTGATGGACAAAAATCTGCAGGACAAAATACAATTTTGGAGTTTAATGAAGAATACTTCCGCTACAAGAATTATAAATATGACACAAAAATTAAATGGAATGCCTTCAAAAATTATCAGGTAATTGATAAAAACCTTTTTCTTGATCTCGAACTTGGATACAAACCTTCGTATATTCTGGGGGAAAAAGAAGTTGGTAAAGAAAAGTTTAATGAAATAGTTGAATTTATAAAGAAGAAAAGTAAACAATTTGGTAAAAATTAAAGATGCACTGCAGCAATACTATGAAGCATTGCTCCTTCTTGCCCGACTCCGTAAATCGAGTCGGTTGTTCTACTCGGTTTGTCTTTGCTAAACTTACCACAAACCCTTGTTCGTATTAATAACTTAACCATTGTACACAAACCAAAAAAAAATGAAAAATCAGTTAAAAATACTGCTACTGTTCTTCACTTTGATTTCTTTTAAAGGACAAACCAAAATTAATTGTGAATCGAATATTGAAACGGCTAAAATGATCCAAGAGACTCCTCCAACGACATCGCAGCATACCGAATCAATTGCTGAACAGTGGAATTATATGGTTTTTGAAAAAGGAGGCTGTCTGGGTGGTACTCAGTACATCTCTGAAAAAAAGAGAGAAATTCCGACTATGGTTTTTAGTGAAAAGGAATGGAAACAATTTGCGAAAAATGAGAAAACAGCTTTGACTGAATTTCTAATCACTAAACTTTCTGATACCGCAAAGACTAAGGTACATACTTGTCCCTTTTTTAGTACTACTCATGAAGAAATGGCGATCTATGCTCTTCAACATATCCACGGTAAAAATTGGTATGATTTTTCTGAATTCAATGATTCCAAATACAAAGTATTTAAAAGTGCTACAGAGCAACCTCAAATATGGTTACAGCATGTACTCAATAACAAAAAAAAACGATCTGCATTAGCGCAACTATATCGTGACGAATTGCAAAGATAAAAACGCTACACAACACCCCATGCCCCCGATTTCGGCGTATTCGAAATTGCTAGCGTTGTAGCGCAACCTAAAAATTAACAACTATAAACCTATCACTAACAGTCATACCAAAACGTGGCTTACAAGTAAATAAAAATGAAAACGACAACTATGAATTCAACATTTATGACAGTCAAGGAAAGTACTTGTCAACTATAGATAAAAGCGCAAAACCATAATTGATACCCGCAATTAGTGACTTAAGTGCATAACTGTGAAATATAAGAAACCCTGACTATAAAAATGAAAAAATTCGAACGCCCATATAATTCAGAGGAAATTAAACTGTTGAAAAGCAGAAAAAATTCACTTTGGGAGCACTTTGAACATTTTGGAAAAAAATGGATCGTAATTACTCTGATTTTACTAGCGCCTTTGTTACTTTATGAAAAATTCGTTGGTAAAATTTCTTCTGATACTCAATTACTGACCTCAGTACCATTGTTAGTCATTTCAATTGGAATTGTAATGTATTGGATGAGAAAAAACGGAGAAATAGGTTGGAATAAAAAAGTCGATAACGAAATAAAAAACGGAAAAGCTCAGATTCTAAAAATACAGACTGACAAAGTTTACAAACGAAAAGAATCTTTTGATTTAGGCTCTGGATTTTACCTAAAAATATCTGAAAACGAAACATTGTTTTTACAAGGTCAGTATTTGGACGAACTCGAGTACTCTCGCAAATTTCCAAATTCAGAATTTGAGGTTGTTAGTACTGCATTAACGTTGAATGAATTGATTGGTATAACACCTCTAGGAGAATATTTGAACCCTGAAAAGGAATTAAAAGCGTTCACGAAAGAACAATTTGAGAATAACGATGTTCATTATAATGGCGATTTATTGAAAATCCCGATTGAACAACTAAGGTAAAACGTATGGTAACATCGTATCAAGCTCATTGCAATTAAATTTCGTAATCGGCATTCAATACTCTTTGCTAGATTTCAGTTACAGCAGAAAATCATAACTGAATTGACACAACAACCATATACAAGCCGATTGTTACCCCCTTTAACTTTGTAGATACTAATAGTTTGCAGAAACAGAAAATTCTTTTGACTGTATAAATAGTTAGCTTTTACACATATTGAATAACAACAATTTAACGTGTCGATTTCAATCTAAATCGCACACATAACAACCTATTTTACAAGCACATAAACAAGCTTGCTATAATTTAGAAATTATGATTGAACTCATTCAAAAATACGGGAAATACAAAATAGCAATAGAACTATCATAGCATATCTATTCGAAAAAAGACAAACTAATAAGACCGGAAACTAAAAAAAGAAAACTCTCTACAAAAGAGTATTCAATGTATCAATATCTATACTAGAAATGGACTTATAAAAAGCAGATAACACCACCTAAACTGCCTTAAAACTAAAACCAGTATTTTTTAGTTACATTTGAGAAAAAGTGCCCCAATAATCATAGACCAGATGAAAGCTCCTATTTTAGAAAACAATCAATACTCTGTGCTTTTAGCAGCGTTTGACACCGGAATAGTTCTTACCACCGACTTTAAAAGATATGATGGGAACGGAGAAGTTTTTCATGTTTTTAAGACCTATGCATTGGCGAAAGAATTTATAGCTAAAAAGTTAAATGAAAACGACAACTATGAATTCAACATTTATGACAGTCAAGGAAAGTACTTGTCAACTATAGATAAAAACGGAAACAGATAAAAAGCATAAAACCATAATTGATGACCGCAATTAGTGACTTAAGTGCATAAATTACGGTACTACGAAATCATAGTAAAACATAAAATGAATAGAACTTTAAGCATAGTATTGGTTTCAATCATTATTTTGAATTCTTCTTGTTTGAGCAAAAACAAGACTAAAACACTGAAAAACAACAAGCACGAAAATAAAGCAGGCACTGTTGCTGAAAAGAATACTTCATTCAATGACTTTGATAGAACTGAACAGATACTTTTTGAGAGAAAGTCTGACAATGAGATTTGGATTTACAATTGTTTGTATTCTGGATTTACTAGCGAAACGACTTTAATAAAAGTTAATAAAGATTTAGAGATAACATCAGCTTACTACGATTACTGGACGGATGTCATTGATACGAATCCAAGTGTATTTAACGTAGTGAAATCAAAAATTGAATTTAACGAAAATCCATTTACTACGAATAGACAAATCAAGATCAATTATGAATTAACAATAAATGAAATTTCTTTTCAGACACAGAAAATAGTCAATTCTAAAACAATAGCTTCAAAATTTATGAGTAAAGAAATGACTAAAAGTGAAGAGAAAAATTTTAAACGGAAATATGGATTTATAAATGCATTTGATGCATACAACATTAAATATCTTGACCAAAAGCCTAAACTACTGTCAAGTATAGAAACTTTAAAAAGAGAGTTAAATACTAACTTTAGCATAAATAGAGCTCGAATTTTATTTACAATAGACATCAAAGGAAAAATTCTAAAAGAATCAATCAAATTAAGTCTTGGAAAAAATTTGACACGAGAAGAAAAAGATAAAATAGAACAGCTAATAATCGAAAGATTAGATTACAAGCCAGGTTACATTAATGAAAAACCTGTAAACACAGAACTATATTTAAAGATTTAAAAAGCATGTAAATTCATTGCTAGTACACTTGAGAAATTCTTTCAAAATTGCGCCGTTCGCGATTAACTGAATAAACTACTCGCATGAAACAGACAACAACCATATACAAGCTGGTTGTTACCCCCTTTAACTTTATAGATACTAATAGTTTGCAGAAACTGAAAAATTCTTTTGATGAGTTTAATAGTTAACTTTTATATGTATTGAATAACAGCTACTAAATACGTCGATTTTAATCTAAATCGGGTGTATAATGGCGTATTGTTTGTGTATATAAACAAGTTGGCGTACATTTAAGAAAACTCGATAAAATATTTGAATAAGATGAAAATTGGAGATATTATTGAATATGATAATGAATTTGGAATTATAATCGAAATTCCAAAAATAGACGACAACGGAAAATATTTATCTGGAGATTTGCCTGTGAGATGGGATACCGAAAAAGAAAACGATATTGAGAGTTGTCTTGGAAATTTAGAAGGGTTTCTAAATATTGTGGATAAGCACGAATTCAAGTTTATAAAACAAAATAAGCAATTGAAAAAGTAAGAATATTATGAGTCGCTCAAAAAAGAAAACCAAAATACACGGAATTACAACAGCGAAATCTGAAAAGGAAAATAAGTGAGACGCAAATCGAAAATTACGCAGGATTGTAAAACAAAAAGTTAACTCTGGAAAAACTGAATTACCTGAATTACGTGAAGTTTCCAATGTTTGGAGCTTTGATAAAGATGGGAAAAGATATAATCCTGAAATGACTGAAAAAGAATTACGAAAATAAAAACAACACGCCAACAATGGCTATAATTCATTGTGGTTTTGTGCCACACCCAAAAAAAAGTATAAATCAAACAGCTGGATTTCGGCGGAATAATACTGCGGATGATTCCACAACGAAATCATAGCCTAAAACGTTGTACATAATTAAAACCAACTATTCCCTTGTTGAAAAGAATTATTTACTCAATTAAACTTTGAGACATCAAATTGTACATCTAATTTTGTAGAAACAACCGAATTATGAATAAAGTATTTCTTGTCTTATTTCTCTCTTTTTCAACTTTTACAGTTGCTCAAAATATAACTGAAATAAATTCTGATTTGAAGCTATCTGATTCGCTGGCGTACAAAACGGAAATCCGAATTTATCAAGGCGGGGGAACAACAAATTACTCTTCACTTTTTAGAATGTTTAAGGACGAATCAGAGAAATGGACAGCTGAATTTTACGAGCATTACACAAAGGTTGACGCACAAGTAGAATTACGGACTGAAAAACGAACTCTAAAATCAGAAAATGATATGGAATTTATTTTTCAAAACTTAATTCGAAGTCATATCTTCAACTTGCCTAGTTTGAGTGAAATAAAATGGAAATTAGTAATTCGTGGAAACGTTGAAAAAGTAAAAAGGAAATATGGAGGAAAAGAAATTGAGGAATATGAATTGATTAACAGACAAACTGCAATTTTAGACGGAGAAGGATTTAAAGTTCAGGTTAAAGGTTGGGATAGAACGAATGCATTTGAATTTTCTAATCCAGACGAATATTTAAAACATTATCCCGAAATTGATGAACTGATTTATATGTGCGAAATTCTGAGTTTAATAAGAACGGAATTTGACATTTGGAAAAAATAACTATGCACAATAAGGTGTATTATTAATTGCTGGTAAAGGCTTACTTACAAACATTCTCGCGGATTTTCTATACAGTTTTCATTTACTAATTCACGCACTAATCACCGCAATAAACCGTATAAAAATTCGTAGTATCTAATAAAAAAATGAGCTTCAACCCTGAACTATTTGCCAAAAGTATTCAATCAAAATACATTGATAACGACACGCAATTTGGCGAGGTTTTTTGTCACGTTTTTGATAAAGACAAAAACAAAACCGACTATGAAAATTTTGCATTTGAAACTAAGAATTTTGATTTTTTTGACTCAAACAAGATAAATCAAGAAGCTCTCATTGCATTAAGAACTGACTATGCCAATTTAGCGATAATTTCATCGATCATTAAAGAAACGAAATACAATATGCATTTTATAGATTGGGAACAAGGGGAACAATATGCAACTGAATTCTTATCTCAGTTTAAAAAAGTTGAAAAAATATATACTAACGCAGGTTTTGATTATGATTACCATTCTAATCATAAGATTAATGAGAATGAGTTAACAATGAATGGCTGGTCTGGATTTAGTAACTATTACTGGTATGATTATGGCTTTATCGTAATTTCTGAAAATAAAATTGGTATCTTATGGTTTGGAGATGAGAGTTAAAAACCGCAAACAACGCGGTGTATCAGTAATTGCTTGCTCTCGCCTGCTTCTAAAAATAATTTAACGGATTTTTAGTATGGTGTGTACTAGCAATATCTGTAACTTTAAAACGCAACAACTCATAACCTCACCGTTATTTAATGTCAAAACAAAATGGAACTAGTTACCTGGAATAAGAAAAAAGAACTTAGGGAAAAGTGGTGGAATGACAGAAGGGAAAAATATAATATTGGGCTTATTCTAAGTGGAATAATTGCTTTCATTATTTATGCACTTGTAGTTGAATTTATTGTTCCTTCAAGTGAAGGTATTGAAATAACAATATTTACGATTATTTTTCAAGGAATTGGATATTTATTTATGATTGGAATTGCCAATATTTTTTACAATTTAGGAGCTATTTTTGAAAATGTAATTGAACCAAAAAATATGGAACAGTTTCGGAAATTGACTTTTAATATTGGATTTTGGTTCTCTTGCGGACTTCCGTTTCTAATTCCGTTAATTTTATTGATTACCTATATTTAAAAAGCTGAACTATAAACTGAATGAATTGAATGTATTCAAATAATAAAACAATAGCTATACTTCATTGTGGTATTGTGCCTCACTAAAATAAAAGTTTAAATCAACGGCTGATTTCGTTGTACAACATATGAAAAAGACACTCATAACATTCTTAATTTTATCCTTTTCATTTACTATAACTGCGCAAGAAAATAAACTCTTGGCTGAATTTAGAAATATTGATGCAGATCATCAGGTTTCCCACATAATCCATAACCCTATTTCGAATTTAAAAGACAATGATTTAATAGTACGTTAAAGAAGAAACTTAATTCTGAATTAAACACCATCTTTTCATGCATGAATTTGTATGCTAACAGTAAAGAATTAAACCTTAATAAAAAAGAAACATCAGAATTGGAAAAACGCATCAGCCTCATAGCATCTAAATTCTATGAATCAAAAAAATATACTTTGGTAAAAATATCTGGTGGAATTGATCCAATTTATGGAGTTGGAATAGATACCATTTTTAATAAAAAAGTTACTATTGCCTATTTGGGAGGAGATTGTAGAACGACAGAAGTTGATATTAGATGGAATGAAATTACATCTATTTTTAATGAGAAAATGAAATCCTTATTAAGTAAATAAAACATTATACAACAAAATGTATCGCTACTTGTAGATATATGCATTGGACAAACCTCATTAAGCCAAAAGTTCCTTTCTTTTAATTAACTTTATAATAAAAATCGCAAAAAACAAAATAATGTCTATATCCCCAAAACTGTTTGAAATAACCTTAATAGATGTTCAAAATGAATTATGTAAAGAATGGAAGAGCTCCTTTGATGAGTTTTCTGAAGTCAGTATAGTGAATGGAAAATTTGAGCTAGAAAGAGAATTTGACTGTCTAGTCAGCCCAGCAAATTCATTTGATCTAATGGATGGAGGAATTGACTTAGCAATCCGAAACTACTTCGGTATGAAGGTTCAATACAATGTTCAAAAAAGAATTCAAAAAGAGTTTTATGGAGAGCAACCTGTTGGAACTTCAATTATTGTATTTACGGAAAATGAGCATCATCCATTTTTAGCTCATACTCCAACTATGCGTGTTCCAACGGATATTTCAAAAACAGATAATGTTTATAATGCTTTTTTTGCTATGCTAACTGCTATCGCTAATCATAACAAGGCTGGAAAGGCTAGAATAGAAAAGGTTCTTTGTCCTGGGATGGGAACAGCAACGGGTAGAATGCCCCCAAAAGAGGCGGCTAGACAGATGTCTCTTGCTTACAGAAACTTTAAGTATCCAACGACTAATATGAATTGGAAAAACTTAAATAACAGACATCAACAAATAATAGGATAAAACTCCCTGTAATACCATCAAAAAATGTATTAAAACACAGCTTCGCTAAAACACTGACAAAAAATCAAATAAACGACATTCATAAATTTTAAAAGGAGGAGCATTAAACATACGTTCATTACTTTGGGACAACGAACCCAAACGAATTAAATGGAGAAAAATTCACCTTGAATCTTCCGAAAATATGATTCCAATCAAAGCGTGTGTTCGCTACGGAAATGAATCAATCTCTCACAAAAATACGCATACAATGATCTTATCAAATCATCCGAAAACAGAATTTGGAAGTGCTTACATTCTGAGATTTAAGGAAGTTCTCAAAAATGCTAAAAACATAGAAAATCAAGCATTTGCCATGGCATCAGCCGAGGGCCTTTGGAAAAAAAAGCCCCTCTTTGAATAAAAACTGGGGAACTGTTGGACTTTTAATAAACCCAAATCTTGCGGAGACCAAAAATCTTGAAATAATAAAAAAACGTTGGACTAAGATATATTCAGCGTACAATTTAAATCTATATGATTACTCTATTGAAGAGGAGCCTGAAATAATTGATGAAAACGGGTTTTTAAAAAGGAATTGGTTTGATGAGATGGATGCCTTTGATTTTCTGACAGCAACATTGACTGTCCCTAATCCAAAATCGTTGCTCAACGCTCAAATTATAGCTGAAAGAATTAATGAAACAGGATATGATGAGTATTTTTTAAACAATTACAAAAACGGAATTCGAACATTCCAAGACGAAGAAATAATCAACAAGCTGAATATAAAGCCGGTTGCCGACAATATCAAAAAATAATTGCTACATTAGTGCCTAACAAAATTGCAACTATTCTTATACAAAACCCTTGTAGAACATTTGAAAAAACTCACGAATTGAAAAGAAAAACAGGTATCCTACTATTAGTAATAATCGGAATTTTAACTGTCTTGAAATTCTGGATAGGAATTTATACTCACGATGAATTTGGTGGAAAAAGTATCTTTGTCAAACATAGACCAATTTGGAAAACCTTTTTTTATTCACCAAGAGGGATGAGCGATTTAAAGTTATCTGAAATGACAAATGAAAAGCAAAATGAACAAATGCTGTTCGATGAATTTGTTTTACAAAATCAAAAAATCGAATAATATGTTAATAATAGCATTAATAGATTATTTTGAGTCAGATGGAACTAAAGCGGAGTTTTGTGAAAGGAATAATTTTGACGCAGAATCGGAAGCTAAATATAAAAACTTTCGATCTTGAGAATGAATAAGACTTTTTTAAGTTGAGAAAACGGAAGGGAATCTAAAATATGAATACTCAAATTGCGAATATTAAAATCTTATTGAATTCAATTGCTTTTTTTGTTTTTTTTGAAGAAAGTAAGATTGGAAAAAACGAAAAATTGACGAAGAAAAAGCTTACTACAACATCTAAAATGAATTGCAAAAACAAACTCGAAGTTGCAAAAATCATTAACGAATCGGAATTCATTACTCACAGTTTTCATCTGACACCAAACTATAACGAATCTGATAATCGAATACTTGGAGGAAAATTAACTAAAAGAATAAGGTTCTGGCAAGTTGACCTTAGAAATATTACAACTGTGAATATTCATAAGGATTTTTCATTTAATAGTAATCAACCTATTACAGATTTAGAATTAACACAAAGAACAGCTTAAAATGAGTTCAAAATCAATTGAGCAACTAGAAAACGACTATTGGAAAAAACCTTCAGAATTCCCAACCGCCTTGGTTAAAAAATGTTTTGAATACAGAAAAATTAAAGTTTCAGAATTGACAATAGCACAAATCCGTCTTCTGATTTCACAAAAAATTGGACTTGCATATTTGATTCCTATAGCATTGGATAAACTTGAACAGAATGTACTTATCGAAGGAGAATTATATGAAGGCGATGTATTAGAATCCGTTTCAAAAATACCAATAAAATTTTGGAACAAAAATTCAACCGAATTTCTAAGATTTATAAGCCTTTTAGAGTCTAACAAAGAAAAAATTTTATCGGAACTCGGAGAAAAAAAATTTGACCAAATTTCAGAAAGACTAAAAATGTGACTCAGAGCAGGCTTGAAAGCTTATCCTTTCCTACTGCCCTACTTGCCATACAGTTAAACTTAGACAACATTAAACAAAACACATATGTCAATGACACAAGTAGCTTTTTTGAAGAAAGCTGATTTACCAAACAAAATTGAAATAGAAAAAACCATTCGTGAACTCGGATATGAATTCGAAATTCTTGATGATTTTGAAAACTTTTATGACGTTGACGGACTTGAATGCAAAATAAATAAACAGAAAACCTTTTTTGATATCTATTTTGAAGAACCGAAAGAAATAACATCTGATTTTGATTTTATCAAAAAGGATTTGACTGACCAAGATACTGTAGTTTCTTTTAATTGGGGTGCGGACTTTGCGGCCGGAGCGTCTTTCGGGCTTATTTCTGTTGTGTTAATTGAAAAATGTAATGCGCTAATTTATTACTTGGATGACGAGGTAGCTTACTCTAAAGAAATGTTATTAGCAGACACCCCTGATTTTATAAAAGAACTGGAAAAACAAAAAAAGTACGCGAAACAGAATCAGAATACAGAAACAACAGTTCTCACTGAGAACAAAGGATTTTGGATAAGAGTTAAAAATCTATTTAAATGAAAAACGTTACCTAACAAAATGTATCGCTACTTGTAGATATATGCATTGGACAAACCTCATTAAGCCAAAAGTTCCTTTCTTTTAATTAACTTTATAACAAAAATCGCAAAAAACAAAATAATGTCTATATCCCCAAAACTGTTTGAAATAACCTTAATAGATGTTCAAAATGAATTATGTAAAGAATGGAAGAGCTCCTTTGATGAGTTTTCTGAAGTCAGTATAGTGAATGGAAAATTTGAGCTAGAAAGAGAATTTGACTGTCTAGTCAGCCCAGCAAATTCATTTGGTCTAATGGATGGAGGAATTGACTTAGCAATCCGAAACTACTTCGGTATGAAGGTTCAATACAATGTTCAAAAAAGAATTCAAAAAGAGTTTTATGGAGAGTAACCTGTTGGAACTTCAATTATTGTTTTTACGGAAAATGAGCATCATCTATTTTTAGCTCATACTCCAACTATGCGTGTTCCAACGGATATTTCAAAAACAGATAATGTTTATAATGCTTTTTTTGCTATGCTAACTGCTATCGCTAATCATAACAAGGCTGGAAAGGCTAGAATAGAAAAGGTTCTTTGTCCTGGGATGGGAACAGCAACGGGTAGAATGCCCCCAAAAGAGGCGGCTAGACAGATGTCTCTTGCTTACAGAAACTTTAAGTATCCAACGACTAACATGAATTGGAAAAACTTAAATAACAGACATCTACAAATAATAGGATAAACTCCCTGTAACACCATCGAAAAATGTATTAAAACACAGCTTCGCTAAAACACTGACAAAAAACCAAATAAACGACATTCATAAATTTTAAAATAATACGCATCAAACCTACTGACAACGATTGGGCACAGAAGATAAAAATGATCGTAGCGCTAGACGGCAAAAACCACAACGAATGCAGCTAAATCAATGCTAGATTACAATGCCAACAAACCATTGCTAGTATACTGTATGTATTTTAACCTCAAATAAACAAATTGTATGCGATTGATAAGGATTAATAATAGATAAAAAGGATGTAATGGAATTCCAATCGGGTTTAGCTAAAATGGAATTGAACTCATGGACAGAATGAAAAACTGAATTCGAAAAAATTGCAACAAAAATCCTCAGATTTGAAGTTATTAAATTATAGTAAGTTGAACTTAAACATGAAATTGAAATGCCAAAAATTGAATCGAGATATAAAGTAGCAAAATATAAAAATGGACTACCTCATTATGGTGAAGTGGTATTAAATTTTGAATGGACACAAACAAATAGACTTGAATTAATTGAAAATTACCAAGGAAGTGGATGGATTTGTCAAGGATATGAAGAAATTGTTCCTGATAAAGGCTATGATCAATGGAAAAAAGGAATTGAGAATGGAATTAGTTACGCTTACAATAAACTAAAAAATAATTGTGGACTGAAAGTAACAGTTATTCAAGCAACTGGCTTGATTACAGACACGAACCCGACCATTTTAGCTTTTGCCGCGTCGAGAGCTATTTTGGACAAACTAGAAAATACCGAGAGTATTGACGATTTAAGAGAATTAGAAGAGCTGATGTTTACTAGTTGGAATTATGATTTAGACGCCATTCCTAATTTTGAAGACAAATTAATAATCGGAAAAAAACGACCTACAACTAAGTATAAAAGCAATGGCGAAAATGAGACCAAAGTAAAAGATAATGATACTAATGGACTTTGGTCAACACTAAAAAAAATGTGAAATTAAAAAAGCTGGTAAAAAAGAATAAAATAATACGTGAGTGCAATACCAAGTATCCACTATTTTTATACGAAACCGTTACCGATAATTAGAATAAATGTTAAGAAAAAACGATTTTAAAGAAATTTTACAAGAAAAATTGAATATAGCATTGTTCGACAATAGTGATTTTAATGAACGAAAAGCTTTATCTTCAGTTGAGAATTTTTATACGGAATTTGGATTTAACATACCTCCAAAACACTTTATTTATGAAAATGCTAATGAAGTTATTCAAAAGTTCAACCATTGGTCTTCTAAAGAGTTTACAGCTGTTAACTCTTGGGATTGGCAATTCCCTATGACAAGTCCAGGATTTTGGATGCTTTACATGATAGAAAGTAGATTTCACTTAGCACATAAAAGATCTTTAGGACCAAACAAATCAAACCTTCAAATACTCTTTGAAGGAACAAATGATGTATCTAAAGAACTTTTAAAAGAAATGTGGACTGAGTATAAAAAACTATTGGAACTACAGCCTTTATTTAATCTTTTGGATTCCGAAATCGATGAACTTTATGATGCTTGCCATATTGAAGATTATTTTGATTCTTTATTAGAGGAAACTAGTCAAGAGTCTTCATCAGAAGTTTTTTTTATTGGAACAGACTTTAAACTAGTATACGAAATCGCAGTATTTGAGTATTTAGTAAAATTTCATGACATTAAACGAAACTCTAATTATATTAATTGTCTCAACAGCATACTAAAACACTGTGGTCTAGTCATTTCTTTTAAAGAATGTTATATTATTTGCAAGAAAAGAAACTATCACCAACAACGTGTATAATGAATCACTTTGGTCGTTGTTAATTTGGGAAATTTCTTTGGGATTTTCTCTGACTCCTGAATGATTACTAAATTAGTTGCAAAACACTTAACTGACCATACACAAACAGATGCACGAGAAATTAACTTATAGCGGACATGAATGCAAGAACTACTTGTATTTCTCTTTTGATGCCGACTATTTTGACACCAAAAAAATAACGGATGAAATGAATATGGAGCCAACTTCTGTGATGATAAAAAATGAACCTATTCCAAAATCAACTGCTTGGAAGTATCAACTTGACGCAGGAAACGAAATTGATTTGGAAAAATATCTTCAAGAATTGATTGATATGTTAGAACCTAAAACGGAAATCATAAATAGGCTGAAAAATCAATTTGATTTAACAACAAGAATTCAGTTTGTAATCGACATTGATGTCAATCCAGAATCTTCAACTCCATATTTCGGACTGAACAATAAAGTGATTGACTTTTTGGCCAAAACTGGAACTGAAGTTGACTTTGACCTGTACAAAACGAACACAATCGGAACTTTACAATAAGTAAATGCATAGAAATTTTGACTGTCATAAAACAACTAAATGAATCTACCAAAAGAAAAAAAAGAATTAAAAAAGGAATACTTCTCGTGGTTGAATAAAAACCAAGAAAACCATAAACCTATTATTTCTAATGCGATAGACGCAATTTACAATATCTATTACAATCAATTTGACTCTACCGATCTAAAGAATTTAAAAAAAGGATTAGAGCTTAATCATACAATTTGTTGGGCATTGGGTGAACATGTTAATAGGTTTGCTGAAAGTAATGAAAAACTTATGAACCTTATTAAAGAATTATCTAAACATTCTTCTTCAAAAGTAAGATTAAATATCATAACAAATTGTCTTTATGATAAACCCAAAAAATTGATAGATAATTTATTGTTAGAAGCATTGAATGATAAGAGTAAAAAAGTAAGATTAAAAGCTTGTGATGTATTACTCAGATTAAACAAAGAGAAACTAGCCTACAAATTACTTGAACGAACAAAAATAGAAACAGATAAAGAGACTAAAAAAACATTAATTTGGACATATGAGCTACTAAGTAAAAAATGGAGTTATGATTCTGATTGGATTTTTGTAAACGTTAACATGGAAAATGGTAAAATTCATGGGTTTATCCCTGAAAACAAGAATGATATTGAATGGATTGAGAAAAAAGTAAAAGAAATACGAAATGAAAATTAATAACGCTGTGTAACAATGTATAACCGCAATTACGGCAGAATCGACTAGGTCCGAATCCACACAGAATTACCAACGTTAGTCAACAAAAGAAAATAACAACTAATTTAACCCGCAACTGACCTTATACTTTACCGTTAGTAGCAATACCAAAAAAAACAATTAAAATGAAAAAGCGACTTCTTTTATCAATACTTACATTTGGCTTATTAGCATGTAAAAATGATACACCTCAAATGATAGACTTAACAAATCTAAAATCAGTTGACGGATTTGTTGATGTACCTCTCTCCATTATTAATAGCAAAGAATCTGATGGATATATTGAATATAACACAAGTGCAACTGTAAATAATGATACTATTGGAGTGATTGTGAAATTAAAGAAAGGGATTCCTCCAGGTTTTGTTAATGGAGAACCTAAAAACATATTTCTTAAAGAAGGTATTATATTTATTTCTAAGGGAAAGGAAAGTGATAATTTGCTACGTTTTTTATCAGAAAAATATGATCTTAAAAATGATAACCTTTCTCTCAAGGATTCTCAAATATTTACTTGTGCCAATCTAAATCAAGAAAAACCTAATTATAAAAGTGGAGAAAGTAGCTTTAAAATTTTCTTAGAAGGAGAAGAAGATTATGCTGAGTTATTTGTTAATTTCAATTTTACAAAAGAAATAATTTATCTGAATGAAAAAGATGAAGAATATCGTGAACCTCTAATAAAACTATTGAAAAAGTAAAGCTACCAACATTGGCTATAATTAATACGGTGTTTTAGTATTTAATTCAGAAGTTAATGTATTTTTATGAGGTCGTTAAATCATTTTGATTTGACTTATGAACAAGAAAAAATTAACAGTAAACAAAATGCTTCGCCTCAGTGCTTTATCGGAAAGCTTCTGCTTCCCTATGCTACACGAATCATAACCGAAGCCGTTGCCTTAATACACAACTCATAACTATTAATGAATATTATTTTAAAAATATGGATTTGGATTACATTCGTTAGAAATAAGGAAACCTTACCAACGGAGTCTAGAATTGACAACCCAAAAATGGAATACGAAACAATGTCAGGAGCCTTTATTTGGGAAGATGAAGGATTATGGGATTGTCGGAATCATCATTTACAGGACGCCTTTAAGTACGTTCTTAACCATAGGATGAATTTAATTGTCGGACCTAATAATAATGTCGGAGTTATGCGTTCTAAAAAATTTGATGAATCGATTTTTAAAATGGCGAAAAAGTTCTTTCCAAACTGGATTGGATTTAATAATTCAAGATGTTCATATAATTCTGAGATTGCTGACAGGATACTTAGAATTAAAAAGGTTGAGAAATGGAGATTTGACAAATTGCTTAACGAATGAAAATAAAAGTACTAAAGCTAAACCATGTATAACCGCAATTAGGAAGTATTCCACTAGGTCCGAATCCACCCGGAATTACTAACGCTAATGATCCAAAGAAAAAAACCACTAATTTAACACGCAACTGACGGTTATACGAGACCGTTACCTACAAAACAAGAAAATGAAAAACATATTAAAATTACTAACCCTACTATTGTTAATTTCATGTAATAAAATTGAATTGGATGAGAATAGAATCCTAGAGATTGGAAAAAAACTTACTCAAACCGATTTTTCTCAATTTAACTCTGATTTCCCTGATGTCGTGATACTTGGTTATGGATTAAAAGCCAAAATGATTGAATTGCAAAAAAACGCTTCAGAGTTTAATTTTGGGGTTAAAACTTCTTATTTCAACATCCCCTCAGACAACACTGAAAATTGTGTTCTAACGGTAATGACTGATTATAAAAATATAGAAATCAAATTGAGATATGATAATAAGATTGACAAATTTCATATAATCGGTTATAGGACACTACAATAAAGTAAAGTAGCCGACATTGTGACTAATCAATTTTTGAGAAAAAGCAAAGTAGCATGTAACAGATGAGGTTCCATCGGAGACACAAATTGACCCTAGCAAGTCTTTAAAACGAATGTTCAGGAATTAAATAAAATGATGTGGTCAAATGAGCCTACAACGAGATTTGTTTATGAACAATTTAAGATTAAAGGAACAACTTGGGAAGACAAAGCTTCTAAGCATATCGATTTCACCGTAAAAGATGGAAGTGAGATTTTAGAGAATTGAAGGACTGGTCACAATCCTACAATCAATTTCAAAATTGGACGATTTTGAATGGATTGATGGCGGTAACTTCAACTTTTGATACTTATATAACTTCTGTGCTCTCAATAGCTTTAGAATCTGAACCCTGTTTAATCTATAAGTCTTTCAAGTCTGTTGATGAAATAGTTCTGATAAAAAGTGAAGCGCATAAATTTCCTTTTGAAAAGGAAATCACAATTACAGTAACCAAAGGAAATTGGAATTCATGAATTGGTGCTTGGAATGAATATTTACGTTGTTCAAAGTTCAATATCATCCAATATCGGAAGATTCGAGAAAATTTGAACTCTGAGAAACAAAGTGAAACAGGCTTTCGGTAGAGATCTTAAAAATTCTCGAATAACGAGGTGAAAGAGACTTTAGCCAAAGAGAAACTAACAACATCGAAATTTATCAAAATCAGAAAACCGATATAGCTATTTTTCAATGAATTAGACAGATATTTATTGGACAACCACATTGGCTAAGTTCAAATCATAAAATATTTTTATTCGATTGAACCTGAATTACGGGGAACTCAAGACAATAAAGCTATGATATTTAAAAAAAAATCGAGAAATTTGGAGATATATCTGAAAAAAAATATTGCAGGGGATTAGTTAATTAGTACTATTCCTCATACAGAAAAACAGTGTACAACATTTAACTCACCATCGAAAATTGAAGTCAGGAAAAGAAAAATATGAATATGTCTATGTTGAAAACGACGGAACTGTACGTGAATTAGATAATGATGAAATAGCCTATTTAGAAATGGAATTTGAGCCAAGTAATGGAGCAAGACCATACATTAAGAGTAATTACGACCAGCTAACACCAGACAAAAAAATTGTAGGTTTTCTTCATCGAAGTAAAGTCCCAAAAGACATAGAAATTATAAATACGGATTTGAGATATACAGAAATGAGATTTCCAATCGGAATCTACGATACAAATATAGCAATTGAATTACCAGTCGGAATTTATAGTATTAAAGTTCTTGGCGGTTGGAGTGTTTCTGTTGGAAATTTTTCAATTGAATTAAAAAACAGAGAAAATGGAAAAGTAATTACGTCAAAAGTTACAAATCGCAGAATTCAATCCTACGAATTTGGAGAAAGAGCGAAAAAAAGTCATGAATTTACATATCCCAAAACGTGGAACTTATTTAATCGAATTTAAAAATCAAAAGGATTTAAAAGTAAGACGTTCGAATTTGTTTTTTACTCGATTATTTGAAAAGGAATTCCCTAATGAAAAGTTAGTAATATGGATTGGATAAAAAATAAAATATGTTGATTACTTTACTTAATTGGTAGTATATCGACGTATTTTATTCGTTTATAAACACGTTAGCTGCAAGCAAAATGACGACAGAACAAGAACATAAAAAACACGACAAACTAGCCGAAAAGAGAATAACCGAAGATGTTGAAAAATTCGGTTGGCATGTTGGATTGTTTGAGCCAACTGAAAACGAGCCTTCATTTGCTTACACAATCGGACTTTGGAAAACATACGGACATCCAGAAATAATTTCATTCGGACTGACCACTAAAACGCTTCATGAAATTCTCAATAACGTAGGAGAAATAGTAAAAGAAGGAAATATCTTGACGACCGAACTAGACAACTTCGACATTTTCGAGACCGTTCCAGCTCAATTCATAACCGTTGATAAAAACCGAATTTCTGATTATTTCGGCTACTGCATGTGGTTTAATGATTACAAAGATTTTCCCGCTCTTCAATTGGTATGGACTGACAGACAAGGAAAATTTCCATGGCAACCAGAATTTGAAAGAGAATTTGACGACAGGCAAATAATTCTAAACTCAGGATACGAAGAAGAAATTAAAAAAAACCAGCTACTCATAGCCAGAACGTTGTAGCTAATTAAAATCAGAACTTGAAAATGAAAAGCAGTAAACTGAAAAAAGCATTGATTTATATAGTTATTCTTATTTCTGTATTTATACTTTTTGACTTATACATTTTGAGAGGTTTAAACTCTTCTCATTTCATATTTGCTAAAGATATTAACTCTAAAAAAACTGAATTTAGAATTACAAAAAAAGAGAATGGAATTTTCAATTTCAGCATTAAAAATAAATCTATAATACCTGACTATTTTTTGTTTTATAGAGAAGGAAAAATATTTTTAGATAATGTTGAAGATATAGTCTTTATGGGATATGGATCACGAGTTTTAAATCCAAAAAATAGTGTTAGAAAAATAAGTTTATCATTTTTTTGTGATAATGGTTTAGGATTATGTTCGATTAATCCTTACGAAAAATTTGAAAAAGATTATAACTACAAAGAAGTTCTGAATGAAATAAATTACCCGGATAACATAATTGACAGTGATGGTAATGACTTACTGTACGGAGAAAAATTATTTATAGACAAGGATAATTTAATTTTAAATAAAGAAAGTAAAATAACGAAAAACGATTCGCTGGAAGTTGAGTTTTATTTTGGATTATATTCTATGGAACTAAAAGAAAAATACCCAATTAAATCGAATTCTGTGAAAATTGGATATTTAGATTTAATTGAAAGTTATATTGAAAAAGAATTAAAATGGAAAAAAGAAAATAACTAGCTACAACAACGTGTATAGCTCATTGCGGCTGAATTCGACTACGTCCGAATCCACTCGGAATTGCGAACGTCGGTACTTAACCGAAAAACAGTAACTTTAAACCCGTAACTGACGGTTATACGAGACCGTTACCTGCAAACTGAAAAATGAGAACCCAAAACTACATACTGTTAATAATGATATTGTTTTTTTGCTCTTGCAAGGAAAAATCGGAAAATCAAAAAACGGAACAAAAGTCTGAATCTAGTACCGAATCCAAAACTGAAATAAAAACGGAATCGGAATTAGATACTGATTATTCAATATCCGCTGAACTTTTTGCAAAAGACGTTTTAAAAGAGAAATTGAGAAAACATACTTTTAACGCCACAGATTTGAATAAACCAAAACACATAGAAATTTTTGATAACATTGGACTTAAAAATATAATAGCATATTCTAACAAAAATTACCCGAAAAATAGTGAGCCTAATTATTACGAGCATTTTACTCTTTTTGTTGCTAACTATTATAGTGAATTGCATGCACTTAAAACGTTTGCTCTAATAGTAATGACCTCTAAAGAAAATCCTGCTGAATATCTATTAGATCAGAAGAAATTTTCTGAACGCATTAAAGCACGCAATATTGGAACAAAACCTGGTGGAATGATTGTTCAATCTGGAAAACAAATTTTTAGTTTGGTCAAAACTTGTAGAGAAACACCAATTGGTGGAACTTGGAATGATTATGAAAAGAAGTTCATTAAATATTTGACAAAACGTGTCGATGAAGAATTTAAGGTTTTGAATTCTAATTGCGGAATGAATAAATTTGAATTAAAAACAATAAAAGTCAGCAGGTAACAATACCTATACGTAATACCCTTCGGGATACTGCGCATAGCCAAACCGTTAGCGGTAATTTGAACCAAAATTAATGAGAAAACAAATAACAGTTGATAAAGCTATAAAAAGAGGACATTTAGTGATTAATGTTCCAGTGTTCTTTTTAATGATGGGAACACCTTGTCTCGCAATGTATCTTTTTAGTGAAAAATTAATTCCCGACTGGGGAATAGCTATTAGTTTTCTAATTGGATTTTTATTTACTTGGTTATACTGGAGTTATGGAATTACTAAATGGCGGATTTGGGCGTTTGAAAATGTTAGAAATGTCCACGAATTGAAAAAGAAAGCAATTCAGCAAGGCCTAATTTGGAAAGATAAAAGTTGGTTTAATAAAACAGAAATAAAAACAAATTCTGACAAACAAAAATGGGCTGAATTGGAGAAAAAATTTGATAAAAAAGACATTTTCAAAGAAGACCGTTCTGTTTCAAGTCAATCTGTGATTTACTATTCAAAAATAAAAAACACGTATGAGTTTATTATTATGCTTTTATGTTTAGTAGGTGGAATTTATTTATTAATGAACTCTGACAGCTATATTATGGGAACATTACTAGCTTTAATTGGAGGTTATTTCGGATTTAAAGAATTAAAACAAGTTTTAGACACAAATCCACAAATAACCTTAGATAGTAATGGAATTAAAACCATTAATACTGAATTCAAAAGTTGGAATGAAATAAAGAATGAAGAAGTTGTAATGGAGGGTTCTGGAAAAAACAAAGAATTTTATCTTATCTATGACTATAAAAACGGATTTGAAAAATTGAAAATTGACGACTATAATATAAGCCCTAAAAAACTAGAAAATTTGCTCAGGACATACAGAATTAGAAATAATAAAAACTACCGCTAACAATGTATAAACGCAATTACAACGGATTCGACTACGTTCGAATCCACTCGGAATTGCTAACACTAGTGATCAAAAGAAAGAAACAACTAATTTAACCCGCAACTGACGGTTATACGAGACCGTTACCTACAAAACAAGAAAATGAAAAACATATTAAAATTACTAACCCTACTATTATTAATTTCATGTAATAAAATTGAATTGGATGAGAATAGAATCCTAGAGATTGGAAAAAAACTTACTCAAACCGATTTTTCTCAATTTAACTCTGATTTCCCTGATGTCGTGATACTTGGTTATGGATTAAAAGCCAAAATGATTGAATTGCAAAAAAACGCTTCAGAGTTTAATTTTGGGGTTAAAACTTCTTATTTCAACATCCCCTTAGACAACACTGAAAATTGTGTTCTAACGGTAATGACTGATTATAAAAATATAGAAATCAAATTGAGATATGATAATAAGATTGACAAATTTCATATAATCGGTTATAGGACACTACAATAAAGTAAAGTAGCCGACATTGTGACTAATTAATTTTTGAGAAAAAGCAAAGTAGCATGTAACACGACCAGCTAACACCAGACAAAAAAATTGTAGGTTTTCTATTCCTTGGTATAGGAATCCACTATTTCGTAAATTTTTATGATTACTGGTCATATTACTCAAAGAGCAAAAAAAGATATTTCGGACAAATTAGTGCTGAAATTGACGGATATGTAAATAGCGGACGGAATTGTATTTGGGAATTTAAAGATGACCATTTTGGATATACTGACCATAGATTTGAAACGAAAATAAAATGGCCAACTTTCAAAAGTTTTAGAATAATAGAAGATACATTATTTCTTGATTTTGATTCCAAAAGTGGACTTTCATATATACTGGAAAAATCTGAGGTAAAAGAATCTGAATGGAATCAAATTATTCAAATTGTAAATGAAAAAATAAAACCTGTACACAACAATGTATAAACGCAATTACAACGGATTAAACTAGGTTCGAATCCACTCGGAATTGCTGACCTCTATGCTAAAACGAAAAACAAAAACTTTAAACCCGTAACTGACGGTTATACGAGACCGTTAGGGCACATTTGAATTATGAAAAAGCTAATTACATTTCTTTTATTAATTTCTATTTCTAAAATTTACTCTCAATCAATTGGAAGTTATTTGTCAAACTTTTACAAATATGACAAGAACTCTAATTTTATCGAAATAAAAGAGGAAACTAAATTTTATAATAAAAATGGTGTAAAAAGAGAAATTGAATATAAAACATTCAATAAATATATGGATCTCATTAGTTTAAAAAGGTTTAATAGTGAGAACAAACTGATCTGGCTGAATATCTATAAATATGATAGTTTACGAAGAAGAATCAGATTAGACAATAAACATTGGATTAATGTAATTGGCTATCAAAAAAAACATACAACATATGAATATGATTCCATTGGAAATTGTCTAGAAATTCAATTTAACTCAAATAATAAAATATTGAACATTACAAAATATGAGTTTGACACCAATCGTAATTTAGTACAATTAGCAAACTATAATGGAAGTGGGAATTTAATTGGTTACGAAAAAGCAAAGTATTATGTAGATGAAAATACAGTAGAAATATCGCAATTCAATAACAAAGGAAAATTAATAGTAACACAATCTCACTCTATTGATTATTCAAAAGATTTTAAACATAAGACTCAATATGAATACAATGAATATGGAGATTTAATCTTTTGGGAGAGAAGGCTGAATGAAAACGATAATGTTTGTTATACAATTGAATATAAGTATGACAAAAGAAAAAATTGGATTTCAAAAAAAAGATTTAGTCAAATTAAAACCAAGAATGGAAAATTAAAAAAGAAAAAGATAAAAATGATTAAAACAAGAGAAATAAAATATGGAATATAAACGTATCCTAACACCGTATATAATTAATTGCGGCTGAATTTCCTCATCGGAAATTCAATCTTATTAATTATCTTTCCGCAACATCGGAAAATTACTCACGTCCTTTTCACGCAAAAAATCATACACAAAACCGTTGTAACACATTAGACGAAACATTGTTTAAAGAAGAGAAAATAGCAAAAACACTTCTGGGAGAGGTTAAGCAATATTTTGGTGATTCCGAGATTAAGCCAGTGATAGATCTGGAAGGAGCTGGTGTCCATTGGTATTGCAATTTAAAACTGGAAAACCACAAGGTTTCAATTTATAGTTGTGACATCTCATATCATCCGGATGAGAAAGGAAGAACTGAAGAATTTATAGTTACCTATTTTGCTAATGACCAAGAAATTTCCTGCGGCAGAACCAGCAATAGAAAAGAATTAATTGAGTCGACAAAAGAATGGCTAGGCAATAAATCCAAGGAACATTTATATAAGTTTGATTTTGTTGATCTTAATCTTAGAAAATTTCAAAAATTAGAGAGAGAATGGATAAATGAGTTTCCAGATTTAGCTAATACTAGCAAAGTCTTGGAAAACCAGGGAAGTGGGATAGTCAGATACGAAATATCAACCGATAGTAGATCCTGTTGGTCTACTGGTGTTGGCAACCATGGTGAAGTATATTTTGGATTCACTTGGGATGGGTGTACCTTGTTTGAAACAGAAACCAAAAGAAACGAGACAGCGGAAGTTCTTAAGAGATATTTAATTGACCAAGAGGCTCCATCCTCTTTAAACAAAGAGTTTTCATGGGTTCCGGTAAATGATTTAACTAAAAGCTACGAGAAAGGAGAAAGTATAAAAGGAGAGTTTATAGAGAGTTGGAAATCTATCAAACGATTCTATTCTGGCTTTCCAGAGCATAGTCTTCCTAACAAGAATAAAATAATTGAGCTGATTAATGCTCTAGTAAATCAAGGATTTGACAAAACTATTCGTGCCGGTCAATCTTTAACCACATTAATGCTTTCGAAATCAAGAAGACATGGATTATCTGAGCATCAGCCATTTTTAGCTTTTGAGTTCAGAAGAGAGAGAGTCCATATACATACTGAAAAAGGAGAAATAGACCAGTTAGACAATATTAAAATCAACGAAAAGATATTGAACCTGATAAAAGAACTGGAAAAAAAACCTATAAATTAAAACGTGTTACAACAACACCTAAACTGCATTAAAACGCAGCTTAGCCAAAACGTTGCCATTAATTATGAAAAACAAACTTCTGATAATACTATTTGGACTTTTATTCTGTATTCCAAATCTCAATGCTCAAAATGACAATCTAGAACCAGTTGAAAGTATATTTGATAATTATGATTTTCAATTTGAATACTATTCTCTCGTGAGAAAAGTGTTAATGAATGGAATGTCTGATTATCCTGAAGTTCGATTTTTGATAATCCCTTCCTTTTCTGTAGAAGAAGTCGTAGCAATAGAAAAGGAAAAACAAAAGTATTTTATAGTGCATCATAAAATGACAAAAAGTATATGGTACACAGAAAAAAATAAGGAAAATATAAAAGTTAATAAGAAGAAAGTTGAAATATCAGAATCTGATATGAAACTATATAAGGAGCTTTTTAAAAAAGCAATAGCTCATCGAAAGTATCCAGACAAAGAATTAATGGGATCTGACGGAGTTAATTACTATTTTTCAGTAGCGGATAGACCATTAAAAACAGGAACGGTATGGTCACCAAAATCTGGAAGCAAAATGGACAGACTTAAAAAATTTGGATATTCACTTATTAGTTTAGCAAATGATACTAACGAAGGAGAAACAGTAGAATTAAAAACTGAATTAATTGAACGAATTAAAAAGCTAACAACAGATATAAAATAACTAATGGCAACAAAGTGTATAATTAATTGCGGCGGAATTTCCTCAACGGAAATTCACTCGAATTAATTACTTTAGTGCTACGGCGGAAAAATCTTGCTGATTTTCCCGCAACTAATCATACACAAGAACGTTGTGTGCAATTAAAAATGAACGTTAAAGACTTAATTCCGAAAGATAAGCTTGATATTAAAACAGCAGAAAGGCTGAAACAATATTCGTACGAAGAAATAAAGTCAATAATTCCAGACTTATTAGAATGGATTCAGGATATGAATTGGCCTGTAGCAAGAACAGTTGCAGAATATTTGACTTCTATTTCTGAAAATCTAACCACTGAAATTCTCGAAATCCTAGATAGAAAAGATGAAATGTGGAAATACTGGACTATCGGAGTATTTGGAATTCATTCTGAAAAGCCAATGCATCCAAAAGTTTTGGAAATTGTAAATAGAATTACACACTATCCAAATCCTGCGGAAAAAGAATGTGAGGTTGATAAACAAGCAATTAGAGCATTAGGAATTTAAAGATGGAAAATTATAAACCAGAAATATTATTAAAACTGTTGTGGATAGGATTAACTCTATTAACAATCTATTTTTTTGGTTGGCTGACTTTCATGTTTCTGACTTTCGGGAATATTGGAAATGCCAAATACAACACTTGGAACTTACTTATTCCAAATATCCTGGCAATAGGACTGCTCTTAATCTATACAAAAGAGATTCTTGTAGGCTACAAACCAAAATCAAAAGGTAGCAACTGGAAATCTTTACTGATATTTTCAGTCGTAATAGTTGTTTTGACATTACTTCAAATCCCACAATTTGAATTATTATTTGATGACCCTAAATCAGGACCTTGGCAAATAGTTTTACCTCTTGTTATGATTTTGACCGCATACATTGGAATTATGACTAATAGAATATTGAGAATTAAAGAATTGAAAAACAATAGAGAGAAAAAATAACTGCACACAACAATGTATAACCGCAATTACGGCGGATTCGACTACGTCCGAATCCAATCGGAATTGCGAGCGTCAGTGCTTAATCGAAAAACAGTAATTTAAACCCGTAACTGACGGTTATACGAGACCGTTACAAAACAGTTGAAAACCGATGAAACAAATTTTGATTTTAATATTAACCATTTCAATTCTATCAAGTTGCGACCGAAAAAAGTCGGACAAAACCCAACCAGAATTTATGCCCAAAACGGAATTAAAAGCAGAAACAAAATCTGAACCAATAAAAGAAGCAGAAAATATCTGGTCAAAAAAGAAAAAGGATACAATTAATAATTATTGGGCTTTAATTCTTGACACTATTTCTAGTAAAAAAGAATTTAAAATATCTGACTTAAAACACACTCTTGAATTAAAAACTTATAGTTTAAACGATAGTTCTATTGTTAGAAATTTATCTCAAAACGGAGAAAAACTCTATTTAGACCATTCTCACAAAATGGTAACTGATTTTAAACTTTTGACCGACTCAATTGTGGATAAAAAACAAATCGACAGAACTGACTTTGAAAAATCACTGATTCCTGAATTTTATACAGAATGCAATCTTTTCTCAACCGAAATTGACAGCATTATAGGAAATAATATTTATCTGACTTCCGACTTGGCTGTTCCTGATACGGACAATCAATGGAGAGTTTGGTATTTGATTAAAATAAATAATAACCGACTTGGAAAATTGAAAATAAAAGAAACTGATTATGTCGGATTATAAAAACCGTAACTGACGGTCATACGAGACCGTTAGCAAACATTAGATGAAAATCGTACTAAAAACATTAATCCTTCTTTTAATTTTGAGTTGTTCTAATAAACAATCATCGAAAAAAAAGGAAAGTGCGATAAAAATTGATACTATTTCTTACTTATATCACGGATTTAATCATCATCGGAAATTAGATTTATTAAGCAATAATGAGTTTGTCAGATTTGAAATTGTAGCAAGTTGTTTTGGCGATGCAAGAATTGAAAAACATTTCGGAAAATACGCAATGACCGATTCTACTCTTCAACTAAATCCTAATAAGGTTGAGCTAATTGTTTATTCAAGTTTCCCAGAAGAAATAGACAGAAAGGAAATATTAGAATATGGAGCTGATTCTTTAAAAATAAAAACTGATTATCAAATATTTGAGTGGAAAAACAAAGAATACTTATTGTCGAAAGAGTATGATTCATTAAGAACTTTTGACTTCAGAAACGACTACCAACAATTCGCATATTATTATAATATCGGAGAAGAGCCAAATAATAGCGGAAATTATCTCACGAGAACAAAAAATGATACCACAATTAATATCATTTGGAACATTAACAAAATTCCAGAAGAATATCGAAATGACTTTTTAAAAAAACCGATTTCAGTTAAAATAGTTGACAGAAAGAAAATAGTTGAGAAAGATGATTATGACCCAGAAAGTGAACTTGTAAGTTGGTATATAAAAATTGATAAAGGAGAAGAAAATGGAATTAAAAAAGGATTTCATTTTACAACAGAGGATGACGAATATTTTATTGACATAGATTCCGTTCAAGGCAAAGTGAGTTTCGGAAAATGTTACATCTATAATATGGACGAACAATATTTCCGAATAGGAACGGAAATGAGAACTAAATGGAAACAATAACGTTTGCTAACAATGTATAACCGCAATTACGGCGGATTCGACGACGTCCGAATCCACTCGGAATTGCGAGCGTCAGTTATTAATCGAAAAATAGTAATTTAAAACCCGTAACTGACGGTTATACGAGACCGTAAGCAATTTGATCCAACAAAATCGAACCAAATCAAATAATGAGCGAAAATAGATTTATTGAAAAGTTCCAACATAAAACTGACTCGGAATTAGAATATATTTTAGAGAACAAAAAAAGTTACAATGAACAAGCTGTCGCAGCTTCTATTCATATTCTGAAAGAAAGAAACGGAAATACACCTGAATTGGAATCTGTTGAAAGCGAAATCAAAATAGAAAAAGAGAAAAAAGAAATTACTCGTGAAAAAACTATCGAGGAACACAAAAAGAAAAACAATATAACTGACGTCCCAAATGCACCTGAACTTCATTCAAAAAAAGTAATTATGGTGTTTTCTGGGTTATTTTCGACGATTTTCGGAGCTGTATTACTAATGTATAATATGAAGCAAACCGAAAATCAAACTGGAAGAATCCAAGTTTTGATTTTTGGAATTTTATATACGATTATTACCCTTGTCGTTGTGAACTCATTAAAAATTGGAGGCAACATTGCTTTGATTTTTAATATTGCAGGTGGTGGGATTTTGACAGAATATTTCTGGAATAAATTTATCGGAAAAGAACTTCAGCACAGAAAAAGAAGTTGGATAAAACCAGCTATTATTTCCGTTTTAATAACCATTCCTTTGATTTTAGCAGCGATATATGGACAATAAAAAACTGCTTACAACAATGTATAACCACAATTACGGCGGATTCGACTACGTCCGAATCCACTCGGAATTGCTAACGCTAGTGATCAAAAAAAAGAAACAACTAATTTAACCCGTAACTGACGGTTATACGAGACCGTTAGTATTCATAAAAAACCCCATCAAATAATAAATGAATCTAGAGAAAATACTTTTACAAATCGAAAATTTCAAAGTCGATGAGGAAATGGAAGATTATGAAATTAGTGAATTCTTCGATAAAATTAGAGGAAATATATCTGATGTAAGCTCTCTAACTAAAATACAAAAAGAAAAACTAGTAAAGAAACTGTTTGA
This sequence comes from Tenacibaculum sp. AWR4_210, assembly GCF_056160945.1. Classification (NCBI taxonomy): domain Bacteria; kingdom Pseudomonadati; phylum Bacteroidota; class Flavobacteriia; order Flavobacteriales; family Flavobacteriaceae; genus Tenacibaculum; species Tenacibaculum sp. AWR4_210. Next base: position 41,461 of record NZ_JBSWYF010000007.1, read on the forward strand.
TTTTTTGAAAAATCAAGATTCTGAAATGAATGAGAATTTTTCATTTATACATTTTATTGAAAATATTGACAATCCAGCATACGAAATATACAATTCGGAATTATTGAAATTTAATACTGAAAATGGAACAATAACTTCAATTCTTTTATTAAATAGACATATCAACTCGTTAAAAGGGGATGAATGGAAAGACTCTGTTAAATTAATGAAGTCCATATCCGAAAATGAAAATTACACTGAATATGTAAGAGAATTTGCTTTAAATTTTTATAAACACCAGACTGAATAATAACGAAATGCCAACACCGTGTATAATTAATTTCGTCTGAATTTCATCAACGAAAATCCAATCATATTAATTATCTTTCAGCAATATCAGAAAATGACTCGCGTCCTTTTCCTATAAAAATCATACACAAATACCTTGGCATTCATTTAAGATGACGAACAGAACAACAACCATAAGAGACAATGCATTGAATAAGAAAAAGCTTCATCAGAAAGTAATTGCCAGTTTATGTTCTAAATTGGGAATTCCAGATTTAAGAGCTGGAAATATTACAATCCGAGACGAACGAAATTGCAGAACTAATGAAATGTATATCGATTATAGTTGGTTAGTTAACATCTCCCAGTCGTTTAAAGGATGGTGTTGGTTGTTTTCTATTAAGTTCAAAAAAACTGAATTTAGAGGATCAAAAAATCCCGAAAAATTAATTCAAGGGCTTTTCACAATAGAAAACCAAGGAGAAGTTAATAAATTTCATATGATTAGTAAAACTAACGATTTCGAGGATAAGATCAGAAACTTGACATCTTACGATTTGTTTGATACTAACCTTGGAATGACATTAGATGGAATTGGATATGAATATTTAATATTTTCACCAAAAACTGAAATAAGAATGACTCTGGATAATCCCAATTCGGAAAGTTGGAAAATATGGGAAAATGAAATTTGGACGATTAGCAGGAAATTAGCTCAAGACTCTGGAATTGAAGAATTGAATGAAATATTTGAATAATAAAAACTATTGCCAACAATGGCTATAATAATTGCGTGGTCTCGCCTATTTTGGAAGTTCCTATATTTCCCAACCTGGTTTGTACTTAGATAGTTCGTTCTTATCTAACGTAACAACTCATATCTGAGACCGTTGTGTTCATATCCAAACAAAAAAAAATGAAATTTCTAGAAAAACTTTTTAAAAAGTCTAAAAAAAATGAAGGCATTTCACTCAATGAAAAATTAGAGTTTGACAATTTAATTCTTCCTAATAAATGGCATAAAAAACCATATTTAAGTTTGGAAAACGTATATATAGGAGGTTTAGCAGAAAGTGAACTTTCTCAAATTAGAAAAAATGAAAAATGGGGATTAATCGATTATAATGGTAACTTCAAGATAGAACTCAGTGCTGATAAGCCTATAATTTGGGATAGTTTAATCCCTTTTAAAAATGACAACAATAAAATAGGCTTAAAAAACAAAAAGGGGAATGTTGTAGTCCCTGCAAAAGCAGATGATATTAAATATATCGAACCCAATTTTTTTGCATTAAACATAGATTCTAAAATTATTTTAGTTGATGAGAAAGGACAGATTCTAAAAACACAATATGAAATTAGATCAGTTAATGACCATAAATTTAGTGAAGGTGCTTTGAGTGTTGAAGTTTGGTTGGAAAACAATGAAACAGGTGGAGGTTATATTGATAAACAAGGTAATAGTATTACCGAATTTAAATATAGGTATCCCAGACCATTTTCAAATGGCTTGGCTTTTGTAAATGAAAATGATTATCTAACAAGATATTTTATTGACAAACAAGACAAAATTGTTTACAGATGCCCCGAAAACTGGTTTAGAGTCGGTCCTTTTGACGGTAACGTATCAAGAGTCGACACAACGGATAAAGGATTTGGTTTTATTGATAAGGATTTTAATATAGTTATTGAACCTAAGTTTAGGACTGGTGGTTATAAAAACGGACTTATACATACAAGTAAAAATGGAAAGAATGGAATCTTAAATTTAAAAGAGGAAATTGTTGTCCCTTTCAGGTTTGATGGTTTTATAACACAAATAGATGAACATCTATTTATTGTTCAAAATGAATTTTTTAATAAAAAAAAGTATGATAAATTCTCTTTGTATAACTCAAAAACAAAACAATTAGAACTAGATTTTATTTATGATGATTTAAAAAAAGCTAACAACAATCTTTTAATTGCTAAAAAAAATAATTCATATGGTTTTATAGACTTTTATGGAAACGAAATAACTAAATTCATTTTTCAAAGTATAAATCCCATATACAAGAACATGGCTTGGGTTAAAATCAAAAATAAATGGGGAGTAATTGAAATTAAACAAACTAAGCAAAGAAAAAAAACAGAAAAGGCTAAGGAACTTTTAAGTATTGTTAGTTCTAAATTAGAAGATTACGAAAACTTTTTAAACGAAGGAGCCACTGAAGCACAATTAAAAAAACTAGAAGAGTTTTCAGGTTTCGATATTCCATTAGAGCTAAAAAATCTATTAAGGCATACCAACGGAGAAGGAAAAAATAAATTAGCTATTCTTGGCTTTTTTCTTTCAAGTACTGAAAGAATTATGAACGATATTAACTCATTTAAGGAAAACAGCAGTTGTTATCCTGAAAGCATTTATCAGGATAATATGGTAAAACCCGATTTATATAATCACAAAAGAATTCCTTTTGCAACAGATGAGTCAGGCCAGTATTTATGTATTGATTACGACCCCGATTCAAAAGGTCAATACGGTCAAATAATTTATTTACCGTGTGCTGAACCTGAACCTATATCTGTAATAGCTAGAAACTTTGATGAATATCTAGATTTTACAATTTCTTCTTTAAAGAATAATCAATTAAGTCTGTATGATGAAAGAGACGATTGGGATGAAGATGATTGGGAAGAATGGAGGGTGAATGAAGAATCTGATTTGAGTAAAGTTTATGTATACTTTCAAAAAAAATGGAAAGACGACTGGACTGATGTAGCTGATTTATACAACGAAAAAAGAAAATAATACTACCACCAACAATGGCTATAAGTAATTTCTTGGTCTCGCAGATTTTCTATTCGATTCGTATTTGCTAACTTTAGTGCTTGAACACGTAACGAAGTCATACATAAGACCATTACCATTGTACGCAATTTGAGAAAAGCAATCTACATACTAATCGGACTATTAATTTTCGTGTCTTGTCAAGAAAAATCAAAAGCGGAAAAAGAAAAGCTTTCATCAGAATTTAACTTGATTGCGGATTTGAGCAACTTCCGACAAAAAATGACTGAATTGGACACTTTGACCATTTTGTTTAACCATTCTGTTTGTACTTATAGAGGATATGAACGAATTGAAATAACAAAACATGCTGACTCAATCAGTATTGTTAGTAATTTTAAAGAACTGACTTTTCACGAAAATCCAAAATGGGAAAGAATTTATACTAAAAAAATATCCGAGAAGGATACAGTTTGGAAATTTGAACAGTTTCTAAAACGAAACGAAAAGAGGAAAAATTCTGACCAAAACAAACGAAGAGTTTTAATGTTAACAGATAGAAAAGACACGATAGGATATTCGACGGATGGACTTGGGGATTTAAATAGATTTCTGGCCGATTATTACGATACAATGAGAAGAATTTATCCAGAAAATAAAAATGGAATTTATGGGGTTGATATTGTGGAGGAATAAAAAACTGCCTACAACAATGTATAACCGCAACCACTAGGTTCGAATCCACTCGGAATTGCTGACCTCTATGCTAAAACGAAAAACAAAAACTTTAAACCCGTAACTGCTGACTTCATAAAAAAATGGAAACTGAACTTTATATAAAATCTGAATTATTCCCTTCATATCCTGGAGAAGAAAATCATATTAATCCTGGTAGATTTGGTAAAAGACTTGCTGAGTTTACGAAAAACACATTATTAGCGAACAAAATTGAAGTGGCTGACCTTTACGCTACCGATTACAGCTATGAACTGAGGTTAGACCAATTTAAATTTAGTGTCTACATCTCGACAGGAAATATTGATGGAGAAAAAAATGAATTTTTAATATCAATAAGTCCCAAGGAAGAATTCAAAAAAAAATTATTCAAAAAAATATCTACAAAAGAAACGGTAAGTAAAATTTACGGTATTATTAAACAAGAACTTTTAGACAACCCCGAAATAGAAATTTTACCGTATTAAAACAATGAAGTTTGATATAGAATACTGGATTGAACAATTAAATGAGAATATTCCTATCAGGTATTTTAAAAGAAATGTTCCCCAATATAGGTTTGTAACCTATATTAATCACTCCATTATACTTTTTAAAGGCAATCATTATGATGCTACTTTTATGTTTATTAAACGGACATATGATTTTCTAGAAGAAAATAAAAAGGAGTCAATAAGTTCTGAATATTTAAAATCCGTACATGGATATTTAAAAGAGCTATATGAGCATCTGACTAAAAATAATTTGATTAAGGAGGAATTGATTTCAAAATACGACGAAAAACTGAAGCTAACAATGGCTATACATAATGGGGGCTAATGGGAAAATCCGCAAGATCATTACAAGCTCCCTCAATCAACTTATTTAATAATAAGCAGAAATTCACCCCCTAAACAAAAGGCTCACTAAGGGTCGTGCGAAGTCCGAGACTTCACTACTTTGAACTTCAGAACTCCGCATAGCCGAAACTCTTGACTGCAACAACTCTGAATATTTTTATGTAGAAAGAAGTTTTTAGGCATAAAAAAAGACACGTTATTTCTAACGTGCCTTGCTCAGTAGCGGGAGCAGGACTCGAACCTGCGACCTTCGGGTTATGAGCCCGACGAGCTGCCTACTGCTCTATCCCGCGATTTGCGATTGCAAATATAAGACTTTTTTTAGGTTATACAAGGGTTTTATTGGATTTTCACACAGAAAAATCATTAAAAAAAACTAACACACTTAGGTTCAAACACATGAATACTATTTTTTTTTACTTTTTTCAAACCTTTTCCCTCCCTAAGCTGCTTTTCCCTTTGTAAGCTGTTTTGTATTTTTACAACAAAGTATATATCTAGCATCAACTACTTATGAATACTATAAAAAAAGCCTATATCGCCGGAGGTTGTTTTTGGGGAATGGAAGACCTCTTTAGAACGAGAAACGGAATCCTAGATACCGAAGTTGGATACCTAGGAGGAGAAAATGAGTTCCCCACCTATCAAAACCACCCAGGGCATGCCGAAGGAATCGAGCTAACCTATGACAGTAGTCTAACGAATTTTGAAGAAATCTTGGACTATTTTTACCGAGTGCACGATCCGACAACTGTTGATCGCCAGGGAAACGATCGCGGTGCTAGCTACCGATCAGCTATCTTTTTTCAGAACGAAGAAGAACGAGCTACCGCCATTGCTTTTATTGAAACAGTAGATGCCTCGGAACGATGGCCATCAAAAGTAGTTACAACCCTGGAGCCCTTTACTAAGTTTTGGCCAGCCGAAGCGTATCATCAAGATTATTTGGTTAAGAACCCCAATGGATATACCTGTCATTTTGAACGTTTTGGTCCTTATTAGACCGCTAAAAAAGCACAGTACCAACTGTGCTTTTCTTATATTAGGGGCAAAAATTAACCGAACCATGAAAAAAATAGTCCTAGGACTCTTGCTCTCTACACTGTGCTTGAGCTGTACTACCACCAAAAAAGAAACCGCTACTACCTCTGCTACCCTTGCTGCCTTTAACACGAATATTCCTCATTTCTGGGCTGCCTATGATGCCATTCAGCAAACCCAAGACAGCCTGCTCCAACGCAAATACCTGGATAGTCTGTTCCTCAAACCATCATCGAATTCTTTACATACCTTAAGAGCGCTGAGAAATTATCAACCCGAAGATTACCTGCATTCCATGACCACCCAAACGGCCTATTGGAACTCGGTAAGAAAAAATACCCTAGCTACCGAAGCGCAGTACGAAACCATTCAAAAAGATATCGCCAAATTAAAATCGCTGTATCCGGCACTGAAACCGTCGAGCATACATTTCGATATCGGACTATTTCGTACCAACGGAACCATCAGAAACGATTCCATTTTTATTGCTGCAAATATGGCCTTAGCAGATAAAACGATCAACGTTAGTGAACTTTCAGAAGCCGATCGCGAATATTTTGAAGAGTATACACCCATCGAAGATTTACCGTTTTTGTGTGTACATGAATACGTGCACACGCAACAGCAAGCACTGGCCAACAGCCTACTCGTATATACCCTCTACGAAGGAATTGCCGAATATGTTAGCTATCTCGCTACAGGTAAGGAACCCTATGTTACATCGTATAAATACGTTAAAGAGCACGGAGATAGCCTAAAAAAAGAGTACCTCAACGATGTCTTTTATCCGAGTAAACGCTTTCATTGGATTTGGAGCGCGCACAAAATTCACGGTCATAAAGACATGGCCTATGCTATCGGATTTTTTATCGCCAAAGCCTATTATGACAAGGCAACTGACAAAGACCGAGCATTAAAAAACCTGATTGAGTTAGATTTTTCAGATACCTCAGCAGTATTTAATTTGGTCGATGCTTCTGGATATTTTGACACGCCCATGGCCACCCTCAAGGAACACTTCGATGCCAAACGCCCCAGCATTGCCCGTATTACCGGAATCACGAATAAAGCTACAGATGTTGCTCCCGGGAGAACCAAAGTAACGCTTCATTTCTCTGAGCCGCTAAACGGACAAACCACTGGAGTGGATTTTGGCCCCCGTGGCCGCTCGGCATTTCCTAAGATGTCGCGTGAACGAACATGGGATGACAAGGGACTAAGTTGGAGCTTTACCCTCGATTTAAAACCTAAAAAGCAGTATCAAATTCTGATCTCTGAAAATTTCAGAACTACTGATGAACGCCCTTTACAACCGCTGCTAATAGAATTTACTACCAAATAAAAACATTGATCATCATAGAAAAGCACCGTAACCTCATCATTACGGTGCTTTTGCGTATCAAGGGGAGAGACATTTCTTAAAAATCGTTGATCAAGATGAGTTTTCCACGAACCTTTCCAGCTTCAAGTTTTTGGTGCGCCTCCTGTGCTTTCGATAACGGCAGTGTTTCGTAGACCGGAGTTATCGCTCCTGATGCTAACCAGAGGTACAATTGCTTTAAAGCTGCTGCTATGAGTTCGTAATCATTAAAATAGGTGGCGTAAATTTCTGAGAAGGAAAGTGTCGGTGCTTTACTAAAATACTGCATTCCCAAGTCCATAATATCTACAGATCCTTTTCCTCCCAAGAAACCAAAGACGACGATATGTCCCAAAGGTGCTAGCAATTGCAAATCCTGTTGTAGACTATCGCCTGCTACTGGGTTAAATACGTAATCTACCGCATTTTCTCCTATCGCGTTCTCCACTTGCGACACCCAATTTTCGTCGGTGGTATTAAAAGCGTAGTCCGCTCCTAAGGCCAAGGCATTCGACACTTTTTCAGCTCTGCGCTCCAATGCTACAATTTTTAACCCGAAGAGCTTTGCTAATTGAATCAAGGCAGTACCAACACCTCCTGAAGCTGCGTATACCAAAGCTGTTTTCCCTTTGGTTACTCCTACTACGTTTTTCATCATGTGATATGCCGTTACGTAGTTTACTGGGATTACGGCTGCAGCGTGTAGATCGACCTTCGAGTCTAACAAAACGACCTTGTCCGCAGGTACCACAGCATACTCCGCATAAACAGCACTTCCTATTACTCCCAAAAAACCTACTTTGTCTCCTTTGTGAAACCCTGCAGCATTGGCAGTTTCAACAACACCCGTCCCCTCAACTCCAGGAATAAAAGGAACTTCAGGCATCATACCAGGGGGCATATCCCCTCTTCTAATAATCGTATCGATGTAATTAACAGGAGCAGCTGCTATTTTTATAAGTAATTCACCCGGCTTGGGTTGCGGAACTGCTACCTCTTGTATTTCCAAAACTGCTACCTCACCAGTAGCATTCATTTGTATTGCTTTCATCACTTCTGAATTAGATTAATACTCCGTGCATACACTGTTGTAATTGTCTACAAAATTAGCTCAGTCTCGGCACGCTTGGCCAATCCAAATCGGGGTTATCCTGATACGAATTATCGATTTTCACGATAGTACTTCGGTGAACACCCTTCTTGTTGCTTAAAAAACTTTCCGAAATTCGTCGGTTCCGAAAACCCCAAGAAATAGGCGATTTCTGCAATATCTGAAGAGGAAGCCCTCAATAAATTCTTGGCCTCCAAACACAACCTGTTTTGCAAATGCTTTTTTGCGGAAATCCCAGTGGTCTTTTTTACCAGTTCATTGAGGTAATTAGCGGTCACGCCCAACAGAATAGCATAGGCAGCGACCTGTCTTTTTTCTATGTAATACACATTCACCAATCGATGAAACTGCTGTACAAGCCGATCAGGCTTTGACAAATTAGCAGCGGCCTGTAGGTTTCGCTGTTGAATCCCTCTCACCTTTTCGAGCAAGCCCAACAGTACATACCTCGCAACAGCGAGATTGTCTCGTTCTTGATACAAAAGCGTTAACAGCTTTAAAATCCCTGATTTTTCATCGGGTGATAACTGAAACAGGTTCGTGTTTAGCAAAGCAAAAAAGGAATACTCCGTACGTAGATCCTTAACCATAGGAAGTAAAAACTCAGCACTAAAGAAAACGAGGTAGCCTTCCAAAGCATCGCCTCTTACAAAACTAAAAACATGGTCAGGCGACTGACAAAACAATACATCCCTGCGCTGCTGGTACTGTGTGTTATTAATGGTCATGCTCCCGGCTTGCTGGTCTTCCAAAAATATCAATGAATAAAAGTTCCTTCTATGAGGTGGAAGTACAGCTTTCATGAAAGGATAGGTTTCTTGATGCTTGAGCACATCAAACTGCGGAGTTACAGGAGTTCTGTCAAGCCCTCCCCACTCGTACAATGCACCGATATCTTCTATTCGTTTTATCATTATCTTACACAGATTGAAACACCTGCTTGTTTTTTTCAAAAAAGGAGCTCGCAGTGGTGTATTCTCTCCCTGTTACATTTTTAAAATCGTCACTATAGGCAGCTGTCCATCCTTGTTTCATAATACTGTACAATTCCATCATCGCCGAAACGAGCCACTCTGGCATTCCATTACTCAACATACTTTCTTTCGCCTTGGCTTCAGGAACATCAATATAGCTAATTTTCTCTGCCAACACCTCACTCAATGCTGCAGCATACTCAGCATTGGTCAACGCCAAGCCACTTAAGTCATACGCTTTGTTCATATGTGCATCACTCGTCAAGGCATGCACAGCAACTTCAGCAATATCTGCTACCGATACCATACCGACCTTAGCAGTGCCATTGGGTACGTAAAACCCTTTGTATTCTCGAATCGTTTGAGCGTGAAAATTAATAAAATTCTCTAAAAAGTTATTCGGACGAATAAAAGTATAGGGAATTCCTGCTGCTTTAATTCGCTCTTCACTCCTTCCTGCCCAACGCGACATCTCTATCGCTCCATCAACATCCGCTCCTAATGCAGTACTGCGAACAATGTGCTTGATATTATTTTTCTTTACAGCCTCAAGTACCAGTTGCGTTACCCACTCAGGTTGTTGCATGAGCGGTGTAACCAAAAATACGCGATCCATTCCTTGCAATCCCCTATCCAAGTCTTCCGCTTTCGTAAAATCAAGTTGAATTGGAACAGCTCCCGACAGTGTACTCGCTGATACATTTTCAGGATTTCGGACTCCTGCATAAACTTCTGTTTGGGTGGGTTGTAGCGCTGCCAATACCGCTTTTCCTATGGTTCCTGTAGCGCCCAGGACAATAATTTTCTCCATGTGATTCTATGTTATGATTATCTGCAACAAAATTAGACATGCTAACACTGCAGAAATAACCCATTACCCCTCAATACTGACCAAAATCAAGTGTACTTTTTTCGATACGCACTCGGCGTAACTCCCTCATACTTTTTAAAAAAACGAGAAAAATGAGTAGGCTCTTCAAAACCGATACAATAGCCGACTTCGGCAATAGTTCGAGAACTGTACTTCAAGGCGCTCTTGGCTAATTTTAAGCGATACTGCGCAATGTACTCCTTGGCAGTTATCATTGCTATGGCTTTGGTAATGCTGTTTAGGTAGCTTTCTGAAATTCCCAAATAACTGGCATAAATAGTTACCTGTGTATCTGCTTGAATTCTGTGCTGGAGCAGGGATTTAAATTTAGCAAACAACTCTTGTTTTCTGGATAGCACTGGAAGTTTTTGCTGCGCTAATTCGTCTAAACTTTTTATTTTAAACAAAAAAGCTAGCAGTGACGATTGTAGTATTTGATAGCGATACAGTGATGGACTGTGATACTCTCGATGTAATTTTTGAAAATCGAGTGTCAATTGCGCTACCTCTGTGTCCGACAAGGAGAGTATTCCTTGATTCGTAATATCGAAAAAAGGAAAATCTGTTTGCAAGGCTCCCTGATAAAAATCTAGAAACTCTCTTTTAAAATACACAATATACCCCTTAGTAGCTCCACTGCGCCTCCAAGCATAAACATGTGTGGGCGACAAAAAAAACAGACTGTTTTCCAAACGATCAACACGTTCGGTATCAATTTCTATACTCGTATCCGAAACGCCTGAAATCAATAGCGTAATTTGATAAAAATCCTTCTGGTAAGGAGGCATAAATTCCACTGAACTGTCAGTAATTTCATCAAAACTCAACACAAAGAAATCTGCTAGCTCCGAAGGTTGTTCAAACCCCGTTGCCAGCAAATACTCGTTTATTTCTCTATAATGAATAATCATAAAAACGCCTCACTATTCAAGTTTCAGCTTGTAAATACTGAAATCCAATCCGCTTACATCCGCTCCTGCTTCGTGAATTCTGGAATTGGTATAGTACAGATATCCCTGATCGATACTGAAGGTATCTGCCCAACGGACATGAGCTCCAGAAGTAAAAGGCCTTATTTCCTTTGTCGTCAGATTTAGCTGATCTATGCGATGCTGTTCAAGATCGGCGTAGAACAAGTTTCCTTTATACCAAATCATTCCATCAGGAGCCGCTGTTTTTGCCACCTTAACAACGGCTTTCTCCACAGCTTCCGCTGTGCCGTTTTCAAGGATTTCCGTAGGTATTGCATAGAGTTGATACCCTGTTAATGCGTGATAGTACAAGGTATTGCTTACAGTATCAAGAGCAATACCATCACTGTGTACCGAATTTTTCCAAGCTTTACCGTCGATCATTAATTGATTTTGTTCACTGCTGGTAGATGAATGCTCGTCCAAAACGCGCTTAGCAGTTCCAGTTTCCAAATTCAGCACGATTAATCCGGCGTGCCCTGAATCTGTAATATACGCACGGGTACCACTGTTATTCACACGGATATCGTTGATATAACTGTCTTTATGATACGCCTCCGTAGGCAGTTTATACATCGCTGTTAGCTTGTCGGTGGCCAAATCGAACACCAATACTCTCGGGGCATCTAACACTCCTTGAAATAATGGATTTCGAGTATCTAGTACAAACATTTTACCTTTAAAAGCCACTACTGACTGCACTGCAACAAAAGCGGTATCACTCAAATCGCTTTCTAAGGTCCATTGATTCCATGCAGCGTCGGGATAGGGTGTAAAACTACCATCGGGTTGTAGGGCTGCGACAGACATGGCTACATTCGAGCGCCAACGCGGGAAATTTACAAAAACCCGACCATCGCTAACGGTAATCCCCGTAAGCTGTTGTCCGCTCACTTCTGCAACTTTCACGGGTGTTTCCGTTGCTTTTTTTGCGATTCCTTTTTTCTTAGTATCCTTAGTATTACAGGCACTTACCAATAGCACTACCAACGCGGTCAAAATGCTATACAATTTCGTTATTCTCATATATTTTCTGGTCTAAATTGATGTTTTTCTCCTTAAAGTTACTCATTATAGGTATCATAATCAATATACCCTTGCGCACCTCCTCCATAAAAACTACTAGAAGCCGTCTCCGATACCTCTCGCAATGGATACCCATTTTTCATTCTGAGTACCAAATCTGGATTAACGATAAACGGCCTTCCAAAAGCTACCATATCGGCCCAGTTCTTCTCTAATATACGCGTGGCTTTTTCTTGTGTATAATTTCCGCACACGATAATTGGATGCTGGTAACGCGCTCGTAGTTTATCGCGATAGCTATCAGGAATCTCCCTAAAATTTGCTACGTTTTCTGATAAATGTACATAGGCTAACTGTAATGGATTTAATTGCTCCATCAAATACAAGGCTGTCTCTGGCATCGTCGGGTCGGCACTGTCGCCTTCCGACAAAAAGGGGGAAATACGCAAGCCCACCCTATGAGCGCCAATGGCTGCCACGACCTTTTGAACAGTTTCGAGGGTAAATCGAGTTCTATTGGCTATGTTACCACCGTAATCATCGCTGCGGTGGTTAGCATCACTACGCATAAATTGATCAAATAAATACCCGTGAGCTCCGTGTATTTCAACACCGTCAAAACCGGCTTCGAGTGCTAATTCAGCTGCTCGTACAAAATCTTCTTGGGTACTGGTAATCGCTTCCAAGCTCATCGCTATTGGCATATCTGTTTCTACCATTCCCAAACTTCCATCTGCCAAGGTACCGTATACCTTATCCGGTATTTTTGTAGCTGATGGTGCCAACGGTGTGCTACCTCCCGTAGTTTCTGTAGTAGCTCGGCGTCCTACATGCCAGAGTTGGGCAAAGATCTTACCGCCTTTCGCATGTACCGCTGCTGTCACCGGCTTCCACCCTGCAACCTGAGCTTCTGTATAGAGTCCAGGAGTTTTCACATATCCTCTGGCCGCTTCCGAAACCGGAACTCCTTCCGATATAATCAATCCTGCTGTAGCTCTCTGACCGTAATAGGTTGCTGCCAAAGGCGTAATTACATCACCTGCTTCAGAGCGAGCTCTCGTCATCGGTGCCATGACAATTCTGTTACTTACTTCAAAACCATTTGCACTAAATGGTGTGAATAATGTCGCTGTATTTTTCATAAATTTTACTTTTTTAAGCTTACTAAATAGCGGTCAATCACTGGGCGATCACTTAACTCATCCCAATGTAAGGTCCACGATTCTGCTACTGTCAAATCCACCATAGCTCCCGTTGTCATGGTTCCTTTTAAAGCAACTTCCATATCGAGTTCAAAATGATGGCGTGCTACCTCTCGCACTTTTAAGTTTTGTACATCGTGTGTTGTCGTTCCTTCAAAACCAGATTTTGTTTCGTTATACCACGAGTGAAATCCATCGTGTCCGGTAAACGCATCGCTATCCGGAAACTTCATCTGTACTTCTGGAGCTAGGTATTGAACAAAATAGCCATTCCCATCCAAGGTATCAAAATGACGAAACCATTCTGACACAAACTCTTTTACAGCCGCTTTTTTACTCGATGTTATCGCTCTAATACGTTCTTTGAGTACCGTGGCGTGCTTCATTGCTTGAGCGCTAACCTGACTTTCAGAATTCCAAACACCTTCCTTCTGAAAGTTTCGAAATGTGTACACAGGCTCTTGGTACTTCATTTGTGCCAAATAAGCTGTTTGCTCAATAGGTCGTAAAAATTCTTCCACTTTAAAATGGTTGTACCCGTTGGGGTGGTACGACTCTTTTGCCCCTCCTACGGTGAGTGACTGTAATAGGTATTTTCCTTTTAGCTGATCACCTCCAGTACCGTAGGCAAATCCATACGACAATACCTTATCCATCCATAATTTCAGCATTCCCGGAACGCTATACCAATAAAAAGGATATTGCAACACTATAATATCTGCAGCTATCAGCGCCTCCTGCTCTGCCGCTATATCTATCTGATAATCTGGATACAATTTATCTAAGTTCCGAATTTCTATATCCGCAAAATCGGTTTCCAACTGCGCTACTATCGTTTTGTTTGCTATCGATTTTTCAAAGTTGGGGTGTGTGGTTATTAGTAGTATTTTCATTTTTATTGCTTGTACATACAATTATTAAAGATTAAATTTTTTTACTCCAATTTTTCATTTGCTTGGCAGAGAGCAGCATTGAGTTCCGTAGCTTCTTTTGTCCCTATAATTTCATTATAGGCGTGGTATAGCTTGTTCCAACAGGCAGTTATTTGTAGCATCTCTTCCTCCAGCTTATCGGTTTTATGGAGCCATACATTTCTCCCTTCTTGGCTTCGTTGTATCAAACCTTTCCCTACGAGCTTATCTACCAAACGCGTTACAGTAGACGGTTTGAGCCCTACCCTATTGGCTACTGCAGAGGTGGCAATCGGACTTTCATTATCTACGACCATGAGAATATAGGCATACGAAGGACTGAGACCTATCTCTTGAAAGCTCTCTTCTGCCAACGCATTGATTTCCCTAAAAAATCTTCCTGCCGTAAAATACAGGCAGCATTCAAATGGATTTTTCGCACTCATACTGCAAAGCTACAAAAATACTTGTATATACAACTATCTTGCATTCTTTTTTTCCTTACCTTAGAAACTTACGAAAAATAAATCCCCTGATAAAAACAACGGCATGCCCATTCCTACCAACAAAGACGAACTGCTAACTGCTATTACTACCAGCTATTCGAAACTTCTCTCCGATCTCGAATCAATTACCCCTGAAGATGCGGACTTACTAGAACTTCCAGGACACCGAAAAGACAGTGTTATGAGTATTCGCGATCTGGTAGCCTATTTAATAGGCTGGGGAAAACTCGTACTTAAATGGCATCGGAAAAAGGAAAACAACGAACCTGTAGATTTTCCTGAAAGTGGTTTTCAATGGAATGAATTGGGACTGCTCGCTCAAAAATTTTACGCTGACCACCAAACTGGCTCTTACTCCGAACAATTAATCGAATTTCAGCAAACGGTTACAGCTTTAATAGCTCTTATTAACAACAGCGATCCTGAATTACTGTATCAACCGGGCTGGTATAAACAATGGTCACAAGGGAGGATGATTCAACTTAACACGGCCTCTCCCTACAAAAATGCGCGCACTCGTGTACGAAAATGGAAAAAAAACAGACCTATTCACTAAAACATCTATATGCGAAAAAAAATCGGACTTAAAGAAGCCATGTCTATCGGTATTGGAGGTATGGTTGGTGGTGGTATCTTCGCGGTATTAGGTTTGGCAGTTTCACTCGCTCAAGGAGGAACTCCAATTGCCTTTTTAATTGCCGGACTACTAGCCTTGCTCACCTCTTACAGTTATGTAAAACTCTCCCAACGGTACCCTGACCAAGGCGGTACCGTTCGATTTGTAAATCAAGGATTTGGACGGAGTACCTTTAGCGGAGGAATTAACAACCTCCTGTGGGTCAGCTATATCATCATGTTAGCACTGTATGCCTCTGCCTTTGGCTCCTATGCTCCCAACCTGTTTACCCTGTTCAACCCTACAATAGATTTTCACATTTATACCAGTCTTATCATAGTCATTGCTACCGCAATCAACTACTACAGCATCAAGGTTGTCAGCGCTATAGAAGCTTATGCCGTAGTGATCAAATTGATTATTTTACTCGCTTTTATCGGTATTGGAGCTTATGGATTGTTGGGCAACCCAAATGTAGCACAATTAGCGGTAAGCCATTGGGAATCCCCCCTTAAACTCTTGACTGGAGGAATGGTGATATTTGTTGCCTACGAAGGCTTTGAGCTTATCGCAAATGCAGCTCCTGACATTGAAAACCCTGAAAAAAACATCCCTCGAGCCTATTACTACTCGGTAATTTTTGTGATACTCTTATACCTAATCATCGCCGTTGTTACTGTAGGGTCATTGCCTTTTAGCAGCATTGCTACCGCACAAGATTACGTATTGGCTGAAGCCGCAAAACCCATGTTAGGGAAATTGGGCTTTACAGTGATTACCATCGCAGCGCTCATTTCTACATTTTCAGCGATCAATGCTTCCCTTTACGGAGGTAGCAAAGTGAGTTATGAAATTGCGGAAGACGATGAGTTACCTCATCAGTTAACGAGCCAGCTTTGGGGACAACCCATAGGCCTCTTAATCACAGCCATCAGTACCCTACTCTTGGCTAATTTATTGCAATTGGAAAGCATTTCAACGGCCGGTAGTGTCGGTTTTCTTTTAATATTTGCCATCGTCAATTTAGTAGGATTTAAATTACACAGAGAAGTTGGTGGGAATCGCCTAATTCCACTGATCGGTTTTATAGCCTGTACCATTGCGTTAATCGTTTTGATTAGTCAATCGTTGGCTACTAACAGCACGGGGGTTATCGTGGCATTTTCGATAATTACAGGATGCTTTCTCATCGAATTTATTTATAAAAAAACAAAGTCCTAAACCACAAAAGCCGAACGAAATCGTTCGGCTTTCTCATCCATTAAAACTCGATGCATATAACACTCCGTTACGGTACGAGTAATTTTTGTGACAACCACTTTCCTTTGAGTTTAATGAGGTAAATACCACTTTTTAAACTACTAATATTCAACTTTAAGGTATTAGCGCCACGTTTGGTTTGTACCTTCTGTGTGACTACGCGTTTCCCTTGAATACTAAATACTTCTAGTGTTACGGTCTCTTCCGAAGCACTTTCAAAACTCAGTTCAACAGCTTCAAAGGCCGGATTTGGATACAATTTCGTAACCGATTTCCTACGATTTTCTAACTTAGGTCGCTTAGTTGTTGCCGTACGTCTCGAGTTGTATACTACTTGAATATCTTGATATTCAGCGTTGGTCCAGTAGTAATTTTTAGCGTTATTGACATCACTTTGCGTCACGAGCGCCATAAAGGCCGAAGCTCCAAACCCAAAGTCAGCAATATCGAAACGCTTGAGTACCTCAGTATCTAATTTCGCTTCAATCTGATTGTTTTTTACATAGAGAGAAATAAAGCGCTCGTGCAAACTCGCTGTTTGCTTATTACTCGGTACAAGCACTCGTTCTTTGGTCAATTCGAGCTTCCCATTTTTCCTCGTAAGCAGTACCAACTGATTTTCTTCGGGAGCCAAAGCAATGTATATGAAGTTTGCATTGGCTGCGTCTGATGCACGTAACATAACTCCTGCTGTAGGCCCAGTACCGTTCTCATACACGGCATTGTACGGATTCGAAAACCAATTATTGCGCAAGTGTAACTTACCAACGCGCGTTACTTTAGTTGCTAAACTCAAGCCTTCTTGAAAAGGGACATTCAGTTTACGGAATGACAGCAAATCAGGACCTCCCGACTTGGAAAAGGCTCCACTTCCAATGATATTTGCATAACGATCTCTGTGAAATCCTGAAATATCCTTGATTCCTTTACCCAAACCGCCATACGAAACTTTACTAAATAGCGGATGGTTTACCCCCTTGGCTTCACTAGGGTCGTAAACGATGCTAGGGTTTAAGTCGGGACCTCCGTAGGAATCGTTGTAGCGATAACGAACGTCATTTGCTTTGGATGCGCTACCCACATCTGCGTAATTGTAATATCCCGTTCCCCAAAAACGTCCACTCCAAGTACTCATACTTTGCCCGGTTTGATACATTTTATCAAGCCCTGTACTCATCTGATTTTTGATCAATAATTCTTCAATAGGCACTAATAAATACCTCGCTTCAGAACTGTAGTGCCAGTTGGATAAAAACGTCCCGATACTCGAGGCAACCTCTGCACGCAGTACTTTTTGCCCACCAGTACCTGCTGGATAATAAGAAATTCCCTTTCCGTGTAAGGCATTCCATTCATTTTGCGGAAAAATAGCATGACCGTAGTCTTTACGGTTCAAATTAAACAGCTTGGCACTATTTCCTAAAATCCACATAATTGGGTGGGTTCCATCCCACAGGTGCAATGTGTACGTTTCGTTAGCATACGTGTCAAAATCGTCCATATCATCATCACTGGCCCAAGGCGTTGCCCATCCGGTAGTTCCGTGAATCGTAGAGAGGGCTCCTTTTACCGTTCCTCCTTTATCTATCAATACTTCCACAACCTCCATATCGTTCAGGTGATCTCCAGCGGCACCTACCAACTCATTATACGTGTGGTACACTGCGTATTTACATAGGTAAAAATCTTTTAACTCCTGAAAAGACGCATAAATTACTGGAGTCACATCGTGTTCCGAACTGCTTTTTGCTGCTGCCAAACTTCGCGCCAAGGTGGTTCTCGGCCAATGACTCCCAGCGGCCCAAACATCGTTATCATCGTCATAAGTTCCCCAATTCAAATCCTGATCCACCGCCACGATTAAATCTTGTCCTTCATACAAATCATCTGATAATTCCATTTGATGATGAAATACTGGAGCATAGCGCTGCAAAATTTCGTATCGGGTCATTTCCGATAAGGGCTTGGGTAATTTCATGGCAAATCCACCTTCTAGCGTACCGGACGATACTACCTTATCCTTCGCCATATCGTAGCGCAGGTATTTGGTTCCTTTAAATAAATAGATGTCTCTTCCGGCCCCGACATAACAAGCGGCGTCCAAATTTTCGTGAAAGTCAGGATGATCGTTTAATGCAAAACTATCCTTAATACTTCCTCCTGAAACCACTTTTTCAGTAGCGAGATCATATCTCAAATATTGATTCCCTTTAAACAGGTAAAAATCGCGTCCTGCCCCTACGTAACAAGCGGCATCGATATCTTTATGGAAATAAGGTTTTGACGACAAACTGAAGTTTTTGGCTATGTTTCCTCCCGAAACCACGCGCTCCTTTGATAAGTCGTAGCGCAAATACGCTGAACCTTTAAATAAGTAAAAATCTCTTCCGCTACCTACATAAGTAGCAGCATCAGCCTTTTTGTGAAAGTCTGGATGTGTAGCTACACTAAAATTTTTAGAAAACACCCCGCCTGAGGTTGTTTTATCCTTAGCTATATCATACCTTAAATAGGTATCATTTTGCCATGCATACATATCTCTTCCTACTCCGATATACGCAGAAGCATCTAGTGATTCTTTAAATGAGATTTGTCCATAACTGAGCGTTGTACACCACATGGTCATCACGCCAAGTGCTGTTGTTAATTTGATATCTTTCATAAACTAATAAATGTAAATTTTGTGATTGCTTAGGTGGTTGTTCGTACGTATGCGTATAAAATACAAGCCTGACTTCAGTGAACGCCATTGAGTCATGGTCAAGGAAACATCTCCTTTATCGACGGTGATTTCCTCCGTAAAAACCGCTTGTCCTCTACTGTTGTAAATTGTCAATTCGCCCTTTCCTTGGGCCGATTTCCCCACGCGAAAACTCACCGGAGTACCTGCGCTCTTCACGAGAGTTCGGGTCGATTGCCCTACTCTTGAAGCGGTGCGCGCTCGTTGAATATTAGCCTGCATGAGCCCTTCTGCGATTTTTCTTGACCATCCTTGATCCCAACCGACAAAATCAATAGAATGAATCCAGTGATATCCGGCATTGACCCACTTTGTCATATAATTTTGATAGAAATTTTTGTTAAAGCGTATGGCACCCGTTTTTAACAAAATTCCGGATCCGCTGTGTCCAACAACAAGTGGAACCTTAGGTGTGGTGGTTTGTGGAAGAAATTTACGTTGGTATTCTTCTGCCACATCATCTGAAGAAGTATCACTCACAAAAGGAAAACCTAAAAATTTCCCTATGTTATTAGCATCTCTAGGGCGGTTGTAAAAACTCAATCCTTTGGTATCCTCGTACTCCGACACAATAATAACATTACCTCGTTGGAGCAATTCCTCATACGTATAGGCATACAGCCCCTTAGGGACTTCTGAAGGTCGGATAATTGTTGCATACCCAAGACCATTGGCAAATAACTGTCCTAAAAATTCGGCCGCTTTATCTGTATTCGAAAAACCTTTTTGACGCATTTGCTTAATGTGCAAAATCACGAGTTCCTTAGAATTGTTAAGTTGCTTTTTTAAGTCTCCAAAAACAGCGTGAAAATCAATAGGCTCCGTCCTACATATAAATTCGTTCCCGTGGAATCCACTCAAGGCATGACCGCCAGACAACTTCTCCAATTTGACCCGGATATCAAAATAACGAGCACCACCCCAACTAAACTGTTGGTTGAGAGGAATAGCCTGAACGTCACAAAAATTATTTACATTATTTACATACATGGCATTGTGACTCCCAGTCATTAAGATTTCATTTAACTTTTTGTCTTTTAAGTACGAGTAACTGTCGGTCATCCAACGCGCCGCATTAAAGCTCCCCGTATAAAACAAATTAAAACTCGTTCGTATGTTTCCCTGCGAAACTACTCGGTCCTTTCCGATATCGTAACGCAAGTATTTTTCACCTTTGAACAAATAGATATCCCTACCGGCACCTACATAACAGGCCGCATCAATATTGGCGTGAAAATCAGGATAGCCAGCAAGTGCAAAGTTCTGCTGAATACTTCCTCCAGAAACCACCCTATCCTTACCGATATCGTAGCGGATATAGTCGGTTCCCTTAAACAAATACATATCACGTCCGGCACCTACATAGCAAGCGGCATCAATATTCGCGTGGAATTTCGGATGAGCATTTAGTGCAAAGCTCTTGGCAATATTACCTCCTGACACTACTTTATCGGCTCCAACATCATACCGCAAATACGCTGTACCCTGAAACAGGTACATATCTCTACCTGCGCCTACATAAGACGCTGCTTGAACGCCTTTATGAAATGCCTCTTTTCCTTGCAAGGCAAAATTCTCTTCAAAGACACCTCCCGATTTCGGCCGGTCTGTTCCAATGTCATAACGCAGGTACATCCCGTCTTTTAACACGTATATGTCTCGCTCATAGCCAACATAAGTGGCCGCATTAACATCCTTTTTTACATCTACTTGACCTTCCATTTTAAGAAAGGCAACAAGAAGTACAAGGAGTAAAAAAACATCTTTCTTACTCATACAGATTGATTTTTGAATTAAATAATATGAAGTTCTTACATTCATAACACGGAGTGCCTACACAAAGACCTCGTGTTAGTTGCGAATTGTAAATTAGTTTTTGGAGGTTTACTTACCAATCAGAGCGCACCTTCATCAGTAACCCCTACTGATTTGTTATTGCTTACAATATTGTTATACAACAGTGCTGATGCGCTCGATTGGAACGTACAAAAATTTAATCCCACTACGGGATCACTATTTTACAAATACAGGTGTTCTCAAAACGACAAAGTTTCGAGTTATAGCCGAAATACCTGCGGTATTTTTTGCATTCTTAAGAATGCCTTCTTTTTCTCTTACAGGAACTTTTCCCTATATGCCATGACCATAAAAAAGTGTCTTAAAATTCACTTTCCTCAATGCCTGTCATGAGCGTGAAAACATGTAGCAAACATAGGAGCTTATGGCAGTGGTGTCAAGTAGCAGACGTCCTATATTCGTATTTTAAGACCCCTACAAAAACCTGTAAATCAAGTACTTTCCAAAAACGAAACTCACAGCCTTGAATACGGAAATTTCAACGAACCAATTCCATGTTGAGCTAGGCCGCTATATACGTTCTTACGAAAAATTGGAATACTTACAAATTGACTAGGTATTAGTTTTGAAGAGTGCCTTCAACATATTCACTTGGACTCATCCCTTCGAATTTTTTAAAGGCTTTATAGAAGGTCGACTTGGAGCTGAAGCCCACTTCTTTTGCAATACCTAAAATGGAATAATTTTGATATGCAGGTTCAAGGACCAGTACTTTAAAATCATCCACGCGAAGTTTATTAATAAAGTCATTAAAATTTCCATCGGTATAGGTATTGATCAATCTAGAAACCTGCTTGGGATGTTTGTCGAGCAAACTTGCGAGCTCCTGGATGGTCAATTTAGGACTTCTGTGCATTGCTTGGACTACTACACTGCGCTTCAAAGTCTCGAAATCTTCTCTTTCTTCCAAGCTCGACGAAGCATATGCTTCTTCTTTCTGTCCTTTAATTTCTCTGTTTTTTTCAGGAACCGCTACCGGTACAAAAGCAAACACAGGACGATGGAATACGAAGTAGCGCAAACACAGAATAAATACCGCGATTTGAAAAAGGGACTCAATAAGGTAAAAAATAGAAAATCGCTTACCATAGCTATACGTAACGATATCACCTAGTATAATGATACCATAGTATATGAAGCTAATGAGTAAATACATTTGTATAAACTGAATAAAGTACTTGTTTTTACTGTAAAAACGCAGGGATTCTCGTTGTATAAAGGCTCGGAACCTCAGCGAAAAATACGTTAAATACCCTAAATTAAATAGGTAATCAATTACAGTAAACTCCCAATCGTACGAGGCTTGATAAAAGTAATTAATGCCAAAGAAATAGGAAATCACGACTGCGACATGCCAAGGCGAACAGTGAAATAGCTTTATCAAATAGAGAAACAAGAAGGTGTCTACTACCGAAAATTGATACTTATAAATACTGTACTTAGGTGCAAAAGGCTCAATGGTTTCAAACAGAAAACTCAAAAAGTACATGAATATCAAATACTTTTCCAAGCGCGATTGAAACTTGTTCCTGCGATCAAAAATGAGAAAACAGAATAGGACGATAAACGATAGTCCTAGGAGGTCTAAAAAATTAGCAATGTCGACTTTAAACATACGATGTGATTAATCAATAAATTACAATGTTTTCAAGAGGAATACTAGGTGTTTTGTCCTAGGAGAAGTTATATAACAACCGAACAGAAAAAAAACCTACCTCCTTTTCCTCTTCTACCAAAATACACATACATTTTTGGTGATCGTTACCACTTCCATTGAATTTAACTATCACAATAGCAACGAGCATACATTTCTTCCTATTCCCTCTTGGAGTTTCAATTACCTTGCAGACGGCAGCACCGCAATTTTGTTACATGTTGTAAGCTTTGGCTGTAGAAGTTTATCCAAAATAGGAACAACAAAAAAGTGATCTAAAAACTAGATCACTTTTTTATTCAATGTCAACACAGTACCCCCTTCTAAAAAATACAGTTGACGTGTTTATAAACCACATAACAATAACTTACGTTTGTTTATCCAAATGCCAGAAGTAGCTGAAAATTAAATTTCAAATAGTAAAAAACAGCGAATAGTGCTACCTCTGGCGAAATCAATGGATATCTAATGTCCTTAAGTGTGCTACGAAAAAGAACATACGTACTCCTTCTTTTCCTGAATTGCTGTATCCCCTTAACAATTATAGCATTTCGAGTTGTCCACAACTCAAGGACACTTTACTTTCCATCGCAATTAATTCTCTGCTAAAGAAGATTACAAACTAGGATGGAATTGCATTCAAAACATTGAATGACTAACCTTAATTTTCGCTGTTTTTCATTTCTGTTTTTTACTGTTTTTCACAGTACAAAGGAATTCTTTTAAAATGCAATTTTCAAACTTTCACAATCGGTTTTTATAAAAAGCTAGTCTGAATTTGTAAATCCAGCACAGCGTCCAAAAAAGTTAAAAACCTTAGTAACAACTGCTTGCAACATACCGTTTTTGAAATAAAATTAAATCTTATATATTTATCGAATCAGACAAAAAACATCATGAAAAAACCCTTTCAGCGCTATGATTTTTTGGAAGACTTTTGTTTTCGAACCCCTCTCTACCCATTCAATTTCTTAAACAAAAATCTCCAAGAGCACACCTTTACCATAGCGGACCTAGAAAAAGTATGGGCAGACCCCATTTTTAAAGAAGCTATGTATTTAGCTTCCGTTCCATTTTACAATGAAATTGTAACGATTTTACAATCGAAAGATGCTTTGAAATTCGAAAAAATCAAAAGCTCCTTTTTAAAATACCTCATCAGAGCAACAACGCGATGTACCCCGTTTGGTCTTTTTGCAGGCATAGGAACAGGAACTATTGGAACGCAGAATTCCGTTGAGCTCCCCCCTCCTCATCAGCATCAAAAATCGACCAACTTAGACAGTCATTTCCTATTCGAATTATGCAAACAGCTCGCTCAACAAAAGACCGTCAGAAATCAACTGACCTTTTACCCGAATACGAGCTTGTACCGTTTAGGAGACTATTACAGATATGTTGAAACCAATAGCAACCACCAAAAAAAACAGTACAGCATTGAAGCCATTGGTCACAATGAAGATATAGAAAGTATCTTGAGTCATGCCGCCGATGGAAAACAGAAATTCGAACTCGTCAATTTCTTGACAGAGCGGGGATTTGAAACTTCAGAATCTGATGCCTTCTTAAACTTATTAATCGATCATCAAATTCTGAGAAGCAATTTAGAAATCAATATCACAGGGGATGCTCCCCTCGCGAACATTATCCAAATACTCGATTCCCTAACTGGAGTCAGCTCTATCACAACTGCCTTAAAGTCGATTCAAAACCGACTTGCCTCTGTAGCTAAAACTATGGGAACAGACATCGCTGCTTACAACGCTATACGGGAATCACTGAGTGCTTTGCAGTTGAATTTTCAACCCAAGTACCTCTTTCAAAACAACCTTACACTTTCAGCGCCATCGGCAAGTATTAGTAGGTCTCAACTTCAAGAAGTAAAGAAAGCGCTAGGCCTATTACTAAAACTTGAAACATGGCAGCCCAATCAAGATCTACAACGCTTTAAAAAAGCTTTTTACGAACGTTACGAAACGCGTCGGGTTCCGCTAGCCCTAGCACTGGATATCGAATCGGGTATCGGATACCTACAAAACGATGCTGTTTCTGGGACAACTCCGTTTTTAAATGATCTGACGGCAGCTTCTAAAGGTCATAAGACCTTTACAAATCAACACCTAAGTCCACAAGATCGAGTATTAGAGAATAAACTAAAAGAGGCATTGGAGCAAAATGCATACGAGATTACCTTAACGGATAAAGATTTTAGCCACTTTGAATGCCGAGAAGAGTACCTCCCCGATACGCTAACGGCATTTGCCTCCTTAACCACTGTAAACGCTACCGAAACCCTATTTTTGCAGGGGTTCAATACAGGAGCGGGAAAATTAATTGCCCGATTTTCAGAATCAAATGATGCTATCAATGCGCAATTGGCAGCTATCTACCAATCAGAACAGGAGCTTGCACAAGATAAAATAATCGCAGAAATTGTACACCTTCCTGAATCGAGAACGGGTAATATACTGAGAAGAAAGAATCTAAGGTCTTATGAAATTCCCTACCTCGCAAAGCCATCCGTTCCTTATGATGGGCAGCTTGCTATAGGTGATTTGTGGTTATCTTTAAAAAATGACGAGCTGGTACTGTGGTCTGAAAAACATCAAAAAGAAGTAATTCCCAAACTCACGAATGCCCATAACTACTCCTACAAAGCCTTACCTATTTATCATTTCTTAAGCGACTTAGAGCTACAAAACAAATTACCTTATATCGGTTTTCAATGGCCATCGTCTTGTGATACTTTCGATTTTCTTCCTCGTGTAAGCTACAGGAATACGATCCTAGCCAAGGCTCAATGGAAAATCAGTAGCAAAGAACTAACAACCCTAGCTTCTTTTAAAAATTCTACGGAATTCAGTACTGAGTTTGCGGCTTGGCGAAAAAAGCTCAAGCTCGTTCAGCACGTAGCACTGAAACATCCCGCACATGCACTATACCTAGATCTGGAACACCCTGATTGTATTGCAATATTGATAGAAAGCGGCAAAAAAAACAATCCTATTGTATTGGAAGAGTTCCTATTCCATGAGGGCTCTCCTGTAAAAAATGAAAAAGAACATTTTACCAACGAATTTTTATTCACCTTGAAAAAAAGCGATATCGATGATTAAGAGAAGTTACCTTCCTGGAGAAGATTGGCTGTACTACAAAATATATTGTGGAAAAAGAACTGCCGATCAATTGCTTGTTGAAGAAATTCAACCTCTGGTGCAAGAATTGACTCAAGAGGAGCGAATTGACCAATGGTTTTACCTGCGCTATTCAGATCCTCAACCTCATTTACGACTGCGATTTCTCAGTCCTAATACGGAACACAGGAACTACCTTCAACAACGCATTCCTGCAGCACTCACCAGTTACTTTCAAAAAGACTTGATCTGGAAAGTACAGATGGACACTTATAACAGAGAGTTGGAACGCTATGGTACTACTACTATTGAATTGTCCGAATATGTATTTTCTGTGAACAGTCAGCTGTGTTTAAACGTACTTGAACACCTCACAAATGATACACATGTATTTTTAATTAGCCTAAAAGTGATTGACGAGCTTCTCAATTCCTTTGGCTATACTTTGGACGACAAGATTAACTTATCAAAGGAAAACTTCGAAGCTTTTAAAGATGAATTCAACGCCGATAAGCAATTAAAAAAACAACTCAACATAAAGTACCAACAGCTAAAAGAGGATATTAACTCGACCCTAAAGGCCTCGATTTCTTCTTTCGAATTTCTAAAAACGCACGAATTATACAATGAACCCTACTCACAAATACTACAGCGATTAAAAATTGGGCTGTCTGAAGAGGCCATCGCCTTAGACGACTACCTAAGTAGTCAAATTCATATGTTTATCAATCGAATTTTCAGAGATAAACAACGATTGCACGAGCTCGTTTGCTACAGTTGCCTTTACCGTTATTATAACCTACAAAAAAACACCAATGCGTAATCTATTCGTTTTACTACTATTTCACTGTACTCTTTTTTCCTTAGGACAGGAAGTACAAAAACACTATCACTCAGATTTAAATACTCTGAAAAATGAATTTTATCTAATGGATAGCATTCAGAAGAATCGTTTTTCAACAGCCTATTTAGCCAAAGCCAAACTGGAAAATACAACCGTTAAAATTGCCAATGGATACTATTTATTATCGGAGCTTAACATTCATAAAAAAGCAGCACTTCAATACAGTGACAGCATTATCCAATTAACCAAAAATACACAAAACAAAAACTATCCAGCCCTGGGATACATTCAAAAAGGGATCCATTATTATTACAACGGCCAAAATGAGTTGGCGCTAGAAAATTTTTTACAGGCCAACCAGCTCGCCGTAAAAAATGAAAACCGCATTCAATTGGTTATTGTCAAGCATTACGTAGGGCTTCTAAAAAGTGTGAATAATAAAATTGAAGAAGCCCTCAGCATCTTTAAAGAAAACTATCAATACCTAAAAGAAAATCAATTAGATACCACCTATAAAAAACAGTACTTTAAATCCCTCTTTGCATTGGCCAATGGTTATGCCAAAAACAAACTTTTTGACCAAGCTATTCAGTACTATAATAAAGGACTTAAAGAATCGAAAAACAATCCTGATTTCTATTACCCTTATTTTTTAACAGGTCATGGAGTTTGTAGTTTTGAAAAAGGTGCTTATCAACAATCGATTGACAGTTTACAAAAAGGCTGCAAGCTCTTAAAGGAAGATCCATCGAATCTCGCCGCCATGTACTTGTATATTTACGATGCTTACAAAGGAATGGGGACTCCTGACCAAGGAATTCATTACTTGAACAGTATCGACTCTGTTTACAAACAAGACAACTCTATTAGGAGGTATTCAAGAATCGCCTATGGACATTTGAATGATTATTACAAGCATTCTAAGGATAAAAAGAAACAGTTGACCTACTTGACCAAACTCGTAGAGGTAGACAGCCTCATCAAGGCCAAGGACGGTAACTTATACGTTGACATCGTCAAGAACTACGATACTCCTGAATTACTCAAGGCGAAGCAAGAACTCATCAACTCACTGGAAGAACAAAACAGTTCAAAACAGTACAATATTTTTATTTTAATTGCGCTCTGTACTATTTTTTCTGGGCTATTTATTTTCTTCTCACGACGCAGTTATGTGTTAAACAAGCGTTTCGACCTATTAATGGAAGAACAAAACAACAAAGAGACTCAGGTAACTCCACCTGTAATTACGGCATCAAAAGTTGAAAGCCTTGGATTGTCAGAAGAGCTCGTTACTCAAATACTGACCAAATTAGAGAAATTTGAAAGCTCACTAAAATTCGTTAAGAAAAAATACACCTTAAATACTTTGGCAAAAGAACTCAACACAAACAGTTCGTATTTGTCAAAAGTGATCAACCTAGAAAAAAATTCTAACTTCTCTAATTACTTAAATAACTTAAAAATTGACTACGCAATTCAGCGGTTAAATCAAGATCCGAAATTTCGAAAATACACCATAAAAGCAATTTCAGAAGAGTGCGGATTTAGCAGTCAACAGACATTTTCGACTGCTTTTTTCAAGAAAACAAAGTTGAAACCCTCTTTCTTTATAAAAAAAATAACAAACTCTGAACCAGAAGATTAAACTTAAAAAATACGCGTGAAATTTATAAATTCATAGATACTTGTCTTTTTTAGGCTGTTTGTATCCCCTAGATTTGCAGCAGTAAAAAACAATTAGAATATGAAAATTCAGAAAAACACAAAACGCGTATTAGACTTTAAAAAATTTCAAATTGCAGAGATCAAAAGCTTACATGCTATTAAAGGAGGAACCGGTTCAAATTCAGGAACCATTGACGACGAAGATGATCCAATTAACACAGGAGATTCTCGAAACGGTAGACGACGTCCTTAAACATAAAAAAACCAATTGTCTCACGACAATTGGTTTTAATTCGTTATTATTACCCTAAAAAAAAGAAAAACTACAACCCATGACCCGTGTATTACTTATCCTCATTTTATTCTTCTTATTTTATTCCTGTACCCCAGTGAACACATCGAGTAAACCTCCTAAAATTACGGTTATCGATGAATATCACGGTCATCAAATGAAAGACCCATACCGGTACATGGAAAACCTCAAGGATACGGTATTATTGGCTTGGCTCAAAGAAAAAACAGAGGAAGCCTCTGTATTAGAAACTATTGAAGGACGCGCAGCACTACTGCAAAAAATAGAAAACTCAACCGCTGGAAATACACGCATTAGCAAATTAAAAATCAGTGATAATGGCAGCTTCTTTTACTTAAAAAAAGAAGCTAAAAATGCTGTTGCCAAACTCTATTTCAGACCTTCCTTAACTGCCGATGAATCGCTGTTATTTGATCCGGCTACCTACAAAACTCATGAGAAAAAAGAGTACGTATTAAACTATATAAAACCGAGTTGGGATAGTAAAAAAGTAGCTGTCGGATTGACGGAATCCGACAAAGAAATTTCAGAAATTGTCATTGTAGATGTTCCAAGTAAAACCGTTGCACCCGAAACACTCACCCACAACTGGCCCGCTGAGTTGGCTGGAATCAACTGGTTACCCGATAACTCAGGCTTCATTTATGTACACATTCCGGTAGTTGACAAAAATGAAAAAAACTACCTACTTAATACCTCTTCAGTATTGTACAAGCTAGGAACGCCTGCTAATCAGGTAACACCTATATTTTCAAAACAAACGAATTCGAACTTCCCGATAAAAGAGGAAGATTTTTGCATTACCAGACTTCCAGATCAAAAATGTCAATACATTTTTGCCTCGACCTCTGGCGCTACCAGTTATCACGATTATTATTACGCAGCAATTCAGGACATCTACGGCAAAACCATCCGTTGGAAACCTCTTTTTTCTAAAGACGATTTGATAAAAAAAATCCTAGTCAAAGAGGATACTTTATATTACCTGAGTTCTAAAAATGCTTCGAATTTTAAACTTTGCAAAACAACACTCAGCAATCCCGATTTCGAGAATCCTACAGTTGTTGTACCCGAAGACCCTAACCAAACGATCACTGATATGGCCCTCACTAAACACGGCCTCTATATCGTAAAAACAAAAAACGGGGTGCAAGCCAACTTGTACAAAGTAGTGGCGCCCGCTCCGCATTTACAAAAAATTGAACTCCCTAGATCTTCCGGCTATATCAATATCTTTTCTAAAGGAGCTCGTTTTGATAAGCTATGGCTACAAACAGAGGGATGGACAAGTAAGAAAGAACTGTACAATTACGATGCGAATACCGACTCTTTCAATAAAATTGAGTTGATTAAACAAACCAGTCCTACAGCTATAGAAGACGTAGTTATCGAGGAAATTGAAATACCTGCACGCGACGGTACACTGATACCACTTTCGATTATTTACAAAAAGGGAATCAAAAAGAACGCAGCAAACAATGTACTTATCAGTTCCTATGGGGCCTACGGACTTTCAGGAACTCCTTTGATGTACCCTATTTTAAAACACTGGGTAGAACTAGGAGGCGTCTATGCGGAAGCGCACGTGCGCGGTGGTGGCGAAAAAGGAGATGCTTGGCGAAGAGCCGGATATAAAACTACTAAAGCCAATTCGTGGAGAGATTTTATTGATTGTACCCGCTACCTCGTCAATCAAAAATATACCAGTCCAAATAAAATAGCGGCTTGGACGGCAAGTGCCGGTGGCGTTTGTGTAGGACGTGCCTTTATTGAAGCTCCCGAACTATACTCAGCGGTAATGATCCGCTCAGGAGTATTGAATCCACTACGTTCAGAATTTTCTCGCAATGGGAAAAACAATATCAAAGAATTTGGAAGTGTTAAAGACTCAACGGAATTCTTAGCCTTACGAGCTATGGATAGTTATCACGCAATACAAAACAATACCCGATACCCAGCTGTGTATTTAACCGCTGGAATTAATGATGCCCGAGTTCCGGTTAGCCATTCATCAAAGTTAATCGCTCGATTACAAGACGCTCACCCCGAGAATACCGCTTTGTTGTCAGTTGACTTTAACGGTGGGCACAGTTTTGATGCCGCTCAACAAAAACGAAATAAAGAACTCGTTGATTTTATCACCTTTGCGTTTTGGCAATTGGGCAAAGAAGACTTTCAACCCTAGCCAGTGCTGGGTTCATAAATATCAAATAAAAAGGTTGCCAATTGGCAACCTTTTTTTCTTAGACCAACAATTTGTTAAACTTTCAATAACTGAGATTGTATCACCTTAATCAGCTTTCCTAATAGTTTATTCTTTAGGTGACCGATACTGGTTTTATGCACTCCTAAAAGCTGTAAGCTATTCAGTTGTAATAAATTTTTCTGACTCTTTACCAGCCAGGCATACTCCTCCAAACTCAATTCTTTCATCGCCAGTAACACGGTCCAACGCTTGAGCTTTTGTTTACTCTCCAATAAAAAAACGTCGAGTTCTTTGAGCGTATCCTCCTGCACATCGCCCCACTTATCAGACAACACACCTGTTAATTCCGCTCTTAACTCCTTTAAAATCATATCAAAATCCATCTACCTATCAATTTAAAATTAACTGTAATACACCTTCTTTACTCCTCGCATCTTTTTGAGCTTCATAAGCGATCAACGTATCAAAAGCTGCCATAATCTGTGCTTTTGCCTCTGCGACAAAGACCGCTGGCAATTTTCCTTTACTTTTCCAGCGTCCTAAATAACCTCCCAATAGGTTTCTATCTTTATCGATGAGTACCTTCCACATCGAAAGGGAAATTTTTTGATGCTTTTTATGTTGCTCATAAACCATCAAACTGTCAATTTTGTTCATCAAGGCTCGCACTTCTGTTTCATAGGATTCATAGGAATATACTCCTTTATCGATCAATTCCTCAGAACTGGTTTTAATCGCGATGGTCTGTTTATGAGCATAGGCATCATAACTCGCTGATTTCATAGTGTCACAAGCGCAGAACAGTGACACCAAACACAGCCCTATTAGTAATTTTAGTACTCTTTCCATAAGTTGTTTATCTTTTTTTAAATAGTTCGTTATTAATTCGTTGAATGGCAGCCACGTGATAGTCTACAATTCGCATTCTTCCTGCCGAAGTACTCAAGTAGTTTTTGTATTCTGTATAATTATCCATAAAAAAACTCTCGGTTAAAACGGCAGGCATCTTAGTTTTTGTAAGGACATAGAACCTCGCTTCTTTATCCAAATCTCCATCTGAATAATCAGTTCGCAAGCGATCATTCGGGAACTCTTGTTGAAAAGCTTCACCAAATCTACTCGCAATAGCATCGCTTTTAGTATCTCCTGGCGAAGTAAAAAACTCTGCTCCTGCACCTCCCCCCGCATTGGCGTGAATACTGAGATAGAAACAAGGAATTCCTGCATAGTTATTAGCTCTCTTTACACGTGTTCGCAAGCTGATATCCTGATGTTCTGGTACCAGATTGATGTAGGGAATTTGGAGTTTTGTCAACTCCTGCATAATTCCATTGACGATGGCCCTATTAAATTCGCCCTCGTAAAACACCTCGTTATCCTTCCATCTTACTTGCTTTCCCTTTGTCTGATAAAGTCCATTGATCAATCCGCCGTGACCATTGTCTAGTAGTACTGTCATCATCGTTTATTTACAGTCATTTAAATCTCCTATAAGAATTCCGATAAAAGATTGATTTGTTTCATTCTTTTGCAATGGATTAAACTCAAGTTGTTCAGGAATCGCTGCCGACCAAGGATTTGAAGCCACAGGAAAACTGTGATTGACAGGTACAAATTGCCATTTTTTAGTAATCAAATCATTGCCATTCAATACTTGTAAAACAATGTTAGCATCTGTCATATCAATGCTTTTTGATCCGTTTACATCAGCAGCTAACAACTTATATGGACTTGTCAAAACACCGCCGTTATTGATGTGGTTTAACAAACTGATGTAATCGAAAAACTCAATACAACCAGCAACTGGCGTGGTGTAATTGGGCTTCACCGTATACTTTTCAGACGGCAAGCCAGCAAACGAATAACCACTGGCATCTGTTGTTGTATTCCTATTTGAACCAGAAGACTGTAATTGGAGTTGAACCCCCGTCAATACGGTACCTTTAGGTGTTCGTATCGTTCCGGAAATAGTATAAGATGCCCCCGCTATAGTGATGCTACTGGGCGTCGATTTACCACATGCATTGATGGCTTGTACACTAAGTATCCCTCCGGTAAAACCCGCTGTTGTCACCAAGGTAATCTCACGTTGATTTGTAGGAGTTGAAGGTACCGCAGTCATTCCGCTAGGTAAGGTCCATTGATAACTCACTGCTTGTTGAATACCGGTAACTGCATATTTTAATCCAGATTGACCTGCACTCACACTGGTGGGGCCCGAAACAATTCCGGTTCCACTAGGAACTCCTTGCACGGTTACAAAAAGGGTTGCTGGTATGGATTGGCAGTACTGATTTACGGTATACGCCTTCACATTACCACTGGTTGCTCCAGATCCAAAAGCAACGGTAATACTATTTGAACCCGCTCCTGAAATTACGCTCGCTCCCGCTGGTAATTCCCATTTGTAACTGCTAACTCCTGCAATAGTCGCTACGGTATACGTGACCGCATTTTGCCCTTTACACACCTTGACAGCTCCACTAATAGCTCCAGGTGTTGGAGGTTTGGTTCCTAATCCTGGTGGCGTACTCCCCGCCAAAGGATGCGTGGCATCGTGATACTGTACACTAAAACCCCAGAGTCCACCTGACCTGTACTCCGGACAATCAAAAGATGCCCGACCTTGTGATCTACCAGCCATGATCACCTTCCCTTTTTTATTCGTCCCTAAGCGGAAAGTATTCTCCGAGCTGATTCCTGCCGAGGCTTTCGCCCATTGAAAACCTCCTTGAGTGTTGTACTTTGCTAAATAAGATTTTGATAAGTTTACCGAAGTTCTAACACCTTTCAATTCCGTGCCTCCTGGAAAGCGTAAACTGGTATGAAAATAGCCGGTTGCATAGACACCTTGCGTATCGGCAGCGATATCTGTTGCAAAAGGAGGTGGATTTCCTTCACCCTCCGCAGTTCGAATCCACAATTCATTTCCACTGGGCCCGTACTTAGCGATAAAAATATTGTCTGAATCACTCCCTATCGGTACTGCAGCTCCTGCAAAAAAAGATTCCTTATGATAACGATGCGCAGTGATGTATCCATTTCCATTGGTATCATTTGCTAAGCGCACTGGTCCAGAACTTCTAATTCGAGTATGCTTTAAATACGCTACGGAATTGGCTCCATTGGTGAACTTAGCATAATAAATATTGGTAAAACCAGAATCTGAAACAATTTTATGTGGTCCTAACTCCAACGTAGCGTAAAAATTACCAGCGATGTACAAATGCTTTCCGTCAGAACTAATGTCTGTAGGTCGAATATCAGAACGGCTCCAAACGACACTTCCATTTAACGGATTAATCTTAGCCAAAAAAGGTTGACTCCCACTGGTTCCAGTTACGTAACAATTTCCATTGGCATCTACTACAAGTTCTGTTAACCCTTCATTATTTCCAGCACCTCCAAACTGTTTTGCCCAGATAAAGTTTCCGAGTTTGTCATACTTAACCAAAAAACCCGCTCGGTAATGCTGGGTAGTACTCAAGCTTACCTTTGAACTTCCAGTTCCAAAAACGATACTGGTCTGAAAATATCCCGAAGCGTATACATTTCCAGTAGCATCTACGGCTACTGACAATCCTCTTGAATTTCCACTACCTGCTACTCGAGACCAGATTACCGTCCCTTTATCATCGTATTTCGCTATAAAAAAACCAGATCCGCTATGTGTTTTCTCCAAAACTATCCCCGAATAATAATGTCCGGTTGTATAACTATTTCCATTACCATCCATGGCCAATCCGTTGATAACAGAAGTACCACTGACAGTATTTACGGCCCATTGAGCCAGCTGTGCACGTCCTTCATAAGAGAAGAATAGCACGATAAAAACTACGATTATTCGATATCTTTTCATCTTAATTCACTATTATTTTTTGTATGGATTTACGTCCTTCTTGTTCACTCTCGAGCAAATACATGCCTTTCGGTAAGAAACGAAGATCTAATTGCTTTACTCCTTTTGTCATTTCCAAAATAAAAGTTTGATTCAGTACCACTTTCCCTGTAGGATCCATCAATTTTAGTCGAACCTGCTCTCCCGTGCTTCCCTTTACTTCAATGGTAAACACCGAGCCTGGGTTTGGATATATTTGGGGTAGTGTTGAGGAATTTGAAGGAGAAATTTCCAACTTTTGAACATCCATTTTAAGGCGATTCAAGCCCTCGTCAAAAGCCATCATAGGAACAATACTCCCCTCCATTACTATGCTAGAGCTTTTCATTAAAGGCCTTTTCCTTTTAAACTTTAAGGCCAACAAGGAAACTCCGCGACCATGACTATGCCCCTCAGCCTCATTATCGGTGTACAACAGGGATACTTTCCCCGGATCTTTCGCTAACAATTCGTAATCCAAATCACTGCGATTTAAAACTCCAGATTCTAAGCCCAAAAAGTGAAATTCGTTAGCATCATAAGAGAACGTAGCCTGAAAAGCAGAGATATCAACATAGTTATCAACAACTTTTAAACACACACTAAACTCTTCACCAACAACACTTTCACACTCAAAAAACCCTAACTCAACAACCTTATCAACACCTCTATTATTAACAACATGGTCGTTATTAACATCCCCCACTTTAATTCCGACAAAATCTTGATTCTTAACACTAGCATCAAGTGGTGTCATAACAATTCGATGTGGAATGGTGGATACAAAAGGATTTTGGGGATTTGGAAATACAAAGTTTTTAGGAACAAACTTCCAACTTTGTGAAAATCCAGCTTGTCTTTGCAGTATTACTTTTCGAAGAGTGATAATATCTGCCACATCAATGGCATTGGAAGCATCCGTATCAGCTGCAATCAATTTATAGGGTGACAGTGCAATAGATTTTCCTAGCAGGTACTTTCTTATCAGTAAAATATCAGCCACATTGATACCATTGGTCATTCCCAAGGCTCTTTGAACCGTAAGTGTCCCACCACTTTCGGGCAAGGTGTTAAACAAAAACGTTCCGGTATTATTGGTGAGCTGCTTCTTTTCTTTAGTATCGGTAGTAAGAACTACGGTTGACTTCGGCAAGGGTTTATTATCTTCATTTACGATAGTTCCTGATATTTTCAAATATGCTAAGATTTTAATCATCGCCTTAGCGTTGGCACTCAACTCTTCTTGTGCCTGATTGTTGAAAACCTTTAAATCAACTACCTCCAAAGGAAACTCCCCCACCGATTGTCGGGCCTGAAATGATAACTCAAACAGTATTTCATCATTGTCAATCGCTGTATTTAGCAGTTGTGGTTGATCCCAAACAACGCGAACTTCCCCTGGTGTCAATTCAAAAAAATTAGCAGTGCTCATCCCCGTTAAATCACGGTGAAAATTCGTCACTGACACAAATTTCAATGCATTTTTTGGATATTTAATAACTGCCTGAAACCCTGCTACTCCCGCAAAGTTTTTTGCTCTCACAGGAATTTTAAAGCTGCTTCCAACTCCGACCACCTGTGAGCTCAGTGCCAACTGACAGGCACCAAAAGTCATCATTCCTCCTGCTGTCTCTGTCGTCATGGGAGCTCCTTGAGCGTTCGCTACTTTACTAGTTAAAAAGGTAAATTGCCAGCGCTCTCTTAATTTGGTTACCACCTTGAGTTTTACATAAAACAATACTGATTGCTCAGAAAGCGTATGGGGTTTAAAGCTCGTATCAGCCCAAACGACACTCAGCACTCCACCTGAATACCTATAATTTAGGTTTGAAAAATTTTTAAGTGCCGCATGTACTTTCGTCAGTGCAACAAACTCAAACTTCTCTTCTGGCAATTGCATTTTTAATTCAAAGCCTACCGCATTGGTAAACTTGTCAACTCGAATCGGGATTTCTATCAATTCAGAGGCATTGGCAACGACTTCAGGAGTGCTAAAAGCCACCTGAGCTGTTACCCACAAGGTTTGTAGGAGACTCATCAAGAGTATAAGCCTCCTCTTTCGGTAAATTTGTAGTTGTTTTTTCATGGTTATAATTAATTTGATTACTTACTTTTAAGCAAGAGTAGCCCTCAAGAGCTCTCCTCTTGTATCGATATGTATTATGATTAATTGCTTTATTTTTGGGCTGCTAGTAACTTGACAAGCTGATCGGTATTCTTGATTTGAATATGAGCCTCGGTACGTCCAGTTGTATTTCCAGCCCCTACAGAAACGGCAAATTCGGCACGTCCTTCGTTGTTTAAATTGACTAAAAATTCTTTTTCACCCAGCAGTAACCCTACCTGAGGAAGGTGAACAAAAACGTTTCCTTTGGAGACATTTGTTTTTATGGAAGCGATCATGGTTACCGCGCTACTTGGAGCTCCCACTAGTTTAACGGTGTACGATTCAACTTTGTTCCACGGTCCAGTCAGTTGACGATTCAGTAGTAAACTCACTGTTTGCTGAACTTCTACGGTTACTAATGAACTGATCTCAGCTCCCTGAGGGTCTCTTGCGGTAATTTTGAATTGATAATTTCCTGCCTGAAGTCCGTTTAACTGCAACGAAGGAGCATTCACCGGTTTCCAGTTGGCTAGCGTACCCGCTATTTTGGTCCAGGTATATTTCAAAACATCCTTATCCGGATCCGTCGCCGCTGCTATGAGTTCTGTTTGAGCCCCTCCGTCTTGCGCGGTGTAGCTTAAAACAGTTTTTCCTGTCACCTTGAGTCCCTCAGGAGGTCGGTTTGTGTAGCGTACATAAATAATATAACGCGTTGTGCCTTTCGCCTGCTTACGGAGATCTGGAATACTCATTCCTTGAATCGGAACTCCTGCATTGCCATCACAGTCTACCCAACCATAAGGTAACTTGATACCATTCCAGGCAACGATGAGCCCTAGTGGCACCGCTCCAATAAACCCTCCTTGACTTTTTCGCAGAGTTCCCTGCTCATCAATGAGCAAGCACTGTTCGTGAATTTCTTTGCTCTTAGCCTTTTGATAAAGGATCACAGCCCCTCCAAAATGTAGCTTTGCTGGCACCGAGCCTTTATTGATTTCCAATATCTTACCGGTATCTAAAAATCGTCCGTCAAGCTCCTTAGTTCTTACCACAGCTCGTTCTTGTTCTGACACATCTAACGCTGAAATTGCGTGATTGCCAAGATTTAAATCTCCTTGCATCACTCCAGTTCCATTTAAGGAGAGCAATTTTGTATGCAACTCAGGGATATGTACAAGCGACTGAAAACTAGACAGCTCGAAATACGAGAAAGACACCCTTTTCTCTTCAGTGGTCACAGGAACAGGAATTTGCTGAGGAATTTCTTGGACAAATGCTGCAATTTTATGAGTGTATACCTTTCTTTTCTGTCGATCTCCGAATTCCAAAAATTCTTCAATCGTTTTCACTCTTAAAAAAGGAGTACGTACCCCCTGAACAACATAAATAAGCTCCCCGGCAATAACCACCCAGCCTCCTTGAGACTGTGTGGTGTTTTGCAATACGTACTTTCCAGTTGCAATTCCCAGTTGTTTTGAAAAGCTAGCAAACAAATTGCCAGCATACATTTGTTGCATATCCGCAAGCGTTTCTTGTTCTAACAAAAAGCCACCTGCTCTGGTAAAATCAATACTATTCATCGGTCTTTTATTTTTTAGGATCACCTGTATGTTCGTTGATTTCTGCATTGTGCGCAACGATCCCTCCAACACTAAAATTATCAACCGATTCTACATCGAGTACGGCCACTTCAATGGGTTCTTCCACCGTCAGGACCTCAGTAATATCAATGGTATTTCCTGAAGGTGCTAATAAGCTCATTCCTTTTCGAAGATCCATAGGTTTTATCCAAGCAAGCTCATCTCCTCCTGTACAAGTTAGTACTGGATGCGCTGCTGTAACTCTAATATGCTGGTCATTTGCTAAAGAAATTTGTAAATATTCATCAACCACAAACGTCGATTTTCGCAATACCGTTACCGGACATAATGTTCCTTCCGATATTCTTCCTTTCCAATTCATATAATCACCCTCTGAGGCATCTATCCTATTCGGGTAATCCAGTCCT
The DNA here is from genome assembly GCF_056160945.1 of Tenacibaculum sp. AWR4_210. Lineage (NCBI taxonomy): Bacteria > Pseudomonadati > Bacteroidota > Flavobacteriia > Flavobacteriales > Flavobacteriaceae > Tenacibaculum > Tenacibaculum sp. AWR4_210. The sequence goes on from NZ_JBSWYF010000007.1 coordinate 80,329, forward strand.
ATTAATGTATCCCCTACCTCGACATCACCTAACCTTTTTTCACCTCCATCATACAACGGCACGGTACTGGTAACATCGAAACACTTGATTCCTTTACTCACCGCCGAAGCAGATGTTGACATGCCCCTCAACGTAAATTCGGCGCGTATAGACGAGCGGGTAACCACATCGGCAGACAATTCAAAATTCAATGAAATTTCTCCTGTACTGCTCATGTCTGCAAAGGTTTTTGTTCGAGATCCATTCGATGACATCCCTAAACCTGAGCCACTTCGGTCAATTAAGACACCATTTCCTTCCAGAACTTTAAATTGTACTCCGAGCGTAATATTATCATCTCCATAATTTGGAGGTCCTTTCAATACTACCCTAAACACATACTTCGAATCTGTACTGGAAACATGGACTATGCGTATGGTTAAATGAGGGTATTCCTTGTACATCGCAGTTCGCGAGCGCAGACCGTCAGAATCGGTTACAAACACCGAGAAATTGTGATATCCGGGAGCGAGCTGATTAGGAGCTACATCAAACGAAGCACTGCGAATTGGCTTGGGCAACATCGTCGACTCTGTCCAATGATAGGTTAAATTGCCATTGGCTCCATCGGCATCATTCCCTGTGGCAGTAACGCGAATTGCACCGTTTCTACCTGGAATTCGGGCGATTGAAATATCCGAAATCGTAGGAGCTACCAAAGCCTTTTTCACCAACACATTAGTATCTGCCTGTGCCTGCATTCCGTCAACATCGGTCACGGTAACTCGAAAAACATAGGATCCTTCCTGTAAATTTGTCACTGAAGTTGCTGTACTTGTAGGACTTGAAATCGTTGCTCCACCCCCCGAAACTTTTGTCCATCGCACAGACAACGCATCTTGGTTTTCATCACTTACAGTTGCAGATAGATTCACAGAATTTGTTGGCAATTGAATGGTCTGATTAGCATTCACACTTACCTTTGGAGCCTTTTTTATCTTAGCTACTGTGACGATCACTTCTTTTGACGTGCGAGCCCCACGATCATCTGTAACTACGGCTACAAAACGATGCGTTTGAACGCCCAAGCCCGTCAACTGGATAGCAGCCTCAGTACCTATCACTGTGCCCGCAGCATTTTTCCATTGATAACTCAAAGTTCTTTTTTCTGGATCACGAGCCACTATAGTTAAACGGGTACTGCTCGTTCCGCGCACCACGGTTAAACTCTTAGTTCCATCAATTCGATCAATAATAGGTGCTTGATTTTCGGTTACCGTCAATGTCATTTGATCAAACCATGACAGTCCTTCATTATCCGTTGCTGTAAGCTTAAATTGATAAACTCCAGGGCGTAGTCCTCGTATTTTGGTTTTCAATGCATTGGGAGTTTCAAACACGCAGGGCAAGCCGGGAGGAACAGAGGTATAGGTCCATTTCGTCGAAGCTATAGTTCCGTCTTCGTCTGTACTCGTACCTTCTAAAACGGCATAATCTATACCAGGTTTCCAAGGCAACTCCAAACTTTGGTCAGTTCCTGCCTGTACCAAAGGATACTTGTTATATGCCCCAACATACATGATGTAACGCACCGGTCCCATAAATTCACTCCTCAAATCTGGAATATTAAATCCATTTACCGATCTCCCTAGGTATCCATCGCAAAGTATCCAACCTGCAGGAATAGTCGTTTGGTGCCAAAGTGCTATCATACCAAGTACAACACTACCTATAAAGCGCCCACTACTTTTCATTAACTTCCCATCGGCATCCAATAAAACGGGATGTTGATCGGCTCGTGTGCTCTGCGCTAGCCCTGACATGCTTACCTCACCGTGCAAATGCACATTTTCCCAATCGGCTTCGTGATTGATACTCAAACTAGATCCTGTATCTACCAATGCCCTTCCTAAGGGTTTTTTGGGATACGTTTTTCCACGCAGTTCAGAGTGGCCGAACCACAGTTCTTTTGCTCGAATAAAAGCCTTTTCTCCCTCCTTTACATTCAGAGCACTGAGCTTATGTCCACCTAAATTCAGATCCCCCTTCATGGTATTTGAGCCATCGAGTGTTAGGTACAAATTTCCCAAATCAGGAATATTGGTAATTCGCTGTAAATCGTCGAGTTTATAAAAAGTTGTATGCACCGTTTCCTCCGAAGTATTTTTTACAGGTACCGGATTTGCGGGAATAGACGCCACATAACTACCTTCCCAAGTGACAAACACCTTGTGTTTAGCACCTGACCGAAAAATTAATGCTCTTTTCGACTCTTTAACTTGAAGAAATGCTGTTGGATTCGCCGTTGGTGTTATCGGAATGAGTTCTCCTTGAATAATAGCCCAACCCCGATCAACGGCGTTTCCTGGAAACAACAGATAGTTTTTGGTTTCTTCAACTCCCAAATGTTTTTTAAAAGCCATAAATAACTGATCTTTATAGGCAGTTTGCATTTTGGCTAATGTATTTTGTTCCAGAGGAAATCCTCCGGGTTTCGAAAAATCAATTTGATGCATAACAATGCTTTTTAAGTAATTAGAAACTAGAATTTAAGGGAAAAACACTAGTATTTATAGGTTTCATAAGTTTTACCTGTCAATTTGTAAAACCTCAACAACTCATGAAACTTAGAGGTTTTGACCGCTACGGGAGCAAGGGCTGAATTTTGAGGATTTGGACGATCTTCAAAGTAGAGTTCATTCACTAATTTTTGAATTTTCTCGACACCTGAAACCCCCGTTAATTTCTCTTTAATATTCAGTGCCTCCGGAATCAATATTCTAAAATCGGCATACTCCATTTCAGTATAGTCTTTGGTTTCTACCAGATACAACCCTTTACCTGATGATACCGTCACCTCATTTCTTCGATACACCAAGGGGGCTTCGTAGCCCAAACGGTGTTCTTCGTGTAAATAAATATGTTGAATGGTGGGCTGTAAGCTTTCTGCGATGTAGATGTATTTCTGCTGAATTTTATCTTGTAGGCTTATATTTGGATTGTATGAAATTGCTGTATTAAACTGTTCATTCAACACTTTTTCTAAATACATCACCTGCCCGCTGTGTTGCATTTTATACAGGTTCTCTTGGTACAAACTAAACAAGGGGCTCAGCATCGTATGCATCCATACTACATGCCTCTTTTTACGAAGTGTCGGAGGAAATAGCCACAAGAGCAGCTTATTCCAATCTAAGGTCATATAATTCTTCATAATAGTACTGATTAACGGTGATCTCTATAAAATGTATAGGGTAGGTATCGGAACGATAATTTTACCTTTGCCAAATCGAAATATCCGGAACGTGGTATAAAGTACTCCTCCCTATCCGGAACAGTTACTAACGGAGCACCTGCAGGCCCTGTTTGTATTTTTCTAATCATCGGAATTTCAACGCCATCAGCTTTTTGAAGGGCGTCTATCAAATACGTTCGAACCAGTCCGCCGTTGAACTCTAAGCCTTTTAAAAAATTCATAATAGCCACTTTTGCGGTATGGACTTCCGGCTTTGCAATCAACACTCCATTGTTCTCATCAAAAAGGTGATTCTTTGCTGCTGGCGTTTCGGGATTTAGATAGTGTGGAATATCTATCGGATTGATGTATACTTTTAGTGGATCCACGTACATATCGACTTCCAAATGCAATACATCTCCATCAATAGAGCTTATTTGAATCTGGTTTCCGGCATCTTTGATTTGGCGCATGTATTCACGAAATACAACCAGCTCATCCTTACTTAACTTGCGAATTTGACCTGTACTGCTCTCTCCAGCAACTTTCATAAAGATCACACCTACTTGATTGTGAAAGTAATTCGCCACTGCGGCATTGATTTGATCTTGCGATTTCGGGTTGACATCTCCTTTGAGAATGGTATCTAAATCAACCTCTCCCACTGCACAAAATTTCACGACTTTTTTAGCGTTCAGCTCGCTAGCCGCAAGTCCTAAAGTATCAAACTGAAAAAAACCTCGATCCCACTTCAAGGGGTGTCCATATACAAATTGCAATGCTTGCTCGCGATACCAACTCAGGGTATGTGGGCGGGAAACCATGGTATTTTTTTCCACTATTTTCTCATGTGTCCATATTGCGGACGCCGTAATGTAAGACCACAACTTCCAAATGGAAGTCTTAGAACTATTGGTCAGAGCTTTCAATTCGGGTATCGACTCTTTTTGTCGAAACATTTCCTGCTGTATTTCAGCAATTGTTCTTGCCATTTTACTTGATTTTTAAATTCTTAATTCGACGTAAAATTTCGAGTTCTTCCTCGGTATGTAAGGTGGCTGGCGCTAGGTAACCCCTATGGTTTTCTCGGAGGGCATCGCGGTATTTCCCTGAAGAGGGGATGCTAATGTCTTCGTATTCCGAAGGCAACTGAGTGAGGCTATTCCAATTGTTGGCCTCTAAGATTTCGAAAATGCGATCCACACTGCCAAAATGAACAATGGCCAAATCCAGTACATTCTGATTTTCTAAAAGTCTAGTAGTTTCCATCGATCTGAATAGCATTTAAATTCGTCACATCAATTAACCGCACTTTGAAGTTGTCAAACTCTAGCTGCTTTTCAATTTCAGCTTCTAAACGGAGTTTGTTTATCGCTGAATTTCCCCTCAGGTAATTCTCTATTCCTACCCCCAATAATGGATACTCCTTATAACTTCCCTTTTGAGCGAGTAAGAGATGTTCTATGTTCTGCTGACTCGCCTCTGCCAAGTACAAATCTCCTTGGTAAAACAGCAAGTCTTGGTCTATTCTAAAATCAATCATAGTTTGTATTTTTTAAGTTTTTGTAATTTTTCCGATACCTCCTCCAGGAGCACAGAGCAGTTCGGAGGATTCAAGTAAGAGTTCATTGGATCCCTGAAAAACATTTGATTGGAACCCCTTCCACTTTTGTATTTGTGGTGAGCAGGCTGCATTATTTAAAAGGGCACAATTCCCAAAAGGCTGAATAGTGGTATCCGCAACTGTGGCTACTTTCTTATTCCGTATCCAAAACTTCTTATTACTTGCGACTTGCAGCGGTTGTACTCCTGCTGACTTATCGCAACGCAACAGAGCTCCTTCACATAAAAATTTGGTACTAACTGGCATGATTCATCAATTTATTTTCACACTATCACTTCCTTTAATAGCCACCGATTTCCCTGTAATTTGAACTTCTCCATCATTACCAGCAACCAGCTCTAACTGCTTTGCTTCCAAGCGTACCTTCGTATCACTTTTCAACAGAACGCCCTCCTCTTCACTTATGCGAATTTCATGCGCCTCTTGCTTTGCTTTCAACACCAATTTCTTTTTTTCAAAGCACACTGTTGACTGTACTTTTTTATCCTCGAAATAACGGTATTGCATCCGGTCTTTGGTATGGATTACATCGCTCAATACTTCCTCCTCTTCTCCTTGATCTTTCGTGGGAGGTTTCACAAATTGTATCGTAGTTTGCTCCTTGGTCACAGCTGCTTTAAACTCATTATTAAAATTCAGCTGAAAAGCCTGTAAATTCAACTTCAACTCAACAAAGGACACTTTCTTTTCACCTTCTTGTTGCGCAGTTTCCTCTTGTACATTCAACAAGAGTCCTTCCAGCTCCGAATACTGACTTACAAAGTTCTTCCCTACCAAGTTGTCAACCGTAGAAACCATGACCCAACTCCCTAACTTAGGAATACAAATCAGGCCTCCTGCTTCACTTTGCAAAGAAGCTTTTAAACGCACATTGTGCAGCTCGAGCCCCTCGCTATTGCTTTTACCTGATTTCACCTCTTTTACCACTTCCTGAAAAGACTCGTGATCTTGTAATATTCTTACCGAAATCACATAATCAACAGGATCACTTTGGGTATCAAATTCATTGTGACTTACTATTGCCGGAAAAGTGCTTGGCAACTCCTTTTTTCGAACGAGTTCTTTTATTAAATATCCTATTTCATTCATAGCTTATCCTTTGGTAATTGATTGCATTACTACACCTTCGAGTTTGACATTGGCTGTTAACAAACTTCCGCCTTCCTCCGCTAGAATGGCAACTTCTATGGTTTCCAATACCGATTGTTCCATGCGAATCCTTGGATCAGGATCGGCATTAGCTCCCAGAAATATGACCTCTCTATAACCATTGACACCAAACGAATGCTCTACAGCATCGACAAAGTACTTTTGGTTCTCCAAATGAAAATCAGCAATCGTACCTTGTTTCGACTGGTCTCTCAGTTCTATGATATCTCCAGGACGTATAAAGTCACCAACTTTTTCTCCTTCACTAGTGGTATAAATAGTTTCGCCAAACGTTGTAAAACTTCCTCTGAAGCCACTGTATTTTAACTGCTTAAATTTCTTTACCGCGAGTTTCATTACTTTGCGAATCACAGGATCTAACATTTCCATGCGGTCTCCGACATAGATTTTCTTTGCTGTTTTTCCTCCTAGTGTTTGCTTGGTCAGCTTAAAACTAGGGTCATAAAATTTATACGTATACTCTTCAAAATCATCTTCATCATCACCCGGTTTGGGTCTGGGAATTACAATACTCAACTTATCCGACTCTGCTTTACCTTGCAGCACGTATTTCACACGTACTTTTACGTTGTGATAATCGATATACACTAAATCATCCTCAATAATATTGTCGTGAAATCGGAAAAAGCCCAACGGTTCTTCGCTTGTCAGTGCTGCGAAATTGATATTGGAAAAGCTAGGTCTCGATTTCCAATCAGCCTCTGATAACACCGGACTTACCACAGGTAATTTTTCATACTCTGTTCCAATACACAAAACAGGAATATAAGTACGCTCACCCTCTGTAGTGACCGATGTTTGTACATAGCGCATAAAGCTATAAATACCGTACTCCTCTTTTAACAGCTCAAAAAAATCGAGAACTGTATGATTTTTTAACACCAAACTCCCTAAGGACAAATCGACAATAGCCGAGCTCCTCAAGGCTATTTTTCGCTGCTCAAAAAACACTGCTACGTGACGACTCACAAACTCAAATACACTGACGTACTCGAGTGATTTCCCTACTTTTATGGGATAGGACTGACTGAGGAGTTTAGACTTTAAAAAGAACATGTGATCCTCACAAACTAACACCACAGGAACCCTGCCTTGTATTTCCCTGATCACCCCTTTAAATGCCAAATCACGCGGTGTTTCGTAGCCTAAATAGATTTCGATATCCGGATGAGTTTGCAACCAACGCAGCATACGAGAACGGAATTTTTTATCCAACACATCAAACTCTTCCAACTCTCCCTGAATAAATCGCGGTAAACGCACTGTTGCTGTATCCGTAAAAGATCGCCAGGACTCTTCTATTTTGATTTCATTGACGAAATTGATAATCAGAGGCTTCTGTTTATCCACTTCATGGACTACTATTTTACATGCTAATCGTAACATCCGCTAAAAATTTGAAAAGATTTCCTTCGCTGTACTCTTCGCAATTCCGCTCGCTGAGAAATCGCGCGAACGTTTCTTTATTTCCAAAGGAACCTCAGAGAGTGCGTTAAAGCTAAAAGGCTGAATATTCTTCATACCGTTATTACTCGGAAAATCATAATTTGTTACGACCAATTCAAAGACTCCCAGCTTACGCAACACTGGGTGAATGACTTTTAGCGCATAATTAGCATCCAAAATCCTCCTTAACTGGACCACCTGCGCAGTTGGATAACCTTTACCATGGGTTGCGAGTACCCCGTTCACGGTAATCTCGTGATCTCCGTTAGAAATAAACTCTTTAACCGTATAATCTCGGCCTTGAATGGCTGTAGTTACAATATTTTTACTTCTTTGAACATTCAATGCAACTCCGTCTAACCGGAAACCAAAAGTGGCTCCAAAGAGTTCTGTTACAAAGGCATTTTTTTCAAAGACTCCTTTGCCTTGCACCTTAATATCAACGACATCTCCTTCTGGGATTTCTATGACTAAAGGAGCAAAAACAGGCAAATTGAACGTACCGCCAGCCATGATAAACTCATCTACTTCGGTTAGCTCTTTTACCGACTCTAAAAAGTACTCTTCTGTCAAGTTTCTCAAACTATCGAGGTACTCTCCCTCATTGGTCGTAGTCAAAATATTTGTGACGTTTCTCACCATTCCTCTGCTGTTCTTCAATCGCAGCGAACTGAGTAAATTGGGTATGTTATACGTAAAACTCATGGTTATCGTTGGGTGTAAGTTGAAATTTTAGCATCCTGTAATGCTTCTTTTAATATTTTGGTCATCATACGTTTTACTTCGGGCATCGATTCTTTCAGCTGGGTGACATTAATATTCAACTCTCCAACTAAGGTATCGATGTGCAATCCTTCTCCTGCTAGGTTTGCTCGACCAGAAAAACCGGTTCCTGGCTTCGCAGTAATCTGTACTCCAGCACCTTTGACCTCTGTACCATCTCCATCTTTTCCGAAAACACTGTGAATTCCGGTCGTAATAACCTCTGATGACTTGTTCACTACGGTATTAACCACACTTCCTGCGTTGGTTGCCAAACTCTCTAAAAATGACCATACATTTTTGGGGGCTTCACGATGGAGTGTACCCTGATTGTTGACCGTCTGAATTACCGAAAACACACCGGAAGCCAAGGACTCGAAAAATTCTGAAAACAATGACCTCATCAAGGTTAAAGCGGCTGTAAACTCCTCGCTAAAAAGCGCTACCTGAGCTTGGACATTCTCCATCACACCCGCTAAATTTTCAAATACACTTATCAAGGAAATTACCTGCTGATTAACCGTGGTAAACAGCGCATTAAATTGGCCTATAAGCATCGCTATTTGTTCGGAAATTTTCTGAAATAACACCACAGTACTGTTTATAATTAGCTGCACTGCTTTTACTACCGCCACTGAAAGCCTTCGCCAAAGCGATATAATCTTTGTCAAAAACTTAAATTTCTGAATCACCTTAAAGAGCTTAAGGAGAATTCGATGGGTATTTCTAACGAGCTTGAATTTTTGAATACTGATAAATACCTGCTCCAATACATTGATGTACTGCTTTACTTTGTTTATGGCTACGAGCTGTATCTTTTGAACATTTACCGTTAGCTTCACCGGAATCACTACCTGTGTTAAACGCGCTATAAAAAGTTGAAACACCTGTGTTATGCGTTGCACAAATACTGTAGTCACGCGATTCCAATGCACAGTTAATTGGGTGATACTCGACTCCAAAACAAATTTTAAGCGCGTCACCACCTGTGAAAAATGCACAAATACCGCTTGTATTGTTGCAATACTCTGTATCCAAATAGATACAACGTTCTCGAGTTGAAGAACAAAGACGGTCAAATTAACAAACAACTTCTGCACTTTTAAGGAAAACTGCGCCAGCATAAGCTTCCATTGCTGCTGTACACTCACAAAAGCGGTAATAAAATTGACAACAGTTAATTGAAAGCCTTGAAACACGTACTTCAGGTTTTCAATACTCAAACGGAATTCAGTAATCACCTGTTTAAAACTTAAGCGCAGCTTATTGATAATACTGACAAAAACGAATTTCAAATTTTTAATTACCAATTGAAACCCATTGATCACCTGCTTAAAACTAAGGCTCAGCTTATTGGTAATCCTATTAAAAACGAGTTTCAGATTTTTAATCGTCAATTGAAAACCGTTGATTACCTGCCTAAAACTAAGACTCAGTTTATTGGTAATCCTATTAAAAACGAGTTTCAGGTTTTTAATCGTCAATTGGAAACCGTTGATTACCTGCTTAAAATTAAGACTCAGCTTATTGGTAATACTGTTGAAAACCAGCTTTAAATTCTTAATCGTCAATTGAAAACCGTTGATTACCTGTTTAAAGCTGAGGCTCAACTTATTGGTGATACCGTTAAAAACCAACTTTAAATTCTTAATGGTCAATTGAAAACCGTTGATTACCTGTTTAAAACTGAGATTCAACCTATTGGTCATGCCCTTAAAAATGAGCTTAAGATTTTTAATAACCAAACGAAATCCTTTCACTACTTGTTTAAAGCTAAGGGAGAGTTTGTTTGTAATTCCTTTAAAAACGAGTTTTAAATTTTTAATGCTCAAGCTAAAACCCTTAAACGATTGCTTTAAATTCGTAACAAACTTTGTTGTAAACCCTTTAAAAACATTTTTGAATTTTACTGAAATTCCCTTGAACACATTTTTTATTTTGCCCAGCGATAACTTAAAGCTTTTATCAAGGGTTTCATTGGTTTTAGCAATGATGTGTTGCACCGTTTCTAACTTGTTTACGATGTCGATCGAAAAATTATTCTTAACATTTACCTTTTGATTTTTGGTCGTGTTGACACGGATGTTTTGAATTACATTTTCTCCCGCATTTGCCACGGTGGCTATGGACTTGTGAATTGCACTCGAGGCCAATTCTGCCTGTTTATTAAAAATATGCAGGGCGGCCACGGCCTTCCCTATAGAAATATTACTAATCATCTTCGCCAAAAATTTTAGCCAAAGCCTTCGCTGTGACGTATTCTTGTTTTTTATCTAAATACTCTTGGAGCCAAAGCGCTTCACCGATAAGCCTCAAAAACTGTTCATCGTTCTGTTGATAAGGGTCTACCTTAAAATAATAGCGAATCAGTGCAGCTGCTTTCAGTATTTCATCCTCTCCCGCTAGCTCAGAAATAAGGAAAGGATCTAAATCTTTTTTGCCGTTGCCTCTTTGGGTTGTGTCACATCTGCAAACGCGGTAATTACGGACAGCTTCAAGTCGTCATCCATTTCTATTTCCTGATCTCCACCGAGAAAACAGTTTTTAAAGAGTACTTCTAAGGCTTTAAACTCATCGGCTTTTGAAGTTTGTAACACTGCTGCTCTCGTAGCCATCGTAGGTTTCCTGAAATAGGCATAACACTTCTCTGACTCGTCGTTATCTACTGATACTTTAATGAGTTTTCCGTATTTTGATTTCCAAGTTTGTAATTGTGCTGTAGTAATGTTACCGTCTAATACGGTTGTGTTTTTTGTTGTTTCCATGTTTCTTTGTTTCTTTTTTCTTTTTAAATCCGAGCAACAAACTGCAATTATTGCCCGGATAGTTTATAGTAAATTGTCGCTTAGTTCCATTCAATATGAGAGACGATAAGGTCTAGCTGAACTTCTACCTTAGAATCTCCTTGTTTCATATCTCGTTTGTTGGTTTTGAATTCACAATTCCTGATAACATGTGTTATCACATTGCTAGAATTATCTAAAAAGCTAACCTTGATATCAAACAGAGGAACATCTTGAAGTCGTTTTCCTTTTGGCAATGCTTGTTGAATGGATTCTACCTCAAAAGCGTACAGCGTAATCGATGCTTTGGCCTCGTATTTTCCTCTGCCTCTAAAAACAGGCATGTCCCCTGCTCCGTAATGATTTTCTTTTACTTGTGCATCGTCGTAACTAATGGCAGTGATTCCGGTAACGATTCTATCTAATATATTTACTTCAACCGACGACCATCCGTGACGATGGCCATTTACTAATGGTAAATGTGGCATGATTTTAAGTCTTTAAGTTATTTTGATTTTGCAAAAGGATTTTTAAATCCTAAGTCTACAGTGATCTTTCTGGCCGTTCCGGTAGGAATAATAGAAACCACTACTTTGAGTTCGCTCGTTGCTAAAATATTTTGCAAGGGATCAACAAATACTTCCAATGCTGATATTTCTCCATTGGCCAACATGGCCTCTAGTGCCGCCTTACAAAGTGTTTCCATACCTTTGACTACAGAGGGAGCCAGTGTCCCATTTTGCGGATCGACAAGTACGGGAGAGTTTACTTTTGGCAACAGGGCCTGACGTACCAATCTCGATGCCTTATGTAAAGTTCTATTGGCTTCGATAAACGTATAATCCGAGGTCTTTTCAATACAGGTATGACTGTCGTTAAAATACACTCCTCCAATTCCGACATGGGTGCGAGTAAAAACGTATTTCGCCTCGTCTAAAACCGTTTGTGCTCCTTCTGTTGGTAAATTTTTCCCTCCGACAAAACCTACTTTTTGAAAACCATCACCACTGAGGTTAAACTTTTCTATCCAAGCAATGTTTTCGGATACTTTCGCTTTTGATACCGCGCCGAGTAGTACGCCTACCGCTGCTGTATTTTTGTAATTGTCTTCTTTAGCCTTTGCGGAGTCCATAGCAACCACTACTGAAACTCCTGAAGCCCCGATACCTTTGATTGCCACAGGTGCTTTGGTCGCATCAAATCCCTTACCTTCTAAAAAAATTTCCATAGGGCGGTGATTTTTAAACGCCTGTTCTGTTGCCGTTTTTGCTGCCGCCACTGCCTTGAGAGTTTGACTAAAATACTCTGGAGTTGTTTTAGATTTCGACTGATCTTCTCCTTTAAAAACAATCGCTAACTGTCTGATTTCTCCCAATGCTAATTCTTGCATCTTTTCAGCATCTTTCACCAAATTTGCATAGGTAGTTGCCTTGCTGTTTTTGTAAATAAACAGATCACCCGAAGGATTCATTCTAAAATACTGTGCTATTTGATAATACGCAGATTCCCCGCCGTTATCATAAGCTGGGATGATTCCCAAACCTTCTGCATCCTTCAAGGATGCCAAACGATACAATGTTTCATCTTTAAGCTGTAATGCAGTATCTCCAATTTTTGGACCGGTAGCATCAGCTCCGTTAAAGAGTAACCCTGAGACCATGTCTCTATTGGGAATTCTCCTTCCTAATCCGCCCGAGACCTTGTTGATTACAACGTCATTAAATAGTGCGCCCATAGTGCTAATTTTTATTTATTTATTTTCTGTTTTGTTCTTTGTTTAGTTCAATTTTATGGGTGATGATTTTGTCGACGAGCTCCGCCTTACCATCGGTATATACAGTTACATCAATTCCCTGTTTCCCTAACTTTTCTATCAGCGCCTCTTTCTTTGCGGGCTGTTTTAAATCGTCCTTACTAAACGCGTTGTTAAGAAGTAGGTTGTAGTGTTTTACCTGCCCTGTATCAATCAGGGTGGTTGTATACTCCATTTCCCATATTGAAAAATCAATCTTTTCCCATACCATCTGACTCTCTAATCGTTGGCCTTCTCTAATTTTAAGAATGGGATTACTCACGGCAACAGCATTCGTCGGAGCAGAAGACACAGCACGCAAGGCTTTATCTATTTCACTCGCCATGGAGAAAACACCTGAAAACTGCTGATACAACTGGGGTGGAAAAACGATTGATATCTGAAAACTCACCTGACCTTGTCGAAACCCAGAGGCTCCTTGCTCCCACAAAACATCTTTGTACCGGAAAAAAACTCGGGGCGATTTCAAGGGGCCCTGTTGTCTGAAATAGGCATCACTATACAGCGATAGTTTTACCGGTGTTCCATCGGAACTTTTCAAGTGACTTTCAATGTGACTTTTTACAGTCTTAAAAAAGGAATTCAATACCATCTTGTTTCTTTTTCGCTACCTGACCCTCTGATTCACAAAGCATAGCTCGGTAGGTTCAAAGCCAAAAGTAGCCGCTTATTACAGCGCAAAATGGTCATTTTTATAAGTGTTGTAGTTTTATCAAAAAGCGCTTCATCTAATTTGATAAGCGAAAAAACACATTCAAAAAATCGTGAGTTCTCCTAAATTTTACACCTCTTTATTCTTATTTTTTTATAGATTTGCCCTCTCTTTTTGAACCTTTCACTTTCATCGTTAGAATTTTCTGTTCTGGTAATCTAGTATTTTATCAAACTAAAACAGAGAACACATGCTACCCAATCCTTCGCCCATGGCAACCTCTAAGAGGAGGCTCAAACACACCATTACATTATTTTTCTTAATTCTAACTCACGTACTGGTCTTAAACGCCCAGCAAACCCCAAAAATAGACTCGCTCATTCAACGCAGTCATGAAGAAACTTCGGCCGCTGCCAAAATCAAACTCTACAATAAAATAGCGCAGTTATACCCCCCTAAAGACTCATTGCAAAAACTGGCGTATATTCAAAAATCCATGAAGCTCTCTGAAGAAACAGGGCTGATATCAGGTACCATTGGCGCCTTGTTAGAACTCGGTTATTTCAGAATCAAAAAAGGGGAATACCAGCTCGCTTCAAAACAGTACCTCAACATTACCTCTCTGGCCGGAGATAGCCTCTTACAGCAAAAAGCCAAGGCCTATAACAACCTCGGAATTTTAGCCTACTTGCAAGACAAAGACAGCAGTGCCTTGGTATTCCACAAAAAGAGTTTGGCCATCAAACAACAGATTAAGGACACCATTGGTATTGCCAAATCACAAAACAATATAGGCCTCTTATACGAAGAACTCGGACAACACAACAAAGCCTTGTACTTTTACGAACAGTCCATCAAAACAAAAAAACTACGCAACGACAAAAAAGGACTCTGTTTTAGCTATTTAAACATCGGGGTTATCCATCAGAACAAAGGCGATTATCAGCTCGCTCTCGACACCTATTTAAAGGCCTTGAACTACGCAGAAGACATTAAGAATGCTAGTCAAATTGCCATGTGCAATACCAATATCGGAATCGTCTACAGCAAACTCGGTGATAAAAATAAAGCTATAGCATATTACCGTGCATCACTTGCCTACGAAAAAGAGCAGGACAATAAAAAGGGGATTGCAGCAAACTTGAACAACATAGGAGCGGCCTATTACGACCTCGGTCGCTATCCTGAAGGTCTTGAGTACTACCTTCAATCGTCAAAAATTCTTTCGGCAATTCCAGACACTCGCGGATTGACAATTAACTACAACAATATTGGAAGTATTTACAACGAATTAATGCTCTTTACCGATGCCCTCCATTATTTTAAAAAAGGACTGGAACTGGCCAAAAAATCGGAACACAAAGGCCAAACTCCCTTGCTGTATAACAATATTGCCAACACCTATGCCTCTATGAAAAAATTTGACCAGGCATTGGAAAATTATCAGTACTCCTTGCAAGCTGCTGAAAAGCTAGAAAACAAAGAATTCATCGCGGTAAATTTAATCGATTTAGGACAGCATTTCCTCGACACAAATCAACTTAAAAAAGCCATTAGCCACGCAGAAAAAGGCTTAGCCTTAAGCCAACAAATAGATTTTAAATCCAATATTGCTGAAGCCTACATCCTAGCAGGAAGAATTGCTTGGAGACAAAAAAACCTCACCAAAGCACAACAACTGCTCGAACGCGGAATTGCCCTGGCCCATACTATCCAAAATGTCACCAATATAAAACTAGGTGCTCAAATTTTAGTTGCTATTCACAAAGCACAAGGCAACTACAAGGGAGCGCTACAGCGTCTTGAAACCTTCCATACGCTCTATGATTCACTTCTGGGAAAAGAAAAAAACCTCACTATTGCAGGATTAAAAATTAAACACGAAACTGAAATAAAAGAACAAGAAATCGTCAACCTCAATCAAGAAGCTGCCATTAAAGAACTTCAACTCTCTGAGTCAAAATTAAAAACTACCGCACTGATCATTACCGTACTTGTACTACTGCTCTTAGGAATTGTGCTCGTGCTTATTTATCAGCAAAAACAATTCAAACTCACGCAGAAAAATCGAGATATCGAACAGAATTTGTTACGCGTTCAAATGAATCCTCATTTTATTTTTAATGCCATGGCGGCCATTCAGGACTATATTGATAGTGGTGCTAAAGAAAAAGCAGGATTGTACCTCGCTAAGTTCGCCAAACTTATACGGCAAGTTTTAGACAATTCTCGCAATCAGTTTGTGCCCCTCGAACAAGAAATAAAAATGCTCGATAACTACCTCGCTATCCAAAACCTGCGCAGAGCTGTACCATTTAACTATCACATTGACGTTGATGAAGCCATATTCACCGATGAAATTGCCATTCCACCTATGTTTGCACAACCCTTTGTAGAAAATGCCATTGAACACGGTATAGCCTCACTGGGAGCTGAGGCGACTATCACCATCAGCTTTAGCCTAAAAGACGATCTCATCATTTTAGCCATTGAAGACAATGGTATCGGTATCACCGCCCTCGAACAAGAAATCCCGACAAATCACACCTCTCATGCAATGGCCATCACTAAAGAACGAATAGACCTCCTCAAAAAACGAGGATACAAAGAGAGTTACTTCAAAGTACACTCCGTAGCAACGGGTACCCGTGTTCAACTTCAACTCCCCTCTTTTACTATGTAAGCCTACTATCTACAGAACTATACTACTATGCAAACAGTTATCATTGAAGACAATAAAGCCGCCCAAAAAAGCCTGATAAGGCAACTGGAAAAACACTGTCCAAACGTACATTTGTGCGGTGTGGCTGAAACGGTAGAAACTGCTATCGCACTTATCACAACCACGGCTCCAGAACTCGTATTTTTGGATGTCGAACTCCCCGACGGGAACGGTTTTGACATCCTGGAGAGTTTGCCCGACAAAAACTTTCAGCTGATCTTTATCTCATCCTTTCAGCAGTACGCCTTACAAGCTATTAAGTACAGCGCGTTGGACTACTTGTTAAAACCTTTCGATTACGAAGATCTCGTCACCGCGGTTGAGAAGGCCTTGACCGAACGCCATACCCACGCTACGTCACAAAAACTAGACACCCTTCGTGAAAACATGACCTATGAACGCCCGCATAAACTCATCGTAAAAGACAAGCACGGACTCCAAATAATTACTATAAACGATATTTTTCACTTGGAAGCCAATGGGAGTTATACAGAATTCTTTATCAAAGACCAACATTCGCTAATGGCGACAAAGTCGATAAAAGAGTACCAGAACCTATTACCTAATCAAACTTTTTTTCGCTGTCATCAATCCTTTTTGGTCAATTTAAACCACCTCATCCGATACGATAAACGCGAAGGCGACTTCCTAGTACTCAAAAATGGCTATAAAGTCCCCTTGGCAACGAGAAAAAAAGACACTTTTCTTAAAATTTTACAATAAAATAGGCTCCTTGGATCATTTATCCGAGGAGTTTTCTCGGTATTTCGTAATTTTAACACTGCTAAACTCAACGCTATGAATATTACGAAAGAAACGGCGCACAGGCCCTTTTCTATGCCCAGCACTCCTTGGAAATTTTACCAAGAATGGAACCGTGCCATTTTTTTGCATTGGCCCGTTCCTAAGACACTCTTACAACCCTATATCCCTTCCTTAGTACAGCTTGACACCTGTGATGGAACAGCATGGATAAGTTTTGTCGCTTTTAGTATGGAAAAGATGAAGTTTCGCTATGTCCCATCCTTTCCACCAATATCAAATTTCGATGAACTCAACCTGCGCACCTATGTGCGCAGCAATGGTAAAAGTGGTGTCTATTTTTTAAGTATCGAAGCTTCTAAAAAATGTGCTTGCTATATCGCTAAAGCAATTTCTGAACTTCCGTATACTCATGCCGCCATGCAACGCGAAACAGGGAAATTCTCTTCAAAAAATAGCGAAAAAGCTACTCAATTTTCGGTTTCCTTCACAAAAGAAAAGCTTATACGGAACAAAACCACCCTTGACCTATGGCTTACAGAACGCTATGCTTTGTTTCAAGAAAACTCCTCTGGTCAACTGCTGCAATTTGACATTCACCATGTGGAGTGGCCCTTGTATGCTATTAAATTAACATCTTTGGATTTTAAATTTCCGAAATTTGAAGAGCTACTCAATACGCCACCAGTACACGCCCATTACTCACCAGGAGTACAGGTTATTGCTTGGGATAAAAACACTGTACACGCTACTGCTCCTCTCGAACCTTAATACTATGAAACATTCTTACCTCTTATTTTTATTCCTATTACTTTTTGCGGTTCACAGCTTTGCACAGCAAGCAAACGCCAAGCATTATAACGAATACGGAATAGAACTATCAGACTTCTTGTATAACAAACGACTACAAGAACCACAGTATCTAGACTTACATTTCCGAAGAGACCAACAAGAAATCACCATTCTTGTACCTAAAGAAAAAGTAGGCCAATTGGCTCCTAGTGCTCTGAAAGCATTACAAGCATACCTCCAAAAAATAGGCAAAAGCAGCCTAGCTGATAACGGTTACCTCGTTATTAATTATCTTTCCCCCTTGGCCTCTAATCAGAAAAAATTTGCTACTTCCAAATGGAACGTGCTGGACGCTAATTTTAGTAATCGTCTAGCCCAACGCGATGCAATCTCCCTCTTTTGGATATACGACCCGAATTCAAAGAGAGCTTCGGACTACCAACGAAAGTACATTCACTGGATTCCCGATAAAGAACGACTCTTAAACAGACTCTTTTTTCCCTATGCAGTTCCCCATGGAAGCTTTTTACTCATCAAGCCTAACGGTGCATTCTATT
This sequence comes from Tenacibaculum sp. AWR4_210, assembly GCF_056160945.1. Lineage (NCBI taxonomy): Bacteria > Pseudomonadati > Bacteroidota > Flavobacteriia > Flavobacteriales > Flavobacteriaceae > Tenacibaculum > Tenacibaculum sp. AWR4_210. The sequence goes on from NZ_JBSWYF010000007.1 coordinate 98,626, forward strand.
ATCATCAAGGTCCTTATGACAAGGACTATATTTGGAAACAAATGAAGCGTTTTTTCTTTCCTAAACTTTAAAACTCTATAATAATTATGAAAATCATAACGCAGTTAAATAACTACTTTAAACAAAAGTACCGCCAATACTACATATACTATCGTTATCAAAACTTCGATGAGGTTCTGTTGGCGGATCGACTCCATCTTTTAAACAACATTGCAAGCCCCCAGTTGGCAAATATTGGACTGCCTCATTGGAATGGAAAATATTTATGGTACTCAGACTTCAACGAACAGGGAATTCAACATATAGTGCAATACTCCGTAGGTAAAGGATATAGAGGCTTGCTAACCTTCGGGAATGCTTATCGTTTTATCCCTTCATATTCCGGAAATACACTAAGGTATCACCGAACAGCCAAAACGACTAAACTCATGTATCTAAACCATACACCACATTGGTACGGATATATGGAAGGTAAAAAGATTGTTAATTCGGATGAAATTAGTACCGTCAACAAAGCTTCTTTCCAAAAAACCTTGACGAAAAATCTTAGAAGAAATATCCCTATCATAAAAGAATGGTTTGACAACCATCAATCGATAGATCAAAATATTGCTTCTCTGCATCAAAACCTGCAAAAACCTCCATTTCGCATAGGAACTCCTTTGCTCACGGAAGAGTATCTACTGGCATTTCTTTACCATCAACAACATAACGAACAAGAAACCGCTAAGTGGATTCAAGCTCATTTTTCTAAAAACCTAAACTCCCAACACCAAAAAGAGCTACTACTCCGTTATTTACAAATAGACCTGTAAAAAACAATACACTCATTAACAGATACTTAAAAACAAAACCCGTATAAAACCCATTATCGCTTTCCAATTTTCAAGGAAATCTTCGTACATTTGCATCGTGCACGATTTAATCTTTAACGATATGAAAACATTACAAAGCATCGCCCGAATAGTTTTGGGAGCCTTTATGACCTTTGCAGGTATTGGTCATTTAACCTTTCACAGGCAGGAATTTCTAGCTCAAGTACCGCGCTGGCTAACCCATCACTCAGACTTTATGGATCTCATTGTCCTGACCTCAGGAATTGTGGAAATTGCCTTAGGTATCGCCATGATCTTTTTATGGAAACATCAGAAAAAAGTAGGTATTCTGTTGGCAGTCTTCTTCGTGCTTATCTTTCCAGGAAATATTTCACAATACACCAATGAAATTAGTGCTTTCGGACTCGACACAGATCAAAAGCGGCTGATTCGATTATTTTTCCAACCCCTGCTCATAGTATGGGCACTGTGGTCAACAGGATCATTTACTAAAAAAAACAGTACGCAACATGACTAAAACTTGTGAACAACTAAAATTGGAAAACCAACTGTGTTTTCCGCTGTATGCAGCTTCTCGCTTAACGACTAAATTATACGCTCCCCATTTAAAACAGTTGGATATCACCTATCCACAATACCTCGTGCTCTTGGTACTCTGGGAATACGAAACCATGGCTGTAAAAGATATTGGAAGCCTGCTATTTTTAGAAAGTAATACATTGACCCCACTCCTCAAACGTTTAGAACACAAAGAATTGGTTAGCAGAACGCGAGCTACCGACGACGAACGAACAGTACATATTGCATTGACAGCGAAAGGAAAGCAGCTTCAAGTAGCAGCAGCTTCCATCCCTCAAGAAATTGAACGTCACTTTGCCAATGATTCCTTTAGCGACGAGGAGCTCAAGGATTTCCGAAACAACCTCGTAAAATTATTAAGCTTATTACACAAACAGTTATAACCCATGAAAATATTATTTGAAACAGCAGCAACAACTACAGGAGGACGCAAAGGACACGTAAAAAGTGCCGATGGTGTGCTCGATTTTAACCTTAAAATGCCTATCCAATTAGGAGGTGATGGCGGTAATTATACCAACCCAGAGCAATTATTTGCAGCGGGATATTCCGCTTGCTTCGACAGCGCTCTGCAAATGGTAGCCGGAAAAGAAAAGTTACCTATAACATCGAAAACAACAGCGGTTATCGGACTCGCCATGACAGATGTATCGACTTATTCCTTAACAGCGCGTATCGATGTAGCTATAACCGGTGTTTCCGAAGAGGTTGCCAAGACATTACTCGAAAAAGCACATGCCGTTTGTCCTTATTCTTTAGCCTTAAAGGGTAATGTAGCCGTTGAACTCAACTTAGTATAGTCCTGTTGACATCAATAAACCGCATTTCCACGAAAAAGCAGCTCAGGCCAAGGTTTGAGCTGCTTTTTTCATAGTACTGTATTAGTTCGCTCTTTGTATGCCCTAACAAACACGCCCCTATACTACTGGATCACAAAACCCTGGGCAACTTTTGCTTTTTTAAAAAAAGTAATCTAATATTACCAGACATTAAAAGACACCCGATATGACACGCAAAGAATTCCTTAAAATTTGTAGTATTCTCGGAATCAGCCTCCCCCTTCAATCGGTGTTCGGTGCTGAACAATTCATTGACTCCCCTAAAAAGTCAGTGAATTTTAAGGGTAAAATACTCATTATAGGAGCCGGAGCTGCTGGCCTGACAGCGGCCTACCGATTGGCCCAATTAGGTATTGATTTTCAAATTTTGGAAGCCTCGCCAAATTTGGGAGGCCGAATGAAAACTGTCAACGATTTCGTCGATTTTCCTATTCCCTTAGGAGCAGAGTGGTTACATGTTGAAAAGAGTGTCTTTAACGATATTGTAAACGATGCTGAGACGAGCATAGCTATCGAGACAAAAGGATATGAAAGTTCCGATTATGGACTCTATGATGGTGAAGAAATTTCTATGGATGACATGGGCTTTGACATCGACCAAAAATTTGTCAATTCATCATGGTTAGATTTTTTTAAAACCTATGTAGTTCCAACAATCGAGAGTAACATACAATACAACCAAATAGTCGAATCCGTAACCTACCATTCCGATGGTGTTAGCGTTGCCACCTCTACTAAAGAATTTAAAGCAACTAAGGTTATCGTAACTGTACCGGTAAAAATGCTCCAAAAAAAAGCCATCCGTTTTGTCCCAGCACTACCAGAAAAAAAATTAAAAGCCATAGAAAAAGTAACCGTTTGGGATGGTTTTAAAGCTTTTATTGAGTTCTCTGAAAAGTTTTATCCCACCGTTATCGAAACCTCAATTCGTCCTCGAAAATCTGGACAAAAACTGTATTACGATGCTTCCTACGGACAGCATTCTGAGAGAAACGTACTCGGGTTCCTAGCCCTTGGAACCGCAACTGTACCCTACGCCGAGTTATCAGACCAGGCCCTGCTCCAATACATGCTCAAGGAACTAGATGCGCTTTTTGATGGCCAAGCTTCCGAGCAATACCTTCAACACATTACCCAAAACTGGAGTCGTGAGCCTTTTATAGAAGGTGCCTATGTGTACGACCAAGAGCGTTGGAGAACTGTAAAAGTACTCGGTCAGTCCGTGAACAACAGATTGTACTTTGCTGGAACTTCTTATACAGATGGCAGTGATTGGGGAAGTGTTCATGCTGCCGCAAAATCGGCTTTGCGCTGTGTAGCAGAACTACTGAACTAGATATAGATTTTCTTTTGGACATTAATTCGCACGTTTCTCGAGCATCGTATTTTTAACTAGGTATAAATTGACGAGCTTTATGTATATTTATACAGTTACTTTTTAAAAAAAATACGAATAAAAATGCATTGCCCTATGAAACTGAATACCACTTTCGCTCACTATATACTATACTTTGCTCTCCTGAGTAATGGAGCACTTCTCTTACGATTCGTATTCGATTCCTTCTTTATTCTGTGTGAACCCTGTGCTCCCCATACTCCATGTCCTCCCTGCCAAACACCATTTATGACCGACGTATGGTGCTATAGTGCCATTTTAAATTCAGTACTCTTAATCGCATTTGTTATTTCAAACACTACAGCCACTAAAACCCGTAAAGATTAATGCTTACAGTTAGAAATCTCACTGGTACTTCACTGGTATAAACGTCCCTCCTTTTTAACAGTTATTCCCAGTTATCAACAAAAAGTTACCGCCGATAACACAATTCGTGGCGTTTTGAACATACCTCTCTTCCTTATCTATTTTTCAGTCTATTTTTACTAAGTCCCTCCATCAAAGCAATCAGTAGCGCATACTTTACTACTGTAAGTAGCGATGCCCCTTAACAACGAGGATATCTTAGAAAGAGTAATTACCGAAACAGGTAACCACTATTTAAAGCAGGCAATCAAAAAAACCGAGTAGTTTGAAAACTTGCAAAAAAAATCAGGAATTATGAAAAAACGACTAATAGCCTTCGCTCTTCTTTTTATCACCACCAATGCGCTCAGTGCAAAATCTATATACACTAGAGTTTTGTATATGAATTGTGCAGAATACGCAGATATTTCTCAAGGCATCGCGATAATGGCAGGAGTAAACTACGGCACTTCGCTTATAGTATGGCGTGCTTCTTATGATGGTTGTATTGCCTATCAACTCGAAACCTTTAAGGAACTCTCAGAAGATGACATAGACGATGGTGACGATCCCAAGTAAGTAAACTTAACAGACCGCTACAATTATTCATAGACAGTGAATTAAATAGAAACCTATGAAAACATGGATAACAATTGTTCTTCTTTTCTGTAGTTACACTCAACTCGTTTCGCAATCAGGAAATCATGTGATACTTTATGAGGTAAGTACCAAACCCATAGATATATCCAAGTACTTAAGTAAGGAAAACAACAATAACAAAGTGCTCACGACAAATTTGAATAAACTATTCAATTCGAGTAAGAAACTGACTTTTAAGCTAGTCTGTACTCCAAATGAATCGGGCTTTTTCATGCTAAATAAAATGGATATCCCAACTAGTAAAAAGAACCTAGCAGAACTCGTGCTAGGCAATGAGTACTACTATACCAACCTAAAAACCAGCACTATTTTATGTAAAAAGGAAGCGCTAGGAGAAACCTTCATTGTAAGTCATGACATGTTTAAGTGGAAACTTACTCAAGAAGAAAAACGGATTCAAAACTACCTGTGCAAAAAAGCCATAGGCACCAAAAGAATCGTCAATAGTAAAGGAGTTTTTAAATTTAAAATCGAAGCTTGGTTTACACCTGAAATCCCCATTAGCTTCGCCCCTTTAGACTATATGGGCTTACCTGGTTTGATATTGGAACTGACAGGAACACATTACTATTTCAAAGCCAAAAAGATTGAATTGAACACGACTATTCAGGATAAGATTAAAAAACCAACATCGGGAATCACAGTAAGCTATAACGAATTTGAAACGCTCGTTAAAAATTCAATGCAAGCCTATAAAAAGAAATATCATTAAAATTTGAAACTCTTAAAATGTTTAATCTTGATGCCTTGCATGCTCTTGACAAACGAGGCCTTGACACAATCCGTATCTTTATCAGGCACAGTGAAAAATGACAAGGGCGAGATTTTGCAATTTGCTGCTATAATCGCCAGTTCCAAAGCTAACAACAATCGATTGGCATACACACTCAGCGATGAAGAAGGCCAGTACCATTTACCACTGAAGCAGCTCCATCGCTACACAATTTCCGTGTCCTATCTGGGATATCAAAAGTATAAATTTGACATTACTCCAAACTCCGACCTATCGAAAGATATTATCTTAAAGGAAGCTATACATAAGCTCAATACTGTGATTATTGAACTACCCGTAACAGTAAAAAAAGATACGATTACCTATAATCCCCAAACCTTTGTTGACGGTACAGAGCGAAAACTTAAAAACCTACTAAAAAAGCTTCCAGGTGTTAATTTAGATGGCAAGGGCGGCGTGACAGTACTCGGTAAAAGAGTGACTCGACTTCTGGTTGATGGGAAAAAATTCTTTGATGGTAACACAAAACTAGGTATAGAAAACATCCCCGCCGATGCCATTAAAAAGATTGAAGTCATTGATAACTACAACGAGGTATCCTTTTTAAAAAACATCTCAGATTCAGACAATATGGCTATGAACATCCAATTGAAAGAAGACAAAAAACACTTTGTTTTCGGTAATCTGGAAGCAGGTACTGGGCATACTGGTTTTTATAAAAGTACGGCTTCCTTATACTACTATACTCCAAAAACAACCGTGAACGTTATAGGGAATAGCAACAATACCGGAGAAAAGTCGCTTACTTTTAAAGATTATCTCAACTTTCAAGGAGGAATCAACGCGGTTTTCAACTCAGACTTTAACTGGACAGGGGGCCTTTTATCTCAATTTTTAAAAAACAAAAACAACCTTAGCAATACACAACATTTTGGGGCTGTAAACTTCACTAGGACTGTAACTGATAAACTGGAACTCTCGGGCTACGCTGTACTCTCGTACAACAAGGAGCGAAGTTTTCAGGAAAGCTCACGCGAATACACGGCATTTTCAGAACTAAGGCAGGTACATGGATCGTCAAAAACACGCTTTGGTGTCACAAAGCTAAACCTCTCATTTACCCCGACTCCTCAAGAACAATTTTATATCAGAAGTCAAATTAAGTTCAATACCAACGACTATTTTAAGGATGTTTTGTCTGCCGTAAACCAACAAAGTAATTCCATTATAACTCAAAAAAACATCAAAACCAGCTATGCAAATCAAAGTTTTGAATGGCATAAAAACCAATCAGAAAAACACCGATTCTCCGCTATTTTACAAACCATAGTGGAGAAGAACACGGCCACCAATCACTGGAATGCATCTCAGCCCTTCTTAGCTAGAATAAAGCCAATACTTCCCCCTATCAACCCACATCAGTCACAATTGGCAATACGCCAAATTAAAAAAGAGACTCAACAGCTTTTACAAACTACGTTGAAGGACTTTTGGCTCTTGAGCACTAACCATCACATCTACACTACGCTAGGTGACACGTATCAACGTGAAAAGTTTATCCATAGAGATGCCCAGCTATTAGACGATGCATCCGTGAACAACTTTGACCCTGGTGGTTTTAATAATCGTGTCGTATTCACATTAAACAACTTCTTTTCTGGGCTGCATTACAAATTCAAAGCAGGTATATTCACTTGTAAACAAGGTCTATTCTTACATAGTTACCATTGGCAAATTAATCAATCCAATTCACAAATAGACCATCATAAATGGGTACTACTCCCCGATTTTTTAATCAAAATTGAATTCAATAAATCAAAAAAAATACAACTCAACTACAAGCTAAAAACTCGTTTCCCCAATGTTTCCAAACTAACGAATCGCTATTATCTAGAATCTTACAATACGGTATTTAGAGGAAATGAACATCTCGAAAATGAGTTATACCATTCCCTCACAGCATACTACAGTAGGTTTAGCTTATACCGAAACGTCTTATTACTATTGAGTGCCAGTTACCAAAAAAAAATACGTGGATTTAGCACTACGGTCAATTTTAAATCGATCAATCGAATTACGAGTATTGCACTTTTAAACAATGCTATTGAGCATTGGAACCTTCGAGGAAGCATCAAAAAAAAGATTAAAAAAATTCAATATCAGCTGCGTTTAAACTACACACAAGCTAAATTTTTACAACAACTTAATTCCTCATTGGTCGTTAATACCAACAAGAAATTTTCTTATGAGCTGAGTGCGAAAACCTCATTTCACAACTTCCAAAATATAGCAATTGGATACAAGGGAAATACCGGAAAATACATTACCGATGCTAACAGTACCACATTTGTTGTTCACAACCCTTTTGCGAGTATCGCATATTCACCATGTAAAAACTTCCGCTTAAAAGCAAATTATCATCACTACCACTATCAAAACCAAAACCTCCGTCAGCATACCTATTATACCATCGTAAACACCTCTTTGTCTTATCAAAAAAAAGACAGCCCGTGGAACTTCGAACTCCGCCTTCAAAACCTTAACAATGAAAAATTCAAGCAAAGCAATCGATTTTCAAGCTATGTTATTTCAGATACAAAAAACTATATCCTACCCAGAATATTCCTACTGAGTATTGGGTACAAATTGTAGTGCAAGAAACTCCCTACGAGTTTAAAAATACCGCTGCCATACTTTGAAATTAACCATAATATCATCAAAAACCACCAATTGGCCCAACGCTTTGAGTACTCTCACAGCCGAATACATCAATAACAAAAATCCCGCAGCCCTTTGATGATGCTAGCATTTACTTTACATTTGGAATAACAAGCATACTTAGAAAAACTGCTAAAAAAATGACCGAAAAAGAATTAGAAAACATCATATCCTATTTAGAGGAACATCATAAAAAGGAAACTGCTCTTTTTGGATTTTATCATCAAGATGGAGATGAATATAATACTTGTATCAAGGCCAATGAACAAGGACTTAGCTTATTTTCGTCTGAACTGTTAAAAGCAATTCTAAAGGTTAGAAATCAAAAAATTAAAAAGGACACGGTTGATTATATTGATTTAGAACTTGACTGGACTGATCCGAATGCAAATTACTTTTTTGAAAATATCATTCTTACAAAAGAATTAAAAACAGCTAATCAACAGATCATTCCTGAAGAAAAACAAACATGGAAAGACCAATTTTATGGATTCTTAATTTTTAGTAGCATCCTACTACTCATCGCTATGATACTGATAGGATTTTTTACAACTATTAAATGGATATTCTAAACCAGAGTACTAGAGTAGTATATTGGTCGTTACTATTTCTGAGTGGATGTTACCAGCAGCCACCTAAAACTAACTTTTGGAGTTTCGAACAACTAATTCGAGCGAGTACAGAAAAACAGTCAAAACAGTCAAAACAGCATGAAAAAAATTAGTCTACTACTAGTAACAGGAAGTTTAGCTTTCCTGACGTACTTCGGAACGAAAATGTCTTTGTTTGCAACAGGAGCTAAAGAACTCGTTCAACTCGAACAAAAAAAGGTTATCCAACTTCAGGGATCCGAGCAAAAAGTTAAAATAAATGAGGGCGATATCATTTTTCAAACCTCAACATCTCCCCAAAGTAAGGCCATTCAATTAGCTACAAACTCCCAATACAGTCATATGGGGATTATTTTCAAGAAGGATGGACAGTTTTTCGTTTACGAAGCGGTGCAACCCGTAAAATTTACACCACTAGCAGTTTGGATACATCGCGGTAAAAATGGACATTACGTTATAAAACGACTTAAAAACGCCGATCGACTGTTGTCCAGAGCTACTTTGAGTAAAATGAAGAAAATTGCGGAGCAATATAAAGGGAAGCCCTATGACCTTTACTTTGAATGGTCAGACGATAAGATCTATTGCTCTGAACTCGTTTGGAAAATCTATAAACAGGCAACCGATATAGCAATTGGACAACTGGAAAAGCTATCGGACTTTAACTTAACCAAGGATATTGTGAAGGCTAAAATGAAAGAACGCTACGGAGACCATATTCCCTGGAACGAACTAGTGATCTCTCCAGCAGCAATGTTCAATTCGGACCAACTCATGACCATTGAAGAGAATTGAAAACCGCAAATAAAAAAGCCAGCCGCTAAAAACATATATAAAACACAACTAATAAATAGTTAACCAAGAGGTTTGTTGTATAGGATAAAAAGGAAGCTAAATTCTTAATGTGCTTATAAGAAATGACAAACTAAAAACAAAACATCAATATTCGACTCGGTATTAATCAGAATAGTTACTGTCTTTTCACAGGTCACATTTCATACACAATGACGTTATCCCTGCTATGAAAAGAAGCTCAATGTATTATTTAAGGTCGTCTTTAAGTATTCGTGCTTTTATTTTTCTACGTTTAAACACGTACTTAGCAGGTCATGACGGAGATTTACATGGAGGTTTTATTCCTTCTTACTTCATCTCTAAAAGCCAAAAGCTCATCATTTTTACGTAACTTTACAACAAAAAATCGCAAATAACGCTACTCAAAACGTTAGCAAAAAATTGAAAATGAAAAAAATAACCTATGTTATACTGGTAACTTTAGTTATTGTTTCTTGTAAAGGTACTTATCATCTAAAAAAAACTAATATCGAATTAGATACTTATACTAATTCAATTTATAAAGATGGATTAATCACTTCTGCTTTAGATAAAGAAAGTAACTTTTATTCGATGTTCTATGCAGAGATTAAAGCAACATCTGATTTCAAAAAATTAATAAAGTTTAACTTGAAAAATAGAGAGGATTTTTACAATATCTCTAATGGTATTTATGCCCCTATTTCTAACGAATTTTATTTTACCTCAAACACTAAGCAATCACGGTAGTTAGCACTGTATTTGAATCCATTCGGTATTGCGAGCGTGCGTGTTTGATAAAAAATTAAAGCACCTAAATCAAGGTCATACAAGACCGTTTACAACAAAATAAAAAAATTAAAAATGATAAAAGAGATCAAAAAAAAATTAAAAACAAACGTAAATGTTCTAAAAGGAATAGGGATACTTGAAATAGTTGGAGGAATATCAGGAATCGGAATGATTCTCTGGTTGATATTACAACGAATGGAAATAAACCTGTATGTCTTATTAATTTTATTAATCGCCATGGGCTTCTACGCATACTCTATTTATGCTGGAATAATGTTGTATAAACATAAAGAGAATGGAGTTTTGCACTCAAGAATCTTACAATATTTCCAACTATTTGCTATTTCAACAGGTGGAACGACTTATTTATTAACTTCTGGTGGAAATTTCTTTTTGGGTTACAATATCACAAAATCGATTATTGAATTCAAATTAGGAATAATTTCAAGCGAATTTAAATTAAATATCATGAGCACTGGACAAAATGATTTTGTCTATATGAACATTATGGCAATTGTTATTATACTATTACTTGATAACGCTGTGAGTAAAATTCAAGAACTGAAGAGTTCAAAAGAGAATTACGAAAAGAATAAGGAGGAATTCTTAGCAACTCAAAACAATGAAATATAGGACAGTTTACAACGATGCTTAACCGAAATTCCGAGTGGATCCTATTGCGTGCGAATTTACTCAGAAATACGAGTCGTAAAAATTGATCGAAAATTAAAAACACATAAAACTATAAATAAAAGCTATACGAGACCACCATACTCCATTTAACCCGAGAGAACTACAATAATGAAAAATATCTGTTTTATAATTTTTAGTACATTGCTTTTTTGGGGCTGTCATAATTCAAAAAATATAGAAGGACATTGGCATTTAAAACCGAAGTTTGCTGAATTTGAATATCACACTTTGGACATCAGTAACCAAAGTGACACATTAGTATATTCTGAAAAATATACTTTTGAACCGTATCAAATCAGACATGAACCAAAAGAAAAGTATTTAATTTTTGGAGGTTGTGGAGGTTTTTTCTCTTACACTGCAGGCCCCAAAAGTCTTCTCCTTAAAAATGTTCAAGATTATGGAGATTATATTGGAGAAAAACACGAATTAACAAACGCTCATATTTTAGAAGATTATAAAAAAAATCTAATCATTGATGTTAGATTTCCTGAAATAGCTAATCAGAGTCTCGTCAAAATAGATGAAATACCTATTGGAGCGGGGATAGAAAATATAATCATTGGACGTCCGAAACCTAAAAAAAATGTTTTTTTCATAGACAGAGATAGAATTCAAGTAAGACATGAGTATATAGATATTGAAAATCTTGAAAAGTTCTTAGATAAAGTAAAAGGATGTTATACAAATGAAAATTTACCTTTTGTTAGTTTTAGACTTATTTCAGATAAAAATGTGTCTGGTGAGTTAATTTTTTCAATAAAAGAAAAACTTAACAAAGCTAATTTTAAAAGAGTATATTTAACTTTCTTAAAAAAGGACATTCAGGAATTAGGAAATTTATTTGAATACATAGATTTGAAAAATATCGAATTGAATTCAGACAAAAATATTAACGATATGTTCTGACAAAAGCGTTATACAACCACCTAGTCAGTTCATTGCTACTATCTTGAAGAATCCTAGTAAATTTTCTGCTAGGGGATTCACTTAAAAACTTTAGTAACCCCCCATGTAACTATGCATAAATGAAACTACTAGTAATAATTAACAAATGATTAATAAATTGGTTTCTAATTTCGAAAAAGATAAAAGGAAAAATGAAATTGAACGATTAAGAAATAGCATTAAACTCGACGATATTGTGTTTTCGTACGAGAAATACTTAGACTATCTGACAGAAGGAGATGTACCGATCTATTCTGAACGAAGTGAAATTACTATGAGGTTTTTAGACAGAGACTTTTTAGACTCTCATGAAATTATTGTAGAAATTGACTCAAATAATGATTTTGCTTTCAAAGACGCCTTCTTTGAACCCATATAAAAAACTCTTGCCAGTCTGGTATAAAAGCAATTATGGTAGTTTCAACTATATCAGAATCCACTCGAAATTGCTAAAGTCTTTGCTTAACCGAAAAATTAGTGCGATTTATCAAAAAAATGAGAAAACAAATTACAGTTGAAGAAGCAATAAAAAAAGGACATTTAATCGTAAATGCTCCCGTGTTTATTGTAATTATTGGTTGTCCAGCTTTTGCTATGTACTTATCAGTACAGTATTCAATTCCGAGCTGGGGAATTGGAGCAGGGTTTTTAATAGGATTTCTTTTTGCTTGGTTGATTTGGAGTTTTATGATTACCAAATGGAGAATTTGGGCTTTTGAAAATGTGAGAAACGTTCACGAATTAAAGAAAAGAGCTATCCAAGAAAAATTAATTTGGAATGACGGAAATATTTTCGAAAAAACGGAAATTAGGACTGCCAAGGATAAAATTAAGCTTAAAATACTTGAGAAGAAATTTGAACAAAAAGATAAATTTAGAGAAGACTACTCTCTCCCACCTAAAACAGAAATATACCACTCTAAGGTAGAGTGTTATGTTAATCTCATAGTTTCTATTTTAATAATTGGAGTTGGAATTTACCTTTTTAGTAAAGGGGGAATCAAACTCTATATTTTGAGCATAATTACGATAGGGATTGGAATTTACAGCACCATAAAAGAACTTCGAAAAGTACTCGATACAAAACCAATACTAATAATCGACTCGAAAGGAATCCAAACTAAGAACCTGTCATTTAAAAATTGGTCAACTATAAAAAGTGAGGAAGTTGTTCAAGAAGGTTTCGGCAACTCAGCTAAAGCCTATCTAACTTTCTATTACGACGAAGACAAGTTTGAACAAACAGCAATTGATTCACTGAATATAACACAAAGAGAATTAGAAAATATAATTAGAACATACAGAATACGAAACAATAAAAATAAACGCTAATACAGTGCCATGAAAAAAGAGAAAATTATAGCAAAATTAGAAAAACATTGTTCTGAAAAACTATACGTACGACTGACTAGGAAAAAAGGTGGTTTTCAAGGAATCTCTACTGGATTTATCCTTGATAAGTCGCCTGATTTTATACTACTACAAGAAACTGATGATTTCAGAGTTTTAGGATATCAAATTATTCCCATTCAAACAATTAAACACGTTCGATTTAATAAGAACGACAAAACTATCCATCGAATTTTAAAAGAAGAAGGGGTAATAAATGAGGTTAAAGCCAAATACAAAATTGATTTGACCAACTGGAATTCAATAGCAGAAGACGTTAAAGCAACGGAATTAATAATAATATCGGAATGTGAACATCCGAAGCAAAACTTTTTTTGCATTGGACAATTAAAGCGTATTAATAAAAAGTCTATTTCAATCAGATATTTTAATGCTCAAGGTGTTTTGGATAAAAAAAACACAAAGCACAAATTCAAGGATATAACAAAACTGAGTTTTGACGACCGCTACGCAAACGTATTTTCAAAATATCTAAGGGAATAGTAGAAAGATTAATAGACTTCAAAAACATCCTAAACAACAACTGAATAAATAACTATTACCAACAGCGTATAGCATTCATTACTACCGATAGCCTATTGATGAACAGCTTCGTCTATTTTCTATTCGGTTTTTATTGACTAAATTACGCATTAAACTGTGCAACAACATGTTGTGTTTATTGAAAATAAATTGTTTATAAAATGAAAAGAGCATTATTAATTATTACTATTTCAGTAATTACCTCGTGTAACAAAAAGATTCAGAACACCTGTAAAATTCCAAACTCATTAAAGAATAAAATAACGGATGTCTTAAACAACAAAATTGATTCTGAGGAAGGTTTTTATGATATCAATAATTATCTTTTTGCAAAAGAAGCAGAAAAAAAGTATCACAAAACTGACAGTCTTAAAAACATTAAGAGTTGTGACCTATATACTAAATCCTTAGAAAGTTTTTTTCAATCTGAGGATGTATACAAGCGAGCATTATCTTACAGGTTAATTGGTTTTATGAAAGATTCTCTCTACAATAACAAACTAATAAAAAGATTATCAGAAGGTGAAAAAACTATTTTAAAACAGTGGAATATTATAGCTTTAATGAATAATAAAGTTCCGAATACTTCTGATTTAATTTTTGAACAATTTGTAAATGACACGAGTTTACCTATTCAAATATTGGGTGGGATATTTGTAAAATATGATGATGTAGCCGTAAAGCAAACTTGTTGGAAAAATATAGATTCCAAAAACAAAAAAGCTCAAATTTTGTCGATCCAGTTTTTAGCCTCTTACGGTAGAGATGAAAAACTACTACAGAAAATCAGAGCATTTACAGTTAAATGGGAGGAAGACTACCAAGGATATCTACTTTCGGCTTTGTCAATGCAAAATGAAGGAAACATTAAGGAATTAGTTGTCCCTTATGAAAACACTAAAAACGACCGACTTAGAAATCAAATTATAAGTACCTTAGAAAACAGCCCAACGTCTGAAGATCAATTATACGCTGAAAAATTGAAAAAACTAAATACGGCAAAACCTAAGCTGCATTAAAACGCAGGTTGGTTTATACCTCCGTACATTTTAGAAATGAAGAAATACATTAACATAATTGTCCTGTTGTTAACCTTAACTGGTTACGGACAAAGTGCTATTGAGATGAAAACACCAGAAAATGCGAATGAAAAATTTGCGCAATTTATCGCAAAGAAAAAGTTCGTAGCCGAAAATTACTATAACGGAGTCGCCAATGAAAAAATGCGCTCAATTTTTACAGAGAAAATTAACAACGTCGCATCCGACTTTCAAAGTGTTGCAACATCCGAAAATCCGACTGACAAAAAATATCAAGAGAAAATTAAAATCGGACTGTCAAGATTTGCAGATGTTTATATGAAATTGGATACGGAAGACCGAGAACGAGTTTGTTCGTATTTTGAGGAACTCATGGACATCGTCGGACTGAATAGTTCGAATGGACAACTGAATACATTTATGTACGGTTTTGATCCAATGGAAAAGGCTAAAGAAAAGAATTAGATCTATTCTCACGGGAATCTGTTTACTCAAATTCGAAAGAAACATAGTATATTTTAAATTAGTTTTTGAAATAGGAATTATCCTTTTTAATACTGTTACGATCCATAGAGAACTCTTCAAAAAGAATACAGCGAGATAGAGAGCTTTAAAATTACACGTATCGATCTAGACTAGAAGGTACTATTTTCAATGACACCAACTATTGATTTTTTCCTTTGGGGATTGACAATTAGAAAATCCAACCTGTGGAAAAACTGCCCATTTGATTAAAAAAAAACTTCAACTTCTAAAAGAAGTATTGCTATCAAGACAACAAAATCTCACTCACAGGATTTTTGGCGAAATCCCTAATCAAATTGTAGCTATGTTGACTTTCCACTAAGAATGACTCAATATTTTTTCTCGATAAGCATTCAGATGTGCGGTGGTTGTACACCTGTTGAGATATTTAGAAAGAATAAAAGTTTACGAATACCATTGTTTTTTATCAAATAATTTTTACTTTCGTCAAATATTTAAGAATTGCTATCTGAATATTACTATTTAAAAATTACTATTTGAAAATTACTGCCTGAATATTACTATTTAAAATTACTATCTGAAAATTGCTGCCTGAATATTACTATTTAAAATTACTATCTGAAAATTGCTACCTGAATATTACTATTTAAAATTACTATCTGAAAATTGCTGCCTGAATATTACTATCTGAGTATTACTGTTTAAAGATTGCTGTCTGAAGATTATTCTCTGAAGATTTTTTTCCGAAGATTTCTGTCTGAAAATTCTTTCAGGCTCCATTTTACAAAATGAACTTAAAAGATCAAAAATATTTATCGTAGAACAAATAGGTGGAAGCCGAAAAACCTAAAAAAGAGTAGGCCATCAAAATAAATACCAAACAAATGAAAAAAATACTCTTGAGTATCTTAACTATTTTTATTGTATCCGTATCAATTTTTCTCTATATCAAAAGAGATAATTTTGTCTATGTAGGATCAGTAGACATTATTGACGTTGATTGTAGTAAAAAACTTCAAATTTTGAGCGAGGTTTATGAGAGTGATCAAAAGATTAGAAAGGCCAATGATCTCATCAAACATGCTAAAGAAGATCATAGAAATCAAGAATTAGTAATTAGCATTATTGAAAAGTGTGGTATCCCAACATTAAATGAAGTAACTCAAAAAGAAATGACTGCAATATGGTTGGGGCTACAACATACTACTAAAAAGCATAGAAAAAAATACTTCCCACAGATAGAGAAAGCAGTAAAAAATGGAGATTTATCTAAACAGCAATATGCATTGATGAAAGACAGGATTTTAATGGATGAGGGAAAACCTCAAATATATGGTTCACAGATCAAAGACGGCAAATTGTATCAATTAGAAAATCCTGCAACAGTAAACGAAAGAAGAAAAAAAATGGGAATGGGGACGATAGAAGAATATTTAAAGCGCTTCAACATTCAATTTAATCCGAATTAAAAATTCCACCTGTCCTAAAAACAGGTGACCCAAGTTATTGAAAAAGTATTAATTAAAATAAGAAAAAAATTGCAGTTTATTCAAAAAATACAAGTTATAGAAAGAGTCGATAGCTTAATCAAGCTAAAATCAACGGGAACAGCTCATGAATTATCACGACGTCTATGCGTTTCTAAACGAAGTGTATATAATATTCTTGAGCTAATGAAAAATATGGGGGCACCTATAGAATATTGTCAAATAAGAAGAACATATTATTACTCCTATCAATGTGATTTCGTCCTTGGGTTTATTGAGAGTAAATAATCCTTAAGTAAACGAAGATAAAATTTCTAATAATTTTTTCTGAGTGCAAAATATTTGCACAAACGCAATTTAAATTAGCACCATCGATGGGATAAGCTGCAGATTATCTCAGTAGGAGATATTCTTCATCCTATAAAAGAAGAGTTAATATTTAAATTATTTTATTATGTTAAAATTAGAAGATTTTAAAATTAAAGAAATTGAGACTTTAGACACAATCAAAGGTGGTGAAATGGGGCGTCCACGTCAATGTGCTGAAATGACCCATTCGTATGTAAACTTTTTAGGTTGGATTGTTAAAACTAAATCAGTTGGTGATATTCACGACGATTAAACCATTGCTCAATAAGTATTGAGTAAGAAGTTAACTTACAAAGATTATCTCTATTAGTAAATTATTATTTGAACGTAGAGATAATTTTATTTTAAAATAAAAATCAATGGAAAAGCATTTAATAGTAACTCAAGATAGTGATAAATCTTCAGATGAAGTTTGTAGCTGGTTTTATAGACATGGTGTACATTTCAAAAGATTGAATCTTGATTCATACAAAATGATTGATCGTAATAATGATCTGTATTTTGACTATTTTAATTTCGATAGTGTTGACATCAGCATTCCTGGTAAAACAGAAGTTAACGATGAAAATCTTGCAAAAAAGTATACTTCAATTTGGTATAGAAGACCGAGGGCTAATTTTGACAACATGGTAATAGACCAGACTGAATCAGATCTGTCTAAAATTCTTTTTGATAAAATAAAATCGAATCAAAAATCGGAATTAAGAGAACTTTATGAATACATTTTCAATTCTTCTTTACATGGCTCGGTCGTATTAGGAAATAGATTAAAAACTAGAGTAAACAAACTAGAAATTCTATCTCTGGCAAACAGATTAGGCATTTGCATTCCTAGAACCAAAGTAGTTACTAAAAAGAGTCAAATATTAGAATTCCAAAAAGAGGTTAATAATTCCCTTATAACGAAATCGATCTTTGAACCAATATTTGCCATAGACAATGACTTAGAACAAAGACATATATCTTATACGAATGAATTGACAGATTCTATACTAGAAAAAATACCAAATTACTTCTCTCCGAGTTTATTGCAAGAAAAAGTAGAAAAAGATTTTGAAATCAGAACTTTTGTGATGGGAGAAAACTTTTACAGCATGGCTATATTCTCTCAGAATAACAAAAAAACGGCTGTAGATTTCAGAAAATACGATCGAGAAAAGCCAAACAGAAATATCCCCTTTACTTTACCTGAAGAATTAAAAGCTAAAATAAAAAAACTGTTAAAAGCGATCGATTTTAATACGGGTTCAATTGATATTATCAAAGGTACAGATGGAAAATACTACTTTTTAGAAATCAATTCAGTTGGACAATTTGGAATGGTTAGCAAGCCTTGTAATTATAATATAGAGTATCATATATATAAATATTTAACCAGAAATGAAGAAAAAACTTCTTAATTCGGATATTTCACTTGAACAGTTATCCCTTAACACTATTTTAATTGATTCATTTGAATATTCAGATGATAATAATGGAAGCCAACTTTTTTTAGGTCGAAATTCCTTGATAAATACTAATCAATATCATGTCAGAGAATACTATAAATTAAACACAACAATAATTTTGAATTATGGATAAAAGCAAATTTTTGAGAGTTTTTACAGATTGCTATTTAGTTGAAGGGGATGATGGTTGTGTAATATATGATTTAACAAGACTAAAACTTATTTCTATCACTAAAATAACATACGATGTATTAAAAGAAATAGACGGAAAAAGTATCGATTTCATTATCTCAAAATTCGGAAATAATATAATTGAGATTATTGATTATTTTCTCACTGAAGAAATATGTTTTTTAACTGACCATCCTGAAAATTTCCCTAAGATTAGCGAAGATATATATTTTGAGAATGAATGCTATTCAGCAATCTTAGAAATTGGTTCCTCGTCTCAATATGATTATGTTAAAGTAATAAATGAACTTAATCAACTAGGCTGCCAAATGTTACTGCTTTCCATTAAATCAGATAGTAATATAACGTCAGAAGAAATCTCAAAAATTTTTAATGCTACAACAAATTCTTTTTTGAAATGTATTGATGTAGTTATTCCGAGTTCTTTTGAAAACGTATTTTCTATGGATTTTTTCAACCAAAATATCAGAGTTAATTCTGTAACTTATTTAGGTTCCGAAGAATTTAAGACGGAGACAAATGAGAATTATGTATCAATAAAAAGAATAAAAGATGAAGAATTAAATTGGACTGAAAAAATCGTTCCTACAAATTTCACTTTTACTTTGAAGAGCTTCATGGAATCAAAGAAATACAACACTGCTCTTAATCGTAAAATTTGTATTGATGAATTTGGTTTTATAAAAAATTACATAAATCATCAAGAGCATTTTGGAAATTTATCAGCTACTGATGTTTCAATAAGCCAAGTGTTTCGAAGCTCCGAATTTCAGAAAAAGTGGGACATCCATAATGATCTAATTGAAAAATGCAAATCATGTAAGTTCCGCTATTGTTGTTTTTCAAATTCAGACCTTCATTATTCTGATGAGAAATGGTATAAACTAAATTCCTGCGAAAATTTTGAGCCCGTATAGGTAAGCGCAAATTGATTGCTATCAATCTCAAAATAAAAACGTTACTATAAGCCTAAAGAAAAAGACAATTAAGCACCTTAGAATTTAAGATTTTATAATAAGAATGATTAAATCATTTCCTCATTACAAACAACCCGATCAGAAGGATTGCGGTTCAACCTGTGTCAAGATAATTGCTAAGCATTACGGGAAGACAATCTCTATACAATACCTTCGTGAATTAAGTGAAACTACAAGAGAAGGAAGTAGTTTATTAGGGTTGAGCAATGCTTCAGAAAAAATAGGATTAAGAAGTTTAGGGGTAAAAATTAACATGCACGATTTATTGCAAGCTCCTTTACCTTGCATCCTTCATTGGAACAGTAAACATTATGTAGTTCTTTATAAAATTAAAAAGAATGTTTTTTTTATTTCTGACCCAGCAGCGCACGGCGTACTTAAATACAGTAAAGAAGAACTCTTAAAACATTGGATTGGTAATAATGCAACAGAGCAAACAGAGGAAGGTATAGCCTTATTAATAGAACCAACTCCAAAATTCTACGATTCAGATATTGAAAAAGACAATCAAGGTTTCGGCTTTAATTTTTTATCTAAATACCTATTTAAATACAAGCGGTTCTTGTGGCAGTTAGTTATTGGGTTGGTTACTGCAAGTTTATTGCAGCTAATCTTTCCATTTTTAACCGAAAGTATTGTTGATATTGGTGTTAAAAACCAAGATATACATTTTATATATTTAGTTCTATTTGCCCAATTAGCACTATTCATTGGTAGAACAGCTATTGAGATTATACGAAGTTGGATATTATTGCACCTGAGCACAAGGATTAATATATCTTTAGTTTCAGATTTTTTTATAAAACTGATGAATTTACCTATTGCGTTTTTTGATACTCGCATGACTGGAGATATTCTACAACGGATTAACGATCACAAGCGTATTGAACAGATGCTAACTACGTCATCATTAAACGTGTTATTTTCCATGATGAATTTGTTGGTATTCAGTTTTGTACTGGCGTATTACAACATATTACTTTTTGGTATATTCCTGACAGGAAGTCTTTTATATTTTTTATGGGTTGTTATTTTCCTTAAAAAACGACGAGATTTAGATCATAAACTTTTTTCTGAAATGAGTCAAGAGCAAAGCAAAGTGATTGAACTTGTTAATGGTATGCAAGAAATAAAATTGCACAATGCAGAAAAAAGAAAACGTTGGTCATGGGAGTTTGTACAAGCTCGTTTATTTAAGGTTTCTATTGAAACTTTGGCTTTAGAGCAGTACCAAAGTGTAGGTTCAGGCTTTATTAATGAACTAAAGAATATTTTAATTACTGTACTATCTGCAAAATTAGTGATCGATGGTGATATTACTTTGGGAATGATGTTATCCATCAGTTATATTGTAGGGCAATTAAACTCACCAATAGCGCAACTCATTGAATTTGTCAGAGAAGTCCAAGATGCTAAAATCTCATTAGACCGTTTATCAGAAATTCACAACAAAGAGGATGAAGAACAACAAGATGTTGAGAAAACAACAAATATCCCATTGAATGTAGATATAAAACTTTCTAAAGTATCATTTCGATATATTGGGGCAAGCCAAATGATATTACAGGATTTAGATTTAACCTTTCCTGCAAAAAAAGTAACTGCAATAGTTGGAGTCAGTGGAAGTGGTAAAACTACGTTAATGAAATTACTCTTAAAGTTTTATGACCCCAATAATGGTCAAATAAAAATTGGTAATCACGATTTACAAAATATATCTCAAAAAACATGGAGACACCAATCTGGAGTTGTCATGCAAGAAGGCTACATTTTTAATGATACCATTGCTAATAATATCGCTGTAGGTGAGGATTATGTGGACAAAAAGAAACTTGCACATGCGGTCGATGTCGCCAACATTCAAGAGTTTATTGAATCTTTACCTCTTTCCTATAACACAAAAATAGGTATGGAAGGTGTTGGCCTTAGTACAGGACAAAAACAACGTTTGTTGATAGCAAGGGCGGTGTATAAAAATCCAAACTTTTTATTTTTTGATGAAGCTACAAGTGCATTAGATGCCAATAATGAAAAAGTAATTATGGAAAAACTCAATACTTTTTTTGAAGATAAAACAGTAGTTGTGATTGCCCACAGGTTAAGTACTGTAAAAAATGCACATCAAATTGTTGTCTTGGATAAAGGAAAAATTGTGGAGGTTGGAAATCACAATACTTTAATTCAGAAAAAAGGAAACTACTATCACTTAGTAAAAAATCAATTAGAATTAGGAAAATAAAATGCCAGAAAATAATCATTTAGATAATATAGAGCTACGAAGCGAAGAAGTACAAGAAATACTTACTAAAGTCCCCCATTGGATGATACGTTGGGGAAACTCTTTATTATTAGTATTAATCCTAATGTTGTTACTTTTATCTTGGTTTGTCAAGTATCCAGATATTATCACTTCAGAAACAATCGTAACCACTAAAAATCCTCCTCAAAAAGCATTTGCCAGAGTTACTGGAAAAATAGACACTATCTTCGTTAAAGACAACCAACAAATTACGGAGAATACGCCTATTGCTCTCATTGAAAATACCGCTAACCACGAAGATGTATTTTTCTTAAAATCTGTTTTAGATACAATTACCTTGAAAAAAGATAGCTTTTCTTATCCAATTGAAAAAATACCTCTTTTATTTCTTGGAGATATTGAAAATGTTTATGCCAATTTTGAAAACAATTATATACAATACATTTTAAATAAAAAGTTACAACCTTATTCAAATGAAGCGATTGCTAATAGTATTGCTACATCTGAATTAAAAAGAAGACTACAAAATCTTAGGTCTCAGAAGCGAATTAACAAAACCGAATTGGACTTAAAAAAGAAAGATTTGGATAGAAGTAATTCCTTATTTGAAAAAGGTGTTATTTCAGCACAAGATTATGAGACTAAACAACTAGAGTATTTACAGACCGAACGTAACTATCAAAATATGAGTTCATCAATCTCTCAATTGCGTGAAGCTATAGCTAATAGTAATAAAACGTCTAGGGGAACTGAAATTACTCGTATTCGTGAAGAAATGACTTTATTAAAAAACACGATTCAATCTTTTAATTTACTTAAGAAAGCTATTAAAGATTGGGAATTACAATACGCTTTTATCTCTAAAATAAACGGAACAGTATCTTTTTTGGATTATTGGAACAAAAACCAATCGGTGACACAAGGTGATTTGGTTTTCACAATTATTCCTTCTGAATATTCAGACTATGTCGCTAAACTAAAAACTCCTTTACTAAATTCTGGAAAAATAAAAGTTGGACAACAAGTAAATGTAAAATTGCAAAACTATCCTGATTATGAGTTTGGTGTTTTGAGAGGAACCGTTAATAATATTTCTAATATTCCCAGTAAGGAAGGGTTTTACACTATAGATGTATTACTTCCTAAAAACTTAATTACATCCTATAATAAAAAGATTAATTTTAAACACGAAATGCGCGGGACAGCAGAAATTATCACCGAAGATTTACGCTTAATTGAACGTTTCTTCAATCAATTTAGAAAAGTCTTGAATAGGTAATGATTATAAATTCATTATTTATAAAATAAATTACTTTCTTCAAATAGACCTGGAAAAGGAGGCTCGTCTGAACCTTTTCCATGCGCTATTTACCCCAAATAAAAAAAGAGCCCCAATCTCTTGAAACTCTTTACTCAGTAGCGGGAGCAGGACTCGAACCTGCGACCTTCGGGTTATGAGCCCGACGAGCTGCCTACTGCTCTATCCCGCGATTTGCGGTTGCAAAGATAGGACTTTTTATTACTATTTTCCAAATAAACTTAACAATTTCTAAACATTTATTTTTAAAACCATCATTAACAAGCCATTAAAAAAAGTCGCTTCTGTAAAAAAGAGCGTATCTTTGCAGCATGACACATAAAGCTGGATTTGTTAACATCATTGGAAACCCCAATGTTGGTAAATCAACCCTAATGAACGCCCTTGTTGGCGAAAAACTTTCTATCATTACCTCTAAGGCGCAAACTACCCGTCATAGAATATTAGGTATCGTAAATGACGACGATTATCAAATTGTCTTTTCAGATACCCCAGGAATTATCAAACCTGCCTATGAGTTACAAGAATCCATGATGGATTTTGTAAAATCAGCTTTTGAAGATGCTGATGTCCTCATCTATATGGTAGAAGTCGGAGAGAAAGAACTAAAAAACGAAGCTTTTTTTAATAAAATTATTCACAGCAAAATCCCTGTGATTCTCTTGTTGAATAAAATAGATAAGTCCACACAAGAACAGGTAGATGAAAAAATTGCCTATTGGAGAGCCAAAGTTCCCAATTCTTTTGTATTCGTCATTTCTGCTCTTGAACGATTTAATGTGGAGACCGTATTCTATAAAATCATCGAATTGCTCCCAGAAGGGCCTCCCTTCTACCCCAAAGATCAACTGACGGATAAACCAGAACGTTTTTTTGTAAACGAAACCATCCGTGAAAAAATCTTACAACAGTATAAAAAAGAAATTCCGTATTCTGTAGAAGTTGAAACGGAAAGCTTTGTCGAGGAAGAAAACATCATCAAAATACGTTCGGTGATCATGGTTGAACGCGATACGCAAAAAGGAATCATTATCGGACACAAAGGTAGCGCTATTAAACGCGTAGGAACCGATGCCCGCAAAGACCTACAGCACTTCTTTGATAAAAAAGTATTTTTAGACTTACACGTTAAAGTCAATAAAAACTGGCGTTCTAACGACCGTCAGCTGCGTCGCTTTGGTTATAAAGACTAAGCCGACGACTTGAGCTGTAATAGCAAGCCTTTTGTATAGGCTTTTAAATCGTCCATCTGTTTTTGACCTGTAGCTTTGCCAATACTCCCAATAAAGTATAAACTAATCCATATTAGGGGGAGTACTACCAGCATGGTTACAGGTAAAAACAAGGACTTTTCTAATCGATAGTTAGCATATGCCAAAACGGCGAATACGACAAATGCCGTCCCTACTGCAAAGTGAATAAACATAAATAGCGTCCACACCTGAGGTTTCGGACCAAACAATCCCCGAATTTTACTGAGTCCATCTTCACCTCCTTCGATTTCCAACTGTAATTGCGGTGACCAATAATGTGCTTCCTTTTCAGGAACATCAATTACAATGTGCTCATCTACTACTTTAATTCTATAGGTATTTTCTACCCCTTTATGCGCTTCAAAACGCGCTAAAAGCTCAGCGGCATTCATAGCAAAGTCGAATTGAAATCGCGGTTTAAGAAAAATCTGATTATACACTTGATCATCCATTGGTAGTATTGTTTGATGATAACAATTTACAAACATTCTGTTCACAATCATAACTTTTCATTTCTTTTTGTCTAACCTTCAGCTAATAGTGAAAGTGAAGTTTTGTAAAAACTAACAAAACAATGAACTACCTACGCAAAGGGCTATGTACCCTTATCCTCGCAGCCTTCCTAGGATGCAACGACGAACAGCCTCAAGACAGCCCTGTAAATTTAGCGGTCAATTTTCAACATCGAACAACCTTAAAAGTCGGTGGTGAAGGAGCTGCTGAAATAACCGCCTACGATACACGTAGCAAAAAACTATTTATCGTAAACGTGGAAAAAAAAGAAATTTCAGTCTACGACATCAGCGATTTAAACGCCCCTAAACAAAAAAACAGCATTCCTATAGGCAATGGTGCTCCCAATAGCGTCAGTTGCGCCAACGGAAAATTAGCCGTGGCCATTGAAAATACCGTCAAACAAAACAACGGGAAAGTACATATTTACGATGCTGCTACTCAAAACTTAGAACAGAGTTACACCGTAGGTGCGCTTCCCGACATGCTCAGTTTTAGTAAAGACGGTAAACTCTTGTTATGTGCAAATGAAGGGGAACCTAATAAAGACTATACACAAGATCCCGAAGGTAGCGTGAGCATTATCAATACAGCTAGTAAAACTGTCAAAACCCTCGACTTTAAATCTTTTAACTCGCAACTTTCAAGTTTACAGTCAAAAGGGCTTCGTGTTTTTGGCCCCAATGCAACCTTAGCACAAGATGTTGAACCGGAATACATTGCCATAGCTGATAACGGAAAAACTGCGTGGGTTTCCTTACAAGAGAACAATGCCATCGCCAGGGTAAATTTGACGAGTCAAACCATAGAGGCCTTGTATCCTTTAGGGTTTAAAGATTATAGCTTGGAAAAGAATTATATCGATCCTAGCGATAAAGATGGTAAAAAAGAACTCCGTAAAGTCCCCGTTTTTGGTATGTACCAACCCGATGCTATTTGTTCGGTAACCATCAAAGGGACCCAATACCTCATATCAGCCAATGAAGGAGATTCCCGTGAATACGAAGGAACTCCTGGTTATGTAGGGGAAACACGCGTCAAAAAACTACGCTTAGACCCTACGGCATTTCCCAGTAGTGAAGACTGGCAAAACGAAGCGAAACTCGGTCGGCTAAAAATCGCTAAAGACCTTGGAGACACCGATAATGACGGAGATTACGATGCATTGTATTCGTATGGTGCCCGCTCCTTCAGTGTTTGGTCAGAAAACGGCAACCTACTTTACGACAGTGGAAATTCCATAGCAAAAGAACTCATGGCCCGCAGTGCCGATAGGTTTAATGACAATGACAAGCGCAGCGATGACAAGGGAGCAGAACCTGAAAGTGTAGCCGTTTTAAATATTAAAGATCAACGCTACCTACTGTTCGTCGGTCTCGAACGCACCGACCAAGTACTTGTTTATGACCTTACAACACCTACGAATCCAAAGTTCTTAGACATCTTATCGCATTCAGGCGATGAAGCACCTGAGGGGATACTAACGCTAACCGCCGACGAAAGTCCTTCTGGTAAAGAACTCGTCATTATTGCTAATGAAGATAGCGGTACGGTTAGTATTTTCGAAAACATCGCATCAAATTAACAACTTAACAACTATTGGAGGCTTTCAATAGTTGTTTTGTTTTACAGAAACACTACCTTTGCAGCATGAGTAGTATTATTGCAATTGTAGGGAGACCTAACGTAGGTAAATCGACCTTATTTAATCGTTTAGTTAAGCGTCGTGAAGCTATTGTAGACTCAGTAAGCGGAGTTACGAGAGATAGACATTATGGAAAATCTGAGTGGAACGGGAAAGAATTCTCTGTAATCGATACAGGAGGATACGTGATCGGTTCAGATGATATTTTTGAAGGAGAAATTAGAAAACAAGTACAGCTCGCCATCGATGAGGCGGATATTATTGTATTTGTAGTGGATGTAGAACAGGGAATCACTCCTATGGACGATGCCGTTGCAAAAATTTTACGTCAAGTTAAAAAGCCATTATTTATGGCTGTAAATAAGGTAGACAACGCCATGCGTGATGCTGATGCCGTTGAATTCTACAATTTAGGACTTGGTGATTACTACACCATTTCATCTATAAACGGAAGTGGAACAGGAGAATTATTAGACGCTATTGCCGATGAAATTCCCGCTCCTTTTGACGATGAAGAACCTGTAGACGAATTACCGCGTTTTGCTATCGTAGGACGTCCGAATGCAGGAAAATCGTCGTTTATCAATGCCTTAATTGGTGAAGACAGAAACATCGTTACAAATATAGCCGGAACCACCCGTGACTCTATCGATACGAAATACAATCGATTTGGATTTGAATTCAACCTAGTAGATACAGCAGGGATTCGAAAAAAATCAAAAGTAAAAGAAGACTTAGAGTTTTACTCAGTAATGCGAGCGGTAAGAGCCATTGAACACTCTGATGTTGCCGTGGTTGTCATTGACGCTACCCGTGGATTTGAAGGACAAGACGAAAAGATTTTTTGGCTTGCTGAAAAAAACCGCAAAGGAGTTGTTATTTTGGTAAACAAGTGGGATTTAATCGACAAAGAGACCAATACCATGCGTGATTTCGAAGCAGAAGTACGAAGAAAAATAGCACCGTTTACAGATGTGCCTATCATCTTTATCTCTGCCTTGACCAAACAGCGTATTTTCAAAGCTATTGAAACGGCTGTAGAGGTATTTGAAAATCGCAAGCGCCGTATTCAAACGAGCAAGCTCAACGAAACTATGTTGGAGATCATGCAACACAACCCACCTCCAGCAACAAAAGGAAAATTTATTAAAATAAAATATTGTATGCAACTGCCAACGCACACGCCACAGTTTGCATTCTTCGCCAATTTGCCGCAGTACATCAAAGATCCGTACAAGCGTTACGTTGAAAATCAGCTTCGTGAACACTACGATTTCACTGGAGTTCCGATAAGTATATACTTTAGGCAAAAATAACTTTAACACATCTTTAACTCATATATATGTAATCTTATTACGAGTTTTGGGTCTTCAAAAACAATTATAAAAAAGACTCAAATTCGCAATAAGATTACTTTGTTTTTATCAGTAATGCAACGTTCGTATTCTTTTTTCGTTATTTGATCGGCACTAAAACTAACATTATACATTAAAACTATGAAAAAAATACTCATCGTTTTGGTCTTGCTGTGGGCCTCAAAAAACTATGCCCAGTCTCATCCCTTTAAAATTACAGGAACCCTTCAAGACGAAAAACTGAAAACGCCGATTGAGGCAGCCACCATACATTTAGAAAAACTAAAAGACAGTTCCATCGTTTCGTATACCATTTCCGATGACAAAGGGTATTTTAAACTAGAAGGAAAATCTTTTTACAAAAAACTTAAAATGGTCGTTTCGTTTGTAGGTAAGGATCCTTATACGAAAAGTATCGACCTCTCTAAAAAATCGGACTACGCTTTAGGAAAAATCCCACTCAAAGAAGAAGGCAATGTGCTGAGTGAGGTAGTCATCAAATCAAGAGCCCCAATTACGGTTAAAAAAGACACCTTGGAATTCAATGTAAAATCGTTTAAAACGAAAAAAGATGCCAATGTGGAGGACTTACTTAAAAAACTTCCAGGTGTTGAAGTTGACGAACAAGGGAAAATCACCATCAACGGGAAACCTGTGAATAAAATTTTGGTGAATGGAAAACCATTCTTCGGAAACGATCCTTCTATCACCACGAAGAACTTATCGAAAGAGATCATCGAAAAAGTTCAAATAACTGATACCAAAACCAAATCAGAAGCTTTTTCTGGAGAAAAAGGAGATAACAACAACAAAACCATCAATTTAACCATCAAAAAAGAAAATAATAAAGGATGGTTTGGTAGAGTCTCGGCAGGAGCAGGAACGGATAAACGTTACGAAGCCGCTACCATGGTAAACAGGTTTAACAACGACCGACGCATTAGCGTATTGGCCAGTAAAAACAATATCAACTCTCCCGGATTTAGCTTTGGGGAACTCGAAAAAATGTTCGGAGGTGGCCTGTGGATAAGTGGTAATGGAAGTATCAATGTTGGAGGACAGCGTTTTGGTGGTGGTCAGGGTATTGTTCGCTCTACAACTGCTGGTTTTACCTATGGTGATTCTTTTGGTAAAACTCTTGAAACCAATGTAAACTACATCTACTCGGGTAGTGATTCTAATAACGATGCCAAAAGAAATAGGGAAACGACGCTACCTACCGGTAAATTTTTCTCAGAATCTGTAACCAACTCAAATAACAATAATGAAAATCACTCTGTAGACGCAGAAATTGATATTGAAATTGATTCGACTTTTCTCATCAATATTACGCCGCGTTTTATCAGTAATACTCGTGAGGATTTCTTTAACAGAAATGAGAGTTCTTTTGACGCTGACCGTAAACTCATCAACCGTTCTCGTGTGAATACGCGTTCAGATTCCAAAGCAAATAACTTTGAAAATGAAATTGAACTTACCAAGCGATTTTCAAAAGGATCCTTTATTAGAGCGCGCTTGACAAATCAAATAGACAAAACAACCTCGAATAGTTTTAATATCTCCACCGCTGAATTTTTTGATGCTACCACAGCCGACATCAACAGAAATCAGCACAGTGCCGTACAAAATAACCTCAACGCCATCCGCTCGAGTGTAAAATATCGTCATGCTTTAATTGCCAAGAAACTCTTTATCGACTTTGACTATCGCTACAATCAAAACGAACGTGAAAACGTAAACAACACCTACGATTTTGATGCCGTTAGCAACAGCTATAGCAACTTTAACACGAACTTAAGTTCTAATTTTACCTCCAACGACATCACCAAAACACCGCGTATTGGAATGAACTACAAAGGAAAAAAATGGAGTTTCAATTTCGATGCAGGATATATGATGAGAACGTTGGAAAACAAAGATAAATTACGTCCTAACCTGACCTTTAGTAAGGACTTTAACGCATTTGAATTCGATTCGAGATTCCGCTATCGCTTTGACTCTAAAGCGAGTATCAGCATCAATTACGAAATCCGTAACGATGCTCCTACCATTCAACAATTACAGCCTTTTACCAACGAGAGCAACCCATTAAATCTCATCACGGGTAATCCGTTCTTAAAACCGATTCAACGTCATTGGTTTTACGTGAACTTCAACAAGTTCAACTGGCAAAAAGGAACTGGAATTTACCTCTATGGTGGAGGTGGATTTACCAACAATCAGGTAGTTTCAAAAAGTACCATCGACGCGAACTTAATAAGGAGAACTACTTATGAAAATGTAGATGGTTCTTACAATATTTGGGGAGGATCGTTTTACAACAAAAAATTCAAACTCGATTCGTTAAGCGCCGTTAAGTTACGTGTGGGAGTATACTTTAACAGAAATAGAAGTATCAACTTCTTTAACGATGTAAAATACCGTTCTGTTAACAATAATGTTTCACCAAATCTAGGATTTACCTATACCTACGACAAAATCATCTCTATAGAACCGAGGTATACCATCAATATCGGGAAATCGACTTTCGATCTGGCAAACTTCAACGATCAAAATTTCGTTCGTCACAACCTGGATATTAATACCCGTACTAACTTCCCTAAAAAGTTAGAATGGAGAAACAACATACGCTACAGCTACAATCCACAAGTGGTTGGCTTTAATCAGTCAGCATGGTTTTGGAACAGTACCTTGTCGTACTCTGTCTTAAAAGACCAAGGAACAATTACCTTAAAGGCCTATGACTTGCTCAATCAAAATAACAATGTTCGCCGAACGGCGACCAGCAACTATATCGAAGATGCAGAAAGCACCGTATTACAACAATACTTTATGCTCGGATTTAGCTGGAAATTTAACAGCCTCGGTAAGAAAGGAAAAATTAGAGAATTCAATTATAATTTCTAACATCCTTAACCATATCAAAGGTCGCAGTACTACTGCGACCTTTTTTTGTACAACCAAGTTGCAAGTAATCAAGTACATTTTCGACTATATTATAGATTTCGTAAATTTGCATTAGGGAAAACACGTACATATGAAAATTAAGAGGACACCAGATATAGAAAATATAGAACTGCCTTTACAACTCAATATCAGCTTTGAAGGAGTTTTTAAGGTAATACAAAAATACGCGAGTAAAGAACAAGCAGATCACCCCTTCCACCCGGCTGCCAAAATTATGGTCGAAGAAGTGGAACAGTACCCTGAGCTCATTACAGGGTTCTCTGACTTCTCTTTACTCAACAAACACAAAAGAGTCATCGACTTTTTACTGGATGGATTGTTTCCTGAAATGCTTACCACCAACGAAATTAAAGCCGCAACCGTACCTTTTTCGTTCACTTCATTTAAGTTTACGGAGCGCTTTCAAAGTATTTTAGACAATGCAGGTGACAATTTCGAACTCACCGTTCGAAACTTCGAGGAAGACCTTATGTACATTCACTCGTGTACACTTATCTTGGCACTGGTTTACAACTACCCAGTAGACCTAAAAAGACCTTTTTTCTTTGATATTCCAGATGTTAACTTAGGGGTAACCAAACACTATCGCGTTGCTTTTAACGGTGACTTTATGGAAATCACACCGACGCTATTAGCTCCAAAAATAACCGAAGAAGATATTAAACTGTTACTCGATAATTTTGATAACATCGATATTTGGCGAGAGAAATTTCCACCAAACTCTTATATTTTTAAAGGATTTGGTATCATGAATTTGTTTGACGTAACCGCGGACGAAACGCTGAGTGCCATTCAAACAAACTTATTAAAAATAGACGACGGAAGTATCAATAATAAACTGCGTCACAACCTACGAGAATTCTATGCTATCAAAGACCTCACCGTTGGGTATTCGGTTTTTGACATCAGCAATAAAAACATAGCTCCGAGAGTAAAACACTCCGACAGCATTTTAATAGACCAAGGATCTTGTGTCAGCTGTAAAGATTTTTTCTGTAGCCATGTAGTTCGACACATCTTTGACGAACATCAAGACGTAGTTGTTTCTGACGTAAAAGCCTACGAAGCCGACTCAGAAGACAATCCGTTTTACCAAAAATTATTGGAAAATGAGATAGGAAGTATCCTCTTAATTCCCATAGTTACCTCGAATAAAAAAGATCTTGTACTCCTGGAAATAGCCTCTCCTAGAGCCTATGAATTAAACTCGGTAAACAAGCAAAAACTAAAAGATATCATTCCTGTATTTGAGGCAGCTGCCGAACGAAATGCGGAAGAATTCACCAATATACTAGAGGCTACCATTCAAGAACACTACACTTCCATACACCCCACTGTTAAATGGAAGTTCTACGAGGCTGCCGAAAGCTATCAGAGCGCATTGTTGCGTCAAGAAGAAGACGCCAAAATAGAACAAATCGTTTTTGAAGACGTCTACCCCTTGTACGGTCAAATTGATGTAAAAGGATCTTCTATTGCCAGAAATCAAGCGATTAAAGAAGATTTAATTACCCAACTAAACCTGGCTATCAAAGTGCTAGATGAGGCGTGTAAAGCCGAACAGCTACCGATCTACCAAGAGCTTATGTTCCGTGTAAAAGAATACTTACAAGAAGTAGAGAAAGGCTTAAAAGCAGGAGATGAAGTCGGAATCTTAGACTTTTTAAAGAAAGACATTTACCCTGTATTTAATCACATTAAAGAAGTGAGTTCAGCTTTAGAGAGCTTGGTTAACGACTATACAAAAAGTTTAGACCCAGTGCTCCACGTTGTTTATGACAAACGAAAATCTTACGAAAACAGCGTTACAAAACTCAACGATCGCTTGGCTAAGTTTTTAGATAAAAAACAAGAAGAAGCCCAAGCCATGTTTCCACACTATTTTGAACGTTACAAAACGGATGGAGTTGAGTACAATATGTACATCGGAGAGACACTGACCAAACAGAAAAAGTTTGACAACCTCTATTTGTACAACCTCCGTTTATGGCAGTTACAAACCATGTGTGAATTGGAAAATTTAGCCATGAATACCCGTGGCTCTCTAAGTCATGATTTAGAAATGGCTTCCCTAATTCTCGTTCACAGCAATCCTTTGGCCATTAAGTTCAGAATGGATGAAAAACAGTTTGACGTTGACGGAGCCTATAACATACGTTACGAGATTATAAAAAAGCGCATAGACAAAGCACACATCAAAAACACCGATGAACGCCTGACGGTTCCTGGAAAAATCTCCATTGTTTACTCTCAAGATAAAGACGCTTTTGAGTACAAAAAGTACATCAAGTTTTTACAAGCTAAAAACCTATTAGGAACACTTGAAGAACTCGAGCTGGAAGATTTACAAGGAGTTTCTGGCTTAAAAGCACTCCGTGTAGAAGTTATTTACGAAGGGGCTTTTGACGAAGAAAAAACCATTACTATCGACCAATTAATACACGAGTTTAAACAATAAATAACAACAGAGCTAATTACACTGCTACCGCAGCGGCAGCAGTGATGCTTTGTATGTAGAACGCTACTGCAAACGAAATCACACTCACGATAATTCCTATCATAAATACCGTATAAGTCGTTCGTAACAAGCTGTACTTCCTATTCAGTACCAATCCTAAAAAGTACAAATCCTTTGTTAAAGAACCGTACAAGTAATCGCGGTCTTTTAGCATTTCGTCCATGGCCCATTCGAATTCTGGCAAACTCATTTTATGGAAGTTTCCAAAAAAGATCAAATTTACTTTTTTCTGTGCCACATCCTCTTTGGTAAATTTTCCTTGTGTTATATTCGGTTTGGTAGCAATAATGGACAAAATAATCGATGTCACCGTGAATACTAAAAATATAATGGAAGGAACTACCAAGTAACTATTCGATGGATTGTCTAATTTCGGAATCAAGGTTGACAAGGTCATGGAAATAATAATGGCATTGACCGATAATAAGATATTGGCCTTGGTATCGGCAATATCACTTAACGTAATATGATTGCGCAAGGCCACCCTAAACATCGTTTCGATACCGCGTTCAGGTAAATCAATCTTGTTTTTCTTAAGTGCGAGTTCTTCTTTTTTATGCTTGAACTTCAACTGTTCTTGACGCATCTTTTTGGCAGCCTTTAACAATTGTGCCAGATTTTTACCCTTTTGCTTTCCCCAATTTTTAATGGCGCTTGCCGAATAAAACTGATGACCGTCCGTTAAGAAACTGATGTTGTTATTCATCCATTCTTCATCCGTGAATTCAATATTTTTGGTCAGCTCCAATTCCTTTCGAAGCAGTTCTGTAAACTCACTGTAGTTTTTACTTCCCAAATGAGAGCAATCTGCATCTTTTAAAACCTTCTCCAAAATCGTTTCAGGAGTTCGATTCATTTGCGTTACCAATATCAAGCTGGCTACCTCATCAAAAAGATCCTCTTTTTTGCAAGTTGCTAAAAACGTTTTTAAAACCTCGGTACTCGCCTCTTCATGTCGCGAAGCGTCAACAGCATACCCAGTATCGTGAAACCAAGCAGCTACCACTAACTTTTCCAACTCCTCCGGGGCTATCTTTTCCATTTCGGCGAGTTCTTTTGATTTTTCTACTACCCGTTGCGTATGGGCAATATTGTGATAAACAAATTGCTTATCCAAACCGTTGGTTAAAAAATCAATAGCGTACTGCTCTGCTTGCTCTATAAGTTGACTCATTTGTAAGTACTTTTAAAAAGGTAAAAATAACCAAAGTTTCGCATTTCTAATAATCGTAACTTTACAATGCTGTATACGACTACTAACTCCTAAACCCATTTATTAGTATGCTTACTTGGAAAAACATCATTCATTTTACGGTTAACGAAAACCCAACGCCTGATATGCGTATTGAAAAAACCGCCCAAGAGTGGAAAACCATACTCGCTCCTGCCGTATATACCATAACGCGACTCAAAGGTACCGAACGTCCCTTTAGCGGTGAACACTGCACTTCATACGCCGCAGGGCAATACAATTGTAGCTGTTGCAATACTCCGTTGTTTGACGCAACTATCAAATACGAATCTCATTCTGGCTGGCCTAGCTTTACCCAACCAATCAAAGAAAACGCCATTAAATACATCAAAGACGAAACGCATGGAATGATTCGAGTAGAAATACTCTGCAACACCTGTGATGCCCATTTAGGACATGTATTTCCCGACGGACCTGAACCCAGCGGACTTCGCTACTGCGTAAATTCACTGTCGTTAAAACTGAACGAAGAATAGTTACTACAAATTATTTTTCACTAAAAAACAGGGTTTTTCCCCTAAAACATTAACTTCTGATAAGATTTTTTACCGATTCCAATTTGTAACTTTAGTTAAACTTAAATTAACTAACCATGCAAACTATACAATTCGGATTAGCCGTTCAGTACGATAGTGGCCGCTCTAATGACGTCGACACTAACGGAAAAGTAGCGGTAGAAGTCCACAATTCACAAGCTTCTGCAAGCATGTGGTACCATATCGGACAAGTAAATGAAGCGACAATTAATTGGGGGGCCAGCCATAAATACAGCGACGGTTACCACCCTTCAATTGCAATTAACAACCACCAAACCATCGTCGAAGTACACGAAACGAGTAACGCCCTGCCTTGGAACCACAAACTGTACTACAAAGTAGGACAGGTAAATGGTACTACTATTGACTGGGGCGGAGACGACGATTACGACAGTGGAGTGCAACCTTCTGTCGCGATTAATGATTTCGGTGATGTAGTAGAAGTACACAAGTCACAGACCTACAATACCCTCTGGTACCGCGTAGGAAAAATAAACGGAAAATCTATCGAGTGGTCTGCTAGCCATGAATATGACAAGGGAGTAACTCCTTCGGTAACTATCAACAACCACGGCCAAATAATAGCAGTACACAAATCACAATCACACGACAAGCTTTGGTATCGAGTGGGTACTCTCGCAGGATCAAAAATTGAATGGGGTCCTTCCCGACAATATCAAGACGGAGCAAACCCGAGTATAGCCATTACCAATGAAGGTACGCTTGTCGAGGTTCACCAATCACAAGGACTTACAGGACTGTGGCAATTGAGTGGTGAAGTTCACGGAACAGAAATCCAGTGGAGTACTTCTTTTAATTACGACTCTGGTTCAAAACCTCGTTGCGGCATCTCTTCAGACGGGCAACTTGCTATTCAAGTTCACGAAGGAAGCATGTTTGGGATGTGGTTCTCTACCTCTCGTTTAATGAACCCTTCTAAGTTTATGGAAAATCTACTTCCCATCACTAAGGAACTACCCCTGAGAAAAATGACCTTTCCCGCTACCCATGACACCGGAATGTACACGCAAGGACTGAGCACGCTTGCCAAAACTCAAGATCAAAACCTATACGGGCAACTGAGTGGTGGCGCTCGCTATTTCGATTTACGGCCCAATGAAAATCTCGACATTTACCACGGTCCGATTACTGGTCCTTCTTTACAAAGCGTTTTAGATGACATCAAGCGTTTTTACCAGGAAGGACACAGAGAACTCGCTATTTTAAAATTCTCTCATTTCGATAATTTTGACGCCGCGATTTATGAAAAAATGAAAACTTTGATCAAATCAACCCTCGGCCCTTGGTTGTATACACAAAAACCTGCCAACAAACAACGACTTGCGGATATTACTATGGGAGAATTTCTAGCCAATTCCGGAAAAATTCTAGTCGTCGTTGACGGCAATTGGGCGCTGAATCAAAAAGAAGCTGGATTCTGGGTATACCGCGATTGGCAGTCATCAACTGCTGAAAAAGGAGACCTAACCGTATTTGATATCTATTCCAATACTGTCAGTTTTGATACCATGAAGCAAGACCAACTGAAAAAGCTCGCACTCTTTAACGGTCTGTGTTGTGCCAAACAAAAAGACAATTCGTGGCAATGTCAAACATTTTCTAAAGTGCCCTGCGATTTATTTTTACTTTCTTGGACACTGACACCTCCCACGGGAGTTTGGTTTGCAGCCAAAGAAGCAAACAGACACCTCGGTGAAGTCATGGCCGGGCAAGAACCCAACGCTCAAGGATACTTTGCCAACTTACTGTACCTCGATTATTTCGAGTTTGCACGACCCGCTTTTATAAGTGAGCTACTCATAAAGCGGTACAATCACCTCATTTCAGAAGCAAAAAAGCAAATCACAACCGCTGTTTAATAAAACAACCGCCTCTCAGGGCGGTTTCTTTTTGCTAGGAAACTTCAGTACCTTTGTAGTCATAACAGCAAATGCAGCCTATGGAACTTCACTTAAACGATCGCTTTCGAACGGAAGTAACAGCCGATAAAAACATGGAAAACTCGCGTAGACAAGTACTCGATGCCTGTTTTTCATACGTTAGTCCCAAAAAAACCAGTAAGCCCAAATTACTTCACGCTGCTCCAGAAATGTTAGCCGCAATCGGATTAACGGAAGAAATGGGACGTACAACGGAATTCCGAGACATCGTTACCGGAAATGCACTTATTCCAGACAGTCATCCCTATGCCATGTGTTACGGCGGACATCAGTTCGGAAATTGGGCCGGCCAATTAGGCGATGGACGTGCCATTAACCTCGGTGAAGTAGTGCACGAGCAACAGCGATGGGCCCTGCAATTGAAAGGAGCTGGTGAAACTCCCTACTCACGTACTGCTGATGGTTTGGCGGTACTGCGATCGTCCATAAGAGAATATTTATGCAGTGAAGCCATGCATCACCTCGGAATCCCAACAACACGAGCATTGAGTTTAAGTCTCACAGGTGACAAGGTACTCAGAGATGTCCTTTACAACGGAAATCCAGCTTATGAACCAGGAGCCATCGTATGTAGAGCCGCGGCTAGTTTTATTCGTTTTGGAAATTTTGAAATCCAAACCGCTCGTGAAAACAAGGCTTTGCTTCAACAACTAGCAGATCACAGCATTCGTCATTTCTATCCTGAAATTAAGAGCAGTGGTAAAGAAAAATACCTCGAGTTCTTCCAAGCCGTAAGAGATAAAACCATCGACATGATTGTACATTGGCAACGCGTAGGCTTTGTTCATGGCGTAATGAATACCGATAACATGTCTATACTCGGATTGACCATTGATTACGGTCCTTACGGATGGTTAGAAAACTACGATCCGTCGTGGACTCCAAATACGACCGATGCCCAACACAGACGCTATCGCTTTGGCAACCAACCCTATATTGGACTTTGGAATCTTTTTAAGCTCGCCAATGCGCTGTTTCCTCTAGTCGAAGAAGTAGCTCCACTGCAAAGCATCCTCGAAGCTTATAATCCTTTATTCGACGAAGCCTACCTAGCAATGATGAAAAATAAACTAGGAATTACCCAAGTGGCACACGAAGATGCCGAACTCATCCAACGCCTTGAGGAAACGCTCACACTAGTAGAAGTTGATATGACACTCTTTTTTAGGTTACTCGCTCGCGTAGAAAAAAAGGACACTCCTACCCGTGCGCTGAACAAACTGCAAACGGCATTTTACCAATGGAACGACCTCAATGAAGAGGCCGCCAAACATTGGAATAACTGGCTAACGCGTTATCTAAAACGCCTACAAACAGAAACTCAGAATGACGCCGAACGTTCCGCTGCAATGGACCGAGTAAACCCGAAGTACGTACTGAGAAACTACATGGCTCAAATGGCTATTGAACAAGCAAGTTCAGGGTCTTATGAATTGATTGACGAACTGTTTAGACTGTTAAAAAAGCCTTATGACGAACAACCAAGCCAAGAAAAGTGGTTTGCCAAACGTCCAGAATGGGCACGCCATAAAGTAGGCTGTTCGATGCTTTCCTGTAGTTCTTAAAATTTGTATATTGAGGTCTACTAAACCGATGAAATGACGCACGAACTCAAAGCACTTTTTGAACAAGGACTAAAAAATCAACTACGTGGAATTCAAAGTGTACTCGCAACTGTAGTGGCACTAGAAGGATCTTCCTACAGAAAACCAGGTGTTCGAATGCTTATCAATAGTGACGGAAGTATCACCGGAGCCGTAAGTGGTGGCTGTGTTGAAAAAGAAATCCAACGCAGAGCCCAGTCCGTTTTTAAAGAGCAAAAAGCAAAACTCATAACCTACGACGGAAGGTATCGCCTAGGCTGTGAAGGAATCTTGTACATCCTACTAGAGCCCTTTACGCCCTCACAAGAGGCATTACAACACTTCTTAGCTAGCGTCCAACGTCGAGAAACGTTTGAAATTCACAGTTATTTCCACCGAAAAGACAATTGTACGGGAACCTTTGGATCTGAGATACACCTCGGTGATAAGCGCTATTCTTTTTACCCGTCTTTTACAAAAACATCAGATTCCTATGAACAGTTTCAGCAAGAGTTTGCTCCACTTTTTCACTTAGTAATAATCGGAGGAGAACACGACGCTGTAAAACTGTGTAAACAAGCCCTATTGCTCGGATGGGAAGTTTCTGTTTTATGTTCCATAAAAGACCCAAAATCACTGAAAGACTTTCCGGGAGCAACTACAGTTACCCCGATAACACCCGAACTTGCTGATTTCTCAATAGTATCCAAAAACACCGCTATTGTTCTCATGAATCACAATTTCACCTACGATTTGAGGTATTTGACCCAGTTGTATGGAACCACCCCAGCATATCTTGGAATTCTTGGAGCAGCCAAGAGAAGAGAACGCTTATTCGATGAATTATTTAACCTAATCCCCGATGTTTCTGACGAGTTTTTAGATCGGATTTTCACCCCTGCAGGGCTCCACCTAGGTGCTATTACTCCAGAAGAAATAGCTTTATCCATTGTTGCTGAGATACTATCTGTTATCAGAAACACTGAAGTGTATTCTCTTAAAAAAACTACGGGTAACATCCATACATCCTCATGAAGCTCGCCATACTCATTTTAGCAGGCGGAACTTCTTCGCGAATGGGAACTCCCAAACAATTACTTCCTTATAAAAACACACATTTATTAGGACAGGTAATCGAACAAGCTTCGGCTACCCACAATAGTGAAGTATACTGTGTTCTTGGAGCTTTTAAAGAGGAAATTAAGAAGTCTATCGACCTCAGTAAGGTGAACATCATTGAAAATACCCATTTTAACCACGGATTAAGTACGAGCATCGTCGCAGGAATACAAGTCCTACAACAATTGACCTACGATGCTGTACTCATACTCCTCGCTGATCAACCACTGATCACCACCGACGATATCAACTGCCTGCGAAGTGCCGCTATAAAAAACCCGCATGTTATAATAGCCTCTGAATACGGTAAAAAGACTGGTGTTCCCGCCTTATTCCCTAAAAACTACTTTTCAGAACTCCTGCAGTTAAAAGGAGATGCTGGAGCACGTGCACTTTTAAATAACCCCAACACCCCGCTCATCAAAATTCCTTCAAACCACTTAAAAGACATCGATACTCCCGAAGAATATCAGTCATTATTAAACAATCAGTAAAATATATACAGTAAACTGTATTCTGTATACGTCCCTGTCTTTATTTCGGTATAATTTTACCCCGTAATTAACTGATATAAAGAACAAAACAACAATACTCATCATATGAAAAATGTAGCATTAATCACTGGAGCTAGCAGTGGTATTGGCAAAGAATTTGCTCAAATCCACGCCGAAAAAGGAGGTGATCTTGTACTGGTAGCTAGAAGGATAGCTAAACTTCAAGAGTTAAAAGAAACCTTAGAAATCAAATACAATACGCAAGTATACATCATTGCTATTGATTTAACAGCGCAAGAAGCTCCCACAGAAATTTACCGAAAAGTAACCGAAGCGGGTATTCAAATAGACTACCTCATCAACAATGCTGGTTTTGGTGGTCACGGTAAGTTTTACGAACGCCCCTGGGAATTAGATTTAGCAATGATCCAACTAAATATCATTGCGCTCAGCGCTCTTACACGCTTGTTTTTACCAGATTTTGTTGCCAAAAACAGTGGTAAAATACTCAATGTATCCTCTACAGCTAGCCTTATGCCTGGCCCTTTACAGGCCGTGTATTTTGCTACTAAAGCCTATGTCACTTTCTTTAGTAATGCCATTGCTGAAGAACTGCACGACACTGATGTAACGGTTACAAACTTAATGCCCGGTGCTACTGAATCAGAATTCGCTCAGACCTCAGGAATGGATAAAACAGACCTCTTTCAAAAAACAGTCAGTGCTCGATCTGTAGCCGAAGCAGGATACAAAGGCATGCTTCAAGGAAAATTAGATGTCGTATCCGGGTTGACCTTCTCACAAAACATCATGATGAAGATGATTCCGCTAACACCTAAAAAGGTTCTTCTCAAGCAAATCAGAACCATGCAGGAAGTCAAATAACAACACTTTCACTAATATTGAGTATCTTTAAATAACACGCCTCCTCTCTTTCTGCAATATAAAAAATGGAGAGGAGCACAGCTAAAAAGCATGCAACATATCATACATATCAACTCACTTAGTCAAGCCAATAAAATGTTTGGAGTACCGCCTCCCAAGCATCCCTTAGTAGCTGTGATATGGGCCAAAGATTTTCCGCATATCGACGAAATCAAGGACCTAAAATTTACCACAGACCTCTACCTAATTTCATTTAAAGACGGCATTACCGGCTCTATTGCCTACGGCCGTAACACCTATGATTTTAATGAAGGCACCATGGTTTTTACTAAGCCCCAACAAGCCATGTCATTCGAAAACAAAAACATTGAAGACGACACCAATGGTTGGGTCCTTGCCTTTCATCCTGATCTACTTCGGAAAGCCCCTCTCGGAACTGCAATCCACAACTATAACTTTTTCGATTACGAAGTGCACGAAGCTCTTCATTTATCGGACGAAGAAAAACGCACCCTAATTGACCTAGCAGAGAAAATTGAAGCTGAGATAAATCAAAATATCGACAAGCACAGCCAAAAGTTAATTATTTCAACTATTGAATTGATGCTCGATTACTGCCACCGATAC
The DNA here is from genome assembly GCF_056160945.1 of Tenacibaculum sp. AWR4_210. NCBI lineage: Bacteria > Pseudomonadati > Bacteroidota > Flavobacteriia > Flavobacteriales > Flavobacteriaceae > Tenacibaculum > Tenacibaculum sp. AWR4_210. The sequence continues at coordinate 140,806 of NZ_JBSWYF010000007.1, forward strand.
TACGACCGTCAATTTTATGTACGTACGAACTTGCATCTGGACCACGTCAGTGATTTTGAGAACCTGCTCAAAAATTACTTTCAAAGTGAAGCGCCGAGTACCAATGGTCTCCCATCGGTAAAATACTGTGGTGAGCAGCTCAACATGTCCCCTAATTACCTCAGTGATGTACTCAAAAAAGAGACAGGAATGAGCGCCAAAGATCACATTTACAACTTTGTCGTTGACCTAGCGAAAAACAAATTACTAGGTTCAAGGCTAAGTGTCAGCGAAATTGCGTACGACTTGGGATTCGAATATCCTCAACACTTCAGTAAACTATTTAAAAAGCAAACGGGACACAGTCCTTTAAAATACCGTCAATTAAACTAAATGCATACATGTCTACTTTTCGGTGCCACCGGAATGATCGGAAAAGAAGTATTAAATCGGGCGCTGGCATCTCCCAAAATCACTAAAGTTATCTGTATTACAAGGACGAAATTGCAGCAATCTCACCCTAAACTCACAGAGGTACTGCTCGAGAACTTTAACGACCTAGCCTCCTGTGCTGTACACTTCAAACAGGCCACTAGTATTTACTACTGTATAGGAGTATACACCGGTCAAGTACCTAAACCCGTTTTTGAAACCATCACCATCCACTACACAAAATTAGTTGCCGATCTCACACGGCAATACGCTGCAGATGCTACATTTTGCTTTCTGAGCGGTATGGGAGCCGACAGTAGTGAAACCAGCAAAACTCTCTTTGCCCGCTGTAAGGGAATTGCCGAAAACTACTTGCTTAAAACCTTACCCAATATTCTCATTTTCCGCCCGGGGTATATTTATCCAGTACACCCCAGAAAAGCACCTAATCTCTTTTACTCATTGAGCAAAAAGTGCTATCCATTGATCAAGCTATTGGGACCAAAATACAGCATCACCTCCCTACAATTAGCCACTGTGTTTTTTGAATTGGGACTGCAAAAAAAGGGACAGTTACTCCTAGAAAATACAGCGATATACAAAAGTGCTCAACAAATAGAAGCTTCTCTAGTATAGACGCCTATTTATGATGAATTTTTATTAAATTTGTACAACCCTCCGCTTTGTATTAAGACCTCTCATTTAATAAGCATTCATGAAAAAAACGATCTATCTACTAACACTACTTATGTTAAACCTCACCTGTTCGAGCTCCAAGAACATTAAAGAAGAAATTATTTGGGTAAGTAGTTCAAAGCAACCATGTGAAGGGGTAATCAAAACAAATTGCTTGCGTATCAAAAGAGGGAGTGCCTTAAATAAAAAAGCCAACTGGGAATTATTTTATGACAGTATTTACGGCTTTACCTATCAACCCGGGGTACTTTACCAGTTAAAAGTCCGCGTTAAAGAGCACAAAAAACATCAAGTTCCTGCCGACGGATCGTCCAAATCTTATTATTTACAAGAAGTTTTATCGAAAACACTCGAAGATACAAGCCTGTTGGAAAACTCCTGGGAGCTGACCTATATCCAAGACAAAAAAATAAGGACCGATGGAGAACAGCACAATCCACGAATTTACTTCAACCTAAAAACCAATCGTTTTCACGGCCGTGGTGCTTGCAACCGTTTCTCTGGTAAAATTGAAAAAGTTACCAACCATCGTTTTGAATTAAATCAAAATATTGTCAGAACAGAAATGTACTGTCCAGACATTCAACTCGAAGATGCTTTTTTTAAGATACTCCCTGACACCCGTTACTACGAAATTGCAGGGACTACCTTGGTGTTCAAAAACAAAGACGGCGAACAACTCGTTCAATTCACGATGATTAATCAAAACTATGAATAACTGGTATACCAAACTTTACGACCACCGCTTTGAATTGTTTCTGGGTATACAACTGTGTACCTTGTTTGGATCTTTGGTAATTCCCATCACTTTTTTCGATAGCATTGTACTGCCCATACTCTATTCCATCAGCACAGGATTAGGGGTCTTAATCGTTTCTAAGAACAAAAAGATCATGTGGTTTTGTATTGGTCTTTTTTCCCTTTCTCTATTGCTATTTGGTGGGGATCAGGTAAGTCCTGACAGTTGGTCCAACGAATATCTTTTAGCGCGAATAAGCGTTTACTTTATCATTAATATTTTCGTAACGCTCAGCATAATAAAACAAGTTTGGCATGAACAAAAAGTTGATCGCAAGGTCATTTTAGGCTTGATATCAGGCTATATTGCCCTTGGGTTTCTCGGATTCTTTTTATTTATATCCATTGACCTAACTCATGAGAACGCCTTTACAGGTCTCTTAATTGACAACGGTGAAAACTTTAAATTTCACGCCGATAGTTTACTGTATTATTCCTTTATAACACTACTCACCATCGGCTATGGCGAAATAATTCCGGCGATACCTGTTGCCCAAAAAGCCGCGATATTAGTGGGCTTAATCGGACAAATCTATTTAACGATTGTCACGGCAATTATCGTTTCTAAATACATCAATCACTCAGTATTCAAATCTGACAACTAACAACATGAAAAAAAAATACCTTCTCATTACTTTCGCTGCTTTTATATCAGCCTGTGCTACTTACAAAGCACAGTACGCCGATAAGAAAGCTCCTACAACAGTTTCGATAACCAAAGAAATTGACCATACCTTTTTCCTTATTGGAGACGCGGGAAATGCGCAGTTAGGAGCTTCACTCACCAGCTTGGATTACTTTAAGGAAGACCTCGCAACTGCCTCTAAAAACAGTACCGCCTTATTTCTCGGTGACAATATCTACCCCGTAGGTATGCCTCCGAAAAAAAGCCCTGAAAGAGCCCTGGCCGAACACCGATTACAAATACAAATCGATGCACTCACAAATTTTAAAGGAGCTCCCATCTTTATTCCCGGTAATCACGACTGGTACGAGGGCATAAAAGGACTTAAGCGTCAAGAGAAAATGGTTGAGAAAGCACTTGGTAAAAACACTTTTTTACCTGAAAACGGTTGTGGTTTGGACAAAATTGACATCAACGAAAACCTCACCTTAATCCTCATAGACAGCAAGTGGTTTATCACAGACTGGAACAACCACCCCACCATCAATGAAAACTGTGATATCAAAACAAGAGAGCGTTTTATCGACGAACTTTGGGGACTCTTCAAAAAGAATCGCTACAAAAACGTGGTGGTCGCCATGCACCACCCTTTGTACAGCAATGGTCCTCACGGAGGAAGCTTCTCTGTGAAAGACCATATGAAACCCGCTCCAGTACTGGGTACATTTAAAAACATGCTCCGATCTCATGTGGGTATACAAACCGACAATTTTAATATAAACTATCAAAATTTCATACAGCAAATAGAGCTGATTGCAGATGATTTCAAAAACAATATCGTTTTTGTCAGTGGGCATGAACACAATTTACAATACTTAGAAAATGACGGATTTAAACAAGTAGTCAGCGGGTCTGGTTCCAAACAATCTCCAGCCTTGGCAGGATATGGAGCTCCCTTTACCTACGGTAATCACGGATATGCCAAATTACTATTTTACAAAGACGGTTCCGCTGCTATTGAATACTATGCAGCCAATACTACCGATCAAAACAAACTCTTGTATAGTCGCGAAATAATAGCTCCTAAAAAACGTCCACAAACTCCCGACTTTTCCGAATACGAAGCTCATAAAGCCTTTGTAACTACTTCAATTTACAACCCAGAAGATACGGAAGTCAGTGGTGCTCATAAATTTATGTGGGGCGATTTACACCGAGAAAAATACGGTAAGCCCGTACAGGTACCTGTATTAGAACTCGATAAAGTTCACGGAGGGCTAAAACCAATCCGCCGTGGAGGAGGAAATCAAACGAACTCATTAAGACTGGAAAATCCAGAAGGGAAACAATACGTACTGCGTTCCATGTTCAAAGACGGAAGTCGAATTATGGGAGGTATTTTAAAAGGTACTTTTTTAATAGATGTCGTTCAAGACATTTTTACCATGTCACATCCTTACGCAGCCTTTGTGATTCCAGATATGGCTGAAGCAGTAAATATTTACCATACCAACCCTACCTTGTATTACATGCCTAAACAACCGGCTCTAGGTCAATACAACGACATTTTTGGAGGAGAATTATACCTGCTCGAAGAACGCCCTGCTGGTAACCGTGAAGATGTAAACAGCTTCGGAAACTCTAAAAAGATAATCAGTACTTTTGATGTACTAGAAAAAATCAGAAAAAATGGAAAGCACTCTGTCGATCAACAATGGGCCATCCGATCGCGTTTGTTTGACATGGTTATTGGAGATTGGGATCGACATGAAGATCAATGGCGCTGGGCTTCCTTTAAAACCGAGGCGGGAAAAACCTATTACCGCCCAATTCCTCGTGACAGAGATCAACCCTTTTCAAAATTTGACGGAGTTATCATCCCGGTATTTAAGCAGTTTACTCCGCTGGTAAAAAACATGCAGAGCTTTGATTACGATATCAGAGATATGAAGTGGTACAATAACTATCCGCGATTTTTCGATGCTGAATTTTTAAACGAGCTAACACTCAATGATTGGCTCAACGAAGCCGAGTACATTCAAACTCACCTCAGTGATGCCGTAATCGAAACGGCAATAAAAAAGCTACCTGAGGCCATTTTTGCCATTGATGGAGAAGAAACCATACAAAAAATCAAAGCCCGTAGAGATAAACTCAAAGCTATTGCAAAACGCTATTACGAAAAACAAGCCAAAATAGTTTACATCGTCGGTACTGATAAAAAGGATAACTTCGTAATAAACAGAAAAAACGACCGTCAAACCGAAGTATGGGTAGTGCGTAAAAACGATACGATATACCACCGAACTTTTGACAGAAAGGAAACTCGTGAATTACAACTCTACGGATTAAATGGTGACGATCAATTTACGATTACCGGTAAGGTAAACAACGGTATCCTCCTCCGATTAATCGGTGGGCAAGATCACGATGTGTATACCGATCGTTCTGCTGTATCTGGTTGGTCTCGTAAGACCAAAATCTACGATTATAAATCGAAAAAAAACACGGTAACGCCCTCGAGTGAAACTGCCGATTTACGTTCGGACAACTACCACCGCAATACCTACAACCATCGGGATATAGAAAACAATACAACAGTAGTACTTCCGAACCTCGGGAGCAACCCCGACGACGGATTCTTTTTTGGCGCAACGGTACTGCATACCAGACAAGGATTTAAAAAACGTCCTTTTGCCAGTGAACATGAATTATCTGCAAACTACTACTCAGGGATCAACGGTTTCGATGTGAATTACCGTGGAGAGTTTACTGAATTCATAGGGAATTGGAGCTTATTACTCGCCGCCAAGGCTACCAGTGACAACTATGCTATTAATTTCTTTGGCTGGGGAAATACCAGCACTTTTCAGCAAGACCTCGACCTCGACTATTATCGTGTAAAACACAGTGAACTCAACTTTAACTTAGGACTCCTCAGAAGATTTAGAGGTGGAAATACCCTCGAAGTACGTTCGTCTATCGAAGGAATTCGCGTACAAAACACCCGAGGCAGAAACATTTACAACTACGCACAAAGCCCCATCAATATTTTTGAAACTAACTATTTTGTAGGTGGTGAAGTCAATGCAGGACACCAACGCGTTGACGATCCGAGCTTCCCTACCAAAGGGATGAATTTTGAACTCTCTGTGGGTGCAAAAACAAAGATTGATGATATCAGCAGGCGATTCGGATATCTCAAAACCTCTCTGGCCATCTATCAAAATCTAGTTCAGAACAGATCGTTAGTATTTGCTTCGGAAGTAGGAACTCATATTAATTTTGGAAATCGATTTGAGTTTTATCAGGCGGCTACTCTTGGGGGCGACCGCAATCTTAGAGGTTTTAACAGACAGCGATTTACAGGAACTGAAAGCTTTTACCACAGCAGTGATTTACGTTTGCGATTTGGAGAAATTAAAACCTCTTTCCTTCCTCTAGAAGCCGGGGTGACTGCCGGATTCGATTACGGAAAAGTATGGAGCCCTAGAGCGATCAACAATGGACTATGGCATACCAGTTACGGAGGCTCACTTTGGATAAGTGGTATCGATATGTTTACCTTAAATCTCTCTTACTTTAAAGGAAACAGTGAAGAAGATCGACTCTCGTTTAGTGTCGGATTCTCATTTTAAACCAAAACAAAAGGCTGGAGTTTTACTTCAGCCTTTTGTTTTATCTTACCAAACCTCTAGTATTCATTTACTTTCTGTACGTACTTCTCAGGTCAAATACAGCGTCAAGCCATACCTCCCACGAATGATAACATCACAAACTGGTAAATCGAGCCATGCATTCAAAAACGAGGTTGGTTGCCTACTCACAATTAACTATGGTAGCCGGAAAAATCTGTAAAAAAGAATGTATTTTTGACTACAGATAAATTAAATCATCACAAATAATGCAACTTGCCCTACTTTCCGGTGCTATTTTTGGCTTATTAGCAGTTATTCTAGGAGCCTTCGGTGCTCATGCCTTAAAAAAAACTCTCAACGACGAACAACTCAAATCCTTTGAAACTGGCGTTAAGTATCAAATGTACCACGCTATAGTACTTTTAGTCATAGGTAGTTCATCACTTACTATTCAAAAAAGTATCGCTTGGCTGTTTATTATTGGTACCTGTTTGTTCTCTTTTAGTATTTACGGACTTGTTCTCTCGGACAGCAAGGGTAAAAAAATGAAATTTTTAGGTCCTATAACTCCCTTGGGAGGCCTCCTCTTGGTGGCTGGATGGGCACTTTTAGCCTATCGTTTTTTATCGTAGTGGCAAGCTAAACTCATACAAATTTCCTCCTTGCCCATGTGCGTATTCATCGGTGATATACAAGGTTGTATTGTCTTTAAACGCGATTCCTTCCTTTTGTGAATTGTGCTCAAAGGCATAACTATGTACTGTTCCTTCAAAAAAGTGATCTCCGCTAAAGTCACTAAATACGAGGACTTCCGTATGAGTTAATAAGGCCACCTTGTTACCGTCAGGAGAAATCGCTGCACCAGTTATCCAACAAGATAGTTTTTTATTGCAATGCTCGTAGGTTCCTAATAGCTCGGCCTCGTGGGAGCCTGCTGTTGCTGGAATTCGATATAGCTTGGTAATTCCGTAGTTTCCTTTGACTCTACTTTTTGTAAAGAGGTACAAATACCCGTCTTTATAGATGAGGGCCTCAGCATCGAAAAAACGCTTTTTCTTTTTAGGCGGAAACTTCTTCTGATCGGGATAGTGAAAACGTATGGTTTCGTAGGTACTTCCTATCAGCTCTTGGGCGGCATTTACTTTGTAAATTACCAAATTAGTTCGATCATTCCTATTGTTCCCCATATCTCCTATATATAAGGTATCACCGTCAGAACACAGATCTTCCCAATCTCTGTTGGCAAAGGGAAGTGCTACCTCACGCAATAATGCTCCGTTTGAATCTATCAAATATAAGACAGCATCATTACCACTGTCATTATGCATCCATAACTCTCCTTCATTTGGCCCCAAGGCAACGCCAGAAACTTCTTCCAAACGCTTTGGCAAATTCCCTTTCAACTTTAACTGCCCGTAATGTGAACAACTCAAACTCAATCCGAGTACGGTTAGGAACATCAGTTTTTTCATGATTCAAAATTTTACTAAAAATAAGGAAACTTCAAGTAGTAGCAAATCGCAGCGTACCTAGTAGGTTTTTCCGTGAAGAAAAAACGCACAAATCAATTGCCTAGTATTTAAAGAAGTGTTAAAGTCAATAAAGGCAGCTTTCGGATTACTGTCCTCCTGTTATAAAAACTGTGTAGTATAACAGGAGTAGTTATTAATATTAGTAATCCGCAACAGCAGCTTCCCCTACTGCTATTGCTATACCTAAGATAATCAAATATTTAAACACACCGAATAAATCCATCAAAAAAATTCACCAGATATTTTTTCATTTTTAAGCGGTACTTTTCCATATTTTTTTCTATTTTGCACCTGCTATGAAAGTACAATTGCTATACTTTCACTTTACTTATTGAATTTAGATGTGCTGAAAAGCTTCGGCTTTTACAATACGCGTTAAACTTGCGCTTACAAGTTTTTTTACTACTAGAAATAAATTAGTTTTTTTATTTTATGTAGGTTTGGTTAGCTGCCCTGAATACAACCTATTCAGGGCTTTTTTTCACAAAAAGAAACCACGGAAAATCCGTGGTTATAGTAGTTAGTTTCCAATAAGCTTGCATTAGTCATCAAATGAGTGATGTACTTTCGTACCAAGTTCGGTTAGTTAAGGTATTTGATTCCTCTTTTGCTCATTAGAACAGCACTAAGTTACAGATAAAATCCGCTACTTTTATTTTTTTTCCCTAACCTCCTCAAAATACAGTATGAGCGCAGTATATCACGCATGAATTACGACTATTTGAACAAGGTAATGGTATAGTCCAATAGCTCTTTTCCTCCCGTAGCTCCATGTCCTGGAATTACTGTTTTCACAGTTGGGTAAGCCTCAGCTACTTTTTGTACAGTACCTGACCAAGCCGCTTCATTGGCATCTTCCAAATTACCTTTTTTCGCCCCAGCGGCCTTCACCAGGCACCCTCCAAACAACACCTCGTCACCTGGCACTGACACAACGATATTGTCCATTGTGTGTCCGGCTCCAAAATAACGACACTCCACTTCTCGTCCTCCAATCATCATCTCAAAAGTACCCGGAACGGCACGGACAGCTATATTTTTGTCCTTCAAAAGCTCTTGAGTTTTTTCATAGGCTAGCACCGGTATCCTTTTGTTTATAAAGGCTTGCGCGCCACCAATGCAATCTACGTGAAAATGAGTTGGTACCATCGCCTGAATCTTTGCTTCTTGCTCATTTTCGATCCAGTTAATCAACTCTTCAGCCACTGCTTGTTCGGAAGGGCTATCACATACCAAAGCCTTTCCTTCAGAGAGTACTAATAAACCGTTACAAGGGACTTTACCCCATTGCTCCGTATTTAAAAAGCTCGTATGGACATAACTGTGAGGCCCCACCTTTTTAATACTCAAATTATCCGATTTGTACACTGTTTCTTCATTCGTATTGCAAGCAAGAACGGCGAGCACCATCAGCAATACACACATCATTTTTCTCATAAAATTCATTTTTTATTCTAATAACTTCTCAATAGAGATTAGCAGCTATAACAGTTACCAATACCAATCCCCTACGCAGTAATTCCTTTATTTTTCAATTTTCTCATTTCCGAGATAGTGTACTTTTTTTAGTACGGTTTCTGAAAACTTCCCGGACTCAGAAATACGCAAACGCGTCCAAATACTATCTATTTCACTGTTATTCGTAGTTTCATCTAAATCATCATCGTAGTCCGACACCTCCAACAAATCTAATTCTCGATCGTTTATCCACCTTCCTTTCTTACTACTCCCCATCTCCTCCAGTATAAGCCAATACTATAATGTCAATAACTGAAAAAGGTTCCTTATGTTGGGGAGGTGCCACTTTTGATTGACAACCAACAAACACTCCTAACATCAAAAAAAATCCTGTAAATTTCATAGTAGTTTTTCTTCAAAAATAAGAAAAGCCACCGATATTGGTAGCTTCTCCTTGGCAACAATAAAAGATAACGCCTACAGCGTTATAACTCTCTTTATTTATAGATTTTATATACGGTAATGCTAAAATAAAAACTGAGCTATTTTTGCTAATAACCAGTTTCTATTACGAGTTTCACATTGCATATTTACGGTGCCAACATTGCCTGAGTGTTACTAGAGCTTTAACAAAAAGTGAGCTTACCAACTTCCAGAAGCTCCACCTCCGCCGAAGCCTCCTCCACCGAAGCCTCCACTAAATCCACCCCCGCCAAAATCACTACCACCGAAGCCTCCTGAGCTTCCACGTCCCATGTTACTGAGAATAATCATATCAAAAATACTACCACCGGTATCGCGATAACGCCCTCCTCTTCCGCCACCACCTCGTGACGCCAGGAAGAAAAACACGATCACTATCAAAACAAAAACCAGCCATCCGTAGCCACCGCCTTTTTTATTGTTTGCTGGACTTGCTTTGTATTCTCCTTTGAGTACTTTTTCAATAGCATCTACACCGCGAACAACTCCGGCATAATAACTTCCTTTTTTAAATTCTGGGACTATTTCGCGTTCAATAATACGTTTCGACATAAAATCGGTCAACAAATGCTCCACTCCATACCCTGTAGCAATGGTCATTTTTCGATCATTAACAGCGAGTAAGATAAAAACTCCGTTATCCTTATCTTTTTGTCCAATACCCCATTTATGCGCCCAATTTGTTGCTAAGTAATTAATATTTTCACCTTGAGTAGAGGCGATACTCGCAACGGAAATTTGCGTAGAAGTAACTTGTTCATAGGAGCCTAATTTCTCGATTAGCAACTGTCTTTCTACAGAAGAAAAAACCTTTGCTCCATCGTAAACATATTTATTTTTACCCGTTGGTTTCTCTGGGATTTCAAAGGATTGTCCCATGAGCGATGTCGCTCCTAGCATCCAAAAACAACCTATTAAAATACCTATCCATTTTTTCATAGACTACCCTTTTGAGATTTCGTTCGACAATTCATCTACATCACCTTCCTGCCAAGGAAAATGGGCTTTCAATTCCTCTCCTGCTTTCAAAATACCATCGATTATTCCTTGGGTAAACTTGCCTTGCTTAAACTTAGCGAGCATGGCATTTCGCGTACTTTCCCAAAAATCTACCGGAACCACTTCGTCAATACCTCGATCTCCGTATATAACAAAAGTTTTATCAACTACTGCCACGTAAATCAAAACGCCATTGCGCTGTTCCGTAGCATACATTTTAAGGCCTTGAAATACTTCCAAGGCCCTATCGTAATGTACTTTATCAGTATGTGCTTCGAGGTGCACGCGTATTTCTCCTGAAGTATGCTTTTCAGCGGCGCGGATGGCAGCGACAATTTCCTGTTCCTCCGCTGCGCTTAAAAAATCTTCAACTTGTGACATCTTAGAACTTAAAATTTACATCTGGAGCTTTCTCCGAACCTTTATCGGCCTTATAGCGATCCATTTCTTTGAAATCTGTAAAACCAACCCAAAAACTTCCTGGAAATTTTTTAAGGTGTTTGTTAAACAAATTTACATCGTCATTGTAGCGGTCTCTCGCCACACTAATTCTATTTTCAGTACCTTCTAATTGACTTTGTAACTCTAAAAAATTACGATTGGCTTTTAGGTCAGGGTAGCGTTCTACAGACACCATCAACTTTGACAAGGCTCCTGATAGCCCTTGTTGTGCTTGTTGAAACTTAGCTAAGTTTGCTGCTGATAAATCGCCTGTATTCAAGGTAACTGCTGTTGCTTTTGCACGTGCATTAATCACGTCGGTCAGGGTAGACTTCTCAAAATCTGCTGCTCCTTGTACCGTCTTTACTAAATTCCCAATCAAGTCATTGCGTCGTTGATAGGCACTTTCAACTTTTGACCATTTTGTTTTGGCATTTTCTTCGTACTCTACAGCTGTGTTTTTAAAGCTGATAAACAGACTAAAAAAGAACAGGACGATTCCAATTAACACCGCCACAACTAACAATACTTTCTTCATTATTTTTTAATTTATTTGTTATAATTGATTTTTGATTTTCAACAGCTCTGCCTTTACTGACTCTAATCTCGTAATTATTTCTTGATTACTTACGAGCTCATGGGCATTTTTTTTAAGTTTTTGCTTTGCGCCATCCAAGGTAAAGCCACGTTCTTTTACCAGGTTGTATATCAATTTAAAATTTTCGATATCTTCTTTGGTAAACAAACGATTTCCTTTTGCATTTTTTTTGGGCTTTATCACCTTAAACTCTTTCTCCCAAAAACGAATAAGAGAAGCATTGACACCAAAGGCATCAGCTACTTCTCCTATTTTATAATATCTCTTTTCTGGTAAATTTACATGCATAGATTTTCCTTAATCATACGATTGTCCTTTTTGCTGTGAAGCTTTTTGCATAGCGAGGAACTCCTCTGGGGTCAAATCGCCGTAATAATAATAAATAGGATTTACTGGGCGTCCGTTTTTATGCACCTCATAATGCAAGTGAGGAGCTGCAGACCTTCCTGTATTTCCGACGTAGCCAATTAAATCTCCACGTTTTACTTTCTGTCCTTTCTTTGCTACGATTTTACTCATATGAGCGTAAATCGTTTTATAACCATACCCGTGTTCTATGTACACTACTTTTCCAAAGGTAGAACTGCGGTGTGCTTTGACTACCTTTCCATTCCCAGATGCGAAAATAGGCGTCCCTGTAGGCGCGGTAAAGTCCATCCCATTGTGCATACGCCAACTCTTTAGGATAGGGTGCAAACGCATTCCAAATCCAGAAGCCATGCGTTTCAAGTCTTCATTTTTCACAGGTTGAATGGCTGGTATGGATGCCAACATCTTTTCTTTGGCTTTTGCCAAGTTTACAATTTCATCAAGCGATTCTGACTGCACTGCTATTTGTTTCGCTAAAACATCCAACTGCTTAGTTGCATCGGTAATGATGGTACTGTTTTGAAAACCTTCTAAGTGCTTGTAGCGATTTACACCGCCAAAACCGGCTTTACGTTGCTCTTCCGCTATCGGGGCCGCCTCGAAATAGGTACGGTAAATATTGTTGTCGCGATCTTGTAACTCCGACAAGCGTTCTGAACTTTCATCCAAGCGTTTCGAAAGGAGTTCATAGTTTAATTTCAAATTTTCCAGCTCTCGTTTCTGAGCGCGTTCTCCTGGAGTTAATAGAAATTGACTAAAACCTATAAAGCCCAGAAATGCAACAAGTAAACTACCCGTAATCCAGAGAAAAGCACGTTTGTATTTTTCACTGGTTTTACTCTCAATTTTCCTATAGGAAAGCGTCTCAGGATCGTAATAATATTTTACTTTCGCCATAATGCTAAATATACTATTTTTGTGCTCTTTAAATGAGCAACTTCATTTAAGGGTTACAAATAATAACTCACAAATTTACAAAATGTTTGAAAACTTCCTTGTACTAAGGAACTTTTAGGCAAAAATTAACAAACTATAAGATACTGGAGTGGTATGAAATCTCAAGAAATTAGAGCTAAATTTTTAGATTTTTTTAAATCAAAGCAACACGAAATAGTGCCGTCAGCACCGATGGTACTTAAAAATGACCCTACCTTAATGTTCACCAATTCAGGTATGGCCCCGTTCAAAGAGTTCTTCTTAGGAAATGCCGCCCCAAAGAGTACACGTATTTCGGATTCTCAAAAGTGTTTGCGCGTTTCTGGTAAGCACAACGATTTGGAAGAAGTAGGATACGACACCTATCACCACACCATGTTTGAAATGTTAGGAAACTGGAGTTTTGGTGATTACTTTAAAAAAGAAGCGATTGCTTGGGCTTGGGAATTATTGACCGAAGTTTACAAGATAGACAAAGACATATTATACGTAACCGTTTTTGAAGGCGATGAAAAAGACGGTACCAAAATGGATCAGGAGGCTTATGATTTTTGGAAAGAAATCATCCCTGAAGATCGCATTTTAATGGGGAACAAAAAAGATAACTTCTGGGAAATGGGAGAACAAGGTCCTTGTGGTCCTTGCTCTGAAATCCACGTAGATATCCGTTCTGCAGAAGAAAAAGCTAAAGTAAATGGTAAATCGTTGGTAAACGAAGACCACCCACAAGTCGTGGAAATCTGGAACTTGGTATTCATGCAGTACAACCGTAAGGCTAATGGATCACTGGTGGAATTACCTTCAAAACACATCGATACTGGAATGGGGTTTGAGCGCCTTTGTATGGTATTACAAGGAGTGCAGTCTAACTACGATACAGATTGTTTTACACCGCTAATCCGCGAGATTGAAACCATTACCGGAGTACGCTACGGAAAAGACGAACAAGTAGACATCGCTATTCGCGTTATTGCTGACCACGTTAGAGCCGTTGGTTTTGCCATTGCAGACGGACAATTACCGAGTAACAATGGTGCTGGATATGTAATCAGACGAATTTTGCGTAGAGCTATTCGTTACGGATTTACTTTCTTAAACCAAAAAGAAGCCTTTATTTACAAACTCGCAGATACCTTGGCACACCAAATGGGAGATGCCTTTCCTGAAATCCGCAAGCAAGAATCATTGGTACACAATGTAATCAAGGAAGAAGAGCAGTCTTTTTTACGTACCCTTGACCAAGGTCTATTGCTATTAGATCGCGTTATTGAAAGTACCGAAGGAAAAGTAGTATCTGGTAAAAAAGCCTTTGAGCTTTACGATACTTTTGGTTTTCCTTTAGATTTGACCCAGCTCATCGCTCGTGAAAAGGGATACGAAATTAACGAAGAAGAGTTTGCAGCAGGTATGCAAGCGCAAAAAGATAGATCGAGAGCAGCTTCATCAAGTGAAACTGGTGATTGGATACTGGTAAAACAAGACGAAGTTGAAGAATTTGTAGGATACGATACCTTGACTGCGAACGTAAAACTTACGCGCTATCGAAAGGTGAGCTCTAAAAAGGAAGGAGATCAATATCAACTAGTATTCAATTTAACACCATTTTACCCTGAAGGTGGTGGTCAGGTAGGTGATAAAGGAGCTATAGAAGCACCAAACGGTGATGTTATTTATATTACCAACACCAAAAAGGAAAACAATGTGATTATTCACTTCACTAAAACCTTACCTACTGATTTAACTGCGACATTTAAAGCTGTCGTAAATGATGAGTTCAGGCGTTTATCGGCGAGCAACCACTCGGCAACACACTTGTTACACCAAGCTTTGAGAGCCATTTTAGGAGATCACGTTGAGCAAAAAGGATCATTGGTAAACCCTAACTATTTGCGTTTTGATTTCTCACATTTCTCAAAAGTAACCAGTGATCAAATCGAAGAAATTGAAGAGTTTGTCAACGCGAGAATCCGCGAAAACTTACCTTTAGAGGAAAAGCGCAATATCCCAATGGACCAAGCAGTTCAAGAGGGGGCTATTGCCTTGTTTGGTGAAAAATACGGCGATAGTGTTCGCACCATTCGTTTCGGTCAATCTATGGAATTATGTGGAGGTACCCACGTTCAAAATACTGGTGATATTTGGTATTTTAAAATTAAATCAGAAGCCGCTGTAGCCGCAGGAATTCGCCGTATCGAAGCGATTACCAATATGGCGGTAGGTGATTATTTCGAAGACATCGAGCGCAATTATAATGCCGTAAAACAACTTTTAAAAAATCCAAAAGACCTCAGCAAATCGGTAACGAGCTTACAAGAAGAGAATGCTCAATTGAAGAAGCAAATTGAGCAATTACTAAAAGATAAAGCCAAGAATTTAAAAGGAGATTTAAAAAATCAAATTAAAGAAGTTAATGGCGTTCAGTTTTTAGCTACTAAAGTAGATCTAGACCCAGGAAGCATCAAGAACCTCATGTTTGAACTCGGTGGTGAATTTGACAAGCTATTTATCTTATTCGCTACTGCGCCAAGCGCTGAAAAAGCAATGCTCACTTGTTATATTTCCAAAGACCTTGCTAACGAAAGAGGTTACGACGCTGGTAAAGTTGTTCGAGAACTAGGAAAATACATCCACGGAGGTGGTGGTGGACAAAACTTCTTTGCTACTGCAGGAGGTAAAAATCCAGGAGGAATTCCAAAAGTATTGGAAAAAGCCGTTGACTACCTCGTCTAAAAAATTAAAAAGCCTCTGAAAAATTCAGAGGTTTTTTTTATTTTGGTCACGTTATGAAAAACTCCTACAAAAAAATTCTATTCAACACGATATTTGGTATTTTCATCCTATACCATATTGCCAAGTTCTTTTTTGATAGCGATGGCAAAGCATTCCTGTTTTCTCTTCCTAGGTACTTTTACGAGGTAGTATATGGCCTACTCCTCCTATACAACCTGTATTCGCTGTACTTAAAACCCAAACCCTCTGAAAAAAAAGAAGTAGTATTTAAATTGGAAACCGTCCGTGATCGTGATATGGCCCAAAGCAGCAAAGCTTTTAACATACTCCTACTTCCTATAATTGGTTTCATCATCTATATTGATCCATCGTACAGAATTATCGGCTTGATATTTGTTTGTTTTTGCTTAAAAGAAATCCATCAAAGTCTACAGGTAAAAAAATCAGGAATACTCAGGGTATCCGATACCACCTTACAGTACTCAGATGGTCATAGCACGCAACATATTCCAATCGATACAGAGAGTAGTGTAAAAATTTACCCGAATATGATAGTAGTCAGTACCCCTACAAAGAAATACCAGCTTCTTTTTTTACATATCTCAGAAGAGGACAGGAGCTTATTAAAAAACTGGCTTGTTACACACCTCCCTTTTGAACAAATCTGACCGCGATGAAGTTGCTTTACAACACCAATTACAAAACTGCCACAATAACGAGAGGCACTCAGCTCCTATGGTCATCAGAGTTAATCAGACCTTGGTTCAAACCTGCTAACTTTCGCATTAGCGATGCTGCAGAGGAAACTGTGTTTAACTTTCGCAGAAAACACAGCTTTTTTTCCTATGTTTTCGACATTTCTTTTACCGACACTAGTAATCGCATACAAGCAATTCAATACCACGACAGTAACTCAAAAATGCTTATCAACGACAAGCTAACACTCTCAGTGAAAAACAAATCGTGGTTTAGCCGAACACGCATCTTCTACGCCAATCAACGGGCCGTAGGCACCTTCCTTATAAAAGGAAATATCTTCTCTTCAAAAAAAACGATTGAAGTTAGCCTTAGCAACCCTGACCTATTAGATTATTGCTTAATTTTACTGCTCATTCAACGCAATATTAGATTACTCAAATCAGACTAAGTCACTAGCCTTATGAACCTCATCACTGAAGTACCAGTACCACCACAAAAATTTCACCGTATCAACTACCACTCTAAAATACTTCTTTTGGGCTCTTGTTTTTCGGAAAATATCGGTAACAAACTGCAGTATTTTCAATTTTATACCCATCAAAATCCACTGGGCATCGCCTTTCATCCCAAAGCGATAGAAACACTGGTTCAGAAAGCTATCAATCGAGAACTTTACCATGAAGACGACTTGTTTTATCACCTTGAGCGCTGGCATAATTTCGATGCGCACTCCTCGTTAAGTTCAGCAGATAGTGAAAGCTTATTAGCTAATTTAAATACAGGAATCCACAACGGACACGAACAATTACGCAACGCCAGCCACCTTATCATAACACTAGGGACAGCATGGGTTTACCGTCATATTGCTTCGGACAAACACGTTGCGAACTGCCATAAAGTACCTCAAAAAAAATTTTTAAAGGAGCTCTTAACCAGTGACGATACTTATGAATCGCTAGCAGCCATTCAGGCTTTGGTAAAAGCCTACAATCCGAATATTCAAATCATCCTAACAGTATCTCCGGTACGTCATATCAAAGATGGTATAGTCGAAAACCAACGCAGTAAAGCTCATTTACTGCATGCTGTACATCAACTTTGCGACGAATTCGCCCACTGTCATTACTTTCCTTCTTATGAGATTCAAATGGACGAACTGCGAGACTATCGCTTTTATCAACGTGATATGGTACACCCTAACGAGTTGGCCATTGATTATATCTGGGAAAAATTTGCGAACGCATGGATCGATGCTACTACTGCCAGCGTCCGCGAACGCGTTGCTACCGTCAGAAAAGGAATGGCACATAGACCTTTTAATCCTAATGGGCAAGAACATCAGAAATTTCTAGCGAGTTTGGCACGTAAAAGAGAACAACTGCAAAAAGAATACCCTCACATGCAGTTCTAAAATACTAGTATCTCACGAAAATTAAACTTATAAGGCACCTTTAGTTAGATGATGTAACAGGCCCAAGATAGGTATGAACAAGAAATGACTTTGCTACGAACTTAGCTCAATTTCTAATCACAGCGCAAAAAAAAAGAACTATCCGCGGATAGTTCCTTTTAATATTTTGTCAGTTCACAGACTATAAATACTGATCTACATTTTGCCAAGGACCACCGTTGATGATATCTACACCGTGTCCTGCTAAAAACTGAGTTGCTTGACCACTGCGTCCTCCACTTCTACATACTGCAATTACCGGCTTTTCCCAAGCCTTGATTTCCTCTACATTTTGAGGAATGGTATCTAACACGATGTGCTTTGCACCGTCAGAATGACCGTCATTCCACTCCGCTAAAGTTCTTACATCAAGTACTACAGCACCTTTTTCTAAATAGTCTTTGATTTCGTTGCTCATATTGTTCTTTCTAAATAAATTAAATAATCCCATATTATACTTGTTGGACATTACTCAACAAATGTAACCCGTTTTCCAATAAGGTTTTGTAGCTTTTGTTACTTTTCAAGTCCTCCAAGTAATTGCGAATTGGGGTTGCTATGCTAAACCCTTCGCTTTGTGCCACTTCGTAAAGTTCTAATGGAAGTAACCAATCTTCTTGATACTTATTAACGACTTCCTCAAAAATTTGATTTAAACGCTCTTCGTCAATGGTTCCCGAACTGCGCATTACTCGCAGCTCATCGTACAAAGCATAGAGTGCCCTATCGCTTTCCGAGTAGCTTATTTTATGTGTTTTTGTTTCTGACACCTTTCCTACATCACCGAACGAATTAACATCTGCCGGACCTGCATAAGCAGAAACGATATCTACCCCAACGGCCATGTCGTAAATTCCCCAGTCTGGATGAAACAACAAGGTATCTCCATGGGTCACTGTACAATTCTTAAACGAAACTAACAGTATATGACCTCTTAAATCACGAGTTCCAGTGATGACTTCTCCAGAAACTTTTACTCCTCCTTCGAACTCCAAATCGACCTTTTTACCTTCGTAGATACCGTAGGCTTCTAGATCTCTCGGACTCATATTCTCTATCGGGATATTTATTCCCTTCAATTTCCCTACAGGGCTACCATATCCTTCCGCATGATAAGTAACACCGTGGCTAATCAATTCTTTATCGCGGTTTGCCAATGCCGTAGGACCGGTAGTTTGAATGTATATCGGCTTGTTATTTTCGTCGGAAATTACATTGGTAAATACCCCTGAAATTTGTATTCCTGTACTCAATTCAACGGTTCCTAAGTTGTTCGAATCTATCAATTTCTCAACTCCCTTAAGTCCTCCTGTTCGGAGTGCCATTTTATTGGCAAACTGTTCTAAAACCAGGCTTAAGTGGGCAAAATCAGGTGTTACAAATAACTGCGGTTGTGGTTTGGTTATGTCAAAGCTCACCTCTGAAGCCTCCAAAGTATAGGGTAACTTTGTTACTTCGGGTTGCATACACCACTTGCTCTCTCCTATCGACGACAGCAAACCAGCTCCGTATATTTTAGGGTCGTCTAAACTCCCGATTAAACCGTACTCTACTGTCCACCAATGCAAGTTTCTAATTTTGGCCATTTCCGACATTTCCCCTAAATTATCTTGCAACCACTCTACTTTTTCTTGCGCTTCTGCTATCGCTTTCTCGGAAGAGTTTGGATCTTCTTTCAGAATCGAAAGTAAACGGATGGCTTCGTACATTTCGTAGTCTTTGGATGAGGAGATCGCTTTTGCGCCTATCTCTCCAAATCGTCTTAAATATTCTGCGTATTCCGGGTTAGCAATGATGGGGGCATGCCCGGCTGCTTCGTGAATGATATCTGGTGCTGGCGTATATGCAATATGATCAATCGTACGCATATCTGATGCAATTACGAGTACGTTATAGGCCTGGAATTCCATAAAAGCATTCGGAGGAATAAATCCATCAACAGACACTGCTGCCCATCCGATATCTTTTAAAATTCTATTCATTCCGTCCATATGCGGTATTGACTCTACAGAAATTCCTGTTTTTTCAAGCCCCTTAACATAGGTATGATGCGCCACTCTACTCAGATAATCAACATTCATTCGCATCACATAACGCCACACTGCCTGGTTTTGAGCCGTGTATTCATCATATGGCTGTTTTACAATAAACTTGTGTAAATGCTTTGGCAACTTCTTGGTTACCTCATTAAATTCAAAGTTAACTCCCATACCCTAGTGTATTTATTGGGTAAAGTTACACCTTTTATAGGTCACAAAAAATTCATTCTCGTTAAATTATATATCGTACCTTTAGCAGTACACAAAAAATCAAAACCCAACAACCATGAGAAAAGGTGGATTTAAAGTTCGCTTAATCCTAGGCGTCGTCATCGTTGCCTTTGCCTACCTCCGTAAATGTAGTCAACAAACGGAAAATCCCTATACAGGAAAAACGCAATCCATTAGCTTAACTCCCGCACAGGAAATAGCTATCGGTCTGCAACAAAAACCCAGTATGGCACAACAACACGGCGGTTTCCATTCCAATGCCCAATACCAACAATACGTTACCCGTATAGGGCAACAGCTCGTCAACAATACCGTGGCTAAAAACTCGGGGTATCAGTTCGAGTTTCACCTCTTACGCGATGATAGAACCATCAATGCCTTTGCTTTACCAGGAGGACAAATTTTTATTACCTATGCGCTTTTTTCTAAGCTCACCGACAGCAATGGACAAATCAACCCCGACATGGTCGCTGGAGTATTAGGACACGAAATCGGCCATGTATTAGGAAAGCACTCCAATGAACGTATTACAGAAGCAAACTTTTGGCAACTTTTAAGCATGGGAGCCTCTGTCGGTGCAGACCTCGGAGAACTCGCTAATAGCATAGGCCAACAAACCCTTTTAAAAAATGGACGCGGTGACGAATTGGAAAGCGATGAATTAGGAGTCCGACTCATGCTCGATGCAGGATACAATCCGAAATACCTAATCAACGTCATGAAAATTCTAAAACAAGCTGCAGGCCCCAATAGAATACCTGAATTTCAGAGTACGCATCCGGATCCTGAAAATCGAATTGCAAAAATCAAAGCAGCTATCAAAAAATACCAGTAAATAGTATTCCCCATTGTATTCAGTGGGGATTTTTGTTATTTTTGAAGAAAAAAGTTATGAGTTTCGGATTTGGACCAGCTACAGATATGCACAAAAAAGTGCAGAGCTTGCGGCGATCGCGTACGAGCACCCTAGAGAAGATAAAAACAATTCCTCACACAAACCCGTCCCGTTCCGAGGGTTGCAACGATACTCCTACGGCACCGAGAACTGCCACACCTGAGGCATTGGATTGCATTCGAGA
Source organism: Tenacibaculum sp. AWR4_210 (assembly GCF_056160945.1). Lineage (NCBI taxonomy): Bacteria > Pseudomonadati > Bacteroidota > Flavobacteriia > Flavobacteriales > Flavobacteriaceae > Tenacibaculum > Tenacibaculum sp. AWR4_210. The sequence goes on from NZ_JBSWYF010000007.1 coordinate 162,018, forward strand.
GCGTCTTCAAAGGGAACAGCAACGTGACCTTCTCTTAAAAGTAGCTGCTTTTGTAGGACTGCTGTTACTTGTATTTTATTTCTTATTCACCTAACCTAAAACAATTGCTTATGAGCTTTGGAGGATCGGTATCTGCTATGATTACCTCTATCAAAAACAACCAAAGAAAACCTAAACCAACCTTTAAAAAATCGGTTTCAACACTGCGTTCTTCGGCGCCCTTAAAGTTTAAAAAGAAAGCTAGCCCACAACAATTACATACCATACGAAAACAACTACAAAAGGAAAACAAAAGAGAACTAGTGTTAGGCTTTGTTGCCTGTGGCTGCTTTGTACTACTTATTTGTTATCTCATTAACACCATTCACTAAACAATACCATACAACTATGTTAATAAGTTGACAAATACTCAATTTTTAAGTTAAAATTATACCATTAGTGGGTTGTATTCGCAAAAAAGTGACTTAAGTCGCCCAATAACTTTGCCAGAAACTAATGTTTTAACTTAAAAATTATGCTAAACACAAAACCCTTCTCACGTGTTAAAAAGCTACTGTTAATTAGCTCTTTAACACTGTCGTGTTTTTACACACAAGCTCAAGACACTGGCTGTGGTACGGACCATGCCATGGACAATTTATTCAAAATGAATAAACGAGCTAAGCAAGAACTCCAGCAACTGCGAAAAAAGGTGCACAAACACCTCCATCAACGCAATACTGCTGCAAAATCGTTTACTATTCCAGTGGTATTTCACGTATTTGGTAAAACTTACAATGGCGGAAGCACAGTAACACAGGCCATCATTGAAGAAGCCCTTCGCAAAACGAATGAAGACTTTCAAGGACTCAATCCGGACTACACCACCATTGATGCTCCCTTTGACAAAATCAAACAGCCTCTGAACATTTCGTTCAAATTGGCAAAAATCGATCCGAATGGGAATCCAACTACGGGAATTGTATACCACAACGAAGCTTCTGGTATGGGAAATTACAGCTCGGCCGAGGTAAAACGAGTAGCTTGGGACAATTACAAATACTGTAATGTTTACATCACACGTGACCTCTATGGCGATGGTGACTTTTACAATTCAGGTGTTGCTTGGTACCCCAACAAAGCCATGTCCGACCAAAATCTAGCTCGTGTGGTTTACAACGGTAGTTATCTCGGCAGTAACACCAACGAAAACTTCCGTTCGGTACTCACCCATGAGTTTGGTCATTATTTAGACCTACCCCACACCTTTAACGGTGGCGTATGTACCAACGACCCCAATGCTGGTGATGGTGTTGCTGATACTCCCTCACATAAAAAACATTCCGGAGGGACGCAATGTCGCGTTATCAAGAACTGCTTAAATCAGGAAATCAATAACGAAAACTTTATGGATTATACCGATTGCTACAAAATGTTCACTCAAGGCCAGGTAGCACGGATGATTAATGCTTTAGAAAATTCTCCTACTAGAAATACGCTCTGGACTGCTAGCAATTTAGCAGCGACAGGATTGACTGGCGATTTAGGACCGAGAATTACAGCTTCTTCGAGTAGCCTTACTGAACGTTACCTAAATGACGGAGTCATTGAACAAACGCTTACCCTCAACTGCCACGACTGTACCTTTACAAAAGGGTCTGGAACCTTGAATAATGGCACTGATTTTACAGTGAGTAATGTACCTCAAGGATTGAACGCGAGCATCACTTTAAACAGTACTACAAGTGCGACCTTTCAACTTACAGGTACTGCCGCTGCTCACAAGGCAAGTGATTCAAAAGCCATCGCTATAGCTTTTAAAAACTCAAGTATCACGGGAGGTACTAGTCAACTGTACAAAGATCGTATCGATAATATTTCATTGGAATTTAAAGACCCCTATACCGAATACTGTAATGTGAATATACGCTATAAAACCTATACCCATATTACAGATGTAACCTTTAACAACAATAGCAACCCTACAGGATACAACGGAATTTCTGACTACACAAATGCTGTAAAGCACAAGGTTAAAAGACAGCAATCTTATCCTATTAGTATCACGACAAACAAAGGAGCAGGTGGTGCCAACGACAATCTGAGAATTCAGGTTTGGCTAGATGCCAATGCCAACTTTATTTTTGAAGACAATGAACTCGTGATTAGCCACAGCTACAAAAACTCACAAACGGATGCCCAAGGAAACTACACTTATAACGGAACTATAAGTATCCCTGCAAACACGCCACTAAAAGCTACGGCCTTCCGAGTTTTGGCCCACTATGTGCAAGGAAACGAAGGAGACACTGCCTGTTCAACTGTTGACAGCGGCGAATCAGAAGATTACGGACTGCAAGTGATCGATAAAAACACGCCTTTCGAAGTAGACTTTTTTGGTCATCCTACTACCGTAAACTTCTCCGAACCCGTAAACTTTAGTGATTTCTCGAATGCCGCTAACAACGACGAACTTCAATCGTGGTCATGGTCTTTTGAAGGAGCCACCCCAGCCGTCTCGACAGCAAAAAACCCCAAAGGAATTCTTTTCCCAGAAGCGGGTAGCTACGACGTTTCATTAATTGTAACCACCAAAAACGGACAACGCAAAACCGTAACTAAAAAAGACTATATAACCTCGAGGCTACAGTATTGTGCCACCAATCCGAAATACGGAACCTATTTCAGCGTTAACAAAGTTCAACTCAACACCATCGACCACCAACCTGGTCTGAGTAATTATTACAACTACTACCATACTGTCAGTACAGAACTCACCACTGGATCTTCGTACAACCTTACGCTAAAAGCGGAAAAAGGAAATGGTGGTGATAGTGATATCAACAGAGTTCGCGTATGGGCCGATTGGAATTTTGACGGTCAATTTAGCAGTGATGAACTCATCGTTAGTAAGGAAGTAAAATCGTCTGATTACAACAGCGCCAAAGAATATCAATTTACCCAAGCCATAACCGTACCCGAAAATGCTGCGATAGGTAAACGCATCGGATTGAGAGTTACGGGGCACTTCGTGGATGGCAATGGAGGAGAAACGGCCTGCGGAAGTTACGACAGTGGAAACACAGCAGACTACGGCTTGCTCATCAAAAAAGGAATCACCACTCCTGCCCCAACAGTAGTGAGCATTGCCAATGCAACTGAAACGGAAGGAAACACGTTAACACACCTCGTGCGTTTAAGTGCTAAAACAACGACTACTACAACGGTTCCGTTTACGATTAATAACCAAACAGCCCTTCAAGGGCAAGACTTCGAAACACCAACTTTTAACAAAGGGGTTTCACTTTCACAAAACACTCTTAGTATTCCAGCAGGTGTCAGTGAATTCAGCATTTTTGTAGCCGCAATTGACGACCGTGATGTTGAAAATACTGAAACCTATACTATCCAATCAGGAAGTAGCAGCGCCACAGGAACTATCAAGGATAACGACACCAGTGTCCCTAGCACCTACTGTACGGCGCAAAATACCCGTAACGATTCTTACATCACAAAAGTGACTATCGGAACAGCGGTACAAGCCAGTGAAGGAAGTGCCTATACGAGCTATGCCAACAAGAGCATCGCACTAAACGCCGACGAAAGCTTCGCTTTTGCCATTAAAACAACATATGATCACTGGAGCTACAATGCAATGGGAGCCTGGGTAGATTGGAACAACGACGGAACCTTTTCTGACGATGAAAAAATATACCACGCCTATAAAGCAGGTCCTTACCAAGCTCAAATTGACATTCCGTCAACGGCAGTAAAGAATCAGAACTTACGCCTGCGCGTGCGTTACAGCTATGGTAGTGAATCAAAAATCACTCCTTGTGGTACTGACAGCTACTTTGGTGAAGTGGAAGACTACAGCATCAAACTCAATGAAACTAGTACTGTAAACTACTGTGAAGCCAGCACCACTCGAAACGACTCATACATCTCCAATGTTCGTTTTGGAGCTGTTAACAATACGAGTACCCACACCCCTTACAATGACTACAGTCACTTGAGTGCTACCTTCTCAAAAAATAGTGCCTTTACCGTTCAAGTACAACTTTCTAATGGTCATTGGAGCTACAATAATGTGGCTATCTGGATTGACTGGAACAATAACGGCAACTTTGAACTTGAAGAAGAAGTATACCGCGCTTACCAAGCAGGTCCTTATTCAGCGAGTATCACCCCTCCAACAACAGCGGTTAGTGACAAAAAACTACGCATGCGCATTCGCTATGCCTACGGAAGTAACGAAGCAGCAAGTGCCTGTGGCGAAGACAGCTATTTTGGAGAGGTCGAAGATTACAGCATTCAACTGCGAGAAGATACCGATGCTACAGGTATCGATCTGCAAGTGTACCCAAACCCAACAACTGAGTTCTTAACGCTAAAAAGTACGGTAAACTCAGCAATTGTATTGCGCATTAGCACTCTACAAAATCGCGTTGTAAAAACTAAGACAGTGCAACCTACAGCAGGAAAAACTAGTATTTCTGTCGCAGAGCTCCCTAACGGAATCTACCTGCTTACAGGTACTCAAAACGGGCAAACGTTCACAAAAAAAATTGTGATCTCAAAATAAAAACTAGGTTCTCATTAGTCTCAGAAAACTGAGTATTTCTAAAAACTGGAAAGTTATTGCTTTCCAGTTTTTTTATTCTCTTAATCCAAGAAAATCTTTTGTACTTTTACCCTATAATTTGAAAGCGATGAACAAAAAAGTAATACTCATGATACTCGATGGTTGGGGAATTACCCAAGACCCAAAGGTATCTGCTATCTACAATGCAAAAACTCCTTTTATCAACAGTTTATACGATAAATTCCCGCATGCTGAACTCCGAACGGATGGAGAGCACGTAGGCCTACCGGAAGGCCAAATGGGGAACTCCGAAGTAGGACATATGAACTTAGGGGCAGGACGAATTGTTTATCAAAATCTCGCAAAAATCAACAAAGCTGTCGAAGACGGAAGCTTAGCCCAGGAGCAAGCATTGCTCGCTGCTTTCGAATACGCCAAAACCAACGGAAAAAACATTCACTTTGCAGGACTGGTTTCCAACGGAGGAATACACTCGCACATCAATCACCTAAAAGCTTTATTAAGTGCTGCTGCGGACCAAGGATTGGACAATGTATACCTACACGCTTTTACCGACGGACGCGACTGTGATCCTAAATCGGGTAAATTCTTTATTGAAGACATCCAAAAGCACATGCAAGCAACTACCGGAACCTTGGCTAGTATTACCGGACGTTACTACGCCATGGACCGAGATAAGCGTTGGGAACGCATTCAATTGGCGTACGAGGCGATGTGTGCAGGAAAAGGAACGAAGAGTACCCATGCACTCGACAGTATCGCCCAAAGCTACGAAGCCGGGATAACAGATGAGTTTATCAAACCGATTGTCATGGTTGACCAGCAAGAACAGCCTGTAGCAACTATTAAAGAAGACGATGTCGTGATTTTCTTTAACTTCAGAACCGACAGAGGTAGACAACTCACTGAGGCTTTGAGCCAGAAGGATTTCAGTGACTTCCAAATGAAAAAATTACCGTTGTACTACGTTACTCTTACCAATTACGACGACAGTTTTGAGCAAATCCACGTGGTCTATGACAATAAAAACATTGTTAACACCTTAGGAGAAGTTTTAGAAGCTGCTGACAAAAAACAAATACGCATCGCTGAAACCGAGAAATACCCGCATGTCACCTTCTTTTTCTCAGGAGGTAGAGAATCGGAATTCAACGGAGAAAAACGACTATTATGTCCGTCACCAAAAGTGGCTACGTACGATTTAAAACCGGAAATGAGCGCCTACGAAATAAGAGATGCCATCGTTCCTGAGTTACACAATAAAGAAGTAGACTTTGTGTGCTTAAACTTCGCGAATGGAGACATGGTTGGACATACAGGAGTTTTTGAAGCTGCGGTGAAAGCTTGTGAAGCTGTGGATCACTGCGTGAACGACGTGGTTACCGCTGCCCTTGACAACGACTACACTACTATTTTAATCGCCGATCACGGAAATTGTGAAACGATGATTAACCCAGATGGTAGTCCACACACGGCACATACTACGAATCCGGTACCGATGATTTTAATCGACAAAGAATTAAAAAGCATCGACAATGGAATTCTCGGTGATATCGCTCCTACCGTACTCAAATTAATGGGAGTAGCACAACCCAAAGAAATGACGCAACATTCACTAATATAAGCAAACTCATGAAAAACACCTTTTATCTCCTCGGAGTTCTTTTACTCTTAAGCTGTGGAAGTGTACAAAAGTTCCCAGCCGCTAAAAACGAAAAAGGAAACCTCGTCGGAATCGCTACCAAAAAAGACTTCCAACAAGAACCTTACGGCAGTGAATGGTTTAACGACTTTTACTCGTACTACGACATTGATGCAGCAACTGCCAAAGCTTTAGAATCAAAACTAAAGGGCATCCGTATCAAAGGTTTTATGGGAACCTGGTGCGATGATAGCAAACGAGAAATCCCTAACTTTTACAAATTGTTAGACGCGGCGAACTTTGACTATAAAAACCTTGAACTCGTTACTGTAAACAAATCGAAGAAAGCCAATGGCTTAGAAAAAGGATATGACCTAGAACGCGTACCGACCTTTATTTTCTACAAAGACGGAAAAGAACTCGGGCGTTTTGTAGAACACCCTGTTGATGGTTCGACGATAGAAGCCGATATTTTAAAAATAATTTCTGGAGCTCCCTATAAGCATCCATATCAAAAATAAACGTAAATTTGCGCCTCAATATTTTTAGCATGATCAAACCAAAAACGAGAGAAGAAATTGAAATTATGCGCGAAAGCGCCTTAGTAGTATCGAGAACTTTAGGAATGCTTGCCAAAGAAGTAAAGCCAGGAGTTACTACGTTACAACTTGATAAACTTGCTGAAGAATTTATTCGCGAACAAGGAGCTATCCCTGGGTTCTTGGGTCTTTACGACTTTCCGAACTCACTTTGTATGAGTCCTAATTCGCAGGTAGTACACGGTATTCCTAACAAAACACCACTTGTTGAGGGAGACATTATTTCTATTGACTGTGGAGCCCTAAAAAATGACTTCTACGGAGATCATGCCTATACGTTTCCCGTAGGTGAAATTGCACCGGAAACCCAAAAACTTCTCGATGTGACCAAAGAGAGTTTGTACGTGGGAATCCGTGAATTCAAAGCTGGAAATCGCGTTGGAGATGTAGGTTTTGCCATTCAAAACTTTACCGAAAAACACGGCTACGGCGTCGTTCGTGAATTGGTAGGACACGGATTGGGAAGAAAAATGCACGAAGATCCTGAAATGCCTAATTACGGTCGTAGAGGACGAGGTAAAAAATTCGTGGAAGGAATGGTAGTTGCTATAGAACCCATGACCAACCTCGGAACGCACCGCATCAAACAACACCGTGATGGTTGGACCATTACTACTCTCGACAATAAGCCAAGTGCTCATTTTGAACACAATATTGCCATCGTTGACGGAAAGCCAGAATTACTGTCTACCTTCCAATACATTTACGAAGCTTTAGGTATTGAGAGCAACGAAGAAGACGAGTTCAGACAACAACCTTTAGTACTGTAAATCGTGTCTGTTTTTAAAGCCGTATTAAATACGATTCCCAGACCGATACTCATCAAAGCGAGCTATTGGGTACGCCCAGTGATTGCTTGGTGGCTAAAGGGAACAACTTATACCGATCCTATTGACGGAAGATCCTTTAAAAAGTTTCTTCCGTACGGATACGGAACCCAGCGCCCTAATGCGCTTTCTCCTTCTACCCTGTCGTTAGAGCGTCATCGCCTGCTTTGGCTCTACCTCAAAAACGACACGCATATTTTTGAAAACACCAAACATTTAAAGGTATTACACGTAGCACCTGAGCAGTGTTTTTTAGATATTTTCAGAAAACAAGCACACTGGAAATACACAACCACAGATTTAGAATCTCCAATCGCAGACGTCAAAGCAGACATTTGTGACTTGCCCTTCAAAGACGGCGAATTTGACCTCGTCTTTTGCAACCACGTTCTCGAACACATCCCTGATGACACCAAGGCCATGCACGAACTCTATCGCGTGCTCAAACCAGGAGGAATGGGAATTTTCCAAGTTCCGCAAGAAATGGATAGAGCGCATACCTTTGAAGATGACAGCATTACAGACCCTGTAGAGCGCGCAAAAATTTTTGGTCAGTACGACCACGTTCGCGTATACGGAAGGGATTATTTTGACAAATTGCGCAGTATAGGCTTTGAAGTAACTGAAATAGACTACACAAAAAAAATCGCCCCAGAATTAGTGGAGCGATATGCTTTAATGCGCGGAGAAATTTTACCGGTGTGTACCAAACCTAGTTTGTAAACTCCTGTAAATTATTATCGGCATCGTTGTACAACAACACCACTTTTAAATCGGGACGCTTCTTTAAAAACTCCTTAGTTCGCTCCATACCCATGGCCAAAAAGGCTGTTGCATAGGCATCCACATCGGCACAGTCACCTGGAGCGCGAACAGAGACACTCAACAAATTACTCTCCTGAGCCAATCCAGTTTTTGGATTGATGGTATGAACGATTTTCTCTCCCTTTTCATTGACCTTAAACTTTCGATAATTACCAGAAGTTGCCATAGACTCGTTCACCAGAGGGATAATTTTTTGAACGGATCGCGTACCGTCTTCATTGGGTTGCTCAATAGCCACTTTCCAGGGGGTTCCCAACTTTGTCCCACGAGCGCGAATTTCTCCTCCAATTTCCACCAAATAATCGTGAATACCCTTGCCTTCAAAAAATCGTCCGATGATATCCAAACCATAGCCTTTGGCAAACGCATTGACATTAAACTCGATATTATCATTATCGCGATACACTCTTTTATTAGCTAATCGAACCTTGTCAAATCCAACCCCAGTCATTAAACTCTTAATTTCCTCAGGGCTTAAACTCTTGCGTTCTTTACCAGAACCAAAACCATAGGCATCTATTAGGCGTCCAATAGTCGGATCAAAATATCCATCGGTTTCCTCGTAAATACTCTTGGCCTTCGCAAATACCTCCTCGAAATAGGCATCGACTACCACGGTACTGTCCCCGCGGTTCACACGTGATATATCAGAAGTTGGTAAATAGGTTGACAACGAATTATTAATGGCCTCGAACAGGCTATCAATAGCTACTTGATGCGACTCACTATCGGCGTATTTGATGTGGTAAGTAGTACCGAACACCTGTCCTTCCAAAGCGGTTAATACGGGCTTCTTTTCAGGCGTACACCCTAAAATCAACCCTGCAAACAACAACAAGGTTGCATATAAAAAACGATTCATCATAACGAAAAAATTTTGCTTCAAAGTTACAGTATTCAAACATCATAAAAGATTGTTAATTCTGTTTTTTATTGCTGCATTTTTATACATTTGCCTTAGTTTTCTATCAGAATAAATTTTTTTTAACCATGAAAAAAGCATTTTTATTATTTGCAGTGACCTTATTAATGGCGTCATGTGCTTCTACCAAGGAGCTCGATGCGTTAAAGGCTGAACATCAAAAAACAAAGGAAGAATTAGTAGCTACTAAAACGAACTTAACCAAGTGTTTAGTTGAAAAAGAGCGCTATGAAGAAAAATCTGCTTTGTTACAAACTACCGTAGACGATTTGCGCAAAGACAAAAAGCAGACGTTAAAGCAAGTAGGTGACTTAACAGTTTTGACTCAAGGTGCTAACGACAACATTAAAGAAACCTTATCACAGTTAAGCAAAAAAGACAAGTACATCAACAAAATTAGAGCAGCCGCTTCTAAAAAAGACTCCTTGAACTTAGTAGTTGCCTTCCACTTAAAGAAAGAACTACAACAAGGTATTGACGACGAAGACATTGAAGTAAACGTTGAAAAGACTGTAGTATTCATCTCAATTTCTGACAAATTATTATTCAAGAGCGGTAGCTATACTATCAACAGCAAAGCCTCTAAGGTATTAGAGAAAGTAGCGACTGTTGTAAACGGGCAACCAGAGATGGACGTTATGATTGAAGGACACACGGATGACACTCCTACTAGCAAGAACTCTAGTTTAAAAGACAACTGGGACTTAAGTGTGAAGCGTTCAACAGCCATTGTACGCGAATTACAAAACAAGTACAAAGTTGCGCCTAGCCGTTTAATTGCAGCGGGTAGAAGTAGTTTCGTTCCTTTAGTAAAAAATGATACTCCAGCGAACAGAGCGAAAAACAGACGTACAAAAATTATCATCCTTCCACGTTTAAATCAATTCTTTGATTTATTAGATCAAAAAGTGGAATAAGGATAACAATACAGACAAATAAAAAGGGAATTACGGTGGTAATTCCCTTTTTTCGTAAATAAACTAACGTTCTATTTGTCAATAAAATAAATAATTGTAATTTTGCAGTCCTTTTTAAAGGAAAAAACATATTTAATAATCATTTGACAAAAACTAATCGTGTAATTATGAACACATTAAGTTACAAAACAGTATCAGCTAACAAAGCTACAGTAAACAAGGAGTGGGTTTTAGTGGATGCGGACGGACAAACTTTGGGTCGTTTAGCTTCTAAAGTTGCAAAACTTATTAGAGGTAAGTACAAGCCAAATTTCACTCCTCACGTAGATTGTGGAGACAACGTTGTAATCATCAACGCTGAAAAAATCAATTTAACTGGTAAAAAGTGGACTGATAAGTCATACATCCGTCACACGGGTTACCCAGGAGGACAAAGATCGCTTACTGCTACAGAAATGTTCGAAAAAGATCCTACGAGATTAATCGAGAAAGCAGTAAAAGGAATGTTACCTAAAAACAAATTAGGTAGCGCGTTATTCAGAAATTTATATGTTTACGCAGGTACTGAGCACAACCAATCAGCTCAAAACCCAAAAGCTATTAACCTTAACGATCTTAAATAATGGAAACTGTACACAAAATAGGTAGAAGAAAGACAGCTGTTGCTCGTGTTTATGTTTCACAAGGAAGTGGAAACATCACTATCAACAAGAGAGAGTTTAAAAACTATTTCACTACACCAACTTTACAATACAAAGTTCAACAACCTTTAATGTTAACTGAAAACTTAGAGGCGTATGACATCAAAGTAAACGTTTACGGAGGTGGTGTAACTGGACAAGCTGAGGCAATTCGTTTAGCTATTACCAGAGCATTAGTTGCAATCAACGAAGAAAACAAAGCAGTCTTAAAGCCAGAAGGATTATTGACTCGTGACCCAAGAATGGTTGAGCGTAAGAAATTTGGTCAGAAGAAAGCACGTAAGAAATTCCAGTTCTCTAAGCGTTAATCGTTTATCGGAACTGTTATTTTTAAAATTTACAATTTTATTAAACAGTTTAGTATCTAAATATTTCAGACGTATTTACCTACTGAAATATTGCGAAAACAGAACGTAAACACATTATTACAATGGCAAACATTCAAGAATTATTAGAAAATGGTGTTCACTTTGGACACTTGACTAGAAAGTGGAACCCAAACATGGCTCCATACATCTATACAGAGCGCAATGGTGTTCACATCATCGATTTGTATAAAACTTCAGCTAAGATTGACGAGGCTTCTCAAGCTTTACAAAAAATAGCGAACTCTGGACGTAAGATTTTATTCGTTGCGACTAAGAAGCAAGCTAAAGACATCGTAGCTGAACAAGCGAAAGCTGTAAACATGCCTTATATTACTGAGCGTTGGCCAGGTGGTATGTTAACAAACTTCGTTACTATCAGAAAAGCCGTTAAGAAAATGACTTCTATTGATAGAATGAAGCAAGATGGATCATTTGACGCTTTATCGAAAAGAGAAAAGTTACAGATTAACCGTCAACGTGAGAAATTAGAAAAGAACTTAGGTTCAATTGCTGATATGACTCGTTTACCAGGAGCTTTATTCGTAATTGACGTTAAGAAAGAACACATTGCTGTTGCAGAGGCTCAAAAATTAAACATCCCAATTTTTGCGATGGTTGATACGAACTCTGACCCAAGACCTATCGATTTCGTAATCCCAGCGAACGACGATGCTTCTAAGTCTATCGACAAAGTATTATCGTATGTTACTGCGTCTATTTCGGAAGGTTTAGCTGAAAGAAAAGCTGACAAAGAAAAAGCGAAAGCTGAAAAGGAAGCTACTGAAGCACCAGCAAAAGAAGCATAATAATTTTAATTTAAAGGTTTCATCACATTGGAGCCTTTAAATTTTTATACCTTGTACAACAAAATATTTACCACTAAAAATAACGATAGAAATGTCAGTAAAAATTAGCGCTGCAGACGTAAAAAAATTAAGAGAAACTACCGGAGCCGGTATGATGGATTGTAAAAAAGCATTAGTAGAGGCTGAAGGTGATTTCGATAAAGCAATTGAGATTTTACGTAAAAAAGGACAAAAAATCGCTGCTAAAAGAGCAGATCGTGAGTCAAGTGAAGGTGTAGCTATTACTAAAATCAGCGAGGATAACACTTTCGGTGTTGCCATCGTATTAGCTTGTGAAACAGATTTCGTTGCTAAAAACGATTCTTACAAGCAATTAGCTGCTGAGTTTGTTGACGTGGCTTTCAACTGCAAAACAAAAGAAGAGTTTTTAGCTGCTGATTTTGGAGGTATGACTGTTGCTGAGAAATTAATCGAGCAAACTGGAGTTATCGGTGAAAAAATCGATATCACTTCTTTCGAAAGAATTGAAGCTCCTTACGTAGGTGCTTACACACACGTAGGTAAGATTGCTGCTATGGTTGGATTAACTTCTTCTGTTGACAACGCTGATGTTTTAACTAAAGACTTAGCGATGCAAGCAGCTTCTATGGGTGCAACTACGTTATCTTACAAAGATTTCGACCCTGCTTATGTAGCTTCTGAAACTGAAGCTAGAATTGCTGCTATCATCAAAGATAACGAAGAATTAGGTCGTTTAGGGAAAACCTTAAAGAACGTTCCTCAATTCGTTTCAAGATTACAGTTAACTGACGAAGCTTTAGCGCAAGCTGAAGAGGCTGCTAAAGAGCAGTTAAAGTCAGAAGGTAAACCAGAGCAAATCTGGGACAAAATCTTACCAGGAAAAATGGAAAGATTCGTTTCTGATAACACTACTTTAGATCAAGAGCAAGCTTTATTGGATCAAAAATTCATTAAAGACGAAAAGAAAACTGTTGCTGAGTACGTTAAATCATTCGGTGAAGTAGAAGTACAAAACTTCGTAAGAGTTACTTTAGGGTAATTCTACTCTATAAAGTATAAAAACCATCCTTTTCAGGATGGTTTTTTTATGCCCCTAAAAAAGAATGAAAAAATTTCATTAATTTTGCGCAACTTTCAATAAAATTATGCAATACAAGAGAATTCTTTTAAAATTGAGCGGTGAAGCCTTAATGGGAGAACGTCAGTACGGAATTGACCCTAAAAGACTTAAAGAATACGCTGAAGAAATAAAACAAGTCGTAGACAAAGGTATTGAGGTAGCAATTGTTATCGGTGGAGGAAATATTTTCCGCGGTGTCGCAGGTGCTAGTAATGGAATGGATCGCGTTCAAGGTGACCACATGGGTATGTTGGCAACCTGTATTAACGGACTTGCCTTGCAAAGTGCCCTCGAAGATGCCGGAATTCAAACGCGTTTGCAAACCGCTATCGAAATCAAAGAAATTGCTGAGCCTTATATTAAACGACGTGCCAACAGACATTTAGAAAAAGGACGCGTGGTTATTTTTGGTGCTGGAACTGGAAATCCGTATTTTACTACAGATACCGCTGCAGTACTTCGCGCCATCGAAATCAATGCAGATGCCATTTTAAAAGGGACACGCGTGGACGGAATTTATACTGCCGATCCAGAAAAAGACAAAGACGCTGTAAAATTCAATAACATCACCTTTAAAGACGTTATCGAAAAAGGCCTCAAAGTTATGGATATGACCGCCTTTACCTTGAGTGAAGAAAACAAGTTACCAATTATCGTATTTGATATGAATACCCAAGGAAACTTATTAAAATTAGTTTCTGGAGAACCTATTGGTACCGTTGTTGATAATAATTAAAATGATAATACGATGCCTCTTATCCCAATAGAGGCCTCTAAATAGATTAAAAATGAACGAAGAGATTGATTTTATTTTAGATTCAGCCAAAGAGGCCATGAATAAAGCCATTGAGCATTTAGAAAAAGAGTTACGCAGTATTCGTGCAGGAAAAGCATCACCAGCCATGTTAGCCAATGTACAAGTTGACTACTACGGATCTGCTACTCCTTTAGGGCAAGTTGCAAACGTCAATACTCCTGACGCTCGTACCATCACTATCCAACCTTGGGAAAAAAACATGCTCCAAGAAATTGAAAAGGCTATCATGATTGCCAATTTAGGATTTAACCCCATGAACAATGGTGAAAATATCATCATCAACGTTCCGCCTTTAACTGAAGAGCGCCGTAAAGATTTAGCAAAACAGGCTAAGGCTGAAGCGGAACACGCTAAAGTTGGTGTTCGAAACGCTCGTAAAGAGGCGAATAACGACATTAAAAAAACAGATGCTTCTGACGATATGAAGAAAAACGCAGAAGGAGATATTCAGACTTTAACGGATCAATACGTAAAGACTATTGACGAGAAATTCGCCGTTAAAGAAAAGGAAATTATGACTGTATAATTACGGAAAACATAACTTATTAAGAGTGTTTTTAAACACTCTTTTTTTTTGCTTTAATTGGTTGCATTTACCTAACTTTGCTAAAATTTTTTTGAATGACGTTTTGGACTAAGATCGCAGGATTCATTTTGCGAAATCGATACTTTGTTTTACTTCTAATTGCTGTGATCACTGGACTTTTAGTCACCCAAACTAAATATATGAGGTTTTCGTATACGGAAGCCAACCTCCTACCAACAGACCACGAAGCCAACGTGGAGTACAACAAGTTTTTGGAAATCTTTGGTGAAGAGGGGAACCTCATTATCCTCGGGGTGAAAGACAGTACCATTTTTACACCTGAGAAATTTAATGCGTGGAACCAATTAACCAAGTCATTTGAAAAAGTAGATCAAGTAGATTTTACCGTTTCAATCGCCGATGTTAAACAACTGAAAGCCGATCGTAAAAACCGTAAATTCATCGTAGAACCGCTCTTTAGTAAACCACCTAAAACACCCGAAGAAGTCGCTGCCATCAAAGAACAACTCTTTGAAAAACTCCCGTTCTACGAAAATCTTTTGTACAATGAAAAAGGCGTATTGCAAACCGCAATCTACCTCAAAAAAGATATTATCAACACTCCTGCTCGTGCCGATTTTATTACGGAAATTCTAAAACCGAGCATCGAAGCCTTTAATAAAAGAGAAGGTATTCAGGTACGCGTTTCAGGAATGCCCTATATCAGAACCCTAAATTCGTTGAATATCACGAAAGAAATGGGAATCTTCGTTTTTGGGGCTCTCTTGATTACAGCACTTATCTTTTTCTTCTTTTTCCGTTCGTTTAGAGCTACCTTTATTACGCTTCTCGTAGTTGCCATTGGCGTTACTTGGGCCTTCGGATTTATCGGGTGGTTCCGCTACGAAATCACAGTATTATCAGCACTTATTCCGCCGTTAATCATCGTAATCGGAGTTCCTAATGCCGTATTCTTAATCAACAAATACCAGCAAGAAGTAAAGAAACACGGAAATCAAGCAAAATCGTTGCAACGCGTTATTTCTAAAATCGGTAATGCGACCTTGATGACCAACATTACTACGGCCTCTGGTTTTGCCACGTTTGTATTTGTCAAAAGTCAGTTGCTGCGCGAATTCGGAATTTTAGCCTCCGTAAACATCATCAGCATCTTTATTTTAGCGCTTCTGATTATCCCTATCATCTACAGTTTTATGCCGCTTCCTGAAAAGAAGCACCTAAACCACCTAGAAAAAAGGTGGATGGAAGACGTAGTAAATTGGATGGAGCGCACCGTAAAAGGACACCGAATTAGCATTTATATCACAACCGTTATCGTAATTATTTTAAGTATGATTGGGTTGTATCAAATCCGCGTTTCTGGAAGTTTGATTGAAGACATGCCTCGCGGTAAACAATTTTATAAAGACATCAAGTTTTTCGAACACGAGTTTGGAGGGATCATGCCCTTAGAGATTTTAATCGACACCAAACGCGAAAAAGGAGTGATGAAACTGTCTACTCTCAAAAAGATTGAAAAACTCAACGAAACCATAGAAACCTTCCCTGAATTGTCAAAACCAATAGCGGTGACCAATTTAGTAAAGTATTCTAAACAGGCTTTTTACAACGGAAACCCCAAGTACTATCAATTGCCTACGAGTCAGGAAAAGACCTATATACTGGCCTATACCAAGAACTCAAAAAGCAATGCGGACATGCTAAAAAACTTTGTCGATGCTACCGGACGTTACGCTCGTATTACGACCTTTATGAAGGACATAGGAACGGACAAGATGGACATTATACAAGAGCGTCTGCAGGCAGTTATTAAGCGACAGTTTCCGGATAGCAAATTCAAAGTTTCACTTACCGGTAAGGCGTTGGTATTCTTAAAGGGAACCAACTACCTGATCAAGAACCTCGTGATTTCACTATCCTTAGCAATCGTACTGATTTCTATATTCATGGCGTGGATGTTCCGTTCACCTCAAATGATTTTGATTTCACTGATCCCAAACATGCTTCCACTGCTCATTACAGCGGGACTCATGGGCTTCTTTGACATCCCTATCAAACCATCGACCATCCTCGTGTTCAGTATAGCCTTCGGAATATCTGTGGACGACACCATACACTTCTTGGCAAAATACCGACAAGAACTGCTGGCAAACAACTGGAAAATTAAACCCGCAGTGTATGCAGCTTTACGCGAAACTGGGGTGAGTATGTTTTATACCTCTATCGTACTCTTCTTTGGCTTTTTAGTATTTACAGTATCTAGTTTTGGTGGTACCATCGCTCTAGGAGGATTGGTTTCAGTGACCTTGTTACTCGCTATGGTTTCTAACCTATTGTTGTTGCCATCGCTATTGCTATCGTTCGAAAAGAAGATTGCCAATAAAAAAGTACTCAAGGAAACGAACTTCAAAATTTTACCACCTAAAGAAGACAAATAAACTTATACCCTGTTCGTTGCTCAATTTGTAGCAAAAAAGTATCTTTGCTTGTTTTTATACAAGAATTTAAGAAATAATGAACAGAAGTAACGTAAAAGAACTATTACAATCGGATAAGTTTTTACAGGAAGTACATGTAAAAGGATGGGTGAGAACCTTTAGAAGCAATCGTTTTATTGCTCTAAATGACGGTTCGACTATTAATAATATCCAATGTGTTGTAGATTTTGAGAATACTGACGAAGCATTGCTTAAAAGAATTACTACCGGTGCTGCCGTAAGCATCACGGGTACGTTAGAAGAAAGTCAGGGTAAGGGTCAGAAAGTAGAGATTAATGTTAGCAATCTTGAAATTCTCGGTGACTCAAATCCAGAGGAGTATCCTATTCAACCTAAAAAGCACAGTTTTGAGTTTTTACGTGAAAATGCTCACCTTCGCGTTCGTACCAACACTTTTAGTGCAGTAATGCGCGTGCGTTCGGCACTGTCGTTTGCGGTACACCAATATTTCCAACAAAACGGATTCTTCTACGTTAACACCCCAATTATTACGGGTTCTGATGCTGAAGGAGCTGGTGAAATGTTCAAGGTTAGCCAATTTGAAACAAATAAGGCGCCTTTAAACGAAGAAGGTAAAGTAGATTACAGTCAAGATTTCTTCGGAAAAGAAACCAACTTGACGGTATCAGGACAATTAGAAGCAGAAACCTATGCTATGGCATTGGGGAAAGTTTATACCTTTGGACCTACCTTTAGAGCAGAAAATTCAAACACAACCCGTCATTTAGCGGAGTTTTGGATGATTGAGCCAGAGGTAGCTTTCAACGACTTAGACGCCAACATGGACTTGTCAGAAGACTTTATCAAATACGTGTTGCAATACGTACTCGATAACTGTAAGGAAGACTTGGCCTTCTTGGATACGCGTTTAACTCAAGAAGAAAAATCGAAACCACAGGCACAACGCAGTGAAATGTCATTATTAGAAAAACTACATTTTGTTGTTGACAATAACTTTAAGCGCGTGTCGTATACAGAGGCGATTGATATCTTAAAGAATTCAAAGCCGAACAAAAAGAAGAAATTCCAATTCCCAATTGAAGAATGGGGAGCGGATTTACAATCAGAGCACGAGCGTTATTTAGTAGAAAAGCACTTTAAGTGTCCTGTAATCTTGTTTGATTATCCAGCGAGTATTAAGGCTTTCTACATGCGTTTAAACGAAGATGGTAAAACAGTACGTGCCATGGATGTATTGTTCCCTGGTATTGGAGAAATGGTAGGAGGATCGCAACGAGAAGAGCGTTTAGACGTGCTCAAAGAGAAAATGGCGGCCTTAGAGATTGAAGAAGAAGAATTGTGGTGGTACCTCGATACTCGTAAATTCGGAACTGCAGTACATTCAGGATTCGGTTTAGGGTTTGAGCGTTTGGTATTGTTCACTACCGGAATGGGGAACATTAGAGATGTGATTCCTTTTCCGAGAACCCCTCAAAATGCAGAGTTCTAAAAAAATCATAAAACTTACTAGTTACAATCGTCATTCCTTTCGGAATGGCGATTTTATTTTTTGCGAATTCATATATTTGTAACTATGTTAAAACAGAGTTTACAGCACAAATTACTTCAAAAACTATCGCCTCAACAAATTCAGTTGATGAAATTGATACAATTACCTACCCAGGCCTTTGAAGAGCGCCTAAAGCAGGAAATTGAAGAAAATCCTGCCTTGGATACGGGAAAAGAGGAAAGCGATAGTTTTGACGACCAGTTCGACAATGAGGTTGACTACGATGATACTGGCAATGAAAAAATTGACACTCAAGACATCAACATAGACGAGTACTTAAGTGATGATGAGTACCCGAGTTATAAAACCCAAGCCAATAACTACTCTTCTGACGACGAAGAAAAACAAGTTCCTTATGCGGCAGGGATGAGCTTTCATCAGTCGTTGAAAGCCCAATTAAACACGTACCGTTTAAACGAACAAGAACGTGCCATTGCTGAATTTTTAGTAGGGAGTATCGACGATAGCGGATATATCCGCCGCGAACTTATTGACATCGTTGACGACCTCGCATTTACGCAAAATATTTTCACAGAAGAACAAGAAGTCGCGCGAATTTTAACCGAAGTAGTTCAAAAACTCGACCCTATTGGCGTAGGTGCTTTAAATTTAAAAGACTGTTTAGTTATCCAGCTCAAGGCAAAAAGTCAAGAAGCTAGCAGGGAGCTCGCAATAAAAATCTTGGAGGACGCCTTTGACCATTTTGTAAAAAAGCACTACAAGAAATTACAAGAAAAATTCAACATCACAGAAGAAGAGCTTCGCGATGTGATCAGTGAGATCGCCAAACTCAATCCAAAGCCAGGGAGCTCTTATGCTGGAAACAACAAGATAGCCGAACAAATAGTACCTGACTTTACCATTCGCATCATTGAAGGAAACTTAGAACTGACCTTAAATGCCAGAAATGCTCCTGAGCTGCACGTTTCCAGAGCGTACAACGACATGCTGAAAGGCTATCAAGACACCAAGGAAAAGAGCAAGGCACAGAAGGATGCCGTGATGTTTATCAAACAAAAACTCGACGCAGCGAAGTGGTTTATCGACGCTATTAAACAGCGACAACAAACGTTGCTAATCACCATGAACGCCATAATGCAATACCAAGAGGAATACTTTTTATCTGGTGATGAGCGCAAGCTCAAACCGATGATTTTAAAAGATATTGCCGATACCATCAGTATGGACGTTTCTACCGTGTCGAGGGTGGCCAACAGTAAATACGTGACCACTCCTTATGGAACCAAACTGATCAAGGAATTTTTCTCTGAATCGATGAAGAATGATCAAGGTGAAGACGTGTCGACAAGAGAAATCAAGAAAATACTAGAAACGGTGATTGCCGAAGAGGATAAGCGCAAACCTCTAACGGACGAGAAACTTTCAAAAATACTCAAGGAAAAGGGCTATCCTATTGCCCGCAGAACGGTTGCCAAATACCGAGAGCAATTAGACATCCCCGTTGCGCGTTTACGAAAAGAAATATAACGCTATGCGCTGGCCCAAACTCCTCTCCGCCCTATTACACCCAATTGTAATGCCTACAATTGGAATTTTACTGTACTTTATACTCTCACCAATGAGTATGAACAAAGACCAGCAATTCACTGTATTGGGCATCGTGTTTATCGCAACCTACATCATTCCGTTACTCCTGTTATTCTTTTTGAAATCCGTAGGATTGATTAAGAGTTTTGAGGTATTTAGTATCAAAGAGAGGAAGATTCCACTATTTTTTATGATTACCTTGCTGTATTTTCTGGGCCGACTGTTTAGTCAATTAGCCATAGTACGCGATTTAAGCTATCTTTTTTACGGAATCGTACTTGCACTCATCATTACCTACTTTTTGTTCTATACCGGCTTAAAATCAAGTTTACACTTGATGTCTATGGGAGGTGCTACTGCATACTTCTTAGTATTTCAGCTCATACACCAAGTAAGCACCTTGGCAGTAGTAGCGGTATTTGTAATCCTTTCCGGATTTTTAGCTGCTGCCCGACTGCATTTAAAAGCACATACTACTCGCGAGGTATACATCGGGTTCTTTTTAGGCTTCAGCTGTCAGTTTCTTGTCTACTTTGGTTTATAATAAATAAAAACTCAAGCCCAATTTAAGGATCCTAGTTTCTAAGGGCTCACCTGTGGTGAGACTCGTATTTTTAAAGAGTGGTGTCAGGCCGTAGTACGCGTAGAAATTAAACGTACCATACCCTGCTGACAACTGTAAACCATAACGCAATTTATTAAAATTAGGAACGGCGTTAAACTTTACGGGGCTCCCATCCAAATCATAGGTAAAATTATGACCAAAAGTGTAACTGATGGTCAACCCTGCATACACTCTCCAAAACGTATACTTATTGGCCTCCGAAGTTCTAAATCGCAGCTGTATCGGGATGTCAACACTGTGTAATCGGAGTTTATTATTGGTTACTTTATCGGTTTTCTTCTGAAAAACGAAACCTGAATTGGTCTGGACTGGCATCAAATCGTGATTAAACGAATCGTAGGCGTAGCCGGCTCCTATCCCCACTCCTAGTTGTCCGTTGTTCAACAGGGGAATATCGCGTATATACCCACCGGATAGTCCGTACGAAAAACTACTCATAGCCAAGGGATCTGGCTGATTTTGCAGCACATTATAACTCACATTCAAGTACAATTGATCTTCCCAATAACGATCTCCGACACGGAGTGAATCTTTTTGAGCAAGCAAGGTACTCGCCACTAAAAAGAAACAAAAAGACATCCATTTTTTCATAAAAACAAAGTTACACTAGTACAACGTTTTCCGCTTAAAAAATTGCACAAAAAAAAGTGCCTTCGAAAACGAAGGCACTTTTTTGTATACTGTCAAAGCAGTTTTATTTAGGAATGTTGCTTCCTTTATGCGTAGACAAGCTCAATTTAAGAGCGTTTACATCTCTCAACTTCTCTCTAATATCTGCCAAAGTACCTACACTAGATTCTTTGTCAGCTTTGATCGAAGTGGTCATAAAAGGAACATCTTCCTCTGCTTGGTTACCTCTTTCATTTAAGATAAAAGCAGGAACGTCTTCTGGAGTTCCGATTTTATCATTTAACTGAATTCTGTTGTATCCGTCACCGTATTTGCTATCCTTAGCCTTTCCAACATAGATTGTACTTACTAAACTTTTACGCTCTAATTTCTTCACTTCTGAAGCTTGAGGTAAACGAGGGTTTTCGATCGCTAAATCGGTTTCTCTCATTGTAGTAGTTACCATGAAGAAGAATAATAACATGAAAACGATATCCGGTAAAGATGCCGTCGATAACGCTGGCAATCCTTTTTTCTTCTTTTTAAACTTAGACATACTCCTTGTTTTAACGTTATTATTTTACACTTGTTGGCTCAGAATCGGTAACAACTTGTGGATACCTATCTTTGATATACTTTACTTTCGCTTTTAAATCAAGATTCTTATTGGCACTATCTTTAAATGCTTTTTCAAGTTCTGTGTAGCTTCTTCCGTATTTCTCTTGTGCTAATCTATTACGCAATTCCGTATAAGCACTTAACAAAACGTCCTGAACAGCTACATACGTTCCGTACTCAGTACCTCTATCACTCTCCACAGCAATAATTGCTTTGTTAGGGTGATCTGATGATTCTGGGTTTCTTTCCCCTTTACAGTAATCACATGGTAATGATTCTCCTACTCCACCGATTGGGTTACCTTTACCTCCACCGTTGTCAATAAACTTGATAGCGGCAGCTTTAAGGTCTTTCAATTCCATTACATCTCCCTCAACAAACAACTGGTTGTTTCGGTTGATACTTACTTGGAATATGTTTTTCTCTTTTACAACTGGTGGGTCCACAACTGTCTTTTCAGCTAACTTTTTAGGGATACCTGAATCCACGTCCATTGTAGTAGTTACAAGGAAAAAGATAAGGAGCAAGAAGGCAATATCTGCCATCGAACCTGCATTAATTTCTGGGTTTTCTCTTCTTGCCATATCTGCTTACGATTTAACTAGTCCTTTCAATAAATCCCATACAAAGAAAAACCCTGCAACAGCACCTAAAACGATACTATAGGTAATTCCTGTACCTACCCACTTAGAAACGTCTCCTTGTGGAGTTAAAACATTTCCATCAGCTCCTAAAACTTGAGTATCTGATGATAAAATATAAGAAATCACAAAGATTACTCCTAGGGCTACTAAACCTAATAAAGTCTTCTTTAAAGCAGCTGGATTTTTAAGCATTCCCCAAAGAGAAGCCAACACTGCTACTAATACTACTATTATAAAAAGATAAAAAGAATACGATACTAACATCGATACGGCGCTATCTAATGCAGCTACCTCCTCTTTATCAATTGAAGATACGTTGATATACATCGCAACTCCAGTAATAGAAAGTATGGCTACCAGTACGGTTAAAATTTTATTAATATTCATATTCTATTCTTATTTTTTGTACTTAGCTAATAAATCGATTAAAGAGATTGAAGCATCTTCCATGTTGTTTACGATGCTATCTACTTTAGAGATGATATAGTTGTAGAAAATCTGTAAGATAATCGCAGCGATAAGACCGAATACAGTTGTTAAAAGTGCAATCTTAATACCACCTGCTACTACTGCTGGAGAGATATCATTCGATACTGCAATTCTATCGAAGGCCTCGATCATACCAATTACAGTTCCCATAAATCCTAACATCGGTGCTAATGCGATAAATAAAGATAACCAAGAAACGTTTTTCTCTAATAATCCCATTTGAACTCCTCCGTATCCAACTACAGCTTTTTCAGCAGCTTCTAATCCTTCATCAGCTCTTTCTAATCCTTGGTAAAAGATAGAAGCAACAGGACCTTTTGTGTTTCTACAAACTTCCTTAGCAGCCTCTACACCACCTGAACTCAATGCCTCGTCTACGTTAGCAACTAATTTCTTAGTGTTTGTAGTAGCCATGTTTAAGTATATAATTCTTTCGATAGCGATAGCTAATCCTAAGATTAATGCTACTAATACTACCCCCATAAACTTAGGATCCCCCTCGATGAAACGTTGCTTTAACTCCTGGTGAAAAGTCTTTTCCGCTGCATCTTGAGCGTAAGTTGATTGAATAGCTCCTAAGAACATAAATCCTGCTACAGTTAGGATATTTACTACTTTTTTCATTTTGTTATAATTAATTTTAAATAGTTAACGGGTTAAAAATACAAATTTTACTATGATTTTAATAAAAAAACAATAAGAAGTGCAGGTTTTACCCGCAGTTATTGCAGATTTTTATTTTCAGAGTGGCAAGTAACAAAAAAATGTTGGTTCTTAAAAAAAAATTAACGGTTTTATATATCAACATTAACAGTTCCCCTTTATTTTTTGATATTCAAACAGTTATTTTAAATTAATTAACAATTTCATTCCCTTAATTACTCATCTCACCACGCAATGCTTGCTCGAAATATCGCTTAAATTCCGATTTTGTCAGGTTTTCACCTAGTAAATACATCATTTTTGCTACTGCAGTCTCGGTTGTGATGTCCTTACCGTTGATAACTCCGAGGTTTCTCAAGGCTGCACTCGTTTCGTAATGCCCTAGTATAACACTTCCTCCTTCACACTGGGTAATATCTACTACGTAAATCCCCTGCTCTTGAAACTCTTTAAGAATCTCCAAAAACCAAGGTTCTGACGGAGCATTCCCGGCACCATAGGCTTCCAAAATAATACCTTTAAGTCCTTCAATTTGCAGGTAGCTGCGCACCACGCGTTCCGTAATTCCTGGAAAGAGCTTGAGTATGGCTATATTATTGTCTAACTTTTTTCTAAATATCAAGTCCTCAGCCTTTCCTTCAGGACGCAGTAATAAAGGATAGTTAAAGTTTAAGTGCACACCGCTCTCTACGAGTGGTGGATAGTTCATAGAAGAAAACGCTTCAAATTGTTCGGCACTTATTTTGGTCGTTCTATTCGCTCGGTACAGTTTGTATTCAAAATACAATCCTACTTCTTGAATCACTGGACTCCCATTTTCCTGGGCCGCAGCTATTTGTACCGAAGTAATCAAATTCTCCTTAGCATCCGTGCGCAAGTCGCCAATTGGCAACTGCGACCCCGTAAAAATCACGGGTTTCTGCAAATTTTCGAACATAAAACTAATGGCCGAAGAGGTATACGACATCGTATCGGAACCTGTCAATACAACAAAGCCATCGTAGTCGTGGTAATTTTTTGCAATCATCTCTGCAATCTGAATGTAATAGTCGATGTTCATGTTTGAAGAATCAATTGGGTCTTCAAACGAAATGGTATCAATACTACAATGTAAATGTTGCAATTCCGGAATCTTACTCGAAATCTGACTAAAATCAAAAGCGCGAAGGGCTCCTGTTTCGTAATCCTTAACCATTCCAATGGTTCCTCCTGTATATACGATTAATATAGATGGTTTCTTTGCCATTTTGACAGCTTATTTAAAGTTCTTATATTATGGAATAATTTGTGCTGTAAAGGTATTAAGTAAATAGAATTTATTTAGACATTAATTATAAAGATTTATGGGGTTAGAATATTATATCATTATTGGGGTATTTGCCTTGCTGAGCTGGGCCGTAAGCAACACCCTCAAAAAGAAATTTGACAAGTACTCACGTTTGCGCCTGCGCAACAATATGAGTGGTGCTGAAATCGCGGAGAAAATGCTACAAGACCACGGTATTTACGACGTTCAAGTAATTTCCACTCCTGGAAGATTGACAGACCACTACAATCCAAAAAATAAAACAGTAAACCTCAGCGAAGCTGTATACCACGAACGAAATGCCGCTGCTGCTGCCGTCGCCGCTCACGAAGTAGGCCATGCCGTGCAACACGCACGCGCTTACAAATGGTTAGAAATGCGTTCTAACCTCGTTCCTATGGTCAATATTTCCTCGCAATTTTCAAATTATTTAATCATGTTTGGAATTGTTTTAGGTGCCACTTCCAACTTAGGATTTTGGGTACTTGCCGGAGGAGTTGCCCTGTTAGCAATGGGAACCTTGTTTAGCCTGGTAACCCTACCTGTAGAATACGATGCCAGCAACAGAGCCCTGGCTTGGTTAGAGCAAAAACACATGGTAACCCGAGAAGAACTCGCTGGTTCGAAAGACGCTTTAAAATGGGCGGCTCGCACCTATCTCGTCGCTGCCTTGGGATCATTAGCTACTTTGGCCTACTGGGTGTTACGCCTCGTTGCGGCCTCGAATAGAAGAGATTAATAGCCACTAGAAAATACCTATTAAACGATTCGCTTCTGCGAGTCGTTTTTTTTTTAGCGTTCATTCCTCACAATTCAACGGTTTTTTATCCCAGTTGAGCCGAATGTACTTTTGGAAATCACTGATAGCCTGCACTTTTGTAGCAAACCTACTAAACAGGCAACCTATGAAAACACTAAGTACCATTGTTCTTATACTAATTCTCCACCTTTCCAGCTGGGCACAATTTAACATTTCAGGAACTATAACTGACAGTTCCCAACAACCCGTACCTTTTGCCAATATCATCGTATACCCTACCAGCCCGAAAGGAGCTCCCAAAGGAGTTGTCACCAATGACGAAGGACAATATCAATTTGAAAGCCTCGCGCAAGGAAATTACCTCTTAGAAGTTTCAGTACTCGGCTTCACCTCAGAAAAAACAGCAGTCTTTACGCTAAACGAACACAAAACCTTCTCGTTTCAACTCAAAGAATCATCAGAAACACTCGGTGAAGTAGAAATTAAGGCCAAGCGTCCCGTAATTCAACAGCGAGCAGAAAAACTTGTCATTGACCTGGAAAAATCTGAAATGCAAAACACCAACCTGCAAGACGTGATGCGGAAAGTACCGGGAGTACTTGTCACCAACAACGGCATCAACTTTGCCGGACGTAACGATGTACGCATCCTCATCAATAACAAGACTACGGAATACATGGATCTGAACTCCCTGCTCCGCGATCTTCCAGCCGATAATATTGCCAAGGTTGAACTCATTGAACAACCCGGAGCTGAATTCGATGCAGAAGGTTCTGGCCCCATCATCAATATTATTTTAAAGAAAAATATTCAACTGGGCACTCACGGAAGTATCAATAGCTGGATAGGTAGAGACCAAGGACTTGAATACGGTAGTTCGGCTTCCTTGGCCAGTTATAAAAACAAACTGAACTGGCAACTGTCATTGGGGTACTCGAGTCCTACCTGGAGAGAAGACCTCTTTATAAAACGCCAAGTCCAGTCCGCAGTATACGACCAAGCTACTCGCGAACCTTACAATCCAAAAAGTCTTCGATTCGGTACCCACCTGGATTACTACCTCAATGACGAACATACGCTCGGATTGGATTTTGGACGAACGGGCACCGATTCGGAACGCATTTCCTCAAGCATCACTCACATTTCCGAAAATGGAACCACACAAACCTTGCGCTCGGAAAACAGTTTTGATCGAGACTTAAAGGTATTTAATATCAACCCCTATTACGAATTCAATAACGAGCATCACAAACTGGTATTCGATTACAATCACGTGAATTACCGCACTGACAACCTCAATGCCATCTATCAAAAAGGAGGAACGGTTCCGGTAACTGCCAGGCAGTATCAGCAAGCTGGTGCCTATACCATCAATACCTTCAGAATGGATTACAAGCGTACTTTTAACGATACATTTCAACTAAGTGTAGGATCTAAAGTAGCCTTGGTTGCTACGGATAACGATTTAAAAGCCTATACTGGTGCTGCTGGAGGGTTTCAGTTCCAAGCCGACCAAAGCAATCAATTCCTCATTGACGAAAACATCAGTGCCTTGTATTCCAAATTGCGCATCGCCACTGAACAATGGACTTTTTCTGGAGGTCTTCGGTACGAACACAGCAACACCAAAGGAACTGCCACCAACCCAAACAGCGTGCAGTCACGCGTCATCTCAAAGCTTTTCCCGAGTGCTTCTTTGACCAAAAAAATGGGAACTTCATTAGCCAGCACCCTATCGTATAGTTATCGCATTCGACGACCGAGCTACAATACCTTAAATGCCTTTGTTACCTATTACGACCCACTGTCGTCAGAGGTAGGTAATGCCAACCTCCGCCCTACCTTTACGCACAACTACCAATTCAACCTAAGTTTTAAAGGGCAACCGTTTTTTACCGTTGGATACAGCCAGTCAAAAGACGCCATGTTCCGACTCATTTCCCAAAACGACAGCACCGCTGAAATCAGCCGACGCACCATCAATTTGGACCAACGCAATCATTGGAATTTTCGCCTTTTTGCACCGTTGAGTTTCATTAAAAAGCTAGAAGGCTATACAGGAGTTATCGTCAACTACAACAAATTCACTTCCGATAAATACACCCTAAACCTCTCTAAATGGAATCTCATTTGGTTTACTCATGCTAGCTATAACTTACCTTGGAATATCCAAGCAGAGCTCAACGGAAACTACGGTACCGGTGCTTTGGACGGAGGTGCTGATATCAATTGGTTTGCAGATCTCAACTTTTCTTTCGGAAAAAAATTCATGAATGATAAATTAAAAGTAAATTTAGGCTTTTATAAAATGCTCAATCGCGGTTACGTTGGAGGAATTAACTATAACAACATCAATGCTGCCCTTGAGAGCAATCAATCGAGACAAAATATCCAACTGAGCATTCGCTACAGTTTTGGAAGTAAATTTGGAAAGAAAAAAGCAGCCCGAACGGGATCAGAAGAAGAAGAAAACCGAATAGATAACAATAATTAATTATGAATAGTAAGCTTAACAGATCGGACATTTACTTGCTTTTGGCATACTTTCTAATATCGTTTTCTATACAGTCATACAAATACGCTCAACGCAATGCGTATTTAAGAGAGTACCTTATTGACTTCCCCGTTGAAGCCCTAACGCTCACAACCAGCATTGCCATTTTTGTATTTTGGCTCATTCCCAGAATGGTAGAAGAAAAAAAATACCTGCGCTACACCATCGTTGGACTAGTAGTGATGATTAGCATCACGAGTATCGATTATACCATCGGGTTTTGGACCGGTGGCAACGATTGGA
The DNA here is from genome assembly GCF_056160945.1 of Tenacibaculum sp. AWR4_210. Lineage (NCBI taxonomy): Bacteria > Pseudomonadati > Bacteroidota > Flavobacteriia > Flavobacteriales > Flavobacteriaceae > Tenacibaculum > Tenacibaculum sp. AWR4_210. Next base: position 190,782 of record NZ_JBSWYF010000007.1, read on the forward strand.
GTAAGTTCCCTTTGGGGCTTGAATTCGTTCGTTTAATGATCGATAAAAGTGCAGAAGAAATGGCCTTTCCGTTTGCCTTATTACTCACAAAAAAATTCTACGAAGGTCAAAACAACCTGTTAAAAATAGAAAAACAACAAAAAGAAAATGAGCTCAAGCTACTGCGTTCGCAAATAGACCCACATTTTCTGTTTAACAACTTAAACACGCTCGACTCCTTGATAGACAGTGACCCTGAAAAAGCCAAGGAATACATTAACAAGCTGTCGTTGATATATCGCTATTTAATTCAAACCAAAGACAGCGAAGTCATGGAACTCCAAGAAGAGGTAAACCTCGCCAGAAATTACATATTTCTCATCCAAACGAGATTTGCAAACGACTACCAATTTGACCTGGCACTTCCGGAACTCGCCGACGACTTATTTTTACCCACAGGAGCCTTGCAAACCTTGCTCGAAAATGTTGTTAAACACAATAAACCACAACATCAACCAATAAAAACGCAACTTAGCTATTCAGCAAACAGCATTACCATCACCAATACTAGATCGACCATTAAAACTCCGGAAATCTCATTTGGTACCGGATTAGAAAACCTAAAAACTAGGTACCGACATTTTACCGATTTACCGGTTCGCATACGATCGAGTCAAGACGAATTTTCAGTTAGCATCCCAATTATCAAACTGACCTCTTAACGGCATATTATGAAAGTACTTATTTTAGAAGATGAAATACCGGCATACCAGAAGTTAGCCTCCTATTTAGCGGATTTGTACCCTACAAGTGACCACGAACATCATTGGGGGCGCTCGATTAGCGAAGGACAAGCCTTACTTAACCAGCACGACTACGATTTTATCATTTCAGACATTCAGTTACTCGATGGAATATCTTTTGATTTATTCGATGCCCACCCAAGTAATTGCCCTATTATTTTTTGTTCAGCTCATGACAATTACTTGTTCAAAGCTTTTGACACCAATGGTATTGCCTATATTTTAAAACCTTATACCAAGGCGGACTTTAGAAAAGCCATCGAAAAATATCAGGTACTCTTTAAAAGCGGAAGCTACAAAACACTCAATAAAAACACCTTGCATCACCTAAAGTCGGCACTCCACCAAGAATACAACACCTACAAGAAAAGGTTTGTAATTAAAAAACCCACAGGTATTCAACTCCTGAACGTAACGGATATCAGCTTGGTAAATGCTTCCGGTGATTTTTGCATCGCCACAGATAAAAGCGGACAACGCCATACCATCTCTCAAACATTAGGTGCTGTAGCCAAGCAGTTAAACCCTCAAAAATTCTTTAAAATCAATCGCAGTGAACTGGTTCATATTGATGCCATCACGGCCATCGAAAGTCATTTTAAAAACCGCCTACTCATCAGTTTAGAAGGCCATCACGACAAGGTAATGACCAGCTCGTCAAATACGGCAGAATTCAGAAAATGGTTAGAACACTAAAAAAGCTCCTTTTTCAAGGAGCTTTTTGTATTAATCGTTAAGTTTTAGTACCGCCATAAACGCCTGTTGTGGAATTTCTACATTTCCTACTTGGCGCATACGCTTTTTACCTTTTTTCTGTTTTTCTAATAATTTACGCTTACGTGAAATATCCCCTCCATAACACTTGGCTGTTACGTCTTTTCTCAGGGCTTTTACCGTTTCACGCGCAATAATTTTAGCTCCAATTGCTGCCTGAATAGGGATATCAAATTGTTGTCGAGGAATCAATTCTTTTAATTTCTCACAAATTCGCTTACCGATATTATAGGCATTGTCGGCGTGTAATAACGATGATAAGGCATCAACCGACTGTCCATTTAAGAGCATATCTACACGTACCAACTTGGATTTCTTCATTCCTATTGGGTGATAATCGAACGAAGCATAACCTTTCGAAACTGTTTTAAGTCTATCGTAGAAATCGAAAACGATCTCTGCCAACGGCATTTCAAAAATCAACTCAACACGTTCCGGTGTCAAATACGTTTGATTCACAATCTGCCCTCTCTTTTCGATACACAAGCTCATTACCTGCCCCACAAAATCCGATTTAGTAATGATCGAAGCTTTGATAAACGGCTCCTCTACTCGGTTTAGTTTTGATGGGTCTGGTAAATCAGACGGATTGTTTACAATGATAATCTCATCCGGTTCTTTGTTGGTATACGCGTGGTACGACACGTTGGGAACCGTGGTAATCACGGTCATATTAAATTCTCTTTCTAAACGCTCTTGAATAATTTCCATGTGTAACATTCCTAAGAATCCACAACGGAATCCAAATCCAAGTGCAGCAGAACTCTCTGGCTGGAACACCAACGAAGCATCGTTCAACTGCAGTTTTTCCATAGAAGCACGAAGTTCTTCATAATCTTCAGTATCTACCGGATAAATCCCTGCAAATACCATTGGCTTTACATCCTCGAAACCAGCAATTCCTTCTTCGGTAGGGTTCACAAAATCGGTAATTGTATCACCAACTTTAACCTCTTTCGCTGTTTTAATACCAGTAATTAGGTAACCTACATCTCCGGTTTTAATTTCTTTTTTAGGTACTTGATTCAATTTTAAAGTTCCAACCTCATCGGCAAAATACTCCTTGCCCGTAGCCATAAACTTAATCTTCTGATTCTTTTTAATAGAACCGTCAAGTATACGGAAATAGGTTTCAATTCCTCGGTATGAGTTATAAACACTATCAAAGATCAAGGCTTTTAACGGTGCATCAGGATTTCCTTTTGGTGCAGGAATTCGATCGATGATCGCCTCTAGAATTTTATCAACTCCAAACCCAGTTTTTCCACTGGCAGGAATAACATCTTCTGGGTCACAACCTAATAAATCAACAATATCATCAGTAACTTCCTCAGGATTCGCACTTGGTAAATCTACTTTGTTCAACACCGGAATAATCTCTAAATCATTTTCTAGGGCCAAATACAAATTAGATATTGTTTGTGCCTGAATACTTTGCGCAGCATCTACAATTAACAATGCTCCTTCACAAGCCGCAATAGAACGTGACACTTCGTACGAAAAGTCTACGTGACCAGGAGTGTCAATTAAATTAAAGATATACTCTTCACCTTCATGAGTATACTCCATTTGAATTGCATGCGATTTAATGGTAATACCACGCTCGCGCTCCAAATCCATACTATCCAATAATTGATCTTGCTTTTCTCGTTCCGTTACCGTTTGCGTATAATCCAACAAACGATCGGCTAAGGTACTTTTACCGTGATCAATGTGCGCAATAATGCAAAAATTTCTAATGTTTTTCATGTATCTAATCCTAATATACTGATGACCGACAAAGATACGCTATTTCAGGCCGTAAGCAAATTAATTTCCGCACATAAAAATCATAACCCTAGTCAAAAAGTAGGGAAAAACACCTTTAAATTGTTATATTCTAAACACATAAACACAACTACCTTGTAAATAGTTAAAAAAAATAGTAATTTACTATGTAATCAATAGTGTTTTTACACGACTACTAACAAATCACAAAAACAACAATTCAATGAAAAATGTAACCAAATCCCTGTTTGTACTGAGTGTTTCACTCTTTTTCTTTAACTGTTCCTCTTCAGAAGTGACACCGCCAGACAACAACCCGACACCGACGGCCACCAAAACGACCTATGACAAAGATGTAAAAACCTTAATCAACAACAGTTGTGCTACATCGGCTTGTCACGATGCCGTTTCACCACAGGCTGGACTTCCCCTTACCAATTACACTCAGGTAAAAAATGCAGCGCAAAACGGAAATCTCATCGCCCGAATCAACAGCAGCTCAAATCCCATGCCGCCATCGGGACAAAATTCTACCGTTGTTGCTATAATTGCCAAATGGAAAACGGATGGATATCTCGAAAATTAATATCCGCATCCTTTGCCTGCTTTTATTCTTTACGAGTCAAAGCATGTGCGCACAAAAATACTTTACCCGAACGGGTACTACGGAGTTCAAAGCATCAGTAGATGCTTTTGAACCCGTTGAAGCAACGAGCAATAGCAGTTCGGCCATCCTAACAAATAGCGGTGATTTCGCGGCTCAAGTGTTCATCAACTCCTTTCAATTCAGAGTGGCTTTAATGCAAGAACACTTTAATGAAAACTACATGGATTCTGATAGCTTTCCTAAGGCGACTTTTCGCGGGAAAATTCAGGGTTTTGAAGGCTTTGATGGCAGTACTATGCGCGAATATACCCTTAGTGGAACGCTTACCATACGTGGAAAAACAAAGAAAGTTACCCTACCCATTCGCTTCACCCCTAACAAAGGACAGTGGGTATTAGCGGGGACATTCGAGGTAACGGCGGCTGAATTCGGCATTGAAATTCCGAGTATTGTTCGAAAAAAAATAGCGAAAAACATACGTATTAGTATACACTATGAACTTTCAAAAAAATAAAAAGTGGTTTCTCATCGGTTTATTAGCGATCACACTGAGCAGTTTTGGAATCTATCAATACCTTTTTCAAGCGCCTAAAACTACGGAACAACGCTCCGTAGCTTACCGCGGAACTACCAACGATTTTCTGACAAAACTCCAAAAAGAACCGACCTCGTGGAACGGTAAAACTGTTGTTTTGACTGGAGTTGTAACGGAGTTACTCGCCGACGGCGTACTGGTAGATGCCGTTGCCTTTTGTCAGATGACAGAAAAGAACTCCTTGAGTAAAGCACAAAAAATAAACATTAAAGGTCAAGTTATTGGCTATGACGAACTGTTAAATGAATTAAAATTACACCAATGTATTCTAGAAAAATAAGAAAAACACTCGCAATTATGGGGCTGCTTTGCGCCATTCCTTCAGGATTGTGGGCACAGGATGACCTGCTTGATGAACTCGATACGGATGGTCAAGAACAGCACTTTGTACTTCCGGCTTTTAAGACCTTAAAAATTGGCAATCTCCAATCGACAAAAATTGCCGATAAGGGTGACTTACACCTCATCGTTTCGCACCGCTTTGGTCCGCTTAGCGATGGCTTCGACACCTTTTTAGGCTTGGACAATGCCAACACTAAAATTGAATTACTTTACAGCTTTTGGGAAGGCGTACAGTTTAGTATTAGCCGAGAATCGTTTAACCGTACCTATGCGGCAAATACCAAGTTTCGAATTGCCAAACAATCCTCCTCATTTCCTGTAAACCTCGTAGGCTATGCCGGAATATACCGCAACACCTTAATCAACACAGCCACCTTTCCTGCTCTGAAAGATGCCGACCGTTACAGTTACAGCCTTCAAGTGCTCGCTTCTCGACGCTTTTCTAAAGCGTTTTCCTTAGAATTAGCTCCGACCTTCATTCGCGAAAACTTACAAGACCTCAACAATACAATTACCGCCAACCACAATCAATTTGCCTTGGGCTTAGGAGGTCGTTATAAAATTAGCAAGCGCGTGAGTTTAAACGCTGAATACGTGCATAACTTTAACCGTGATAGCAACTCAAAATTTACCAATCCCTATACTTTTGGGGTGGATATAGAAACAGGAGGACATGTTTTTCAACTGTTGTTTACCAATGCGCAATCGACCAACGAACCAGGCTTTATTAGCAAAGCTGAAGGAGATATTGCCTTTGGTTTTAATATTGTCCGTGTATTTTAACTCCTTGAAAACACCCTTACTACAGGTTTCTGCTACCAGAAACCTTTTTTTATACCTAAAAAATAAAAGTTAACTTTGCCAAAATTTTTTAGTGTGGTTAAGATTGATAATATAGAGTTACCAGATTTTCCGTTGTTACTAGCTCCTATGGAGGACGTAAGTGACCCTCCCTTTAGAGCCCTATGTAAGGAAAACGGTGCAGATGTAGTATACACAGAATTTATTTCTTCGGAAGGATTGATTAGAGACGCTGCAAAGAGCGTGATGAAGTTAGACATCTACGAAAAAGAGCGCCCTGTAGGAATACAGATCTTTGGAGCCAACTTAGATTCGATGTTGCGCTCAGTAGAGATTGTTGAAAAAACAAAACCCGACATTATTGATATCAACTTCGGATGCCCGGTGAAAAAGGTAGTTTCTAAAGGAGCTGGAGCCGGAATCTTAAAGGATATTGATTTGATGGTAAAGCTTACAGAAGCCATGGTAAAACACACCAGCTTACCAATTACCGTTAAAACGCGTTTGGGTTGGGATCACGACTCTATCCGCATTGTGGAAGTAGCAGAACGCCTGCAAGATGTAGGGTGTAAAGCAATTTCTATCCACGGTAGAACACGTGCTCAAATGTACAAAGGAAATGCCGATTGGCGCCCTATTGCCGAGGTAAAGAACAACCCTAGAATGCACATTCCAGTGTTCGGAAACGGTGATGTGGACTCTCCTGAAAGAGCCAAAGAAATGCGTGATGTATACGGACTTGACGGCTGTATGATTGGTAGAGCCTCTATAGGATACCCTTGGTTTTTCAACGAAGTAAAGCACTATTTTAAAACAGGTGAACACCTAGCGCCACCAACCATTGCAGAACGTGCAGAAATGGCACGACGCCACCTAGAAATGTCGATCGACTGGAAAGGAGAGCACCTCGGAGTTGTGGAAACACGCAGACATTATACCAACTATTTTAAAGGAATCCCGCATTTTAAAGAGTACCGTTTAAAAATGGTTACTAGCGATGATCCGCAAGTAGTATTTGACACCTTTGAACTCGTCAAAGAAAAATTTAGTTAATGAAGAAAAACAGCGATTCGCTGTTTTTTTTTTATTTGTTAATAAAGGAAGCGGAGATTCGGGCACTCGCAATTTTTGACGCTATAAATCCTAAACAGATAATGGTCAAAACCACCACGATAAAATTACTCCAACGCAGTTCTACCGGATAGGGCATACTCGCTGTGATTTTAAACCAACCAAACTGCAATTGCAACGCTACTAAGGCTCCACCGATGCAGAGTCCGATACACATTCCTACCAGAACTAGTAAAAAACCTTGATACACAAATATCTTTTTGATATCCGCCAAACTAGCGCCTATAAACAGCAAGGTTTTTAAATTTTTACGCTTGTCGATAATCATCATAATAATAGACCCTATAACGCTAAATAGCGCAATGATAATGATTAAGGTAAATATCAAATAGGAAATAAAGTTCTCTGTATTTACCACCTTGTAATACAAGGCATTGAGTTCTTTTTTGGTTTTTACCTCATAGCCCGCTCCCAACTGACGTTGTAATTCAGCTTTGACCTGTTTGGGTTTTACTCCTGGAACCAGCTTTACTTCGATTGCAGAAATCTCATTTTTATCGTACCCCAACAATTCTTGTGCTAAAGCCAGACTGGTAAACACGAATTTCCCTTGAAATTCTTCCGAACCAGTATAAATCCCTATCACTTGCGTTTTTACGGAGTTAAATGCTTTGTTCGGGTTCATGATAAACTTCTTCCCGGGTTTAGGCACGTACATTTTTAACGGTTCCCCAAGGTCTCCCACATTTAATGAAAGGGCATAAGAAATTCCGGATCCAACCACTGCTGTATTCACGTATTCATAGTCCAACCAGGTTCCCAATACCACAGCCGAATCGATGGCCACCACCTGATTAAAGCTGGTATCCACTCCTTTGATATAGGCAATGTGATTTTTATCGCGATACATGAGTGAAGCGCGTTGCTCCAAGACTTTGGCGTAGGTAACAACCGACTTCGAGCTGTTGAGCATGCCGTGGAGTTCGGGAGAAAACTGAATTCTCTTTCCTGTAGCTGGCAGTATTTTAAGATCGGGATCGGATACCTCCAACAGCGAGTCACTGAAAGTTCGCAAACCAGAAAATCCCGACAGTACTATAAACAAAGCAGCAGTACCAACCACCACTCCAAACATCGCAATAAATGTGATGATGTTAATGGCATTGGTACTGCTCTTAGAATATAAATACCTTTTGGCTATATAAAGTGAAAAATTCAATGGACTCGTTAAAAATTCAACAAACCAAAAGTAGGTGAATTTTTTATAAAGTCATAGCCTTTTATCTTTTTTGGCGTCTCGGGAGTATGTCTGGATTTTTAATAGGATCTAGATCTTCACCTTTCAACGACTTATCGATTTCTTCGATATAATCTAAACTGTCATCACCGAAGAACAACAACTCTGGCATTCTTCTCAATTGATTTCTCGTACGCTGTGCGAGCTCGTGTCTAATTGCTGGCGTATTAGAAACAATTCCTTTGATGATTTCTTCTCTTTTTTCAGAAGGAAAAACACTCAAATACACCTTTGCTACTCCTAAATCTGCTGTTACTGATACTTTAGATACAGAAATAATCACTCCTCTCATTCCGTCCTGAGCAGCGCGTTGTAATACATCCACTATGTCTTGCTGGAGTACGCCTGCTATTTTTCGCTGTCTATTTGTTTCTTCCATGCTGCAAATTTAGGGAATATTTTCTTTGGGCTCTAGTGTTTAAGGCGTATAGATTTTATTTTTTATCGCGTACATCACAAGTCCTACCCTATTTCGGACATCGAGTTTTGTAAACAGGCTATCGCGATACCCGTCAATCGTTTTAGGACTTAGAAACATTTTCTCGGCAATTTCTTTGTACGTCAACTCGGAACAAGCCAAACGCATAAAGGTCAATTCGTTTTCCTTAAACTTGATAGTACTCTTTCCATTTTTTCCAGATACGGACTCCAACAGTAAATTGGTCACTTCTTTGGTATGATAAAAACCGTTCTCCATCAATTCCATCAAAGCGCGTTCTAGGACTTCCTTTTTCGTGTCTTTTAGCAAATAGCCTACAGCACCTGCTTTCAACATTTTTAAAATGGTGGTATCGGCATCTTCTACCGATAAAGCCATCACGTGTACCTTCGGATGGTGCTCCACTATCCACTGCGTGGTTTCTATCCCGTTCATTACAGGCATGTTTACATCGACCAAAACAATGTCAGGGACATTTTTAGGTGATCCTGTAAATTTTTCTGCGAGTTCTTTTCCGTTTTTACAAGTATACAATACTTTAAATTTATCGAAAGTGTTTACCATACCTTCGATTGCTTGCGACAACAACGTGTGGTCGTCGACGACAACTACAGAATATTTCATAATAAAGTTCAGTTTAGGTTTCCTCTTCTGCTACAATGGGGAATGCTTAAAAATAATAATTAATTATCAAAGTTGTACCATTTTGAGGCTCCGATTTTAGTTCCGCTTGGGCTTTTATCAATTCTATACGCGCTTTTATATTTTGTAATCCAAGTCCTTTGTAGGCAACCTTGTCCATATCAAAGCCAACTCCATTATCGCGCACGCGGATGTGAAGTGCTTCGGTGGTATACTTCAGATGCAAACACAATTCCGAAGCTTTAGAATGCTTAATGGTATTGGAAAAAAACTCTTGCAATACGCGAAACATGATAATTCCGTGCTTTTGATTCACCGTTTGAACGGCCCCCTCAATTTCCAAGCTCGCCTCGATGTAATTTAATCGGTTAAAACGATCTATTTCCAGTTGCAAGGCGTCTGTAAATGCGATGTTATTGATGAATTCAGGGTTGATCAACTTGGAGAGCGATCGAATTTCTGACAAGCTCTTGCTAATCGTTTCCGTAATATCTTTCAGTTCCTCTGAGTCTACCTGCTGCAATTGAATTTTTGCCAGTGTCAACAGCTGTCCAATATTGTCGTGCAACTCCCAGCTGATGCTTCGCAAGGTTTCTTCTCGAATTTCTATCTGCGTTTCGGCAATTTCTCTTTCAAAGCGTTTTTTTATGGCCTCTTGATCTTCCAGTAATTTATTTTTTCTCCGTTGAAACACCGAAAATAGCAGCACTAAAAAAGCCACTACGATAACGATGACCAGGGTCGTCACAATTAATATTTCTCCTTCTTGCTGCATACGAATCCAAAAATTATCAATAAGTTCATCAAGATAATAAGAACATTTAATACAAAAAACAATCCTCGGGTTTGCATGTAGTGAACCATGCTAAAGAATGGAACCGACGAAAGGTGAAAAATTAAAAAAGCGACAGCTACCCAAAACGAGATCATTTTTTTGTACACCAAAATCTTATCCGACAACAGCAATTCTCTCAAATACCACAAGGCGTACACCGCGATACAGAGAGAACCAAAAATTACCGGTTTGGTGATTTGAGCTCTTGCCTCAAAGTACCACAACCACACGAATAAAAATGCCCACCACAACAGCCATAGAATTTTCCGTTGTCCTACCAATACTCGAAACAACAGCAAGGCCAACAAATTTTGGAACGCTATAAAACCGTAGGACAGATAATAGCTATCGATCTTAAAAGAATACACAAACGTTCCGATGCTTTCGACCAGCGCAATAAGCAGTAGCAGTGCTACCAAAAACTTGTAGAACGGTTGGTTTGCATACCGCTTCAGATACACTACACTAAGTACGGCTGTGCTAATTTGAAAGAAGAGGGAAAGATTTTGGAACATTCTGGCTGAGTTAAGAGATTAAGAATTACGCATAAGGAGGTGTTAGATGACTTAGGTTGGCAGCTCCACTTTCTTCAAAATCATTACCATCTCTCAATGAATTTGTCGCTTTCATCATGACTGGAAGCTGGTATTTATTGTCTTTTCGCTTGCCTTTCTTATAGGTCTCTTTGGTATCGTAAATCCACTGATAGCCGTGTTTTGCCAGCATCTCTCCAAAAGTCACGAGTGCTTTTGAGCGGTAACTCTGAACTGGATCGTACAACACTTGTGCACCGTCCACCGTGGTCGAAGGCATATAAATTAAACTACTGTACTCTCTCCCGTCATCGGCGTGCAGTTTTCCTACAGAAATAAAACTAATACCCGTCATGGCAATACCTGCCTTCTTACTCAAATTTTCTACGTGCCCTAAGTATTTTTTAAATTGTACAAAATCAAAAGTATTGATACGTGCATCTTCATATCCCATGGCTTTTTCAAAGGGCACAATGCAGTGTTCATCGTACACCTGCAACATTTCTATCACTTGCGGGTAACTCAACATTTCTTTGGTTCTCCCTTCGTCTTTGTAACAAAAAACACCTTTATCCTGGTTGTAGTCCTCACAAAGCTCACAAGCAAACTCCTTTCCTACCATTTTGATAAGTCGGACGATGATTCTCTTTAAAAAACTCATTTTTTTCATGATTTGGTTTGATTTTTAGTTAGCCAAATATAGCACGGGGCTGTACAATATAGCAAGGTATTTTTTCACAGTCCCAATTAAATCAAGACTTTAAAAAAAATAAAGGGGAAAATCCCCCTAATGCTTGCAGTTTTTTCACTTGACCAATTAGCAGACTTCCCCTCTTGCCCAAAAAATATTGATTTAGTTCCTAGTAATTGCGCCAACTACAAAGCGTACTTCTCACCTGCACCCTCCGTTTCCTTTTCGGGTGTTTTTCCCCTTTTACCAAGGAATACTCCTTAACTATTCACGGTTAAATACAGGTGTAAAACACCGTAATTCTCTTCTGATATTCTAGGAATTCTCCTCGAAAAAAAAACTATCATCTCTCAGAACTTTGCCTCAGTTATTTCGAAATACTCGGCGCAAACCGAAAAGCCGTATACCAAACAGAGTAGGTACATTAAAACTTTAAACCATGCCAAATTTAGTTCCAGAATTGAACAGTCTAGACTTTAACGTGTACGTAGGTGGACCCTTACAGGCTGCCATTCAAGCACAAACGGCTGCCTCTATGGCCACCGTTAACTTTATCCAAGAAGTTGGATTTGAAAACGACGGAGATCCGGCAACTGTCGATTCGCTTCGCTATGTAGATTTTCAATACAAAAAATCGGTTCCCAATCCACATTTTGGTAAATCTGCTGCCGATTTAGCCGCTGAAGGACTTCCTCCTTCAACAGACACTGCCAACACGTATTTAGAAAATGAGGTAGAAATCAAGGTTCCCTTCCTCACCATGTTAACCATTCCATCACTGCGCATCGACGAAGTAAACATCGATTTCAATGCCCGCTTAAGTTCTACAGAAACGAGAAACGTTTCCTCAGAATTCGCCGCAAGTGCAGAGTTGGGAATCAATTACAAAATTGTGAACTTCAAAGCTTCTGCTTCGTACAAGCGCAACACTTCACAAGGAGTTAAAGTAGATAAAACCTACAACCTAGGAGTAAAAGTACGCGCCGTAAATGACGAGTTGCCAGAAGGGTTGAGTAGAATTTTAGACATGCTCGAAGACAGTATCGCTGCAGTAGCATAATCACTAATGTTAAGAGGTAGGCGTACCCGAGGTACGCAGCCTCTTCTTAAACGCAAACACTATGGTAAATTTAAATGAATATTTAGGAGGTATTGCCACTAGCCTCGCCGAAGCACGCTTGATGTCGGACTTAAAATCCTTGGAGATTGCAGAAAAATTTGCAAAACACGATTTGCTCAAACATTTTTCTATTCCTCGATTTAAGGCGCAACAAATAGAACTGTCCATTCCTGTAGCAATCGGATCACTCGAAGCCCAATTAGATACACAGTACGAACCTATCGACAATGTCGCGTTCAACTCACAGACCTATACGCTGTTAAAAAACCAATCCAAAGTCACGGCCTTTGATCGAAAAATTTCGACGGCGATACGATCGCTCATCGCAGAAGAGAGCGAATTACTAGAAAAAAACATCAAGGCGCAAAACGACGTACCATCGGCTCTCAAGCAATACGCCTATCGCGTGGCTGAACGCTTTAGTGCTGTATACCGCAAAAACGTAAACGTAAAACTACTCACTGCTCAACTCTACGAAGCACTTACGCCCGCCATTCAAACAAAAGCGACGACCAAACAACAGCCAAAGGTCATCGTAGAAGCCCACAAACTTCAGGAAATCAATCCAGAAAATATCGTGCGTATCAAAATGACACTCAACGAAGAAGGAATGGAATGGTTTACCTCTGAAAATGACAAAGGAGAGCAAGAATCGAAACTATTACCTGAATAATCATGCGTAAATCTGTCACAAAAATCACACAACAGCTCGAGCAGCAGCTGGCGGCCATTCCCGGTTTGGTCAATCAGCTCGAGCGCAAAAGTAGTTTGAGTATGCGAAGTATAGGCACTTGGTTACTCGAAACAGAAAGCGTACTCAAAGAACTAAACATGCCTGAGGTCTCTAAGTTTTCCGTAAAACGGGGGGAACTCGCTACGTTTATCCCTACGGGCTCGTCGAAAAAAAAAGAAGGGCTCTTTTTAGCCTCATCGCTGCTAACACAAGCTCAAGACGACCTGTGGGCATGTTACCAAAAACATCAAGAAAAACTCGAACTCGGGGTCAACCTACTTCAACAGCTCTTAACACTCATTTACCAAAGTGGCCAATTCCGATACGATCCGAAGGACGATTTTACGCAATTTATACAACAAATATGGCAGTTTTGCTCGCAACACGAACAGCTAAAACCCATCAGTATTCAAATACTTACCCACCTCAACAAAACCGATGTCCTCCTTTTACTGGGCAAACACATAGAATTAGAAAATTTATAACAAAACTATCCGACTAGAATTGTTATTTTTACCCTATGAATAAAATAGAACACATCGGAATTGCCGTAAAGGATTTAGAGCAGTCAAATGCATTATTTGCTTCGTTGTTTGGAGCTCCTCATTACAAAATTGAAGAAGTCGCTAGCGAAGGAGTTAAGACCTCATTTTTTAAAACGGGGCCTAACAAAATAGAATTACTCGAAGCCACAAAACCCGACAGTCCGATTGCTAAATTCATAGAAAAAAAAGGTGAGGGAATCCACCATATCGCTTTTGCTGTCGACGATATTCACGCAGAAATTCAACGCCTTAAAAACGAAGGGTTCACCGTTTTAAACGAAACTCCCAAGAAAGGAGCAGACAACAAGCTCGTTGCCTTTTTACACCCCAAAACCACGAATGGCGTGCTCATTGAGCTCTGTCAGGATGCCGACTTGTAAAAACGAAGTAAACTCAATTGACAACACTAATAACTGACGAGTATTTAGTATCTTGCGCAGTTAAAATAGCCTATTAATCATGACTACATCTTTTGATTCTTTTCAAAAACGACGACTGCAATCCTCTTACGTTTCAGTGGTCATCAGTATTGCCTTGGTACTTTTTATGATTGGCATGCTCGGATTAATTGTTTTAAAATCGACAAAAGTTGCCAACCACTTTAAAGAAAAGGTTGTCATGACGCTTTTTTTAAAAGACGATTTAGATAAAAAACAAATCGCGAGTTTTAAAGAAGCTTTGGCAAAGGAACCCTTTACAAAAAACGTACGCTACGTGAGTAAGGAGGAAGCTGCGAAAGCCTACAAAAGAGATTTAGGAGAAGATTTTATTAAATTTTTAGGTGACAATCCGTTAAAAAATGGATTCGACATTAAACTAAAAGCAGCTTTTGTTACCCCTGAAGAAATGCTGCGCATTGAAAAGAAATATCAAAAGAACAAGTTTGTCGCAGATGTCAACTACGATAAATTACTCGTAACTCAGCTGACTAAAAACATCAAGCGCATCAGTTTTTGGCTACTTATTTTAAGTGGTTTCTTTGGGCTTGTCGCTATTATTCTGATCAACAGTTCCATTCGATTAGCCATTTACTCAAAGCGTTTCAACATCAAAACCATGCAAATGGTTGGAGCTACCAAGCGCTTTATCCGCAAACCATTTATTTGGCAGAGCATCAAATTGGGGCTTATCGGAGCTTTGGTAGCCTTGGTATCGCTATTTATTGTCATTTATTACGTGGATGACTACGTTCCTACATTGGCCTTAACGAAAGATTACACAGCCCTTGCTTATGTTACAGGGGGCGTATTACTGACCGCTTTTTTTATCACTTGGATCAGTACCTTCTTTGCCACACAACGATTCTTAAACTTACAAACGAACGACTTATACTACTAAGCCGATTCGCTTAAAACTCATACCATGAAAAACGAAAACAACAATTCTAAAGAATTTTTATTCGGAAAACGCAACTATACCTTTATGCTTATCGGTTTGGCCGTTATAGCGCTGGGATTCATACTGATGGCAGGTGGCGGTAGTGATGACCCCAATGTTTTCAATGAAGAACTCTACAGTTGGCGACGTATTCGCTTGGCTCCAACCCTAGTAATTATTGGATTGGGCATTGAAATTTATGCTATTTTAGCCAATCCTAAAAAATAAGCATGGATATATTAGAAGCGATCATCCTTGGATTGATTCAAGGATTGACAGAATTTTTACCCGTCTCTTCCAGCGGGCATCTCGAATTAGCAAAAGCCTTGTTTGGCGATCAATCAGTACCGCAGGAGAGTTTGACGTTTACCGTGGTACTCCACGCAGCCACAGCACTCAGTACCATCGTTATTTTCCGAAGGGAAATAGCTCAGATATTTAAAGGACTGTTCCAGTTTACCTGGAATGATGAAATGAAATTTTCATTGAAAATTATCATTTCAATGATTCCGGCGGTTATCATCGGATTGGCATTTGAGGAAGAACTCGAAAGTTTTTTCAGCGGAAAAATATTGTTAGTAGGTTGTATGTTACTCGTAACTGCTGCCCTTCTTTTGTTAGCTGACAAAGCGAAAAACACTTCGAAAAATGTCACTTTTAACAACGCGGTGGTTATTGGTATTTCTCAAGCCATTGCCATGTTACCGGGAATATCGCGTTCTGGAGCAACAATTTCTACCTCCGTATTACTCGGAATCGACCGTACCAAAGCTGCTCGATTCTCATTTTTAATGGTGGTACCCTTAATATTAGGAAAAGTAGCCAAGGACCTCTTAGGGGGTGATATCAATTTTAGTGACACCTCAGTAACTCCATTGGCCGCAGGCTTTGTTGCTGCTTTTGTATCGGGAATACTAGCCTGTAACTGGATGATTGCCTTAGTAAAGAAAAGTAAATTATCATATTTCTCAATTTATTGTGCTATAGTTGGTAGTATCGCTATAGGATATGCTTTATTTATGTAGATGACTTTAGAAGAATTTAAAAACGGAAAAGTTTTACTTATTGACAAACCCTTGGAGTGGACCTCATTTCAGGCGGTAAACAAATTGCGCTGGCACATAAAGAAGCGCTTCAATATTAAAAAAATAAAAGTGGGGCACGCGGGGACTTTAGATCCTTTAGCTACTGGCTTACTGATTATTTGTACGGGAAAACAAACAAAAAACATCGAAACTTACCAAGGACAAATTAAAGAGTACACCGGTACGATTACCTTGGGGGCTACCACACCGAGTTACGATTTGGAAACCGAAATTGATCAGGAATATCCCACAGCACACCTTACAGAAGCAATGTTGCACGAAGCAACCCAACAATTTTTGGGTGTTATTGCTCAGAAACCACCAATTTTTTCGGCGATAAAAAAGGATGGTAAACGCTTGTACGAACTGGCAAGAGCTGGTAAAACTACCGAGATCAAAGCTCGTTCTATTGAAATCCAAACCTTTGAACTCACTAGCATCAATTTACCTGAGGTAAACTTTAGAGTCGTTTGTAGCAAAGGAACTTATATTCGTTCGTTAGCCCACGATTTTGGGCAAGCCCTCCAATCTGGGGCGCACTTATCAGCATTGCGAAGAACCAAAATAGGTGATTTCTCTGTTGATGATGCTACGAGTATCGACGGCTTTGTAAGCGCATTGGACGCTACAGCCCCCACAGAAGAAAACGATTGATTGCCTTCATGTCCATAAAAAACAAACACCTAGCACAAACGTACTAGGTGTTTTTTTATATACTATGCTGGGCTATTATACCCAATACATTAAACTGGTCACTAAGGCTACTACTACGGCGCTAAAAATACCGAACTGCAATTGTTGTTGTTGGCGTTGACGTGCCAATTGTCGCTTAAACTTTTCTCTGAATACCAATAGCTTTTCGCGAGGTACTGGTCGAAACTTCAAGGCTATCTTTTTGGTGGTTTTCCCTAAGAGTTTCCTAGACGTTAAGCCTAACAAATCGCGTTTACGGGATCTAAATTTACTACTACTAATGGTCGTTAATATTCCTAAGGTTCTTCTTCTTTCCATGATTACATTGTTTTCCTATATGACGACCAAAAAACAAAAATGTTACAATCGCCTTTTTGGAATAGTTTTTGTAAAACTAGGGAAAACAACAAATTACATGAAAAAACTACTACTCGCTATCACCTTACTTTTCAGCTATTATCAGGTCAACGCACAAGATTTAAAGGGCAGTCCATTCTTCAGTGCTTCACTGGGAACCACCTTAGGCATCAACCAAGAATACGATGCTGATGACGACAGTAGCGGGACACTTATCGAACCGAAATCGATACTTTTACGTACTTCGGTAGGTTATTATTTTGACGATCGTTGGGCCGCCAGTTTCAACCTGGGATACGATCATCACTTCAGTTACTCGATCAATGCAATTCCGATGTTTGGAAGTTTGCGATACCACCTCAGCCACCAAGAAAGTAGCGCGGTATTTGTCGAGGCGAGTTACGGTCAGATGTTTCGTCTTTCGCATCGCTTCTCGAACGGGAATTACTATCGATTTGGATTGGGCTTTATGTCCTTAAGTTCACACAGTGTAGATGGGTTCGTCCGCATCGACTATCACCGAAAAATGATTGCAGGCTTCAAAAACGGCTATTTAGACAGTCTTTCTTTAAGTATTGGATTTACACTATTTTAAGCGCAACCACTACAAAAATCGACTATACCAACTTTCAGTAATAGGCACTTCCCAATACGTATCAAACTCGTATTTATTTTGCACTAAGTTATCGAAAACCACAGTTTTTGAAGATACCGACTTGTCTTTCAATAATTTTTTAAAGGCTTTGACATCTTTGTATTGCACAAAATCACCTTGCTTAAAACAAACGTTCATCTTGTCCATCAACACGAGTTCGTACGTTTGTTCTAGCTCCAAAATAAAGCTAACCTGTGCATCGATATCGGCATTGGTTAACACGGCTTGCTCATCGGCAAAAAACACGATAAAACGCTGGTACTCCAAGCTAAAAGACGCTTTGAACTCTGGATCTTCTGCTTTCCAGCCGTCTACGAAGTTGCGCAACTTTTCGTTCAACGCCTCCAATTCCTGCGGGTAAAACTTTCTACTCGCTGGGTATATCCACACTTTTGCGTCTTCGGTTAACGTATCTTTAGTAACAAACATCTGATAAATTTTTGGCAAAGATACCAAAAGAAAAATCCGTTTAAACAAAATGTTCAAACGGATTATCAACTTTTAATTCTAATTATTAGCTCAATAATGATAGTAAATCTCCCTCGGTATTCCTACCCTTATTTTTGTTGTACCAAATTTGCAAATCTTTTTTGAATTCTGCATCCAATTTGCCATTTTTTTCTTTGTAATCTAAAACCATAGCCGTCGCTTCAGAAGGACGTGGCCCCCAAGTACCAATTACATTTTTATCAGCATCCAAGGCTATGAGTTTTGGGATGGCTCGGGCACCGTTGGTCAAAAAAGCATCCATCAACGCCGGGTGCTCATCGCGAAGCACGAGTTTTAAATCAATTTGCTCGTTTTCTTCAGCCAATTTATTAATCACAGGTAAATTTTGAGCTGCATCACCACACCAACCTTCTGTAAGGACCAACCACGTGCGTTGTTCCTCTAAAGCCTTCACTTGCGTTTTCGCCTCTTCAGAAATCTTAATTGTTTTGTCCAAACGCTTCATGCGCTTGTCGTTCAAAGTGCTGTAATTCAACAAATCGTCCGACTGGTTAACTCCTGTCGATTTTCCTTCCTGAATTAAATCGTGAACTAAGGTTCTATACGTCTCGTAAGACATGGCGTTTTGTAAGCTATTTTCTATAATTTCTTTCATGACTCTTGTTTTTGCAAAAGTAACGAGGAAGTACAAACTACAACGTTACTTAGGTTACACTATAGCTTAGACGTACTTTTTTAAAATACTTACGACCACAAGTCTTTATTCGCTTTTAAGTTCTCGATGATGTCTTTTGTCATGGCACTCAAATCGTACTCATGGCGCCAACCCCAATCTTTACGAGCCTGGGTATCGTCGATGATATCGGGCCAAGAGTCCGCAATATCTTGACGGAAATCCGGAGCGTAGCTCATTTCGAATTCAGGAACGTACTTTTTAATCTCTTCAGAAATCTCTTTCGGAGTAAAGCTAATAGCTGCCAGGTTATACGAGGTACGCACTTTGATCTCTTCAGGGGCAGCTTGCATAATTTTTACCGTAGCATCAATAGCATCTTCCATATACATCATTGGCAATCGTGCGTCTTCTTTCAAGAAACACTCAAACGATCCTTTTTTAAGCGCCTCGAAATAGATGTCTACAGCATAGTCTGTAGTTCCTCCCCCGGGCAAGGTTTTCCAACTGATGATTCCTGGATAGCGAATACTTCGAACGTCAACACCGTATTTATCGTGGTAATAGTTACACCAGTGTTCTCCGGCTACCTTACTAATTCCGTATACCGTTGATGGCTCCATCACAGTTTGCTGCGGTGTGTTCATTTTTGGAGACGTACTCCCAAAAACGGCCATAGAACTTGGCCAATACACCTTTTTAATCAATTTTTCTTTCGCCAACTCCAAAACCGCCAACAGGGAAGTCATATTTAAATCCCATCCTTTCAACGGATATTTCTCTGCAGTTGCCGATAGCATGGCTGCCATTAAATACACGTCAGTGACCCCGTATTTTTCGACAACTTCTTGAATATTTTCTTTGTTAGTAGCATCTACAATTTCAAATGGGCCGGATTCCATCAACGCTGCACTGCCTTCTCTAATATCAGATGCGATTACTTGTTGATTTCCGTAAACAGCTCGCAACCTTTCCGTTAGAGCTACTCCAATTTGGCCACAGGCCCCAATGATAAGTATAGTCTCACTCATTATTAATAATTCAAAAATATAGGCATACAAAAGTATTAAATTTAAGAATTCACAAAAGAAAAAACGCAATTTTTAACTTTTAATAAAGAAGAAGAGTCCGATACTTCTTTGGCTTATCTCCTAAAATAAAGTACCTTTACCACCATGAAAACATTAGTGAAACTTCCCTATATCCTCGGTCTTTCGACCCTTTTTGTAACGAGTATTTCTTGTGAAGAAAAAAAGACTGCTCCGCAAACGAAAACCGTTGTCAAAACCGGATTTAAGCAATTTCACAATTACAAGGTAAAACCTCTTAACGACGCCAATTTACAGCGTATCAAACACTGGAAAGAGTTTAAAGATTTGCAGGAGTTCTTGGCTGTGTACAACAAAATTTCAGCTCGTGAGGCACTCGACAATGCCCTGGAACTCAAAAGTCTTACAAAAATGGCCAAGGACAGTAACCGAATCGACGCTTTGCAAACCCGTGCATTTAAAGCGAGAATTAACGTTTTTGAAAACGAAGTATTGCGCTTGGTTGACATGACGTACATCCCAGCCATCTCTTCGGGAGAAGTTAACAAGCAAATCAGCGCTGTTGTGAATACCTACAACAGTATGGCCTCTAAAATTGAACATACCTATAAAAAGCAAGACTTGGATAAAACGGTGAAGCTCGACAGCGTTTTCAATAGAATGCAGTAATTAATCGAGTTCCAGTAGGGCTCGGTTAATCAAGCTTGTTTCGTAGCCTCTGTACTTCAGAAAATCAAATAGTTTTTTTCTGCGTTTAAACGGATCTTCCTCACGAAGACTCTGTTGTTTTTTGGCCACCAGCTCAAACAAGGTTTCCTCGTACTCCTCCGCATCGATTTCTCGGAGCGCTACTTTTATTAAATACGAAGAGATATCCCTGAACTTAAGCTCTCGTGTAATGCGGTCTCTTCCCCATTTTTTTATGCGAAACTTTCCGCGGGCAAAACTCTTAGCAAAGCGTTCTTCATTTAAAAACTCATGGTTTAGCAAATGCAATAATATGTGTTCACGTGCCTCTGGAATCAGTTGGTATTGTATCAATTTCTGCTCTACCTCTTTATGGCAGCGATCTTGATACACACAGTACTGTTCCATTTTGCGTTTGATTTCCTCAACCGTATACACTTTTCTATGCATGCTCTAAAATTTTGCTGGGCAAATATAGTAGGATTCCGACAATTATTTGAGTCGGTCTAAAAAGGCCATGGCCCGTTCTTTATAACTCGCTCCGATCGGAATTTCCACAGCGCCCACTTCTATATCGTGCAAGGTAAAAGCAGTAATTTTTTGTGTATTGATCAGGTATGAACGGTGCACACGTAAAAAGGTTGTTGCTGGCAATTCGGCTTCTAAGCTACCTATTTTATACTTAGACAATACCTTTTTACCGTCTTCCAGATACACTTTTACATAGTCTTTTAGACTTTCTACATATACGATGTGATCCAGTAAAATCTTGTGAAATTTTGTCCCTGACTTTAAGAGTATATACTCTTTTTCCGCTGCTGTCGTTGCCGAAGGTAACACCGTCGCTTCTTTTCTAATAAACCGATCAACAGCCTTTACAAAACGTTCAAAAGTAATGGGTTTGAGAAGGTAATCAACAGCTTCCAATTCATAACTTTCAAAAGCGTATTCTCGGTAGGCCGTGGTAAAAATTGTTTTCGGTGGATGACGGAGTGTTTTTAACAACTGCAACCCTGTCATAGACGGCATTTTAATATCTAAAAACAACAGATCAACCTTTTGGGTACTGATGATTTCAAAGGCTTTCATCGCTGTCGAACAGGTAGCAATGACCTCCAAGCGATCTATTTTACTGATGTGATTTTTCAACAGCTCTTGAGCCAAAGGCTCATCGTCGACAAGCAAGCATTTTATCTTCGTCATTAATGGTCAATTTTTACGGTGAGTACTACTTCAAAATACGAACGATCAACGGTGATATCCAACTCATAAGCTTCAGCGTAAACTAAATCGAGTTGTTTGGTAATATTAGTTAATCCAATTCCCTCTTCCTTGGCTTGGTATCCGAGGGGAATAGAATTTTTAATCCGAAATACAAACTCGTCATCGCCAACCTCGGTGTGCATGTGTATACTCGGGGCTCCGCTATCTTCCCCAGCGCCGTGTTTGAAGGCATTTTCTACCAAAGATAGTAAGATTAACGGAGGAATTTCAACATCTCCGCTGAGCTGCTCGGAAGTTTCTATTTTTAGACGTTCGTCATAGCGCAAACGCTCCAGACTTATATAGTTGGCAATCAACTGCAACTCATCAGAAAGCAATACCCAATTTCCAGAACACTTGTACAATACGTGATCCAAAATTTCAGAGAGTTTCCCTATAGACTCAGCAGTATTCGGTGCATTACTCAGGGCCAGCGTATAGATGTTATTGAGGGTATTGAACAAAAAATGAGGATTGAGTTGCGCTTTGAGCATTTTTAACTCGTTGCGCGCCTTTTCTTTACTGAGTTCCAAATCGCGCTCCTTTACCTTTTTGTATTCTCCGAAGTATTTAACCAACAAAAAAAACACCACTCCTGAGTAGAGTGCCGGGATGTAGCCGTGTAATAATTTTTTCCAATCTGTTAAAATCTCCCAAACGGGTTCTTGTACAAAGGGAGGTGTTCGTACCAGCGTTTCGCCGACGTGCACTACCATGATACGTTCAACGACACTAAACGCGTACGTACCGAGGATAAAAAACAAAACGGTGAGGAGATAGCGGCGTTTCCACAGGTAATTCGGAATTACCCAATAGGCAAAGAAATACGAAGCTCCCACTTGGCCCACAATAATGCAGCAGTACATCACGGCAATTTCAAAAGGGCTTTCTCTGCTGTATACCAACTCTTTCGGAATCATTAACAACAAGATTCCCAACCAAAACAAACTGTGTTTTACCCAACGGGGTTGCTCAAAAAAAAACCGCAATATTTTATCTATAGTACTCATGGTGGCTAAAGATACGCAAGGAGTATCAAACGGTACCAAAAATCGACCAACGAGAAAAAATCGCTCCCAAATGTAACCTCTCCGTCGCCCAATACGTCCATTGAGTACACTTTTAGTAAACGTCGACTTTTCTAGGGTATTTATCGATTACACAATTTACAGCGTGCATTTTATTGCACATTTGAGCATTCACTAATAACAGAAGCATGAAAAAAATAATAGCAGCCTTTTTAGTATTGACACCAATACTCCTTTGGAGTCAAGTAACTCTGCGAGGAAAAGTTGTAGAAAAGAACAGCCAGCAGCCCTTAGAATTTGCTACGGTGATTTTGAGCAATCCGACACAACCTCAACAGCTCACCGGAGCTACCACCGATCAGCAAGGACAATTTTCACTGAAAGCCCGTCCGGGTACTTATACCCTTCGGGTAGAATTCATCGGATTTAAAACCTATGAACAAACTAATTTTGTATTGAAAAACTCACAGCAACTGCCTACCATTTCACTACGTGAAGACGCTACTGCCTTGGATGAAGTTGAAGTCATTGCCGAAAAGTCAACTACGGAATACAAGCTCGACAAGCGCGTGTTCAACGTCGGTAAAGATCTCTTGTCAAAAGGAGGCTCTGTCAACGACATTTTAAACAATGTTCCATCGGTAAACGTCGATGTAGAAGGAGGCATTAGTTTGCGAGGAAATCCCAATGTTCGCATTCTCATCAACGGAAAACCCTCGGTACTTACTAATAACAACGGACTGGAACAAATACCTTCAGAGAGTATCGAAAAAGTAGAGGTCATCACCAATCCATCTGCAAAATACGATGCAGAAGGTACCGCCGGGATCATCAATATCATTTTGAAGAAAAATAAAAAAGGAGGATTTGGAAGTTCTTTGCAACTCAACACTGGAATTCCTGACAATCACGGTATCAATTACAATATCAACTACAAGCAAGATAAATTCAATTTGTTTTCGAACCTGCGCTATCGCCATATGGGTTTTAACGGATACAGCTCTTTGAACCGAACCGATTTTGTAAACGGTACGCCGAACTCCTACCTAGACCGCCTTACCTCAAACAGGACAGACTACCGCGTGTTTAACTTGTACTTGGGTAGTGATTACTACATCAACGACAAAAACACCCTGACCTTAAGCTATTACCACCGTTCCAATGTTATCAAAAACAAAGTAGATTACGACATTCAACTCCGCGATGCCAACAGGCAGGTAACACAATCGTTTGCCAATACAGAAAACTACCGCGAACCGCAAAAAGCCAACCAACTCGAAATCAACTACGTGAAAGATTTTGACAAAAAAGGACAAAAGCTGACGGTAAACTTTCAGTTTGACTGGTGGAACGACGACGAAAACGAAACCGTATTTGAGCGTCAATTGCTCCCCACTACCGTACAAAGTAGTTTGAGCACACGCGATATTGAAAGTAGTCAGGACTTTTTGTTCCAATCGGATTTTAGACTCCCCGTGCACAAAAAATCGCATATTGAAATGGGTATCAAAGGAGAGGTCCGATTTATCGATAGCGACTATACGGTCAAAGACAACAATATCGTTCTCGACCGATTCACCAATTTACTGGAATACCACGAAGGTATTTACGGGGCTTATATCCAATACGGGAATCGCGAAGGGAAACTTCAATATTTATTAGGACTTCGCGCGGAGCATTCCAATACAGGGAGCACGGATAGAAAGGGCGCTTTTGAAACAGACAAAAAATATACCAACCTATTCCCTACTGTGCACTTAACCTATAATTTCAGCTCGAGTAACAACCTGCAATTGAGCTATAGTAGACGTATTCGCAGACCTCGATTTTGGCAACTCAATCCTTTTGGTGGATATACCGATCGCCGTAACTACCGCATTGGTAATCCGGACTTAAACCCGATGTTTACCAATTCGTTTGAACTCGGTAGCTTAAAGCGTTGGAAAAAGGTGACCATCAACCCTTCGGTATACTTTCAGCACACGACCAATTTATTCGAAACCCAGGTATTTATAGCCGCAGATGGTGCCCTAGTATCCAAACCTGTAAACTCAGGAACTGAAGATCGACTAGGAGCTGAGCTTGCCCTGCGTTACTCTCCGTTAAAATGGTTGCGATTGTCAAGTGAAATTAACTACTTCGGCTTTCAACAGCGCGGGCTTTTTAACACAAAAGACCAAGTTTGGACCGCTCGACTCAATGCAAGAATGCGTTTTAAAACTTTTTCTATGCAATCGAGTGCCAACTATCAAGGAGCGCGAAAAAGCGGACAAATCCTCACCAAATCAAACTATGCCGTCAACATCGGTGCCAGCCAAGATTTGTGGGGTGACAAGGCCTCTGTAAGTCTGAATGTCAACAATATTTTTGATTCCAGAGCTGCCCAGCGTTTGATTACCGGCGAAAATTACACCAGTCAAACCTTTACCCGACGTATGGGAAGAACGACGTCACTGAGCTTTATATATCGCTTTAACAGAACTAAAAAAGACCGTGATCGACTTCCTGATTAAGCCTCTATCCGGATGGATAAGGCTAATTTAAACAACGTACACTTGCGTAATTGTCCCCCAATAAACACAAAAAAGGTCCGAGGAATACTCGGACCTTTTTATTAACAAATTAATCAACTATTATAAGCTACGTAACCACATTTTAAACTTAGTAGTTAAGTAGAATAATATCGGTACTACAATTAGCGTTAGGAAGGTCGCTACGAATAATCCGTAAATTACCGTCCACGCTAAAGGCCCCCAGAAAATTACGTTGTCTCCTCCCATATAAATATGTGGATTCAATTCTGTTACTAGGGTAAAGAAGTTTATATTCAGTCCGATTGCCAAAGGAATCAATCCTAAAATCGTGGTAATTGCCGTCAATAATACAGGACGTAAACGCGCTTTTCCTCCACGGATAATAGCCGCTTTTAAATCCTCCACAGGAACATAAGCATCTTCTGGCATGTTTTGCTCCACCTTGCGACGATCAATTAACAGCTGGGTATAGTCTAATAATACCACCCCGTTGTTTACTACAATCCCGGCAAGCGAGATAATTCCCATCATGGTCATCATAATAACGAATGATGATCCTGAAGCTACAATTCCTCCAAATACTCCAATCAAACTCAAGAAAATAGCAATCATAATAATCGCTGGTTTTGACACCGAGTTAAACTGGAAAATTAAGATTAAGAAAATCAATCCAAGTCCTGAGAAAAAAGCTCCCATTAAGAAGGTCATCTGCTTGTTTTGCTCTTCAATTTGTCCGGTATAATCTACCTTAATATCCTTTGGCAGTCCTTCAAAACTCTTCATTTCTTCTTGAATTTTGCTCACAATAGCACTGGCATCAGTGTACCCTGGTGCTAAGGCTGAGTAGACCGTTACCACTCTTTTTAGCGCTTTGTGCTTAATGGCACTGTACCCAGAAGTATTTCTTCCTTTTGCCACCGTAGACACAGGAATCGACTTCACCTGGCCACTAGCCATATCTCTAAAGGTAATGGTTTGGTTAAATACTACGCTCGGATTGTAGCGGTTGTCTTTATCAAAACGCACATAGATATCGTAATCTTCTCCGTCTTCTTTATACACTCCTGCTTTTGATCCGAAAATTGAATTTCGCAACTGCTGCCCTACTTGGAAGGCTTTTACCCCTAACTCTCCTGCTTTTTTCCTATCTACTTCCACCAACATGGTTGGTTTCGCCTTGTTAACATCTATCTTTAACTCTGCAATTCCAGGAATAGACTTCGTATTGATAAAATCACGCATTTTTTCTGCGGTTTCAATAAGCTCGTTGTAATCCTTTCCTTCCAATTCTATGTTAATAGGATACCCGGCTGGCGGCCCTACAGGATCTTTCTCTACTGAGATTAACAATCCAGGATATATTCCTTTTAAAGCATCGGTGATTTTTCGCTTCAACTCCTTACTATCGGCACCTTTTCGGTATTTATATTCACGCATCGATGCAACTATCTTACCACGGTGTGGCATTTCAGCTGTTGATCCACCGTCAGTTTGAGGATTCCCAGAACCAGCACCTACTTGGGCAATAGAACTCTCTACCAAGAAATTTCTATCTCCTTCCATATACTCCGGTCCATTCAAGATTTTGGTCACACGAGCTTCCAAATCTTTCATGATGGTATTGGTTTTTTCAATGTCAGTACCTTGTGGATACTCCACATATACAATTACCTGGTTGGGCGTATTGTCAGGGAAGAACTCTACTTTGGTTCTTTTCTTCGCTACAGATCCTCCAAATCCAATAAAAGAAACTATTAATAAGATAAACGTTACCACTGAGATAATAATAGGACGTGCACCTCGCAATGATATGGTAATCATACGCTCGTAGAAACGCTCCCATCTCGGTAGCACTCTACTTTGGAATCCATTGGCTAAAGGACGCATTACATAACGATACATCCAGAAATTTAGCGCTGCAAATATCATCAAGGTTCCTAGAGGTCGCATGCTACCTCCGAAAATAACGATCAAGATTCCGAATACTCCTAAAATAACAGTTAAACGAATGATCTTTTTTAACGGCATTTCTTTATCCTCAATGGCCATGAATTGTGATACCATTACCGAGTTAAAGAAGATAGCCACAAACAACGACGATCCTAGTACCGCTGATAAGGTAATTGGGAAGTACTTCATAAACTGCCCCATTACTCCTGGCCACATTCCTAAAGGAATAAAGGCTGCTACCGTAGTTGCTGTAGAAATGATGATAGGAAAGGCGATTTCACCGATTCCCTTTTTGGCTGCCTCAATACGCGACATCCCTTCTTCTTCCATCAAACGATATACGTTTTCAACGACTACAATACCGTTGTCTACCAGCATTCCGAGTCCCATAATCAATCCAAAAAGAATCATGGTATTCATCGTGTATCCCGCCATGTTTAGTACCATTAACGACATAAACATCGACATCGGAATTGCAAACCCTACAAAGAGTGCGTTGCGCAATCCTAAGAAAAACATCAATACGGTTACTACTAAGATCACCCCAAAGATGATATTGTTTACCAAATCATCAACCTGACCGATGGTTTTTGACGATTGATCATTGGCAATAGTCACCTTTAAGTTACTTGGGAATACGTCTTTTTGTGCTTTTTTCACGATCGCCTGCACCTTTTCGGCAGCTTCAACCATGTTTTTACCCGTACGTTTTTTGACATCTAACATTACTACTGGCTCTCCAAATTCACGAGCATAGGTAGTTCTGTCTTTGTCTTTAAAGGTTACCTGGGCAATATCTTTTAAATAGATATGATTACCACGCTCTACTTTTACCACAAAATTTTGCAATTCTTGTGGATCTTCGATTTCTCCCAATACACGGATCGTTCTACGTTGGCCACTGGCAATGATATTTCCTGCCGACATGGTTACGTTTCCTCCTTTGATAGCATTAATCACATCGTCAAAGCTCACTTTCGCCGCCATCATCTTATAGATGTCCACTGCTACCTCAACTTCTTTGTCCTCTGCTCCACGGATATCCGCTTTTTTAATTTCCTCTAGATCTTCAATTTCATCTTGTAAATACTCTGCAAAGTCTTTCAACTTACGCACGGTATAATCACCTGAGATATTGATGTTCAAAATGGGGGTTTCTTCCGAGATGTTTAACTCAAAAACATTGGGCTCTACTTTGGCCCCGTTAAAGGTAGGCCAATCTTCTCCCGATACTTCTTCGTCAATTTCGTCTTTCACCTTTTGCTTTGCCTGTTCGATAGTGATACCGTCATCAAACTCAATAATAATCATCGATACATCTTCCTGAGATGTCGAGGTTATTTTTTTCATGTTACTTACCGTTTTCAGCTTGTCTTCTAACGGATCAGTAATCAGTTTTTCAATATCTTCCGCGGTATTCCCAGGGTAAATAGAGCTTACATAAATTTTGGTATCCTTGATTTCAGGGAAATTCTCACGAGGCATTCCGATAAATGCCGAGATTCCTGCGAACAAGATAATCGCCATCATTACGTAGATGGTTGTCTTGTTATTAATAGCCCAAGAAGATAATCCAAACTCCTTGTCTACTTTTTTATTTTGTTCGTTCATTCCTACTCTTATTTATTTTTTTGCGCTACATTTTTGGCAGCTAGGTTTAAGATTTGCACTTGCTGACCATTTTTAACACTTCTCGCCCCTTCTAATACGATTTCATCGTTGCTTTTAATTCCCGAAAGAATTTCAATCACATCTCCCTGTGTTTTTCCAGTGGTGATGATTACTTGTTTAGCAACACCTGTAGTTTTACCAGCCTTATTTTCGATGCTATCGACTACAAATACGTACTGCTCTCCTTTTCCATTTTCAGAGATGATGCTCTGTGGAATCAAAATTGCACTTGGATTGGTATAATCATTAATACGCAACTTCGCTGTTAAATTAGGCTTGATCGTACGGTCTTTGTTAGGCACAGCAACTTCTACTTTAAAAGTTCTGTTAGCAGGATTGATAAAGTTTCCGGCTTGACGTACAGTAGAGCTTACTGTCGTTCCTAAGATTGGGAACTCTACTTCTACCTTTTTTCCTTTCTTTACTGAAGAGATATAGCTCTCTGGCACATCCGTTTCGATGTACATATCTCCTAAGTTCACAACGCGGAATACCTCAGCACCAGGACCTGGAGCCACTACGGTTCCCTGCTCTTTAATAACGTCATCAACAATTCCTGTAAACGGTGCACGAATCACACTCTTCGCCAATTGTTCTTTCAATTGGTTTACAGATCTCATCGTTGTTTCGTAGGTTGTTTTCGCCTGTAAATACTGGATTTCAGAACCGATTTTTTGGTCCCACAATCTCTTTTGACGATCGAAGGTAGTTTTGGCTAAGGCCGCTTGTGCCTCTACCTGTGCTACTTGCTGACTCAAGCCACCGTCGTCGATTTTTGCCAATGCCTGTCCTTTTGCTACGCGCTGTCCTTCTTTCACATAGATTTTTACTAACTGACCTGGCATTTCAGGATATACGAGTACATTTTTCTTTGTTTGTACATTTCCTTGTAAATCTAAATAATGCACGAACTCGGTATTTACGGCCTTTTCGGTAGTAATCAAAGGCACTTTTTTATTGGTGTCTAACTTTGCAATCTCTGCACTTAACAATTTGATTTGCGAAGCTAGTTCTTGTTGTTTTTTATCTAACTCGTCCTTTTTAGTACGGATAGTTTTTAGGTCTTGTGAGTTTATTGCTGACTCCACTGATTGCTCTTTACTTCCACATGAAGCTAAAAGTGACGCTGTTACGATGATGGTTGCAATCTTTCTCATTAGTTGATTATTTAATAGGTATGTTTAATGCGTTTTCTAATTTTGCTTTTTTAGCAATCACTTCTAACATGGATTGCATATAGCCGTTTTGTTGTGAGTACAACTGATTTTGCGCTTGTAATAAATCAAAACTCGACGACAATCCTTCAAAGAATTTCACCTGCTGCTTTTTTTCAATGCGCTCTGCTAAGCCTAAATTTTTCTTAGCGGTTTCATAATTTTCGATACTCAATTGGTATTCGCTCTTTGCCGATTCGGCTTGAAGGTTTAACTTCTGACGAATCTCTTCGCGTCTGATATCGGCATTTTCCAACTCAATACGAGCACGGGCTGTTTTTGAACGTCTCCCGAAACTGCTAAAGATCGGTACGTTTAAGCTCACCCCAAACATCGAATAGTCAAACCACTTCGATTTTGAACTAAAAAATTCAAATTCGTTTGAGTTTGCATTGGCTCCGTAGTTTACAAAGGCTGATAAGCTCGGTAAGGCCTTACTTTGCTCCAAACGCATTAACAAACGCTTGCTTTCACGATCGTTATCCGCCATGCGATAATCGATGTGCTTTTCTACGTCAAACACTTTGGTCAACAGGCTCAAATCGGTATTTGCCAGTACCAAACTATCGAGGTCATCGGTCAATACGAGTTGCTTTTCGATTTTATTTCCAAG
This sequence comes from Tenacibaculum sp. AWR4_210, assembly GCF_056160945.1. Lineage (NCBI taxonomy): Bacteria > Pseudomonadati > Bacteroidota > Flavobacteriia > Flavobacteriales > Flavobacteriaceae > Tenacibaculum > Tenacibaculum sp. AWR4_210. The sequence goes on from NZ_JBSWYF010000007.1 coordinate 221,655, forward strand.
AGCGATGTTTAGCATTTTGTACGAAATTGCCTTCATACGCTTGGCATTGTTTAAGTTGTTTTCAACATTCGCCAAGGTGATTTGCAATTGCTCTACATTTTCTAGTTCTGTTAATCCGTTGTCGTAGATTTTTTGGGTTTCGTCAAGGTTCTTTTGCAAGTTTTGACGGTTGTTTTCTAAGATCCCGATAGACTTTTCGATTAACAGTACGTTTCCGTAGGCATTGATTACTGCTTCACGCGTAGCCAAGGCTGTTTTTTCTTTGGATTGCTCCGAAATTTTCAAGTAGGTTCTTGCCGACTGCAGTCCTACCAAGTACGATCCGTCAAAAATTAACTGACGTAAGGTTACGGAGGCGTTCATGGTTTGCTTGGTTCCGAAGCGCACAGGCACAAAGGTTCCTGGTGCTCCTCCTGCTAATTCAGCTGGCAACAACTGTACTTGTTGCTTTAACCAGTTTTGGTAGTCTACCTTTCCATCAATTTGAGGCAATCCGATGGTAGTAGTTTCCCACTTTCGCTCTTTGGCTGCTTCAATATTTTTGGCTGCAATCTTGTTATCGTAGTTGTTTTTCAGTGCATAATCGATCGCATCTTGCATCGATAAATGCAACTCTTTTTGCTGTGCAAACACCCCGCACGATAAAAAGAGTATAAATACATGGAAAATGTATTTCCTCATCGCTTATTTGTTTTGATTTATGATTTTTAATTGTTTTTCTAGCTCCGCTAATCCCTTTTCTGTGGCTATTGCCCTGATATGATATTCTAAAATTTCGTATTCAATACGCAAAACTTCCTGCATGTGTTGACTGTACAACTCGCTTTCAAACACGCCGAAAATCAAGGTAAAGTAAAAGTTCCCTACCAATTCTATATTGATAGAAGGACGGTATAGGCCCTGTTCAATTCCTTTTTCAAGGTTGTCTGCATTGCAATCTTTAAACATGCACACCTCTCGGTCCATTAAATCTTGGTACGTCTCCGGGTAGTACTTTTTTAACTGGTACATGGGAGAGGTTTTGGCATTTTTAAACATTTCCTTAAAGATAGCTTTAATTTCGAATTCCTCCTCTATCGCATTGAAATCCTGATCTTTAATATTTAAAATTGTTTTATCTATCGCCTGCTGAACAGCACCGGTTGCCGCGGCCACTAAATTTGCCTTGTTCGAAAAATACTTGTACAAGGTCTTTTTAGAAATCCCCAGCTCACGTGCTATATCATCCATCGTCACACTTTTGAACCCTAAGGTCAAAAACATTTCTCCTGACTTTTCTAAAATTTTATCTCTCATAATCTGGGCAAAGGTAGTGCAGGAAACTTTAGAAACAAAAAAAGTTTCCATAGTTTTAATTATTTTTTAACATTCTGGTATGGTGTAGCTATTTGTTTACCTTATTTTTACAAAAAATTTGAAATTTGGACTTACTACAATATCAATCAGACTTTTTAAAATATTTAGCCGCTCAGAATTTCACCAGAGAACCTAGAAACCTCTATGAACCTGTCGATTACATCTTGCAATTAGGCGGAAAACGCCTGCGTCCCGTACTGACCTTGATCGCTGCCGATTTGTTTTCGGGAAGCTATGAAAACGCCCTTCCAGCAGCCTTGGCCGTAGAAGTTTTTCATAATTTCACCTTGGTACACGACGACATTATGGACGATGCTCCCCTGCGACGTGGTAAGGAAACTGTACACGAAAAATGGGACATCAATACCGGAATTTTATCGGGAGATGCCATGCTCATTTTAGCGTACCAGTATTTTGAGAATTACGAGCCTTTAGTGTTTCAGAAGTTAGCGAAGTTGTTTAGTAAAACAGCCTTGGAAGTGTGTGATGGTCAGCAGCTAGATGTGGATTTCGAAACGCGTAACGACGTAGAGATATCGGAATACATCGAGATGATCCGTTTAAAGACTTCTGTATTGGTAGGTGCCGCCCTAAAAATGGGAGCCATTGTTGCCAATGCCGATGAGGAAGCCGCTTCCCATATTTATAATTTTGGTGTAGACCTCGGTATTGCCTTCCAGCTACAGGACGATTATTTGGATACTTTTGGTGATCCGGAGAGTTTTGGAAAACAGGTAGGTGGTGATATTATTGAGAATAAGAAGACGTATTTGTATTTAAAAGCCTTGGAGGTAGCTTCACCAGCAGACAGCGAGGCCTTGCTAGCCTTGTACAATACCGACGAGGTTGCTAAAGAAACTAAGGTTACAGAGGTCAAAGCTATTTTTGAACGCAATAACATCCCAGCACTCACGCAACAACTCATTGAAGATTACACGAATAAGTCGTTTGAACATTTGACCCAGCTGGATTTACCGGCCAAAGCAACCGACGGACTGCGCGCTTTTGGCGTACAGCTGATGAGCAGAAAAGTATAAAAATTACTTGGGTATTTTAAAAAAGTTTTTATCTTTGCACACCCAAAATCACAGGTCCTATAGCTCAGTTGGTTAGAGCACCTGACTCATAATCAGGGGGTCCATGGTTCGAGCCCATGTGGGACCACGCAAAAAATCCATAACACACTTTTAATTAAGTAGTTATGGATTTCGTGTTTTATAACGTAACAACATTTGTTACAACAATAAAAGATTCTCTTATTTGAACTAATAAAAAAACTTACTCCTAAAAGTTATTATTATTTTATCTCCAACTTAAACTAGAACAGGGGGGGTACCCCAAAAAAAAGGAAACCTACATGGTTTTGCAAGTAGGTCTCTTCTTGTTTAATACATTTATAATAAATATGATTTTAATATTGTGTAAAATCTACATCAAAACCATTTCTAGACAAGTACTGCATAAAGCTTTGTAATAAATCTGTAGAATAAGGGTCTCTATAATTTTTTATTCTACTAATACCAAAATCAAAACTCTTTCTTTGAATATTAAATAAATTATGATTTCCCAACCTTAATTCCTTTATGCAATCTGGTTTTTTAAAGAATGGTTTTAATATATCTACTTTACCTCTTAAGTCTCCTTGAACTTGACTTTTAATATCATTAAAGGCTACATAAGCATTTCCTTGTTTACTTAACTCTGAATGAATTTTCTCATATCTCTTAAGAGAAGTAAAGTGAATTAAATTATTTTCAATCTTTTCCTCATTCAAATCTATCCTTGATTCTCCTTCTGTATTATACACACACAAATCCAACATATCTAATGAGATTGTCTTAAAATTAGGGAAATCAGCATATGTTTTTAAATCTGGAGAAGTGGTTCTTAATTTTTTATAACGAGGGTAAGGTAAATCTCCTTCACTACTTTTTATCTCTTTTAAGGGAATTAAAAAACCTTTACCGTAGTTAAATCCTCTTTTTCCATTTTGTCTTATAGCTAAATTACAAGGCTGAGATAATAAGATATACTTACTATTACCTATTTTAAAAATATCTCCATTAGAAATAGGGAAATGAAGCTTATTTACTATTTCTTTTTCATAATAAACTTCCTTTTCATGTATTTCAATTGCTCTTTGGTCTTTATGAGGGAATTTGTAGCCAGTTTTCTCAAAATCTAAATCTCTAATCTTTGACATTGAATTTTCAAACGAACCTCTAACATCATCATTTGTAAACAATTTATAATTAGAATAGTTTTGAATTATATGCTGTAATCTAAATAAAGTGTTTGCTTCCCACACCCCTTCATCCACAGAAGCTTTTTGAATAATTTGATTGAAAGTTTTCGGTGAAAGTGCATTTAACTCTTTAATAGATGACTGAAAACTCTTTTCTAATAATTCAATTGATTTGTCTTTTAAATCCTCAATATATTTTAATGAGATAATATTTTTCACTCCCTCTGCAAAAGCACTCATTTGGGGGTCAAAGGCAAACCTCTTTTTAGAAACAGTATAAAATAATTTAGCATCTAAACTATAAGTTGATGAGTATTCATACCTCTTTTCATCTTCATTTTCAATATCATATTTATGTGAAAAAATACCACAGCATACTTTTTCTTTATGTTCTCCTTCAACCAACTGTTTTGCTAAACCTACTCCATCGTAAGCCCCATTGAACCCATCCCAATTTTCAAACTCAAAATCAAATAGACATAAAAATCTTTCACCATCTTTAAGAGACTCTAATTCATTTTTGTTTTTCTCAACCCATTCATCTGGAGTATATAACTCTACTACATCTCCTAAAACATCTTTAATTTCTAAAGCAGGCTTAATATTAGAGCTTGTATCATTATCTATACAATCACATATTCTTTTTAAGGAAAGAGTTTTATCATTTTCTTTCCAATAATCTTTTATTTGCTGTTCAAAAACTGCATCAGGTACTGTCCAATTAATATTACTAAACTCTTCAATCTCTTTGGGTATATCACCAGAGGATTTGACAAATTTCATTTGACCAATAAAGAATTGTTCTTGTTTACTTATATCAAACTTATCGTCTATATATAGTATCTTCTTTATGTTCTCTTTTTCTAATAATGTTTTGATTGAATTTACAGCAAGATTTTTTGCTTCTGTCATAGTTAATCTAGAATGGTATTAAAGTTGATAGAAAAAATGTATTTTTTATTATTGTCATTTCTTTTAGGTTCTAATACAATAGTTGAACCTGAAGAATCTAATAATTGTTGAGTAATAAAGAGCCCTAATCCTCGACCTTTAGACTTTGGCTTCATTGTTGAAAAAGGTTCAAATATCTGATTCTCTATTGATTTAGCCACACCTTCTCCGTTGTCATAAACTGACACCCAAGGCTTGTTTATAGAAATGTTTATTCTTGCATTAAAAGCCTTATCCTTTGACTGTTTCTCTTTTAACCAATATTCTGAGTTATTCAATAGATTATCAATAACCTGAGTCAGTTTTCCCTTATTCATTTTAATTGTGAAATCCTCTTTTACATCAACCCTAAGCTCTATATCATTTTTTGAAAATCTTGTTTTATAATATTCTTCCTCTCCTTTGAAGTATTCGCTCAACTTTATTAAATGTCTTTTCTCTTTATTATATTTTAATGAAGGGTCTAAATGCTTCAATTGGACTTTCAATCCATTGACTGTAGAATTTATATATTCTATTAAAACAAAAATATCAGATTCCGTAAGTTTATTACTCTTTAGTTTTCGACTATAAAACATAGACCTTTCATCTAATCTTTCTGCTATAGTCGCAAACTCATGGCTTACAGCTTCAGCTGTTAAACCAAGACCTGCTAATTCAGAAAAATTATCTAATTGTTCTTCTAAAATTTCAATTTTTGGCTCAAGAATATCAAGTACATCTTTTATTTTTTCCGTCTTACTAATAATTGAACTAGCTTCTCTTAAAGCCATTTCTGATTTTTCAATATCAATTAAAATTCTTTCTATTGATTTAGCTATTTTAATAGTCTCAGGTGTAGACAAAAGACTTTCGGGAGAATGTTCTTTTTTAATTTTAGATAGCTCCTCCTTACTATTTTTTAAAGCCACTATAGCTTCCTTACTTTTATTAGTATTTTCTATTGCTTCTTTTGCTATTGACTTACCAGTTTTAAGAGCCTGATATTGTGTTTTAATAGAACTTTTTTCAGTTTTAAACTCTCTTAAAAAGGCATTATAATCTCTCCTTACATCATTCAAATAAGAATTAATAGTATCCCTTATAAAAAATGATAAAAACATAAAATTATCTGAATAAGGGTTACTTATAAAACCTTGCCTATCTGTCTTATCTTTTAAATTTTTATTTACACCTTCGTCTATCAAAAAATAACCTATAACATTACTAGGTCTTAAAGAATAGAAAGATTTACCTAAGGTTTTATCATCTCCTAACTTCATCCAATCTAAACTTTGCTCAAAACCATAAGGTAACACAGCAAAACCATTCCTATATATTTTAACCCCTAATTGATTTAATGCAAATGCTTTATAGTTTTTTATATTATCAAAAACATTCTTTATCCTTTCATCTCCATCTAACCAATTATCTAATAGAAAATCATTTATACAGCCTTCAAAAAAACCAGGATTAGCTACCTCTCCATCTATATAATGAAGTTCAGATATTTCAGATAAATCAAAAACCTTTTTAAATGAGAAAATATAATTATTAGCTGATGCCTTTTTTATATAGCTCCTATTTTTTTTAGAAAGAACATACTCTGTAAACTTCTTTCCATTATCTGGCAATAAATACTCATAATAATTGTCTCTTTTCTCATTTTGCCCAAGAAATTTTTCTAGTTTAGTTTTCCCTTCAACAACTAGCTTTTCATCTTCAAGTTTAAAAGAATAGCTAGAAATAGCTAAATCATCTAAAGCTAGTTGTGTTTCTTTTAAGTTAACAACTTCATTATTAATTTTTAAATAAACATTAAAAGGATATTTCTTATTTTCATTATATGGAGAAATCAATTGAACAATTTGAGCCTTAAACCTTTCTAAATTCACACCTTTCCAAACTGAATGATCTCTCAATCCTGAAAGAACAATTTTAGTTCCTTTATTTTTGGTTAAAAATGGTTCGTTATAAACAGTAACCTTACTCAACTTTGTAAATTTCTCAAAATCCTTCCAATTGAATCCCAAGTGCACCCCTTCAGCATTTTCTTTTTTTGTGTAAAACTCACAAGCATCTGCCAATCTCTGGGTACTTAATCTCCCCAAACCTTTATCTCCTAATGGTGTCCTATTTTTCTTTGTTTTTTTTTCTGCTTGTTTAAATTCTCTTTTCTTAGAAGCCGAAATAACTAACCACGAATCAATTATAGTCTTTTCATCCATACCTACCCCATCGTCTTCAACAACTATATATCCCTTTTTCTCTTTATAAAATAAATCTTCAGAATAAAGCTCATTCATTGAGTTTATTTCAATAGACACATATGAGGCATCTGCATCATATGAATTCTTTATCAATTCCATCAAAGCTGTAACTTCATCTGGAACTAATTCTTCTCCAAGCTGTTTTACGATATGTGGAGTAATATCAAACTTAAACTCTTTATTCATACCTTTTATATCTTGAATATCAATATCTTTTCTTTGTTCATTGTATTTGAAAAATTGTTTCTTACAGGCATTCTTTTACTTAAGATATCTCTTTCTAAATCAATAAAAAGTTCAATACCCTTACTTTCAAACAATTCAATTAATATCCTGTCATTTTCAACCTCTTTTTTATTTACACTTCTGTTACCTACAGTCCACACAAGATAGGAGTCCTCATTCATTTTTGATAAAGAATTATCAATTGTCACATCCAAATCATTGATAAAAGAAGTTACTTTTCTAGCTCTCTTTCTTTCTTCAGTATTAAATCCCTTAAAAAAAGCTTTCAATGTTCGTGACTTATCAAACATCTTTTTCTCTACATTAAATAACTCTTCAGGTAATCTACCTCCTAAACTATTCGAATCAATCTCCTGAATAACATTCAAATAGTCTATAGATATATTTTCATCTATATCTTCTGTTGGTATCCATTGAAGAGGCAGATATGAAAACTGACCATAGGTTACTGTTGTGTGATTATCCCCATAAGGAGGTGAACTTACCAATAAATTAAACCTTTTATCTGTTTTCAATTCAATCTTAGAATCTCCCCAGTTTACATCAACCTCTTGTTTATATAAACCATTCTCCAATAATCCTTTTAGCTCTAAATTGCTTTTCAGATTAAATATATCTTGGATACTTCTATCACAAATCTTATTGAAATACTTTATCGGTGAAAGTTTTCTGTTCTCTATTTCTTTAGCCTCTCTAACATGCATTTTAAAAGTAGAAGTTCTATCATTGCTTGTCAACCTAATTGTTTCAGCTAATGCTACCCAAAAAAACTTTCTATGAAATTTATTTTCAATACTCAAAATGGCTCTTCTTATTTTTGATAATTCAATTTGAACTTCATCTTTAAACCACTTATTAATATTTTTAAAGTTAACATCTACTTCAAAAGAAGTATCATTATCAATTTTCCTTATTATAATTTCATAGTCTTCATTTAACTCACTTGAATAAACAAAAGTCTTCACTTGACTTATCAATACGGATAAAGGATTTATATCTTGACCAAATACTGAAGCCCCATAACTCATTCCTGTGACCAAAGCATTAGAAGCCCCCATAAAAGGGTCTATCATTTCCACATGATTAGGAAGGTCTTTTATAATAGTCTCAATGATAGATTCCTGCACAGAAGGAACCATCATTGCTGGATAGTTTATTATTTTTCTTGCGTAATCTCTATTATTATAATTAACACCGTTTAATACAGAACTATCAATTTTTATTAGAGATTCAAATATATTATTACTCATCAATGAGAGAATTAGTCTTTAAAAGTAAATAGCTTAAATCTTTATTGCAAATTTAAGCTTATATCTTTTGATAAAGTTAATCCATGTTTTTAATTTTTCTTATAATACTCTACTAGTTAAATTAGTTTGTTAAAAAAACAGCTCAAAACTGGTAGAAATTCCAATGCTTTATAGAGGGGCTTTATTTGATATATCAAAAACCTCTTTTAAAAAATTCATGTAAGCTGACTTCAAAATAAGAACAAATTTTATTCAATGTTATAAAGGATGCGTCTCTTCTTCCTTGCTCTATTCTCCCAAAATGAATTCCTGTATCGTTATAGGCTTGTTCCTGAGTTACTCCTTTTTGATTTCTTAATTCTTTTACTCTCTTGGCTAACGAAGTTAGGATAGCCTTTTCTTCTTTATTGTCCATGACAGCAAGGTCATTTTTTAGAGTAAAAATATTAATGACTATTTGGTCATTATTTTTATATTTGCCTTATGTACAATATCTAAGATAAATTTGACATGAAAAAAGGTAATGCTTTAAAATTATTAATTTTTGTTTTTCTATTAATAACAGGATTAAATATCCAATCTCAAAACGATAAAAAAGTTTTTGAATACTACAAAAATACGGGCACACCAATACATCAAGACATAAAGGTTACTCCTTCATATATCAAAGAAAATACAGCTACTATATCAACTGATTTTGGAGATATCAGTCTAAAAAACAACAAATCAATTTCTGATAAATTTAACATAGATTCTAGCTATAATAAACCAATTGCTCCAAACTCAAACCTCTCATTTTATGACAAACAACAAATAGAAAAGCAAAGTGTAGGAGATTTAATAGAAAATTTAAAAGATAATCGACTAAATACAACCACATTCGTAAATAAAAAGAATACTAATTCACTTAATAAACATAAAAACCATAATAAAAACTATCCAACTGACGATAAAAATAACCCTCTATTGAATTTCATCAAATGGGGATTAATAATTACTTTGATTAGTGTATTTCTTTACTGGAGTTTAACCTTACCTAAATCTTCTAAAATAACAGGAAAAACCTTACATCAAGAGAGAAATAAAAATCACTATGAAATATTCCCACCAACTATTAGAGAGTTTTCTAAAAGACAGAATATAGACAATGGAGAACCTATAGACTCAATTAAGGAAATTCAATCAAAAATTACTTTCGGAAATGGTTTTATAACTATAGAAAGTGAAGACAATATTATAGAACTTCTTATAAAAAAAGTACTTCCTCCGAAATATTATGGTTTTCTGTTTGTTTGTGACAAATTTAACATCAGAGTAGATAAAGACGAAGATTATATAACAGTCACAAAAGCTATTGATGAAATTAATGACTTTGGTGAATTACATAAAAACATTAAAGGAGTAAAGTATTTTAATTAAACTAACTGAATTATTAACCATAAACTTTAAAAATGAAAAAATTGTTTTTACTAGTCTTTCTTGGCATTACTAGTTTATCCTATAGTCAAAAGACAAAATCCGATTGTGTTATTCAATCAAACTTTAAAGAGCCTGAACGCACTAAAAAAATGAAAAAATGGGCTAAAAGAATGAATAAATTCAACCAAGGAGCGTTCCCTTCACTTAAAGAAATAAAATCTCATGTTTCTATTGATAATGATTGTGATATCAAAAAAGTAATTTTATTAAAAATGGAAGAACAAGCTGGCAATGGTATTTATATTCTATGTGTCGAAGGAAAAAAAATGAAATACAAAAGAATGGGCACTGTGATTATGAAAAATGATAAAAACCCATTTGATAAATAAAATAAAAAAGAGCTAGAATCTCATTTTTCTAGCTCTTATATTGAAAATCCCATAATTTAAAAATTTGTGATTATTTCACTCATTACAATACCATAAATATCCCAATTAAGCAACATTAAAAAGGCTAACACTGCTTCTATTACAATCAGAATTCATTAGAAGATTAAACTTTTCAATAATATCTTCTCTTAATTCACTCTTCCATGTATCTAAATTGTATTTTTCAACAATCTTATCATACTGTTTCTTGTGATAACAAGATGTATTTTTAGATTTACTCCCTTTTAGCGAGACCCAATAACTAGGATGAGTATAATTGGTTATCTGTCTTACTTCTTTTTTATTCATCCAGACTTCTCCACAATAAGAATCTATAATTTGAAACTTGTCAAACTTATTCAAAAAATCTTTCATCAAAGCCAAATACACATTTGGGTCTCGAAGGTCTTCTAAATTAAAAATCCCCATTTTCTGAAGTTGTTTCTTTGAAGTATACTTCACTTCAACCCTTAAAATATTCTTATCTTTTAACTCCATTTCAAACTCTTTTTGTCTGGCAAAATTTAAAGATTTATCATATATTTTTATTTCATATTCTTTATACTGAAACTTCTTTATCTTTTTACCTTCATCATTTTTAGGAGCATAACATGGTTCTTTAAAATTATGCATTAAAACAAATCTTTCTAAAAACTCCGCAGGTGTAATATTTAATTCAATATTGAATCCAAACTCTAAGTTTGTAATTAACGTTTCACTTAAAGGGTATGATATTTCACGCTCAATTTCATCTAACGTAAATTGAATATCACAGAAATTAAAATCATTAAAATTATGATTCCCATTCCCCATTTTACTATTATAATACTTGTGAATAGAATTCTCTACACTTCCGTAACATCTAGTTACTTTTATATATAGATTCTCTTTTCTTGAATTTAAAGGATACGCCTCTCTAATTCCCAGAGTATAATTATACTTACTTTGAACTTTGAAATCTTTCTCTTTATTTTCAAAGTTCTTTTCCATTAATTGTTTATTCAACAATCTTACTTTAAAATAATCTACCATAGCTTACTTCTTTAAATTAACATACTTTTCTATAGAAGACCTATAATACCTTGGAGATCTACCTATGCGTGTATCAGGCTCTAAAACACCCTTAGCTCTCCAACTATATAAAGTTGGTCTTTTAACTTTTAAAATTTCACAAACCTCTTGAATTGACAGCAATTCCTGTGGGTTTTCTTCTCCAACCGTTTTTGCTTCAACCTCTATAGTTTTAGCAAAAATCGTTTCACTTCCTTTTAATTTCTCCACTACTCTGTGGGCTACCTTATCAGCTAACATTTCAATTAACTGAAACACCATGTTATTAATGGTATGTTTTAATGTAATCTGTTTATTCATAGTATATGTTATTAATAATTTCTACAAATATCAGAAGTGGGAAATTGGGGAAGTTGGGGAGGTTACTTTTTTGTAAGCTTATGTAAAATTTCTTCAACAAAAGAAATATTAACCTCTTTTAAAGCATAATGCCTTGCGTTATGGTTTGGATTCAACCTCGCTTCGTAGTATCTTTTGAAGTTGTTTTTTGAAGTATCAGGAAATGACGATATTTTACATAACGTTTTTCCTATTAGTGAAGAATTGTTGTAGAACTTATTTTCTAAATGTTCTATAAACCCTATTAAATGACAAAAAGTATAATATTGAGTCTGAATACTTATATTATATCCTCCATAGTCCATACTCCTTCCTAAAGTAGCTATAATTTTATCTGAGTTTCTATACTTATTTCTCAATACTTCAACAAAACCCAGATTCAATAACTCTTTATAAAAACCTGTGCTTTTTATATCTGGCAAAACACTTTGATTCTCTTTGGTTACATCATCTTCAATTTGCAGTTTTAGAAAACTATATTTTTGATGATTTAATCTTTCTAACAAAAAATTATACCCCTCAATAAAAACGTTTAAAATATTTCTCTGGCTTTTATTTAAGCTCTCCTGCTCTATTTTATTTAATTCATCTAAGCATTCTACCAACTTATTTATAAAAGTCCTTAAAACAAACTTTTTAAGACTAATATCTTCTCCTTCTTTTGCTATATAGCTATCTACTAAACTAATCGCTTCAGGTATTTTTTCTTCTAATAACCATTTTTGATAATCAAAAATTAAACTACTAAAACTTTCAGCATCAAACTCATCATAATTAATACTAGAAATCAGATTATCAGTTTCAATTATTTTCGATTTATCTCTGTTCCTATAAACTTCAACAATATCATCTTGAATAAGCTCATAATATACTCTTTCGAAAAAAGTTTTTGGCTCTACTTGAAATCCTAAAAACTCATTTTCTAGAAGTTCTAATTTTGAATATAATGGGATGTTAATTTCTAGACTCATAAATATTAGACCAATATACTAGAATTCTTGAAAGCATCAGTACTTGTTATTTGAGCAATTCTTTCCTCTTGAGGGTTACGTATATATTTCATAAACTCTTTAACTGTAGTATGACCACTTAACTGCATAATATCGTGTATCGGCATCCCCTCCTTATACTTTAGAGTACAAAAAGTTCTTCTAGCTGTATGACCCATTATGAGCTTAAATTTTGGTACATACTTTACTTCTTTTCCATCTGCTTTTTTTCGTTCAATCTTAATCTTTTCATTTATCCCTACTAACCTACCAACTTCTTTTATATCTTCATTTAATTTCTGATGGGTTATTTTATTAGGCATTTTGTTGCCATATCTACTCTTTACTATTTCTTTAATAGCAGGTGTAATTTTACAATGCACTTCTTTTTCAGTTTTTTTCTGCTTTATTTTAAAATACTCCTCTTCATTTATCCTAACAACAGAATGCTCTTGAAGATTATGATAATCACTTATTCTTTGACCCATTTCACAACCAACTAAAAAAATATCTCTTGCTAATTGTAACTTAGGTTTATCACTCAAATCAAAATCATACATTTTTTTCAACTCTTCTTTACTCAGGTAAATCGCTACTACATCCTCTTCCATAACTTTAAATTTCCTATACTTTAAATTAGTATGTAATTCTTCGTCAGCAGACTCACTCATGAAAGTCTTTATCCTTTTTATAAACCCTCCTATTGTATTAACTGCATATCCTATCCCTCTCATATGTGGTTTATAAAACAAATACTCTACAAATTCTGAATAAAACTCTAAATCAACATTATCAAAACTAAGTTTATAACTCATTTCTTTTTCAAAATCTTCGAGCTGACTAAGAACCTGTTTATATTTATTAATAACCCCTCCCTTACCTAACTCTTTTTCCTTTCTATCAATAAACCTTTTTATATATGAAGTAAAACTTTTATCAATTACTTTTGGTTTGTCAAGAACTTTCTTTCTAGTAAAAACATCTAAGTGTGACCTTAACAAGTCATTAGTAATTTCAATTTGCTTAGAGTCACAATCAGCTACAAAACCATTAACTTCCGACTCCAAGTCTCTCATCAAATCTCTTATTGCCATAGAATTAACTACAGCTACAACATTCTTTACTTTTTTTGTCTGATTGTTCCAATATTTAGGATTAACCGAATGACCTATTGCATAAACAAATCTTTTGCCTCTACCATAAGAATAACTTAAACTAATTGGTTTTTCTTCTTTTGATGAACTTCTTAAATAAAAACTTACAGTACCTCTCGTTCTTTTTGTATGCTTCATAGAAACTTTGTTTTGTTACATAAATATACAAACGTAACAACATTTGTACAAACATTTAATAAATAAATATAATTCCAAAAAAACATCAAAAAACACAAACTACCTGTTTAAACCAATTAAATAAAGAGATTTAATGTTTATTTTTGTTTATCCTTATTCATTAGCAAACATAAAATTACAGTCCATGTGGGACCACCTTTAAACCTTGTAATCTATTGATTATGAGGTTTTTTGCTTTTATTAATTATTTTATGTGTCAGTATTTGAGTCAATATTTTTATTTTTTCTCTTACTTAAATTAACTGATTTAGTTGAAAAACTATTTTTTTAAACTTTATTCCGTTCCTAATATCATCAACAACTACTACACATCTTCCAGCCACCATTTTACAAAGATTAATCCCTCTTAACTCAATGTTGGTCTGTTGCAACAACTGTTGCGTTTTTGTTGCGCTTTTGTTGCAAAACTGTTGCACATCTTTCAAACACCCCATTATTATAAGGATTCAAACCTCTTAAACCTTTGTTGTTCTGTTGCAACAACTATTACGTTTTAACTTAATAACAATCACCTCATAAATTTCTTTTCAATCAAAAGCTTAACTACAATGGTAAAACCATACTTCTTTTACGGTTTTCCTCAACAATCAAATTTCCTTTTTCATTAAGTTTACCTTTGCCTTAAAAAATATGACATAGATCCACCTAACAATACTAACACAACAAAATTTAAAAAATGCCTAAGAGTCGTAAAAGAAAGAAAAAAGTAAAAAAAAAGAAAACACAAAGAAGAAATTACACCCCATATAAAGTTGTAAAACAAAAACTTTTCAAACTAGAAAGCCCAATACTGAATGATATTCCATTTGAACAAAGACTAAAAGCTATTGTCGAACTTGGAAAAAACTCTAAAATCAAATATGAAGAAGCTTATAAAAACTTAACTAACTATATTAATGAATACGATCCTTTATACCTCTGCTCTTTTTGCGCATATTATTTTGTTAGCGAGGAAGAAGGAATAGACAAAGAAGCCATCGATGGTCAACTAGATTTCCCTCCATTTTTCCTTGAAATATTACAGTGTTTATCGCTTTTCAAAACACAAACAATATCAAAAAAACCTTTAAATGAAAGTATTGATGATTTTGTAACCACAATCAAACAATTAAACAAATCGCAAATGCACTCATACTTTGCATTAGCCGAAAATGCTAAAAACAAAGACGATTTTGGTTCTATTACATTAAGAGCAGAAATGATGGCACATACTCTTGCTGTTCGAAACTGGGCTTATATTCATCAAATGGAAAACATTACCTATGAACTAATTGATCTTGCTACCCCCATTATTTCCAAATCAATAGAATTTAAACTATCCAACCTATTAAAAATAATATCTGGAATAGTATCATTAACAGAAAACAAGTTAAACACACATTTAAGAAAAACACGTTCATTCATAACATCTAAGAACTTCAATGATGCTTTCGATAAATACGAAAAATCATTTCCAAAAGTTTTCAAAAGCAACAAAGAGCAAAGAGAAAAAATCTGGAATCATGTTGATAAGAATTTACAAAATTTAAAAGTTGCATTTTTAGCACATTCTGACTATTACCTTCAAGATATTTATACCCATAACGTTGATGACATATACAATTATTTCGATAAAAAAATAACTAAATTCGAGATAAACAATATACTAAATCAATTAAGTCATCAGTTTGGAGAATTATCAGAAACAAACAAAGATCATATATTCTTAAACAACCCAATTCACTCAAAACCTTTTATAAATTTAAACGATGGTAATTATTTTTCAGCTGTACCACATATGTTGAGCCACACATCTCTCGACATAATAGAATCATTTATTCCACAAACCGCCAAGTCTCTTAGCAAATACAATAAAAACAAAGGTAAATATCTTGAGGAAAAAGTTGAAAAGCTATTTACAAAAGCTTTTCCAAAAGCTCAAATATTCTCTGGTAGTCAATGGAGTAAAAATGATGAAGATAAAATTTACGAAAATGACCTTATCTTATTATTAGAAGAATTTGCTATAATAATCGAATGCAAATCTGGAAGCATCTCTTCCAAAGCAAAAAGAGGCACTCCCGCCCGTTTAATTGATACAATTAAAAAACTTGTTGTAGAACCATCCGAACAAGCTATTCGTTTTCAAAATTTTTTAAAACAAAACCCTAAGAAACATATATTTAAAACTAAATCTGGTAAAAAAAACAGTATCGATAGTTCTAAAATAAAATACTACATTCCTTTAGGTATCACTCTTTCTAACCTAGGAGCGATAGGCTGTAATTTAAAAAAGTTAATTTCTGCAAATATAATTTCACACAAACTTGAAGAACTAGCCCCATCAATTAGTTATACTGATCTAGAAAACATATTTGAAATACTATCCACACAAGCAGAAAAAATACACTATTTATCAAGAAGAAGAGAGTTTGAAGCACATATAAATTTTCAAGGAGATGAAATGGATTTATTTGGCTTTTATCTAGATAACGGGTTTAATATAGGTGAAGCTGAATTTGAAAAAGACTTATACATCAACCTAACCTTAAAATCAAAAGAAATCGACCCTTACTTTATAGGAACTCACAGAAATAAAACGGTCAAAAAACCTCAATTAAAAAAAACCAAGTACTGGACAGATATATTAAAAAGACTGGAGCTAACTTCAAATAATTGGCTTGCATCTTCATATATACTATTAAACCTTCCCATTGAAGATCAGAGAAAGTTCGAAACAAATTTAAAAAAATTAAAAACTATGATTCGTAAAGGGAAATGTAAACAAAAGCACAATTACGTAACTATGAATTTTGGTCCCAAAAGAAGAGAATACATTCTAGTTGGGTACCCTTATATAAACATTAACACAGAAACAAGAAATTCAATTATCAATAACATTGTATACGATATAGAAAAACAAAAAAATATTAGAGGTTTTTTAATAATGGGTTATAACATGAATTCAGAAAATTACCCATACTCAGTAATGGCAGGAAACTTAAACACTAATCTTTTTGATAGTTTAGATCAATAACGAATTAAAATCATAAAAATGAACAATACAATCTTCTTTGATGAAGCAGGAAACACAGGTCAAGATTTATTAAACAAAGATCAAAAAGTTTTCGTCCTTTCATCCGTTAATTTCACAAAAAGCCAATCTGATGAGCTTTCTAAAATATTTGACCTAGATAATGAAATCCATTTTAAAAATTTAAAAAACAGCTCAAAAGGAAGAGAAAAAATCATTCAATTTTTAAACCATGAGTTAATCAACGAACAAAACATAATAATTTCATTTAATCATAAAAAATTCATAGCTGTCTCCCAGATTGTTGACCAACTGATCGAACCTATTTTATACAACAAAGGAATTGACTTATACAAGGATGGTAGAAACATTATTTATAGCAACTTTATGTATTATTTTGGAGAATGTATCTGGAACAATGATGACTTCAATAAACTTCTTATAGCATTTATTAAAATGATTAGAGAGAAAAACGACTCATCAATTAAGGATTTCTATAATATAACCACTGAATTTTCAAAAAAAATAAACAAAAAACAATCCGAACTATTATTTACTCCAATATTAGAAAGCAAAAAAGAAATAGAAAGCATTCTTGAAAACGCAACTAAATATACTATTGACGTAACACTATCAACTTTTTTATGCCTATGCACTCTCTGGTACAAACAAACCCAAAACAAGTTTGACGTAATATTTGACAACTCTAAACAAATAGAACATTATAAAGAATACATCGACTATGTGGCAAACCTGAATGTTGACACTCAAGAAGTTGGTTATGGAACAAAAACAATGATTTTCCCAACACAGATTAACAATCTAACTTTAGAAGATTCTAAATCTCAAATAAACTTACAATTCGCTGATTTAATTGCCAGTTCAATAGCCTTTAAATTCAACAACACTAATAGAAAACAACAAAAATTTGTCGATGAAATAAACAAATCAAAACTTATAAACTTAACTAATTGTCATTCTGTCTGGCCTGAACCCAATTTTACTCCAGAATCAATCAACATGCAAAACTCCAAAGGAAACAACATCTTAGACTTTCTTGTTAACCAAGCAACATAAGAAAGCAAAACAACTTCATAACAACTATGATACACCACAATTTGATTCCTCAATATATAAGTAAAATTGACTATATAAACTGAACACCCAAACAAAGAACATGGACACCTTATACTCTTTACGAAAAAACTTTACTATAATCGGTCTAACTGGAAAGACAGGAGCAGGTTGCTCACAAATTGCTCAAAAACTATCAAGCAAAGACTTTATAGATGAAATAAAAGAATTGAAAATATCAGAAACATCCAACACTGATCAATTAAAATTAAACGTCTGCATTAATTATTTATCAAACCCCAACAACTGGTCTAATTTTAAAGTTATCAACTATAACGATGTTCTTTTGCTTCATTTAATCTATGAAAGCACCTTGAGCATTAAAAATCTAAATGAAGCTATTGAAAATATTTTAAAAATCATATTTCAAAATGGCAACTCGAAAAAAGCTCACTTTACAAATAGATTTGATATATCTGAAGACCAAAAACTCGAAAAAAAAATAAGAGAATACCTAAATAAAAATCACGACAAATGGTTAGACTACCCTAAAAATAATTTAACCTGTAAAACCTTAAAAGAGTGTCTTAAAAACAAAAAAGAATGCATTGATTTTTATAATTATTATTTCAATTCTTTTGAAGAATTTGCCAAAGATTTTTTCAAGATTATTAACAAATATGACTTTACAAAAAGCACGAGATTTATCCACGATTTAGCACATAGCCTTAGAGCTTTTGGAACTGTCGAAACAAAAGAATCAATAAACTCAAATGTTAACAACATCTACACTGTTGCTGAAACAGTTAACAGAATTATAAAAAACTGGAAAGCTCAAAATAACAAAACAAAAATCATAATTGACTCTTTAAAAAACTCTTTAGAATTAATGTATTTCAAGGAAAAGTATGCCGCATTTTACTCCGTAGCTACAAACAAACCAGAAACAGAAAGAGAGGAATACATTAAATCTTATATTAAATTAAATTTTAATAACTATGATAATACACAACAAGAGTTTCACACTAAACAAACTCTAATTCTAAGCTCTGAAGAATACAAAGGAAAAGACGTAAATAATGGAGAGTTTTTAAATGCTGACATTGAGAATTGCATACAAAAAAGCGATTACCATATCTTCTTTTCAAATTACGCTTCCTCCAAAGAAATTTCATTTCACAATTATGAAATAGAAATCGATGATAAATGTCCAATTAATATAAAAGAAAAACTAAAAGCAGAACTACACGGTTATTCTAATTTAAACTTAACAATACAACTAGCAAAATTGGTTGCTTTAGTTAATAGACCAGGGATAATTACTCCAACAGCATTTGAAAGATCAATGCAAGTAGCTTATAATGCTAAATCTAACTCAGGCTGCATTTCTCGCCAAGTAGGAGCAGTCGTTACAGACCCTAGTTACTCTATCAAAGCAATTGGGTGGAATGATATTCCAAGAATGCAAATACCATGTAATTTAAGAAGTGCTCAAGATTTGATTAATGGATTAAATAGCAATCATTTTAGTGATTTTGAAAAAGGGTTAGAAAAAAGTGATTATGATGACAAAAAAACTTTTAAAACAAAAATTACAGAAGAGTTTGAAAATATAGATTTAGAAAAAATTGAAGGGAGACAGTGCTCTTTTTGTTTCAAAACATTTCACAATGCTTTTGAAGGAAAAAAAAACCAAGTTCATACCAGATCTTTGCATGCAGAAGAAAATGCTATGATGCAGATAACAAAATATGGTGGTCAAGGTCTTAAAAACGGGAATCTATTTACGACTGCAAGTCCATGCGAACTTTGCTCTAAGAAAGCCTTTCAACTTGGAGTTAAAAATATTTACTACATCGACCCTTATCCTGGTATAGCCATAAAACACATCCTTAAAAATAGCAAAGCCATCGAAGAACGTCCTAACCTAATAATGTTTCAAGGGGTAATTGGAAGAGCTTTTCATAAATTATTTGATCCATTTATGTCACATAAAGACGAGTTAAATATATTAGCTAATATAAAACCTAAAGAAAACAAAAAACTAAAAGTCAAAGCGCTGACCAAAGATGAGAACATACAAAATCTAATTAATAAAGTTTTAACTAAT
This sequence comes from Tenacibaculum sp. AWR4_210, assembly GCF_056160945.1. NCBI lineage: Bacteria > Pseudomonadati > Bacteroidota > Flavobacteriia > Flavobacteriales > Flavobacteriaceae > Tenacibaculum > Tenacibaculum sp. AWR4_210. The sequence goes on from NZ_JBSWYF010000007.1 coordinate 241,747, forward strand.
AAAAACTTTAGAGATAAGATTAAAGAATTAGAAGACTAAACTTTGTCAAATTCTAAAACAAAAAAGCGCAATTATTTTTGCGCTTTTAAACACAACCTCTTTTCCTATTAAAAGTCAGTTTTTATTTCAAAATCATTCTTTAAAAGAAAAATTTCCAATTTTAATTCTTGAATTTGCTCATCAAGAAACTTATTAGCTTCCTCTATTCTATTATTTATTGACTTTTCCATATTTCCAAAGTTTAAAGACTGTGACATAATTATTATAAATTTAAAACACACAGGAGCTGTCCAGTACCAGAATACCGAAGTAAATATACTGTCAGAACGTTACCGTTTCTGAACTCCGGCTATATTGATAAAAATGTTTTTAGAATACTAGTATTCTGGATTTTGACGTTTACAATATAATATTTTATAATTACACTTCTTGCACTTTTGTTTTTCACTGTGCAAGAAATGCAAGAAATGCATGAACTCCTAGTGTATTTTCCTATATCTACCTTGCTCTATCTTATCAAACAATATATTAATGTTCTTCTTTAGATTTTGAGCTCTCAACAAGATCCTTGGTTTTAAATTGATCTCTTAAACTTTGATACAATTGTTTTTGTTTCAGTGTTGGTTTTCCTAAAGGATCTATCCTATGAATAATAGAATGAACTTTAATTGCATTACTAAAAAAATACTCTGCAACTTTTATCGCACATTCTATTATAAACAGATCAATTTTCAATTTCTGTCTATTATTAAAATAAGCATAAATTAACTGTAAAATAATTGCAAACCTTAAAACATAAACCTCATATTTCGCCTGTATTGATGTGTTTACCTGTAAATTTGAATAAAAGTACTCATTGCGTTTTGCGTTTTGCCATCCTATCAAATGCGCCTTTGCCTCATCAGTTAAGGTCATTTCAAAAAAGGATTCACCATTACTCAACCTCTCTTCATAAAGAGAATAAATAAAATTATCATAACTATTAATAAGCGAGCTATCGATTTCATTTTCATTCCACAAATTAGGTTTTGCGTCTTTATTTAGAGCAAACAACATTCTTTCTATAAAGCCATTATTTTCTCTATTATCGCTTTTAAGTTTAGGGAGTAGTTTTGTTTGCAAAGTACCTATCAATCCAACAAACGTATCATCTATTCTAATTGGCTCATCCCCTTTTCTATCAACTGTAATTGGCTGGCCACTCCAGTTTATAAAACTTGGCTGAAAGCACGCAGTCAAAGAGAAATAACAAAAGATCATATTTTTCATTCAGATCGAGGTGTACAATATGCTTCTAGTCAAATGACTAATTTATTTTATGCAAATAATAAAATAACACAAAGTATGAGTAGAAAAGGAAATTGTTGGGATAATGCAGTAGCAGAATCCTTCTTTAAAACCTTAAAATATGAGTGTATTAATCGATATTGTTTTAAAAGTTTTTTGCACGCTGAAACAGTAATCAATGAATATATAAATTGGTATAATTATAAAAGAATACACTCTGCTTTAGAATATAAAACACCTGCTGAAAAAGAGTTAGAAATTAAAATCAATAACTATATAAAAGTCGCTTAAGAATTTATACCAAATTTACTAGGTAGTCCACTAAGACAAAAACTTAAATTATAAAAAAACTCTTAATTTTTCGAATAATTGAACTGACTATAGCTTTCGTATTCTTGAAAGGTTTGATTTGAACAGAAGATTTTATTTCAACAACTTATTTAGTTTTGATACCTCCATCTCTATGGATGGTAAGCCTATTGTTTTTCTTCTTTTATTAAATATCCTATAATCTTTCTTGGCTATCCTCAGTATATTATAAGTCCCATAAAATTGTTCTTTACCATTGTATAAATTAAACTGATCTACCATAGCAGCATAGATAATTGGCTCACATTTACCACTTTCTACAAATTTTTTTATTCTCGGCAAAAAGAAATTTGTTCGAATAGAGTCATTGGTGTGCAGCAACAAAACGATTACATCTGTATTTTCTTTATCAATGCTATAATCTCCAATCACCTTATTGTTTGGAAAAATGTTCTTATTAAACAATTCTTTTAATTTTCTTTGATTCTCTGTATCGCTCTTTTTTCTTTTAGAAAATGACGCTGTGGAATTATCATAACCTCTATATTTTTGATCCAAACCCTTCATTGTTTTAATCTCTTCCCTCAGTGATAAATCAATAGAATTCAGATATTTCTCTCTGTAAATATTGTATTTTCTTGTTGACAATTTCGCCTTTTTGTATGCTTTAAATAAAAGGCTATCATGCCCAAAGTAAAAAGGATTGAGACCATAGTCCGTTACAGATTTTATTATGGTTTCTTTATGATTACTCTTATTTAATAAATAAGTAAGCTTCGAATAAATAAAATATTCATTAACAGAAGAAGTATTTAACGGTTCATAAACACTAAATAGTGAATCTAGTTTCCTAAATGCCTTTACAAACTTTTTTTCTTTAAATAGACTATCTGATTTGTGTACCTCATAATAGTAATTAGTATAGTCATGTGATAGAGTACTACAACTGTAAAAATTACAGAGTATTCCTAATACACAAAGCAGTGCTACATAAAACTTGTATTGTAAACTTCTTGCAATTATATTTTTCATAACAAATATTTGTATCAATATTATAAAAAAAATTGATAACCTACTACTGCTTCAATCAACACTAAATTAAACGCTAGTTCCCCAAAACCCTAGCAGGAATGAATAGATGGAATTAAAGTTACAAAATGAAACAACTTGGAATACAGCAGTAACAACTAGTAGCCGATAAAACTGCCGATAGACAAGAACTAGCGCTTAACCTAACTACCAACTCAGAAAACGCCAAATATAGAAGATACTTATTAACTCGATATTCCATACACAGCAACCTTGAAGTTGTCATTTTTACCCAATCCTAGCTGTAATGATCCTTCCTTATCAATCGTTTTCATTTATCAGTAGTTTCACCGCGAAGTATTCCTAAAAATATGGAGTACTCCTTTTTGTCAGCCAATAACTTTTAGCTTAACTAAGGGTTTCTTTTTCTGGCAGATGATTCATTTATTTCTCCCCTGACTTTAAGCATCATCTTACATAGGTAATAAACTATAAAAATGGAAAATACAATGGCAGTTAAATTAATAAACAGATGGTCATAAAAAGTATTTAAACTTTTGTAAAAGTAAAATGCATCAATAATTAACAAGTACTCTAACAAAAGAAAAGGTACTGAAAAGTATACTAGTTTTTGCTCTTTCCTTATTGTGTGCTTTTGCAGTAACAACTCAAAAAACACTACAGATAAACATAGGTTAGAGAAGATTAATAAAACCTTAGTATCAGTATTACTAAAATCTTCAGCGTTTAAATAAGTAAACGTAACTAAACTTAGTAAAAAGGAAGTTACTGATAAAAATATATAAATAACGTTTTTCATTTTTAACAAGTACCTAAGTTAGATCTAGGTGCTTCCAAAACATGGTTTTCACAGTCTGTAAACGCGAGAATTGTAATGAGAAACAATACAAACGCTCCTAATCGATTTAAAGTTTTCATATTTATAAGTTTAGATGAATAGTACTTTGTATACATTTTTTGGATTTAAAACGTGATTTTTTTGCTTTGAGTAAAGAATGGCATCCATAAACTAAACATACAACCAAAACCCTAAGAATCCTAACAGGAATGAACAGATGGAATAAAACAGGTAGAATTAAAGCTACAAAATGAAAAAATTAGGAATATAATAGTAACAAGTTGTAGCCTATTCCCCAGCCTCTCGCCTTTCTTTTTTCAACTTCTTATCACTCTCCAATACCTAACTACCAAAAAGTATAACGATTCTACCAAAATGCGTAAGCCCCCAACAGCCTGACCCGCATACCTTTGCAGTATCGTATTAACAATCGATTATAATGAGAACATCTATTCTAATTTTGGGGAGCCTAGCACTTTTTATGAGTTGTCATACTCCTAAAAACAATTCGCAGTCACTTCCCATCGTTCCTTCTAATCCTATAAAACAACCTATGATGAATACTTTAAAATCAGGAAAAAACAGTATTACCTTTACTTCTTTTGGAGTGAACTTGGCAGGAGACTTATACCTACCAGAAGGTTTTGATAGCAGCAAAAAATACAAGGCAATTGTTGGCGCAAGCCCGTTCCCGCAGGTAAAAGAGCAGGTGCTCGCCACCTATGGACCAGAAATGGCCGAGCGAGGCTTTGTTTTTTTAGGCTTTGATTACCTTGGTATGGGCGATTCTCCAGCTTTGCCAGGAGAACACAAACAATCGAGGTATATGTTCCGATTGATAGAGAATACTTGGGATGCCGTTTCGTATTTAGGCAGTCTTCCTTTTGTTGAAGAGGTTTATGGCTTAGGCGTATGTCAAGGAGGATCTATCATTGCCTCCGCAGCCGTTACCGATCACCGAATTAAAAAGATAGCCACCGTTTCGGGAATGATGGCCGCCGACGCTTTTCAGTGGACCGATAAAAATGCCGCCAATCAGTTGATTGCCGCTGCCAATGCTTCCATGCAAAAACAATACATTACTGGTAAACCAGACTACGTTGCTCCCTTTGGACTCAACGACGAACAGTCGAGAGAAGAATACACAGGAGAAGCTGCCTTCCCTGAAATGGCAGGTGAATCGTATGATTACTACGGAAGAGATGGGTATCGCGGCCCCAAAGCCGTTGAAAATTTCACCAATATGCACATCGGTGATCAGGCCATGCAGTCACTTATTTCTATAGGAGAAGCCTATGCTGACAAAATTGTTCAGCCTACCTTAGTCATTTATGGCGCCGATGCTCCAACTGCCGTCTGTTCAACCGCTTTTATCGACAAACTTACCAATACCCATGAGGTACTCGCAGTGCCTAATTTTAGTCATGTCGATTTCTACTTTAAACCAGCAGCTGTAAAAGTATCTACTGACGCTGTTGCCGAGTTTTTCGCCAAATAAGTTATCCCCAAGTAGCAAACTTAGACCTCAGCGAATACTTTTCACTACTTATCTTAAGCGGCCTCTCTTTTCTTTTGGAAGGAGAGGTTACTTTGCTACTCCATAAAATCGCTTCGTCACTGTTCTATTACGCATTAGCATAGTGCAATTATCCCCCGCTGTCAGTTGCAACAACGAGGGATTTGAGTACTTGACTTCATAATAATTCTGAAAGACAACTCTTAAAGTATTTATTTTCTATATACAAATACTGCGGCCTTAGGTGAATTTGAAGTTGTCATATTTTTTATCTCTTCACGTTTTATTAATGCATTAACTTTGAATGCAGGCACACCTTCCGTATCATTTATCGAAATAAGGTCATTTTTGGATGTCAACTGTATCCAACCAGTATCACTCACGATATAGCATACTCCATCGATTTCAAGAAAAACATTTTGACTTTTTTCTATTTCAGCCTGCATTTTTTTATCGAAATGAATCTGCTTCTTAATTTCCTTAAACTCCTTAGCGATATCCTCATATGCTCTTCCATTCACATTTTGGTTAAGTTCCGTAAATGACATATTCGCACGTTTCTCTATCCCCATGGCGAAAAAATAAACAGCTTCTTGGTTACCAGGTATATCTCCCCATCGTTCATTTTGAATGAGAGATTTATAATTATTTCCTTTTATCAGTAAGGAAAAAGTTATCGCTCCAGTACTTGGCACTGATAACTTAACGTTGAAATACCCATTTGCGTCAGTAGTCCCTAACAGTTCATTTGTTTGATTATTATAAACGCTCACCTTTTTTAAGGGATGTAGTTGCTCATAATCGAATGCCAATCCGGCGATATAAATAGTTCTCATTTTCAAGTTCTTTTTTTGGGCATTCCCTACTTCTACGGCAAAAACGAGAAGTACTACTGTAATAATTCTAATAAATCTCATAAATTTTAGTTTTAATGAATAACGTATTTTCAATTATTTCTACCCCCCTAATTCCAATTGATTTTTCACCAACGAATAATAATTACTTTTTGAATGTATCAATTCTTCATGTCCTCCTTGTTCAATAATCTTTCCATTTTCCATAACCACAATTTGATCTGCATTTTTCACAGTGCTTAACCTATGTGCAATCACCACTACTGTTTTGCCTTTAAAAAACATAGCCAAATTATTCAGAATACTTTTTTCGGTATTGGCATCCAGAGCAGAAGTGGCCTCGTCAAAAAATATGACTTCTGGATTTTTATATACGGCTCGAGCTATCAAAACACGTTGACTTTGCCCACCACTTAATTGCATACCTACATTTCCAATTTTAGTTTCCAACCCTAAAGGTAATTTAGAAACAAAATCGTCTAAACAAGCAATTTTAAGGGCGTTTTCTAAATTTTCATAATTTATTTCCCCTTCATTCTCCAAAGTAATATTATAGGTAATCGTTCCAGAAAAAATATGTCCATCTTGTAAAACTACACCACATTTTTGTCTCCAATCATCTGCGTGTATATCACTAAAATTAACGGATCCCATTTTGATGCTCCCAGATGTCTGCCTATAGTATTTCATCAATAACTTCATCAGAGTTGTTTTCCCACTGCCACTGGTTCCTACTATCGCTGTAATTTTATTCTTAGGAATTCGAATGGACAAATCACTAATAACAAAAGGATTAAAACTTCCGGGATACTTAAAAGAAATTTTATCTAGCTCTATGTCATCAATTACTATAAGTTGAGCGGATTCTTTTCTTTCAGCCTCTTCATTTTTTACATCGTACACATCGTCGACTCTTCTCTTTGCTATTTGTGCATCTTGGAAATCCCTTAAGTTATTGATCAAATTAATTATGGGCCCGCTCAGTTGTCCAATAATATAAGATATACTCAACAAAACTCCTACGGTCATTGTATTTTCGATAATTGCATAGGCACAAAATGCAATTACGGTTAATTCTTTCAGCTTCAGAATAAAATTAGCCCCTGAGAGCTGGTACATGTTTAAAAATAATGATTTTAATTCTAAATCATTCAACTTTTCTTGAATTTCAATAATTTTTGTAATGCTCGAATCCTGAGCGTGATTCACCTTAATTTCGGGCATATTCATTATAAATTCATACAAACTATTACTATTATCAGATTGTCGGATAAACATAGAATACTCAATTGCAGCACGCTTCTTTAAGAAAAAAGAAACCCAAACAACAGAAAGTACACTCAGCACCAGATATATAGTAAAAACGGTAAAATTTAGATACCATAAAATACCACTAAAAACAATTAAGTTTAAAATGTTAATTCCAAAACTAATCCCTTTCCAAGTAAGAAAAGACTGCATAGTTGACAGGTCATTCAATCTCTGTAATGTATCTGTATTCAAACGAGTATCAAAATAACTCACTGGTAACTTCATTAACTTAAATAAGAAACTCTCTTTAAGTAAAATAGATAATTTAAAATTGAACTTAGTCAATAAATAATCACTCAAAAATCGGGAGCAAAAATTTCCTAAAAAAAGGAATAATTGTGCCAGTAGTAAAACCAAAACGAGATTGATTGATTTTGCTAGAATTCCATCGTCAATAACTCGCTGAAAAACTATGGGTATTAACCAATTCGAACCTAAACCTATAAAAAGCAGTATAATGGACAAAAAATACTGCGTTCTATTTCCTCGAATAAAGTTCAGAAGTATCTGAAATATTGGAGTGATTTTCTTAGGTTTTTCCCGGTTGTCCTTTTCTTTTGAAGACTCGATAATTTTCTCTCCTTCTTGAAACACAAGTGTCACTCCTTTGGCTTGATTTCCTAACCATTCTTTTTGAAGTAATTCTTCTTCTATGACAGTTTTTCCATAACCAGGATCTGCTATGTAAAAGTACTTTTTATTCCTTTTCTCTTTAATTTTATAGAGCACTACAAAATGATCTTGTTTCCAATGCAAAATAGCAGGCAGTGGAATTTTCATCAAGTCATCTTGGGTTAGTTTTAGCCCATGACTTTGGAAACCCAGCTTTTCTCCACCATTCAATATATCTCTTACAGAAACTCCCATTCTCGTTACAGAACAAGATTCTTTAGCCTCTTTAAGAGAAACAGATCTTCCATGAGTTTTTGCAATCATCGCCAAACAGGCGGGACCACAATCATTACTTTCTAATTGATTAACAAATTTAAGCTTCATTAAGTTCTAAATGACCAATAATTTCTTCAATTTTTGATTTAACTACATCGTCTTTTAATTTATCATCTCCTTGATAAATACAATAATCTCCTCTTCCTCCTTCTGCCAAAGCCTCCATGGCATGCTGTGAACATCCCCCGTTACAAATAGGCATCAACCTGCAAGTTAAACAAGGCGTATTCTTAAATTTAATATCCATTCGTTTTTCCAAGTAATTATCCTCCCAAATCAGGGTTCCTTCCTCACTTAAGTAACCAGCTCTGTTTTCTGAGGTAAAATCTCTCGCGGTACATTTGTAAAGGTCTCCATTATAATTGATAACCGCACTATTCCTTTTGTCAGCATAACACGAATCTGCAACGTTATTTGGAGAGTTATGTTTTACAGGAAGGCCTTTTGATTTAAAATATTCCACATTTTTACCCACAATTTCTGGAATATTTTCGTCTCCAGAGTCTTGCCATACTCTGTGTAAATCTACTAACAAAAACTCCTTGAGCACACTCTTATCGATATCGTGAAACTCATCTGCAATTTTATAAGCGTCATCGATGTTTTCTTTGGTATAATTAATTCTCAATCTGACAAAATAACCATTCACGAGTAATTTTTTAATATTGCTAACGATTTCTTCATAGGATCCTTTTGTTTTCGTAACATATCTTACCGCATCGTGCTTCTTTCCATATCCATCTAATGTAATTTGCAGGGCAGGAACAATTCCATGAGATTTAAAAAAATCGATAAAATAATCATCCACCAAGTATCCGTTTGTAGTGAATCCAACAGAATAATCAACTAAATTTTTTTGACACTCCTGCTGTAGTTTTTGAATCACAGGTACTACATCTCTTTTGAAATACAACAAGGGTTCCCCTCCAAAAAATGCAAGATTGAAATATTGAATATTAGGTAAACTCGTCATATTCTCAATAAACTTACCTACTTTCTCTATCATTGAATTCGAGAAACTCGATTTCTTTATATGTGTTTCATAACAATACCAACATTTGAAATTACAATTCATGGTTGGATTAATCGTTAACAAAAATTCATCAGTATTATTATCGACGTGTTTCACGATTTCCTTAATTTCATTTACTTCATCTAAATCGTTTTCAACGAGAAATCCTTCTGCTTTCAAATAAGCATAGAAGTCTGGATGTATTTCTTCAAGCCCATCAACACCTTCTACTATCGCAGATGCTAACAAATCTTTTAATAGTGGGTCGATTACTATAAATTTCTGCACATAAGAATTATATAAATAAAAATTATCTTCTATCGAGACAATCGAATTAAATTGACTGTATTTCATAGTATATTTGAATAATATATTTACCTCTGTAAAGACTAGAGAAAATAACTGGTTAAATTTTGTTTTGTTCATAGGAGCTCACCTCCCGAAAAAAGGATAAAACCAATAGCTAAAAACTTAAAAAGTTCCAGATAAATATGAAATATAGTGCGATCATGATAAAACTATACTACTAGAAACACTGTAGTACTAATCTATTTTCACGGCAATAAAAATTCAAAATCTCTTTCGCTCCTTTATTATTTTAGCTATTGGTAATGAATACATGCTATTTACCAAAGCCGTATATTAGTATTCCGCTTTGATGACACCACAATTTGTAACCGTATTACATTTTGTATTTTGTGGATCACCTCCGGTACAACCATCAGCACAGTTTTGACCTGCACAGTTGTTTCCATTGACACGTTCTTTAAATCCTTTTAAAGAGGCATGTGCAACTGAAAAACCTCCCATCAATTTCTTTTCATGAGTTTCCCCGATAGGTTCAAATCCTGAAAAATTAAATGATGTACGTAAGGTATTTTTCATAATATAAATTTTTGTTACTGTTTATTATTAAACTTTATCAGCTACAAAGACAGCGATAAATTACCGCGCCACACCGCAGCCTACTACATCATTACAGCAAACATTTTTAGGGAAATCACCACAATTCGAAGTGCAATTACCTCCCCAACAATTATTCGCCATGGTATGTTCAGATCTTACATTGAACTTATATGCCTTAGAAAAACCTACTATTAAAGTATCATTCAGAGGGATCTATAAATGTATAGAACTCAGAAATACTCGTAGCAATGTTAATTTGTTCAGGCATTGAAAAAAGTATCAATTAAAAAAGTTGCTCTACTTTTATTGCCCCACACCCTGGTGAAACATTACAACCCTTATTTTGGCCAATAGGTCCATCTCCACAACCGGAGGCACAGTTTCCTCCTTCACAGTTGTTTGTAGTGTTAAAATCACTAATCCCAACTGCGGTGTGGCTTAATGAAAAACCACCTACGAGCTTTTTCTCAGAGTTTTCAGCAATCGGTTCAAAATCCGAAATGCTAAATCCAATCTTTAAATTCATAATAAGTTTATTTTTTTTTAGAATAATATAGGTTATTGCAAACGCCTGAGCACGTAATCTATTACTTGAGCATTTACACTCGGAATCACCAGAAATCAACTTTCTTCGTGTACTCCAACTAACGTTTGGAATAACCTAGAATCATCGTGTTTTACACGTCTACAAGAATTACTAAACGCACTAAAACACCTAATTTCTAGTCGATTAAAGATTCAAAAAAAATCAAATCTAGAAATTTATAGACTTTTACCTTATGAAACTAAAATCTAGCGACCTTCCTTAATTACACCACATCCAGAAACGGTGTTACACTGAATATTCTGTCCACCACCACAACTGCCGTGGCAATTTCCACCGTGACAATTATTATCACTTATTGATTTTAGAGATTCTTTAGACCCCGCTAAGCTAGCAGAAAAACCTCCCATTAGCTTGTTTTCAGCGCCCTCTGATAATGGTTCGAAATTTGTAACATTAAATGTTACCTTAACTTTACTTTTCATAATGATTAAAATTGATTAATAAATATACTTACTCTTAAAAAAGAGTGATAATTCAGTAATAAGAAGATGGTAAATAATCTTTTGCTTGTCGCAAGTCTTAGTTCAATAATCTTGAATCAGGCTGACAACACACATTAATGAAGTGTATTGACTAGTTTACGGAATGAGATTTTCTTTACTCCATGAACGAATTGTTCTAGCTTTTGGTAAAAAGACATGATAAAAAGACACCACACAGCCTTCTAAAACGTATGGAAGTATATAAGGACATTTAATCAGAAGATCATGCAATTTTCAACTTTCACCCTCAAATAGCAATTTAAAACAAATCAACATAAGAGATCATTTACTAACAGAAATAAAAAAAATACATAATTTCAATATAGCCTTTGCATTTTTTTTACTAATTTATAGATATATATTAAATACTTAAAATTTGATGTAAAATTATTATTAAGACTAAATAAAAACAAAGTAACATATTTGATTTCTTCTTCAAAAAAGGTAGGTTTGTTAGGTATAAAACTGCCAAATGAAATTTTTAAAAAACACAAAACTTATAACCTACATATTACTAGCATTCCACTCCATTGTCTTCTCTCAACAAGAACATACTAAAGGTCAAGTTATTAACGCTTCTAAAGAGTACCTCCCATTTGCGACCATTCACCTCTTGAATGAAAAAAAAGACAGTATAGTTGCCTCTACCTACACCGATGAATTAGGAAAGTTCGAATTACTTAAAAATTCGAAAGCAAACTATATTTACGCACGTTACTTAGAACAAATTTCAGACACACTTAAAATCACTTCAGATAAACCTCTAATTTTACTCATTAAAAACGGGGGGCTAGTAGCCTTAGAAGAAGTGTCGATTACCAGTCGTAAAACGACCATAGTAGCTAAGTCCGATCGTTTTGTTTACGCTCCTTCTAAATTAATGAAAGAAACCGCTGGAAACGCACTAGATTTGGTAAAAACAGCTCCACTTCTCGCAGTTGACCATCAAAATAACACATTCTCAATTATAAACAAAAAGAACACGCGAATTACCATTAATGGACGCAGGACCAATTTACCCAAAGAGATGATTATCTCTATTTTAAATTCAACCCCCGCGAAGAATATCAAGAGTATAGAAATTATTACAAACCCTGGAAGTGAATTTACTGCGGATACTACAGGAGGAGTCATTAATATCAACTTAACTAAAAACTTAGATGATGGACTACTAGGTTTTTTAAGCCTTACCAATGAACAAGCCCATCTCAACACAGCCATTTTAAATGGAAGTATCAATTATAGAAGAAACAAACTTGGAATTCGAATTTCACCCTTTATCAATAACAGTTTCAATTTCAACACCTCAGCAAGTACTATTGAAAAAATTGACCAAAAAATAGAACAGATAGATCAATTTTACAGAAGGCGCTATTTGGTACTTGGAGGAGGGTTCGGTATTGACTATGACTTCAATAAAAACAATATACTAAGTATCAATGGTTTTTTCTCAAAAGTGAACGGAAATAGTCGACAAGAAATAAGCACAGCTTATTCAAAAAAAGGGAATGCTGTTATTGACTCTGTATATAAAGCCCCGGTAAACTCAAAGGATACCTACACCTACAATTTTGGTAACATCTATTATAAAATGGCTTTAGATAGTATGCAAAAGAATAAATTAACCTTCAACATCGATTACAACCAATTTAAAAAAGACATCACCAATAATGGAAAGTTTCAAAAATCCTTTCCTAGTAACAATACTCCTATCCAAGAATATCGAAATTCCTTTCCACAGGAATTCTTCAATATTTCAGCCAGTATTGATTACTACAACAAAATAAGCTCCAACTCCACTTTACGTCTTGGTTCTCAAATCAGTACTACTAACTTTGACAATAAACTTAGCTATCAAAATTTATCAAATAATCAGGCTACTATTAATTCAAGCTTATCTGGAAATTATAAGTACAAGGAAAATTATTTCGCTTTATACGCAAATAACACCCAAAACATTCAAAAAAAGCTAAACTTGTCATATGGTTTGCGAATGGAAGTAACTGATTATTCCAGTGAAAACGTTACTTCAGGACAAAAGATAGATTCTAGTTACGTGAATTTTTTTCCGAATTTATCTATTTCTTATGACCTGAAAAAAAACAAAACCTTATCGCTATCACTTGCTAGAAAAATAAGCAGACCCTCTATCGAATCATTACTACCAGGAAGAACTTATATAAACCCTACTTATTTTGAGGAAAATAATCCTTTTTTATTACCTGTAATTTACTATAATATCGATGCAATGTATGCTCTAAATTACAAATACTACTTTTCAGGTGGATTTAGCTATCGCGAAAATCAATTTGAAAAGTTTGTAATTCCTTTCCTTGAAGACAAAGTCCTCAACCAAAAAAGCACCTATATTAATTACGGAAATTCAACAAAAACCTATTTCCAATTTTACACACGTCAACAATGGTTTAATCAATACTGGATTGTAAACTTTTCCAGCTCTTTTAATCTTCTAGTTTTCGAAGACGAAACAGGGAATATTTTTAATAAAAAAGTCACTAATTTTAATTATGACTTCTTTCTCAATAATACAGTCTATTTATCAAAAAAAGGTAAATTCTCCACCTTTATGATTACTAGGTATGCGAGCCCTATAGAAGATGTTTCGTACAAGAGAACTAATCCTCTATTTAAAATGGATATTGGACTTAGAAAATCATTTAAAAATTGGAATATCTCCTTGTTTTTAAATGACGTATTAAACACATATAACCTGAGAAACACGGAATACAGAAGCAATTTAATTCAAAATTTGAATCAAATCGAATCCAATCAATATACCCAATCAATATCCCTTAGCTTGAATTATAGCTTTGGAAATAATAAAGTTAAAAAAATCAGAAATAAAACAATCGCCAATGATGCGATTAAAAAGAGAATATAATCTTACCAAACATTAAAACAATTTCGTTATCCCCCGCTGTCAGTTGCAACAACGAGGGATTTACTACATTACACCAATTCCAACTCCTCTTGAGGGCCGAAAAACTCGTAGTTAATTTGACTTTCTGCTACCCCATAGGCCTCCAATACTGCCAAGGTATTCGCCATAAACGGTGTAGGACCACAGAAATAAAAATCGCTCGTGGCAGCAACACAAAGGCTCTCCAAAACATCCTCCGTTAAATAGCCCTTAAAATCGTAGTGTTCTCCTAAAACATCTTCTGACAAGGGTAAGGAATACACCTTAGCAGTTTGCACTCGATGGTTAGCTAGCGCTTCAATTTCATCTGCAAAAGCGCATACATCACTGTTTAAAGCACATTGAATAAATACTATTGGCTTCGTACTCTTAGCAACTGCTTCCTTATACATGCTTAACAGCGGAGTTACCCCTATTCCTCCGCTGATAAACACAGAAGGGTTTTCAGTAGTTTGCCATACAAATTCTCCAGAAGGCATCCCGAGTTCTAATACATCCCCCTCATGTATTTCGTCGTGCAAGTAATTCGATACGACGCCCTCTGGATATCCTGTTTCTCTTTTGACACTGATGCGTAAATAATCGCGATCGTTGCTGTCAGACATGCTGTAATTTCTGGTATGTTGATGTGTGGTTCCCGGAACCGATACCGTTAGGGCTACGTACTGCCCCGGTAAAAATTGCGGCACTGGAGTACCGTCGGCTCGCTTCAAATAAAACGAAGTAATCACACTGCTCTCCACTACTTTTTGTGCTACCACAAAAGCTTTCGTCCCGCGAAATCCACCGCGATACTGTTCGCGTTCCGTGTAAATTTCTTCTTCTCTGCTAACAAAAATAGCCGCCAAATCGCCATAGGCCTCTGCCCAAGCATCGATAATCTCATCGGTAGCGGCAGCTCCTAATACCTCCTTAATCGCCAGTAATAAGTTTTCACCAACTATAGGATATGCTTCTTTTGAAATTGACAAACTCGTATGCTTTTGCGCAATGGATTCCACTGCCGGCCCCATCATTTCTAACTTATCAATATGCACTGCATACTGAAAAATAGCATTTGCCAACACTTTTTGTTGGGATCCTTTTTGTTGGTGCGTCATATTAAAAACATCGCGTAGCTCTGGGTGTTTCTCAAATAACAAGGTGTAGAATACTTTTGTAATAGCCTCTCCGTGCTCTTGTAATACAGGCGCTGTAGCCTTGACAATTTCAATGGTTCTTTTACTGGCCATAAAAAATGGAATTTAGGTAATGTTTAAGTTTTGAAAATGAATAAATGATGAATAGCCCTGTCAATGTCGGATATACCAAAAACCAGTATCCGAGCTCTTGAATTGCCGAACCCGACAATATGGGGATCAGTGCAATGGCTCCTGCTGGCGGATATTGAATTGACCACCTACTCATCAGCGCGATACACAAACCGATGGCCAACACAATTTTTACTACTAGTAGGGTATCAAGTCGACTGCAAAAGACTCCTAAAAAAGCGCCTAGCATAGAACTTGCAAACATTTTAACGGGAGAGTTTACGGTGCGTCCTTCTGAAAAAGCCAGTACACTAGAAGCGCCAAATGCCGCTATAACCAATGTGAGCTCCTGCTGGTGAAACAACAATTTATGCACGTAAAAGACGCATAAAAAACACAGGGAAACTACCAAAAACTCAAAACTATTTCTAAATACTCGTGCCATCGTGTACCGTGATAATAATGAGGCAGCAAAAGTATTTCTAGAAAGCCAATGCGTTTATGATTGAAATCATAAAAACGACCTAGAGGTCTTTTACTAGAACGTAAAAAACCAAAAAAGTACAGAACATTATTGCAGCAAAACAATTCATTTTCTTACTATTACCCCAAAAACAGGGCACATAGGTACAGACCAAACTTCTCTTTATAATTTTTCCAAAAAAACACCTCAATTATGACCAGCACTAAATTTTATACCTGAGGGTCAGCATCACGATTAATTAGCAAGCTGTTCCTTCGCTTCCTAATGTCTCTAATACATTTCCTACTCAGTGACTACCTCTCCTTGAGACGGTTTTTCTACAGTAACCTGCTCCTTAGAAAATTCAATTTTATCAACCACAAACCCTCTATTATCTTCAGAAAGTTCTAAAATTAATCCTGGTAACCCACTGTATCTAATAGGACCATAGGGTAAGGAAATATCCGGAGTATACCAAGCAACCACTTCCCAAGGGAATTCTTTTCCTCTCCATTTTTGCAGGTAGGTATAGGTTGCTTTAAAACACTTGTAACCACTAATTACTTTGGTTTCATTGGTCAATGTCCATTGAATCATACTCGTTTTCCTAAGTTTTAAAATTGTTCCAGAACCGTAGTATAATTGCTCGATGAGCTCGTCTTTTTTTCTATTGGTATAAATTTTATCATAGCCGTAAAACAATCCTGTCACATATTTTTTTGTTTCTTGATTTTCATGCTCTGAAATAAGACTCTTTGATAAATAGAACAATGATTCATTTTGGTTAAAGTCCAAGTTGTACGTAAGTAATTTGGCCATCATTTCTTCATCTAAGCGCTCTTGATAACGCATTCTATTCTGAGCTTTCAACTCCTCTGTAGCTTCGGATTTCGCAAAAAAAGCCTTGTACGTTATTCTTCCATTCGTTTGGGCTGCTGCTATTCCTAACTGAAACAACAATAGCAATACCACTATTTTTTTTCTCATTTTTTTAGGGAATCTAATATCATTAGACTGCGTTTCCAAAGTCTAATGATTGTTATTTATAGTCAAATTTTACGAGAACTGCTTATTCTTGACACTCGCTAGAACTCGCTCGACAATCGTCTAAATCTTTTTGCCATTTCTTTAATGCGCTATCACTACCATCATCTAAGATGATCCTTTAAAAATGTATTCTGCTATGATGAATGTACCTCCTCAAAAAATCCGTAATACCGATGGAAGTACCTATCATTTGAAAAAAGTGTATCCATTGAAAATCAAGACATTTTTTTTCATTTTTCTAGCTAAAGTTTTACTAAAAGTATAGCTACTTCTTTTACTAAAACAGTTCAAATAAATAAAAAAATAGCATACGCTCTACTTAAAGGTTACATTTTACGCAAAACATAATAACATGTTAATAAAAATCTATCTCCCAGCAGATAACTAGAAACATTACAACACGTTAACAAACCACTCTTTAAAGCAAAGAAGTAATTACTACGACAAGTTTTCATTCATCTAACACAAAATCACCGTATATCATTCTCGTGCTTACTCCCTACTACAATAAATACTTCTTTTTAGCTACTAAAATGAATCGGATCTGCTTGCTGATTTCCTTCTTTTAAGAGCGAAATACTTATATTCGTATTGTTAAATTGCTTAATTCACCCCATTGCTTATGAAATTGTTTAAACAAATCATCATTGTTAGTAGCTGCTTCTTTATCGCCCTAGTCACCTACGGGCAGCAAAATGATTACTATAGAGAAGGTGACAATTTTAACAGTGTATTTCAACATCTAGAAACTGGTACGTTTCAAGGGAGTAGTAACGGATTGTTACTCGTTCGGAAAAACGACAGTCCTAATAAAAGTCTTATCGATTTCCAAGGAAGTCCTGCTGCACTCATAATTGAATCCGATGAGCATCAGATATACGACCTGAGCACCAAAATATATAAGGGCCAATCAACTAGTGGTAAAACCACCGTTACCTACAGCACGTACGGCGAAGCAAATGCCTTACAAATAACGCTCAATAAAAAGAGCTATAAACTCTCATTGATTGACGGTGCTTGTATCTATGTCATTGGTGGACTCAACTATCATTACGAAGCTGAGGAAAACACAGAATACCTCCTGTTGACCTTTACAAAAACAGTAACACTCCAAGCGACTACTGGAACTGATAGTATTCACATACTCCCCCACTCGAGCCTCATATTTGCCATAGCTCGTAAATAAATTTCCCTAAGTGTTTTAGCTGCAATTTTAAAAACTAATGCTGCTCCTCTTTACGGGCCCGAACCAGAAACTTCGGATCTTCTTGAAACTGCTTCCACAAGGTCATTAATTGATGGTACAACGGAATGGCCGTGACTTCTTCACGGTATTGTAGTATTAAATGTGCCAAAAGATTATAGCAAGCCGTGTATTCTCCGCAGGCTATTACGGTATCCAGCATCTGCTGTTCTTTGTCTTTTTCGGTAAACCACAAGGTAGTTCCGAAAGCTGTACTCTTTTGCGAATTTGCAATGATAGCACCACTTATTGCTCCGGTATGTTTTTTAATTTCCTGCCAACGTTTGCTGTTTTCCGGCTTGTTAGCCAATTCTCCCATGGCATCTTCACAACGCAATTCGTAAACAGTTGAAAATACTACTTTGCTAGGAAACGCCGAATACAAAGCAGTCGCATGCTGTCGGCGATCGTTTTTTAAAAAGACCACACTGGCCATTCGGATCAGTGATTTGGCTCTGTTGGCAATATAAAACCCAACTCTTTTAGGAGGCAAATACAGCTTTTGATCGATTCCCGTTTCTGCTTGCATTAAGTTAGACAGTACAAAGAATAACAATTGGACTCCCGACAAAAGCGCTAAAACTACCACAGAAATGGTGTACAAAAACAACCACTTTTTGATAAAAAAGAAGATCGTGGCAATCAAAACCAGCAACAAGGTAAATGCACTAGACACCCAAGAAACATAGCGACTAAATTTATTTTTTGAAGCAAACTCAAAGCCTTCCCCTGGATAGGGAGATGACACATCACACAAAAAATACAAATCAGCACCCTGTGTAGTCTTACGCTGTGCTTCCTGAACAAAAACCGAAGCTCCCTGATTATCCACAATCCCACCATCCATCAAGCCTATCTCTTTCAACTCTGGAAACGCGGGTGTAAAGTCTGTAGGAAACCCTATAGGTTCAAAGCCCCCCGGAAAAGCAGTGGAAGCCGCGATAACATCACCTAGTTTTACGTAATCGATAACCTCTTTATACGTACTGTGCACCTTGGCATTCCCAAAGCGCTTTTGGGTCTTTTTGATGTTTTGAAAACGAAATT
This sequence comes from Tenacibaculum sp. AWR4_210, assembly GCF_056160945.1. Taxonomy (NCBI): domain Bacteria; kingdom Pseudomonadati; phylum Bacteroidota; class Flavobacteriia; order Flavobacteriales; family Flavobacteriaceae; genus Tenacibaculum; species Tenacibaculum sp. AWR4_210. The sequence goes on from NZ_JBSWYF010000007.1 coordinate 260,858, forward strand.
GATACGTACTATCAAAATCTGTTGCGTTAAAAATTACGCGCTGTAAATGCGTTTTGCCCTCAGCAATACAATCTTGTAATTCTCCGAGCGTACGGTGGTTCGTAAATTTATTGTACTCAATGGCAAAGGCATTAATAGGGTTTTTTCGTTTGTGGCGAAAGGCTTCCTCATTCCAAATTAACGGCCATCGTAAGTGGTTCAGCGCATTGGATGCCAGATCATCCTTTTCCAACCACTGATAATACTCGGTAAAAAAAGACTCAAAATCTTGATTCTTTACTTGTGATTCGGCGTATTTAACTCCTGTTATTGTCCCCCCAGACACCGTTGAGATTGCTTTAACTTGTGGTAAAAGCCCTACTTTTTCCAATAGGGACAAGGTGCCTAATGAAAAGCAAGCAGCTCTGTAACCACCTCCAGAAAAGCACAGGGCTATCGATGAAAACACTTCCATTTCTCTCATTTTATTCAACCATAACTTTTAGGAAGAACAAAACTATTCTACCTTCTCTTTCTTTTTTCGTATTACTGCAGTAAGCTAAACGCTACTGTTGTGGCTTGTCAAATTGATATAAACGCGCCACGTATTTTCCTATCACATCAAACTCTAAATTGACTTTAGTTCCTACCACAAAGTTTTTAAAGGTAGTATGCTCTAAGGTATAAGGAATAATCGCTACGCTGAATTCATTTTGTTTTGAATTCACCACAGTTAAACTCACTCCGTTAACTGTAATCGACCCTTTTTCAATGGTTACATTGTTACCTATTGCTTCGTATTCAAAGGTAAAAACCGTACTTCCATCCGCATCTTCTATGGCCTTACACCTTCCTACACCATCGACGTGCCCCTGAACAATGTGTCCGTCCAAGCGAGCTCCTAGTTTCATACCGCGCTCTAAATTCACTACGGCACCCTCCTCGAGGTCCCCGATGTTCGTTTTGTCTAAAGTTTCTTTGATGGCCGTTACAGTATATTCGTCATTGTCAAGTGATACTACCGTTAAACAAACACCATTATGAGCAACACTCTGATCGATTTTCAATTCCGAACTCAGTTCACTTTTTACCGTGATGTGTAAATTTTCTTGCTCTCGTACTAATTTGGTTACGCTCCCTAGGGTTTCTATAATTCCCGTAAACATTCTCTAAATTTTAATTACTTTTGTTAACATCAAAAATACGACATTAGAAAATGTAAACTATGGATAAATCGAACAAAATTATTGTTGGTATTTCAATTGGAGACCTCAATGGTATCGGTATAGAAATTATATTAAAAACATTTGAAGACAAGCGCATGTTAGATTTCTGTACACCGGTATTATTTGGTGCTAACAAGGCGATTTCATACCATAAAAAGGTACTCAAAATAAACAGCAGCATCCACGGAATTCAATCGATGGACGCAGTAGTACACGGAAAAATAAATTTGATGAATGTTTGGAAGGAAGAGGTTAAGTTCGAACTTGGCAAGAGTACTCCTGAGGGAGGAAATTACGCTTTCCAATCACTACAAGCTGCGGTAAAGAGTTTACAAGAAGGTACTGTTGACCTACTGCTAACCGCTCCTATCAACAAGGAAAACATACAGTCGGAAGATTTTACTTTTGCAGGACATACGGAATACCTCGAAAGCGAACTCGAAGGAAAATCACTGATGATTTTAATGTCGGATACCATGAAAATTGGATTGATTACCGGACATATTCCTGTTTCAGAGGTAGCCAAGGCTATTACTCCTGAATTGATTCGAGAAAAGGTGTCGATTATGTATCACTCCCTTCAACAGGATTTCAATATCAGTAAGCCTAAAATTGCCGTTCTTGGGTTAAACCCACATTGCGGAGACAAAGGGGTTATAGGAAAAGAGGACGATGAAATTATACGTCCTACCCTAAAAGAAATTCAAGAATCAGGACAACTCGTGTACGGACCTTATGCCGCAGATGGATTTTTCGGATCCAAAACCTACGAGCAATTTGACGGTGTACTTGCCATGTACCACGATCAAGGGCTCGCGCCATTTAAAGCATTATCGTTTGGAAACGGGGTGAATTTCACCGCTGGATTAAACAAGGTACGAACCTCTCCAGATCACGGAACAGGATTTGATATTGCAGGAAAAAACAAAGCCAACCCGGAATCATTTAAAGAAGCTTTATTTAGCAGCTTACAGATTTACAAAAACAGAATTGAGTATCAAAAGCTTAGAAAAAACGCTTTAAAAGCAGAATCAGTCAAAAAAAATTAACCTAGATATAAAATTAAAAACATTTTTTATATCTTTGCACGCTCAAATTGATGTTTAGGATGAAAGACTTAAAAGAATATAACATAGCTTTTGTAGGCCTAAAAGAAGGAAGTCATTTATTTGAATATCAAATTGGTAAAAAGTTCTTTGAGGCATACAATTACGAAGAATTTACAGATTGTGACATACAATCAACTGTAAATTTTGTAAAGAAGAGCACGCTAATAGAATTAGATATTGCTATTAACGGAACTGTTGAAGTTCCTTGCGATATCACGAGTGAGGTGTTTGACCAAAAGATTACAGGTGATTTACACTTGGTCATAAAGTTTGGTCCGGAATTTAACGATGAGAATGAAGAATTACTCATTTTACCGCACGAAGCCTATGAGGTAAACATCGCACAATACATCTATGAGCTCATTGTACTATCGGTACCGAGCAAGCGCGTTCATCCGAAAGTTCTTGACGGAACTATGGAATCGGAAGCTTTAAAGAAGTTGAACGAGTTACAAATAAATGAAGATACTGTTGTCAAAGAAGAAAAGACAACAAACACAGACCCAAGATGGGATAAATTAAAGGATTTACTAACAGATAAATAAGACATAAAATGGCACATCCAAAGAGAAAAATATCAAAAACTAGAAGAGACAAGAGAAGAACTCACTATAAAGCTTCTATTCCTCAGATAGCTGTTGATCCAACTACTGGAGAGGCTCACTTATATCACAGAGCTCACTGGCACGAAGGAAAATTATACTACAGAGGTCAAGTAGTATTAGAAACAGCTGCTGCTGAAGCATAATTGATAGTTTTTCATAAAAACTAAAAAAACCCTCTTTACGAGGGTTTTTTCGTATAAATCAGTCAAAAAAGTAAGTTTTTGCTTTTTTTTCTTTAATAAAATGAAATAATTTTCATTTCTTTGAAATCTCGTTTTATCATAAAACAAACAACTATGACTAAAATAACTGCAGCTATTACAGCAGTAGGGAAATATGTTCCAGAATATGCTCTAACCAACCAAGAGCTAGAAACAATGGTAGATACCAACGATGAGTGGATTACTACCAGAACAGGGATCAAAGAACGAAGAATCTTAAAAGAGCCAGGAGCTGGTACTTCTTTTATGGCGATTAAAGCCGCCGAAAATCTACTTGAAAAATCGGGAGTTGCTGCCGCGGATATTGACATGGTTATCGTTGCTACGGCAACGCCAGACATGCCAGTGGCCTCTACGGCTGCCTACACTGCTTCAAAAATTGGAGCGGTAAATGCGTTTTCATACGACTTACAAGCTGCTTGTTCGAGCTTTTTGTACGGTATGTCAACTGCTGCTCGCTATATTGAAAGTGGGAGATACAAAAAAGTTCTTCTAATAGGAGCCGATAAAATGTCTTCTATTATTGACTATACCGACCGTGCCACGTGTATTATTTTTGGTGACGGAGCGGGTGCTGTTTTATTTGAACCTAATACCGAAGACTTAGGACTTCAAGACGAGTACTTAAGAAGTGATGGTATTGGAAGAGAATTCTTAAAAATTGATGCTGGAGGATCGATCTTACCTGCTTCGGAAGAGACCCTTAAAAACGGACAACACTTCGTACACCAAGAAGGACGTACTGTATTTAAGTTTGCTGTGTCAAACATGGCTGACGTTGCTGAAAAGATGCTTACTCGAAACGATTTAACGAAAGAAGATATCGAGTGGTTAGTACCGCATCAGGCGAATAAGAGAATTATTGAAGCTACTGCCAATAGAATTGGACTGGAAGAAGAAAAGGTGATGATGAACATACACCGTTATGGAAATACCACTTCTGCAACTCTTCCGCTATTGCTAGCTGATTATGAAAAAGAGTTGAACAAAGGAGATAACTTAATTTTTGCCGCATTCGGTGGAGGCTTCACTTGGGGAGCTATCTATTTAAAATGGGCATATAACTCATAAACCAAACAACTTAAATTTAGGAAAATGGATATTAAAGAAATTCAAAGTCTTATAAAGTTTGTAGCTAAATCTGGTGCAAGCGAAGTAAAGTTAGAAATGGAAGATGTAAAAATCACCATTAAAACAGGAAGCTCAACACCTGAAACTACCATTATTCAAGCAGCTCCAGTTGCAGCGGCACCTATGATGCCTCAAGCAGCTCCTGTAGCACAACCTGCAGCTCCTGCTGCTGCTCCAGCAGCTCCTGAAGCTCCTGCAGCAAACGACGATTCTAAATACCTTACCATTAAGTCACCTATCATCGGTACATTCTACAGAAAACCATCTCCAGACAAGCCTTCTTTCGTAGAAGTAGGATCTGACATCAAAGTAGGAGATACTGTATGTGTTATCGAGGCGATGAAATTATTCAACGAGATCGAATCAGAAGTTTCTGGTAAAATCGTTAAAGTATTAGTTGATGATTCCTCTCCAGTAGAGTTCGATCAGCCATTATTCTTAGTTGACCCATCATAATTTGCATTTTTACCCCACAGAACGAGGCTTTTGCCTTTTCTGAGAGTATAAAGTGCTAAACTCATAACCTAATACTATGTTTAAAAAAATATTAATTGCCAATAGAGGTGAGATTGCCCTTCGTGTAATCAGAACCTGTAAGGAGATGGGAATCAAAACGGTGGCAGTATATTCAAAAGCAGATGCGGAGAGTTTACACGTGCGTTTTGCTGATGAAGCTGTTTGTATTGGACCTGCTCCGAGTAGCGAGTCGTATTTAAAAATGGCCAATATTATCGCTGCTGCTGAAATTACCAATGCTGATGCTATTCACCCAGGATATGGATTCTTGTCTGAAAATGCTAAGTTTTCTAAACTTTGTGAAGAGCACGAAATCAAGTTCATTGGAGCAACTGCTGAGATGATTGATAAAATGGGAGATAAGGCCTCTGCTAAGGCGACGATGATCGCTGCAGGTGTACCTTGTATTCCAGGTTCAGACGGTATCCTTGACACTTACGAAGAAACAGAAGCTTTAGCTGTAGAAATGGGATTCCCAGTGATGCTAAAAGCAACTGCCGGAGGTGGTGGTAAAGGTATGCGTGCCGTTTGGAAAAAAGAGGATTTAAAAGACGCGTGGGATTCTGCTCGTATGGAGGCTAAAGCTGCTTTCGGAAATGACGGAATGTACATGGAAAAACTGATCGAAGAGCCACGTCATATCGAAATCCAAGTAGTTGGAGATTCATATGGTAAAGCTTGTCACTTGTCTGAAAGAGACTGTTCAGTACAACGTCGTCACCAAAAATTAACGGAAGAAACACCTTCTCCATTCATGACTGATGAGTTGCGTACTTCTATGGGAGAAGCTGCTGTAAAAGCTGCCGAATTCATTAAGTACGAAGGAGCAGGAACCGTGGAGTTCTTAGTAGATAAGCACCGTAATTTCTATTTTATGGAAATGAACACGCGTATCCAAGTAGAGCACCCTATTACTGAGGAAGTAGTAGATTACGATTTGATTAGAGAGCAAATTTTAGTGGCTGCAGGTGTGCCAATTTCTGGTAAAAACTACACGCCACAATTACACTCGATCGAATGTCGTATCAACGCGGAAGATCCACACAATGGATTCAGACCAGCGCCAGGAAAGATTACGTCTTACCACGCGCCAGGAGGACACGGAGTTCGTGTAGATACTCACGTTTATGCGGGGTACATGATTCCACCAAACTACGATTCTATGATTTCAAAGTTGATTGTAACAGCACAAACACGTGAAGAAGCTATCAACAAAATGAAACGCGCTTTAGATGAGTACGTAATTGAAGGAGTTAAAACTACCATTCCTTTCCACCGTCAACTTATGGATCACCCTGACTACGTAGCCGGGAATTATACCACTAAGTTTATGGAAGATTTCGAAATGAAATAATTCATCACACATACGATGGATTTCATCACATAAAAACGTTAAAAAATCAGTGAATAGTTCACTGATTTTTTTTTATTCATACCTTCGTAGCATGAGAGTTTTGTACACAATAAGTGTTCGTGTTGTTGCTTTCTTTTTGCGGATTATCGCCTTGTTCAACCCCAAGATACGATTGTTCGTTACAGGAAGAAAACACACGTTCGAAAAATTATCACTTCTTAAGGCAGAAGATAAGGTCGTTTGGCTTCACGCCGCCTCTTTGGGTGAATTTGAACAAGGACGCCCTATCTTGGAAGCCATTAAAAAAGACCATCCTAGCTATAAAATCGTGCTTAGCTTTTTTTCTCCATCAGGCTATGAAGTGCGTAAAAATTACGAATTGGCCGATGTGGTATGCTATTTACCAATGGATACCCCCAAAGCGATGCATCGCTTTGTACAACAGGTACACCCAAGCATGGCCATTATTGTCAAATATGAGTTTTGGCCCGCCATGCTCACCGCGCTAAAAAATCACGAGGTCGACACGCTATTGGTATCCGGTATATTCCGTCCGAATCAGTCATTTTTTAAATGGTACGGCGCGTATATGCGTTCAAAACTGACCACCTTCTCACATTTTTTTCTACAAAACGAACGTTCATTACAATTGATCAATAGTATTGGTTTTAACAATGCCTCACTCAGCGGAGACACCCGTTTTGATCGTGTTACCGCCTTGCAGCACACGGATAATACCTTACCCTTTTTAGAAGAATTTAAGGGAGATCACTATCTAGTGATGGCAGGTAGCTCATGGCCAGAAGACGAACAATTGTTTATCAACTACATCAATGAACAGGCCACAGCAGATGAAAAGTTTGTGTTTGCTCCGCATACTATTAAACCCGAAAAAATAAAAGAGTTCACCAAAGCACTGCGCGTTAAAACAGTCTGTTTTAGCGACTATAAAGGTCGTGACCTATCAGAATACCAAGTATTTGTTTTGGATACCATAGGACTCTTAACAAAAGCTTATTCCTATGCAGATGTAGCCTATGTAGGAGGAGGACTCGCCACGGGACTACACAATATCTTGGAACCCGCCACCTTTGGAATTCCCGTTATTTTCGGAGGTGTCAAATACGATAAATTTCAGGAAGCACATGATTTACTAGCCTTGAAAGGAGCTAGTGCCATTACGGACCAACAACAGCTGAACGCTACTTTAATAAAGCTCCGTGACCATGCAGACTTCCGAAATACTCAAGGAAGTATCAATAAAAAATACATCACTGACAATAAGGGAGCTACGGTTGCCGTTATGAACTATATTAACCAAAAATTATAATACACTGCTATGGATTTCCTACTACAACCTTGGCCGTGGTATATCGCTGGCCCATCAATAGCGTTGATTTTATTTTTAAATATCTTTTTCGGTAAAAAATTTGGTGTTTCTTCCAATTTAGAGACCATGTGCTCGGCATTAGGGGCCTCTAAATGGAGTTCGTATTTTAACATTAAGCTCAGCGAAAAACAATGGGGGCTGGTATTTGTGTTAGGGATTGCCTTAGGAGGATTTGTAAGTAGTACGTACTTAACCCAACAGGAAGGAATTGCCCTGAGTACTGAAACTGTGAAAGAACTGTCTGATCTAGGCTTCCATAATGCCGATCAAAACGGGATGGTACCTCCCGAGCTTTTCGGATCCAATTCATGGAATTCACCCAAAACCATACTCCTATTAATCGTAGCAGGTTTTTGTATCGGTTTCGGATCTCGCTATGCTGGAGGTTGTACCTCTGGACATGCCATCACAGGCCTAAGTAGCTTTCAACTGCCATCATTAGTTGCGGTAATCGGTTTTTTCATCGGAGGCTTAACCATGATATGGCTCTTGTTCCCATTAATATTTTAAATTATGAAAAAGAACGTTAAATTTTTACTCTCTGGTTTTTTATTCGGGATTATTCTGAGCAAGTCAGAAGTTATTTCCTGGTATCGCATTTATGAAATGTTCCGCTTCCAGTCTTTTCATATGTACGGTGTTATCGGTTCGGCAGTGGCCGTTTCAGCAATACTCATCTACTTTTTCAAAAAGGGAGTGTTGAAAAACTACATCGGTCAACAGGTTCAAATTGCCGACAAGAAAAAAAACTACAAGGCCGCTCTGTTAGGAGGTATCGTATTTGGTCTGGGTTGGGCGCTCGCCGGTGCTTGTCCCGCTCCTATTTTTGTGCTATTAGGGCAAGGTATTTTACCGGTGCTTTTGGTCATTTTCGGAGCCTTAATGGGCACCTTTGTCTACGGTTTAGTACACAAAAAGCTACCGCATTAAACTTTAGCCTTTGATCAATTGATCGGGAATGGTTTCTGACGTTTCATTGACAACTTTCCAACCGTATACACGAGACAGTTGGTAAAGTTTGGACAGCTCTTCAAATAAGCGCCTTTTTGCGTCTTTTTCTAAGGGAGTGAGGTCTATGCTTTCTCGAATTTTCAAAATCGCCTTAGCATTGATACTATTGAGTTCCTCTTTGGTAAAAGAATTGAAGGTACTTTGTTGCAGATCGAAATAGCGAATTTCAGGGCTAATATTCAGTTCCTGTGTCGGTATTTTTACAATGCGAATCTCTCGCTTTTCAGCATCCACATCGATTTCCATCTTCGACAAATCGTAGCCTACTTCTACCTTGGCATTTACCGTTAACAGTGCCTTTTTTTGAAATTGCACCGTCTCAAACAGGTAGTTTTTTGTATCACTGTGCGCATAGATTTCAGAAAACGACGCCTCAGCAACCACCAGTTTACTCAGGTCTTTTACTTCTTCCAAAACCACTGTTGCTGACTCTCGATCGGTTTTTTCCGTTGCTTTATTGCGGTGATAAAAGGTTGCGACGATTAGGCCGAATACAAAAAAGGTAAGGTATTTAAGCTTTTGTACCATAGCGTGCTTTAATTAAACAACTAAAGTACAAATAATAAACATGTAAAATGACTGATTTAATTTTCTTCAGTTTTTGGAAAAGCCTGTTTGTTGAAAATAAACAATAAGGCTACCCCAATCGTAATCCAAGAATCTGCACCATTAAAAATTGCGTTGAAGAAGGTAAAACTCTCTCCTTCATACATTGGGAAATACAGCATATCAACTACTTTTCCGTGAAAGAGTTTCCCATAAGGATTGTCGGCAAATAAGGTTGCCAACCTTCCGTGAGAAGAATCAAAGATTACCCCGTAAAAAACAGAATCAATAATATTCCCGACCGCTCCAGCCAAAATTAGGGCTATTGCAATGATGACACCCGTATGCGCCTTGCGTTGAATAGTTTGCCACAACCAATACACAATACCACTTACCGCTACCAAACGAAATAAAGTTAAAAATAACTTCCCGGCCTCGCCTCCAAACTCGAAGCCCCATGCCATACCGTTATTTTCGGTAAAATGGATTTTGAACCAGTCCTTAAACACGACTACTTCTTCACCGAGCATAAAGTGAGTTTTTACGTAAATTTTACTTACCTGGTCTATGAGTATAGCCAAAAGTACAGTTAGGATAGCGATGGTTTTCTTTGACATTTTTTGTATTTAAGAATGACAAAAATAAGAAAAGTATTGTTAATCCAAGGCTTAGCCCAACTCTTTATCTATTCTGGCTAACAACGCCTTTCTATACGACTTCCCTACAACCAATTTTTCACCGTTTTCCAAACTCACTTGATTGCCGTCTAACAGCATTAGCTTGTCAAAATTCAACAAGGTAGACTTGTGAATGCGTATAAAGTTATCGGGAAGCTTCGTCAGAAATTCTGTCAAGGTCATCGGAACTAAAATGCGCGTTGTAGTATGGATTTTCACATAATTACCATAGGCTTCCACATATTGAATTTCATCAAAATAGACTTTGACTAATTTTTTATCGCTTTTAACAAATATGGCATTCGCCTTTTTCTCTCCCTCAACTCTAATCTGCTGCTTCGTTGGAATCGAACGTTTGTTGACCTTTTGAACAGCCTGAAAAAACCGTTCAAACGCAAAGGGCTTTACCAAATAATCCACGACATCTAATTCAAATCCTTCCAATGCGTGTTCAGGGTATGCAGTAGTTATAATTACCTCTGGACGAATTTTCATGGTTTTCAGTAAACTCAACCCCGAAAGCTTGGGCATATTGATATCTAAAAACAGCAGGTCTACCGCTTCCTTGTCCAGCACCTCCAGTACTTCAAAGGCATCTTTACAACTGGCTATCAACGTTAAACCCGGTACTCCCTGAAGGTACCTTTCTAAAATTTGTCGAGCTATCGGTTCATCATCCGCAACAATACAGCGTAAGTTCATCTTTACAAGTTTATTATCAATTTGACATTATAGATTTCAGCCTCTTCCTTCAAATACAGCTGGTGGGCATCAGGATACAACAATGCCAATCGTTTTTTAGCATTTTCCAAACCGATACCTCCACTATTTTGAGACATCTGTGCTGCTACGGCACTGGGGCTATAAGAGTTTGTGCATGAAAAATGAAGCTGGTTCCCTGTGGTCTCCATAGCTATGGTAACAAAACTACGGTTTTCAGAGGTTTCTCCTAGGTACTTAAAAGCATTTTCAACAAAGACAATCAACAACATCGGTGCAATTTTAAACTGTCGGTAGTCTCCTCGCAGCTCCAAAGTAACTTCACTACTCGATTCTAAACGAATTTTTTCGAGCGCTACGTAATTGGTGAGGTAGGCAATTTCTTTATCCAAATTTACAAATTGCTCCTTGGTTTCGTACAAACTATAGCGTAACATCTGTGACAATTGCAGCATTAGCTCTGGAAGTTTATCTGATTTTATTACCGACAAACCGTATAGGTTGTTTAACGTATTGAATAAAAAATGCGGATTTAGTTGAGCCTTCAGCAATTGCAACTCCGCTTCTCGCTCACGACTTTTCCTGACCACGCTATCACGTGCAATTTTTAATGCCAACCCGAAGAGTACAGCCAATATTTGCAGTCCTAAAAAATTATACAGCAACCGACTCTCAATGGCCACTTCCAGTACCCAGGTTGCTAAAAACCAAGAATTCAAAAAGGTAAAAAAAAGGATATTTAGCAGTGTCGCCATGACAAATCGACCACTCCCCTTTGAGGCCAGCGGTAAAATCAATAAGTTTTCGATATAAATGGGTGGTGCCATTAACAATACCCCTATCAAGCCGGCCAACAATGGAGTTTCGCTCTGTATCGTCAAGGTAAATACAAAAAACAAACACAGCCATATAAATACATTTTGTACTAAACTGTTTTCCCAAAGTAGTTCTCGTTTATGCATGCTTGCGATTTTTAACAACCAAAGATAACGAGGCAAAGTTTGGAAACCTATTTTTAATGACCAACGTCCCTTTACACCCTTCAAAGGGAGTACTCTTCGTGATATTAGTAGACTAAAACGCTCATCACGAAACGAGCTTCGTTAGTCATTCTTTTTTTTAAAACACCGCTAAGTCTCTCAAATTTGTCCTGTAATTAAACATCAAAACTCATGCTACTAGAACTCAATGGACTGTCAAAAAAATATGCAAAAAACACGTATGGACTTAAAGATTTCTCCTTGCGCATGGAGAACGGCGTACTGGGATTATTAGGTCCGAATGGCGCAGGGAAATCTACCTTATTAAAAATGATTGCAACCATCAGTTGCCCTACAGACGGCACTATCGTACTCAACAAAAACAACGTCTTAAGTGACCCTAATTACATGCGAAAGCAACTCGGTTTTTTACCTCAGTACTTCGGGGTATACCCCAACCTTAATGCTTATGAATTTCTCAGTTATATCGCTGCAATGAAAGGTATTGGTGGAAAGGATTTAAAAGCCAGGATTACCCACCTACTCACCCAAGTTAACTTATTAAGTGAAGCTCATAAACCCATAGGAAATTACTCGGGAGGGATGAAACAGCGCATCGGCATTGCCCAAGCTTTGTTAAACAATCCCAAAGTTTTGATTTTTGATGAACCCACCGTTGGGCTCGATCCTGTAGAACGCATTCACTTTCGCAATCTGATTAGTGAACTCTCTCAGCATTGCATCATCATTTTATCGTCGCATATAGTGAGTGATATCGATACGATTGCCGATCAGGTTGCCATTATGAAAAAGGGGAGCTTACTCGCCAAAGACAGTCAAGAAAATCTCATTAAACAAGTAGAGTCCAAAGTTTTCCAAACAACCATTCAAACAGAGGAACTGGAAGCCTTTAAAAGAGAACACATCATCGTAGACTTAAAAAGAAACCATACCGATGTAACAATTCGCTTTATCAGTGATACCCAGCGCCCTTACTTCAAAGCACAAAAAGCCACGCTTGAAGACGCTTACTTATACTTCACAAATACCAATACCAACACCAATCAATAACACCTCAATACTCTTAGTCATGAACACCTTAATACGCGCTGTCAAATACGATTTCCTCCAACGCATCCGAAGTTACTCCTTTCTACTCGTCTTGTGTGCTACTTTACTTATTACCTACCATTTTGTTCCAGCTCCCGGAGCATCGTACTCCACAGTTCGATTCGGAACAATCACCGGTACCTACAACCTGGTATGGATCAGTTATGTGAGTGCTATAATGACTGCTGTATTTTTATCACTTGCTGGTAGCTATCTGGTCAATGCTGGTATCAAAAAAGACATGGACACCCAAATAGGCCCTATAATTGCAAGTACCTCCTCGAGTAATTTCAAGTACCTACTGCTCAAAAGTTCCAGTAACTTTTTGGTACTCCTCAGCATCTTAGTACCTGTGGTAGTGATGACCTTCTGTAGATTTTACCTACAGCCTGGCCAGGAATCATTTTCACTGACAACCTTTATACTTCCTTTTGGTATCATATGTATCCCAGCTCTGTTTATAACCGCCGTACTTGCGGTCGTATTCGAAGTTGTGTTTCGCAAGCAGTACACCCTAAAAAACATCGTTTATTTTTTCTTTTTTTCGTTCTTACTCATGGGAAGTAATTTCCAAAAAGACTCAAATTTCGACCTTATTGGGACTCGCTACCTAACAAATCACCTCGCTTCACAAATAGAAGCCGCCTACCCAAATTCCGCTACTCAATTGAGTATAGGTTTTGTCATTAACGACACCGCCGCACAGCAGGCATTTACATTTACAGAAACCTCTTGGCATGGCTATTTTATAGGAAGTCGTATTTTATGGATGTTGGGCAGCTTGCTTTTGTTAGTAATTTGCGCACTATTTTTCCATCGATTCTCTGTGAAGCCGACGAGCGTACGCACTGAACCCCGCCCTGAAACCAACAAACACTTACTCGGAAAAATGGATCTGTCTGCGCTTGCAATCGGCAGTGTAGATTACACTATCCTTCCGCTTATCAAAACAGAATACCTGCTCTTGTTACGCTCTGCACACAAATGGCATTACGTCATTATGTTTAGTGGATTTTTTACGAGTATGCTAGCTCCGCTTAACATCAGTACCCAGTATATTTTACCCTTGCTATGGTTTTTACAAGTTCGCAAATTGGGAAGCTTGGGTTCCAAGGAATTTCAATACAACACCCATCTTTTAAGTTTCAGTACCTATAAACCCCTACATCGCCTAGCGGTTGCACAAGGAATTGCCTGTGTTTTATTTTTACTCAGTTTAGCAATACCTGTCCTTATCAGACTTAGCATCATTGGACAGTTTGCAAGTGTTGTGGGTATTGGTATAGGAAGCATCTTGATCAGCACATTAGCCTTTAGCTTGGGAACACTGACTAAAAACAACAAGCTATTCGAACTGCTATTTTTCGGGCTTACCTATGCGTTTCTTAACCGCGTTCCCTTTGCCGATTTCCTCAACCTCTATACCGCTCCGTATACACTCACATATACCTGGATTGCGATGAGTATTCTCTTTCTAATTATCAGCATCGTCGTACGCAGAAAACAAGTCTATAAAAACTAAAAAAACCAGAACGTACGTTCTGGTTTTTTATCATGTATTTTACCGGTAATTATCCTTTTAACCAAGCCTTGCGCAATGCAATTTCTTTCGCAGTAGCTTTAGGGTTTTCCTGTAAGCTTTCTCCAGTTGTAAACGATTGTGTCAACTTCGTTTTGATGCGAACTTCTTTCCCATCTCTTTCCAAAACAACATCCATATCTGTTCCTGGTTGCCACATGTACATCTTTGTAAACAACTTATTGGCATTTTCACGAGTAAGCTGCTCACCGTCTACGCTTTTAATAGCATCTCCTGGTTGCGCTCCATTCTCTGCCCAGAAGCTATTGTTCTTTACCGCATTGGTAAAACGAACTGTCATGCTCTTTTCATCAGGACGTACAATAAGTGTTCCGTCATTCTGGATATAATTGGTTTTCACCTTAGTTCTAAACACCTCTAAACCAACCTTATTAAAATAAGTATTGTAATCAATTGGCGTTCCTTCAACTACGTGCGTCTTTAAGAACTTTCCAACAGCAGGGTACGTCATTGATGTAATTTCTTCGATTAACTTATCATCTTCAAAAGGCTTGTTTTTCCCGTATTTTAACGACAATTCTTTCATCAACGATAAAACACCTCTCGTTCCATTACTTTCTTCTCTTAAAATGATATCCAAACACATTCCAATCAACGCACCTTTTTGGTATACATTATAATATTGTGAAGCGTAAGGTTCCTCTAAAACATTCTCACTCATCGTTGTAAAGCTCATACTGTCATTCATTGACGAGGCTGTTTTAATTTTCCCCATCACTTTGGTATAGAACTCTTCTGGAGTTACCAAATCTTGATTTATTTGAAACAGCGTTGCGAAGTACTCTGTAATTCCCTCGTACATCCATAAATGTTTCGAAAAAGTAGGTTGGTTGTAGTCAAAATAATGCACGTCTTCAGAGTGTACACTTAACGGGGTTACGATGTGGAAAAACTCGTGCGAAACGACATCGATCATACTTTTTGCCAAAGCATCATCAGGCATCGACTCTGGCAATACCACTACTGTTGAAGTGTGGTGTTCCAAAGCTCCAAATCCTTTCGGAGAATCCTCTTTTCCTTCTGACAAATACAAATAGATATCGTAGCGAGCCGTGCTATTAACGCTTCCCAAATACGTTTTTTGCGCTTGCATCATTTTCTCCATCACCTTCTTAATTTTAGCAGCATTGTGCTTTTTGTTTGGTGAATATACGCTCAATACAATTTTGATGTCTCCAACTTTAAATTCTTCTACATCCAATTCCCCGTAAAACATCGGGTTGTCTGTAATATCAAAATAACGAGGAGCAAAATAACTCGACGTCATCGCTTTGCCATCTTCAGACATTTTAGAAGCTACTTGTTGCAATGCAGAA
This sequence comes from Tenacibaculum sp. AWR4_210, assembly GCF_056160945.1. Classification (NCBI taxonomy): domain Bacteria; kingdom Pseudomonadati; phylum Bacteroidota; class Flavobacteriia; order Flavobacteriales; family Flavobacteriaceae; genus Tenacibaculum; species Tenacibaculum sp. AWR4_210. The sequence continues at coordinate 276,349 of NZ_JBSWYF010000007.1, forward strand.
GTTCTTTTGAACTCTTTAGGAGCCACCACATCAAGCGCATACTGATTGTTTTTTAACGAATCAAAATACCCGATGAACCCGTGTAAGTTTAAAACGTAATTAGTATTTTCTATATTGGTTCCGGCAGGTGAAAAAGGAGTTTCTCCACCTATTCCTCCTGACTTTTCAATATCAAAAGTATCGTTTACTAAGTAGGTAATTTTATCGAGCTTACTGGCCTCTGAAATCTCCCAAGTATTGGTATCGATTTTCTTTACAGGAAGTTCATTTCCGTCGTAATCTAACGCTTTTAAACCGTCAACATACTTTCCAAAATCACTAACCGAGTAGGTTCCTTGTACAACGCGTGGTAAACGATACACGACTTTATCAGTACGAAAGCGACCTGGATTGATGGTTACAGGAACTTTATCCTCGTTCACTTGAGTTAAATTCACCGTTGAAACAATTGGATTTTGTTCAGCGAAATCGTTCTTTGTCAGTTTTTTGGCACTGTTACAGCCTACTAAAAACACCCCTGCTACTGCAGCTGATAGTATACTTTTATTCATTGTTTGAGTTCTTTTGTACGTATTTGACTGCGAAAATGGGATTCTGTTACCAAATAATCCCTAAAAAATCGTTAATTTCTTAAAAGAAATACCGCTTATTCAAGAGTACGTACAAAAATATGAGCATGGATGGATTGGACTTTTAGCAACGGACCGGCTACCATTTTCTGACTACAAGGTGAAACACAAGGCTGATCATTTACCGTTATGGTACCTCTATTGGACTGCAATTCAAAACTCCCATCAATAGTGGCTGTTATCGTTCCTTGAAATAGTTGTATGCTCGTGGCCTGCTTTACGGTATGTAACTGAATGTTGCCACGTTGGGAAAAAACAGTCAGGTTTCCGTCGTAGTTAGCCACCTCAATACTGGTTTCTCTGACAGTTACTACTAACGTTTTATCTTTGGGAATTCGTACAATAACGCTGGCTCTTTGAAGCTCTTCAGTAATAAATTTCCTGAAAACGGTGGGTGCCAGCTCGGTAGTTTCTTTACTTATCTTCAACTCACTAAAAGACTGGTGTTTTTGAAATACAACAGTTCTGGCAAATGGTTGTTCATCTTTTAAAACGAGCTCTAATTTTCCTGAAGTACTATTTTCTATTCGGAGGTGATCAATGTCCTCTGCTGTAAACTCTAGCGATGAGGATTGCAATTCCCATTGCCGTGCCAGCTGTTCTTGGGCAAGAACGGTACTTACCCACAACAAACAGGCTATAGAAATAAAAAGACTCCTAGTGAAGGAGTCTTTTCTATTGGTTTTATTTGGGAATGCCCGTTTCATTTATTGCTTGCGCTTAGCCTCAATACTCAAAGTAGCGTGAGGTACTAACTTCAAACGCTCTTTTTGAATCAATTTACCTGTAACTCTACAAACGCCATACGTTTTGTTTTCAATCCTTATCAAGGCATTCTTTAAGTCTCTGATAAACTTTTCCTGACGGATCGCTAATTGCATATTTGCTTCTTTAGCCATCGTGTCTGAACCTTCTTCAAAAGATTTAAAGGTAGGTGAGGTATCCTCAGTCCCATTATCAGCTCCATTTTTATAGGAATCCTGAAGCAATTTCAAATCTTTTTCTGCTTGTTCAATCTTGTTGGTGATAATTTCTTTAAACTCGTTTAAATCACCGTCTGAGTATCTTACTTTAACGTCATCCATAATGCTATATTTTTTCAATTAACATTTTACTTTTAATCGTATCGAATTCAAACTCGACACCATTTTCCAACGCATCAACAAAAACCAACTCGTTTGTCAAGGTTTCTGTTTTGATGTAAGTTTCATTAGCCAATACCGATTCTTTCAAATCTGCAAAGCTCAAGAAGGTCAATTTAATTTTATCTGTTACTTCTAGTCCTGTTTCTTTACGGGCATTTTGGATTCGATTTATCAATTCTCTAGCGACTCCTTCTCTCCTTAGATCTTCGGTGATTGTCACGTCAAGTGCCACGGTTAATCCTTCTGCATTGGCCACTAACCAACCTTCGATATCTTTTGATGAAATCTCAACATCTGCGGTCTCTAATTTAATGATTTTCTCATTAATTTCAATATTTATAAAGCCATCTTTTTCTATTTGAGCTATTTGCGTTTGCTCAAAATCACGTATCTCATTAGCAATCAACTTCATATCTTTTCCGAATTTTGGCCCTAGCGCTTTAAAATTCGGTTTGATCTGCTTTACTAAGATTCCAGAAGCATCATCGAGCAATTGAATTTCCTTAACGTTCACCTCTGATTTGATCAAATCAGCCACTGCACTAATCTCCTCTTTTTGAGTTTCATCCAATACAGGAATCATAATTTTTTGCAGAGGTTGACGTACTTTAATTTTTTCTTTCGCTCTTAATGACAACACCAATGAAGAGATGGTTTGTGCATTTTCCATTTTGCGTTCTAACGAATGATTTACGTAGCTTTCGTCGAACTGAGGGAATTCTGCAACGTGAATACTTTCAAAATTCTCTTTCCCTGTCGCCACCGTTAAATCGCGATACAAACGATCCATGAAGAAAGGCGCCACCGGCGATCCTAATTTAGCAACCGTTAGCATACAAGTATACAAGGTTTGGTAAGCTGAGATCTTATCTTGTGCGTACTCTCCCTTCCAGAATCTCCTTCTACACAAACGCACATACCAGTTACTCAAATGGTCTTGAACAAAATCAGAAATGGCACGAGTTGCTCTCGTAGGCTCATAATCCGCGTAGAATGCATCAACCTTTTGAATTAAACTGTGTAATTCTGACAAAATCCAACGATCGATTTCAGGACGCTCCTCTAACGGAATATCCGCTTCAGCATAGGTAAAGTTATCGATGTTAGCATACAAGGCAAAAAATGAATAAGTATTGTATAGTGTTCCGAAGAACTTTCTCTTCACCTCCTCGATTCCTGCAACATCAAATTTCAAATTATCCCATGGATTTGCATTCGAAATCATATACCAACGGGTAGCATCTGGTCCAAACTGCTCTAAGGTCTTAAACGGATCTACACCATTTCCGAGACGCTTTGACATCTTTTGTCCATTCTTGTCCAATACCAGTCCGTTAGACACGACGTTTTTATAGGCTACAGAATCGAAAACCATTGTTCCGATTGCGTGTAACGTATAGAACCATCCTCTCGTTTGGTCAACTCCTTCAGCGATAAAGTTCGCAGGGTAGTTTTCTTGTTGATCGATGAGTTCTTTATTTTCAAATGGGTAGTGCCATTGTGCATATGGCATAGAACCAGAATCGAACCAAACGTCGATCAAATCACTCTCGCGATGCATCGGTTGTCCACTCTCAGAAACCAATACGATTTTATCGACGATATTCTTGTGCAAGTCTATGGTATCGTAGTTTTCTTCGCTCATATTCCCTACTTCGAAATCAGCAAAAATATCTGCTTCCATATGACCCGCAGCAACTGATTTTGCCATCGCCTCCTTTAATTCAGCCACAGAACCAATACAAACTTGCTCTGTACCGTCTTCTGTTCTCCAAATTGGTAAAGGAATCCCCCAGAAACGCGAACGCGATAGGTTCCAGTCATTGGCATTTTTCAACCAATTTCCGAAACGACCTTCTCCCGTTGATTTCGGCTTCCAGTTAATGGTTTCATTGAGGTCAAACATACGATCTTTTACCTCCGTAACTTTGATAAACCAAGAATCTAATGGATAGTATAAAATTGGCTTATCGGTACGCCAACAATTTGGATAACTGTGGACGTATTTTTCAACCTTAAAGGCTTTGTTTTCTATTTTTAACTTGATGGCGATTTCAACATCCACTGATTTCTCAGGAGCTTCACCATCCGTATAGTATTCATTTTTCACATACTTCCCTGCCAATTCTCCCAACTCAGGGCGGAATTTACCTTGTAAATCAACCAGGGGAACAGGATTTCCATTTTCGTCCAGTACTAACATCGGCGGCACTTCAGGAGTAGCTTGTTTTGCTACCAAAGCATCATCCGCACCAAACGTTGGTGCCGTATGTACTATCCCTGTACCATCTTCAGTAGTCACAAAATCACCTGAAATTACTCTAAACGCATTTTCTGGATTTTGGTAAGGTAAGGTGTACTCCAACAATTGCTCATAGCGAATTCCAACTAAATCTTTTCCGATAAAGTCTTTTACTACTACAAATGGAATTTTCTTAGCCCCTGCTTCATAGCTTGCTAACTCCTCTTCTGAGGTTACTGCTTCGTACTTTCCTGAAAATTGTTTCGATACCAAGTTCTTTGCCAATACTACCTGAATAGGTTCAAAGGTATATTGGTTAAATGACTTCACTAAAACGTACTCGATTTTAGGACCTACCGTTAAGGCTGTATTACTTGGTAAGGTCCAAGGTGTCGTCGTCCAAGCCAAGAAATGTACATCTCCTTCAACTTGTAAAAACGCGGGTAAACTTTCCTTTACCGTTTTAAACTGCGCAACCACTGTGGTGTCAGTCACGTCTTGGTAGGTTCCTGGCTGGTTCAACTCATGCGAACTCAAACCAGTTCCAGCCTTTGGTGAATACGGCTGAATGGTATAGCCTTTGTACAACAAGTCCTTGTCGTAGATTTGCTTTAACAACCACCAAACCGACTCCATGTATTTAGGTTTATAAGTAATATATGGATCTTCCATATCTACCCAATATCCCATTTTATGTGTCAAATTATTCCAAATATCCGTGTAGCGCATTACTGCTTTTTTACATGCAGCATTGTACTCTTCCACTGTAATTTTAGAACCGATATCTTCTTTAGTTATTCCCAATTCTTTTTCAACGCCTAATTCAATAGGTAACCCATGCGTATCCCAACCAGCTTTACGCTTTACTTGGTATCCTTTTTGAGTTTTATAACGACAAAAAATATCCTTAATTGACCTTGCCATTACGTGGTGAATTCCTGGAAGTCCGTTTGCTGAAGGTGGTCCTTCAAAAAACACGAAAGGCTCGTTACCCTCACGGCTAGTAATACTTTTTTCAAAGATGTTGTTTTCCTCCCAATAGTTTAAAATTTCTTCAGCTACTTTTGGTAAATCCAATCCTTTGTACTCAGTAAACTTTTTACTCATTTTGTCATTATATTTATTGAATGTGCGAAATTACGTATTTTCTTGTAATTCTAGCGATTGAGCAAAAAAAAAACACCTCAAAAATGAGGTGTTTTTTTTACGAATATGGCATTAAATACCGTTTTGTTATTCCGCACTTGATTTTATTTGACTCCCGTGATTTACAATATAGAAATAAGATCTTCTATTCTTTTGATGCTCCTCTTCGGTACATTTGTTCGCATTGGCATCGTCACAGTTATTCAACAGTTGTGATTCACCGTATCCTTTAGCACTTTCTATGCGCTCAGGTGCGATTCCTCGTGAAATGATGTAATCACGCGTAGCTTTTGCTCTCTTGTCTGACAGGTACAAATTATAGGCTTTCTTTCCTCTACTATCCGTATGTGATTCAATTTTAATCACCATCTCCGGATGATTCTTCATCACGCTTACGATGTGCTCTAATTCGTATTCCGCATCCTCTCGAATATCGTACAAGTCAAAGTCAAAATAAATTGGGTTAATGACAATTTGATCTTCTACTATTAACGACTCCAGTGTCAAGTCAGCCTTGACCACTTTCTTGTTGATATCTTGGGTAGCCTGTTCCTTTTTATTGGATTTGTAATCAGCTTTACTCGCTACAACAATAAAACGCTTTTCACATTCTAGCTGTTTAAAGCTATAACCACCGTCACTAGCCGTACGAGTTTCTCCTAGGGGTTCTCCTTTCTCGTTCATCAGCTTCACGAGAGCATCTGGGATTGGAGCTCCTGTGCGCGTATCTGTGATAAATCCGTCAATATCTTCTTTACACTTGTACACTAAAAAACTATAGATGTCATCGTCTCCACGTCCTTCACTTCGATTTGAAGAAAAATATCCAGCGCTTTTTTCATCGTTGATTACAAAAGAAAAATCGTCCATCGGTCCGTTAATCGGTGCTCCTAAATTCACAGGTTTTGAATAAGCGGTTCCATCGTAGCTACTTTCAAAAACATCCAAAGCTCCTAAGCCCAAATGTCCGTCTGATGAAAAATACAAGCGGTTATCGCTCCCTACAAATGGGAACATCTCTCGACCTTCTGTATTGATGCTACTTCCTAAGTTTTCTGGATTTCCAAAAGTTCCATCATCATTAACGGTCACCTTGTACAAATCGGTTCCACCGTAGCCTTCTGGCATATCTGACACAAAGTACAGTGTTTTCTCATCTACACTCAACGCCGGATGCCCTATAGAATAGGCATCGTCATTAAACGGTAGTTCCTCTGCCTCTCCCCAACTGTCGTAATTGCGCTCCGCACGATACAACTTTAGGTGGGTGGTACGCTCTTTATCACCTTTTAATTGTGATCCATCAAAATTGTCACGTGTAAAATACACCGTCTGACCATCTTTGGTAATGATAACATTAGACTCGTGATACTTCGTGGTCAATGAGGCTACCTTTTCAGCCAGTTCCACGTCGAGTATTTTCTTTGCTGTCAGTGGTTTTTGCTTAGCCTTGTAAATATCCAAATACGGCTGATTATTCCACTTGTACAACTTTTTATTCTCCTGATCTGGACGTGTAGAAGCAAAGTAAAAATAACCGTCATGCAAAAAGCCTCCAAAATCTGAAAACTTGGTATTGGTTGACAAATTATGAATATTGATATAAGTTTTAGGCTTGTTAGTATATTCCGCAAAATAGTTCTTATTCTTTTCTAACTCCGAAACGCGACTGTCGTCACCGGTTAACTTCTTCAACTTTAACAACCAAGTATCTGAATCCGATACCTTACCATTACTTTTCAGTACTTGAGCATAGCGAAAAACATGTTTGGCATCAGCGATGTTCTCATAGGCTGCCATCAATTTTTCATAGGCCTTTTCTGCCTCTGTAAAGTTGGTTGTAAAATAATGTGAATCACCCAACCTACTCAATACTAAATACGATTGATCTCCTTTATCATTCAGCCTTTGATACAATTCTGCTGACTTTTGATATGCGTATTCTTTAAAATACCTATCAGCTGCATATCTGCGTTGTCCCACGGCCACCGTGGTTATACTTACTAATAGGATAAAAATAATTTTCTTCATGTGTCTCCCGTTTAATATTAGAAAAATCTCGGTGACTTCATCGTCTGAGTCTTAAATATTTCATATCGCAACATCACCTCATGCGTTCCCGAATTGTAGTTTGAATAATTTGAGGTGGTAAGGTCATAAGCATAGCCCATTTGCAGTGATCTGCTAATTTGGAATCCCAATAAGGCACTTACCGAATCGCCCCATCTCCAAGCAGCTCCAACTCGAAACTTCTCATTGAACAAGAAGTTTGCTGATACATCTAATGACAAGGGAGCTCCACTAACTATTTTACTCAATACGGCTGGTTTAAATTTGATGTTTTCACTCAAATCAAAAACGTATCCTGCAATCAAGAAATAGTGCATTCTTTCCGTGGCTACCGTTCCTCCTCCACTCGCATCGTCGTAATGGTCTGTTCTAAGGATGTTAGGAACTGCAATTCCCGCATACCAGTTAGACTCGTAATAATAAATCCCTGCTCCGATAGTAGGTAAAAATCTATTGATATTCGCATTGAACTGATTATCGGCTTTATCTCGATAAATTCCTTTGCTCCAATCCACACTAAAAAAGCGTCCTCCTAATTTCATACCAAAGGCCAAATTTCCTTCATCACTCGTACGCACCGTATACGAAACGTTCACGTCTAAGTAGGTTTCGGTAGCCGGACCAATGGCGTCATTTACTAAATTAAACCCTAATCCAACACCTGTATATCCTACAGGTGTATCATAACTTAAGGTCTGGGTTCTCGGTGCACCGTCGATACCCACCCACTGGGTACGAGCCAGTAGGTTGATAACGCTGTGTCCTTTTGATCCCACATAGGCTGGATTCACACTCATGGTGTTAAACATGTACTGTGTGTACTGTGGATCTTGCTGTGAATAGGCGATACTAGACATCACTAATACTAGCAGCACTATTACTCGTTCTAATCTCTTATTCATCTCTTACTAATTTTTTGCTTAATCTCTGTTTATATATATCCATCCAACCTTAGGTTTACTTCCATCTCCTAAATCTAAAACATAGTAATAGGTACCTGATGGTAATTTATCGTCTACCTGTACATTGAGGCGTCCGTTTGAAGTTCCATCCCACGAATTGTCATAACGGTTTTTACTGTATACCAAATTCCCCCATCTGTTAAAGATCTCTAGGCGATTATTTTTGTATTTCTCTTCACCTATACACGAGATCACAAAGGTATCATTATTTCCATCTTGATTTGGAGAGAATTCGTTATAAATTGTCAAACACGAAAGTGTATCTGGGTCTAAATAATCAGGGGTACCGTCTTCGTCGGTATCAAGTGCATCTAATGGAATTCCATCACCATCATCATCCGGGTGCTCATCTTCTGTGGCAATACCATCACCGTCATCATCCGTATCCAAATAATCGGGAGTACCATCGCCATCGGTATCATCATTCGAAGGGTTTCCGTCGGCATCAACATCTTCTTCCTCAGTCAATACACCATCACCGTCATCATCCACGTCTTGATAATCCGCTGCACCGTCACCGTCAGTATCTGGTGTATCCGCAGGACTTCCTCCGTTGTCTGGATCTACAGCATCTGCCATTCCATCGCCATCGGCATCGGTGGTATCATCAATCATTCCGTCACCATCACTATCTAAAGCACTATCACTTCCACCTTCTTCAAGATCATTGATACCGTCGTCATCACTGTCTACATCTTGGTAATCTGGTTGTCCGTCACCGTCAGTATCTGGCACGTCAGCAGGTGTTCCTCCGTTATCGGCATCTACACTATCCGCTATTCCATCACCATCAGTATCACTCGGATTATCTAATATACCATCATTATTTGAGTCTAGCAAACTATTTGACCCTCCTTCTGATAAATCAGAAATACCGTCATTATCACTATCTAAGTCCTGGTAATCATCATTTCCATCTCCGTCAGTATCTACTGGCGTTACACTTCCTCCGGCATTGGTATCATTGTCATTAGCATCTGCAGTATCGACAATTCCGTCATTATCAGCATCTACGTTTGAATCTAATTTCCCATCGCCATCAGCATCCACATTGGCTGCATCTTGACCACTTTCTACTAAATCCGGAATACCATCTCCATCACTGTCTAAATCTAAGCTATCAATGATTCCGTCTCCATCAGTATCCTTGTTAGGATCTCCTGCCATCTCCACTGAATCTAAGATTCCGTCATTGTCATCATCTAAATCGTGAATATCTGGAATTCCATCACCATCAGTATCTGGTAGTACCGCATCACCGAAGTTTCCGTTATCTCCATCTAAAGCATCAGCAATACCATCACCGTCACTATCTGTATTGTCATCGATAACTCCATCACCATCGGTATCTAAATCACCTGGTAAATCTGGATTATTTGGATCTAATACATCAGCAGTACCATCACCATCTCCGTCTGGTAAGTTATCTCCGTCTACCAATACTCCTGAATCGCTTTGTCCATCTCCATCGGCATCAGTTCCTCCCGATTCTTCAACATCATTTAATCCGTCATTATCACTATCTAAATCTTGGTAATCTGGTTGACCGTCTCCGTCAGTATCTGGGGTGTCTGAAGCAGTTCCTCCGTTATCTGGATCTACGCTATCCGCAATTCCATCGCCATCGGTATCTGTTTGATCGTCGATCACTCCATCATTGTCTGCATCTAAGCTTCCATCAGAGCCTCCTTCTACTAAATCAGATACTCCGTCGTTATCGCTATCTACATCTTGATAATCGTCGTTTCCGTCTCCGTCAGTATCTACTGGAGTTACACTTCCTCCGGCACTCGTATCATTGTCATCAGCATCTGCAGTATCGACGATTCCATCGTTATCGGCATCTACGTTTGAATCTAATTTCCCATCGCCATCAGCATCCACATTGGCTGCATCTTGACCACTTTCTACTAAATCTGAAATACCATCTCCATCACTGTCTAAATCTAAACTATCGATGATTCCATCTCCGTCAGTATCCTTGTTAGGATCTCCTGCCATCTCCACTGAATCTAAGATTCCGTCATTATCATCATCTAAATCCAACACATCAGGAATTCCATCTCCATCGGTATCTACCATGTCTGCATCACCGAAGTTTCCGTTATCTCCATCTAAAGCATCGGCAATACCATCACCGTCACTATCTGTATTGTCATCGATAACTCCATCACCATCGGTATCTAAATCACCTGGTAAATCTGGGTTGTTTGGATCTAATACATCAGCAGTACCATCACCGTCTCCGTCTGGTAAGTTATCACCGTCTACCAATACTCCTGAATCACTTTGTCCATCTCCATCGGCATCAGTTCCTCCTGATTCATCAACATCATTCAATCCGTCATTATCACTATCTAAATCTTGGTAATCTGGTTGACCATCTCCGTCAGTATCTGGAGTGTCTGAAGCAGTTCCTCCGTTATCTGGATCTACGCTATCCGCAATTCCATCACCATCGGTATCTGTTTGATCGTCGATCACTCCATCATTGTCTGCATCTAAGCTTCCATCAGAGCCTCCTTCTACTAAATCAGATACTCCGTCATTATCGCTATCTACATCTTGATAATCGTCGTTTCCGTCTCCGTCAGTATCTACTGGCGTTACACTTCCTCCGGCACTCGTATCATTGTCATTAGCATCTGCAGTATCGACGATTCCATCGTTATCGGCATCTACGTTTGAATCTAATTTTCCATCGCCATCAGCATCCACATTGGCTGCATCTTGACCACTTTCTACTAAATCTGAAATACCATCTCCATCACTGTCTAAATCTAAACTATCAATGATTCCATCTCCATCAGTATCCTTGTTAGGATCTCCTGCCATTTCTACTGAATCTAAGATTCCGTCATTGTCATCATCTAAATCGTGAATATCTGGAATTCCATCTCCATCGGTATCTACCATGTCTGCATCACCGAAGTTTCCGTTATCTCCATCTAGAGCATCGGCAATACCATCACCATCACTATCTGTATTATCATCGATAACTCCATCACCATCGGTATCTAAATCACCTGGTAAATCTGGGTTGTTTGGATCTAATACATCGGCTGTACCATCACCATCTCCGTCTGGTAAATTATCACCGTCTACCAATACTCCTGAATCACTTTGTCCATCTCCATCGGCATCAGTTCCTCCTGATTCATCAACATCATTCAATCCGTCATTATCGCTATCTAAATCTTGGTAATCTGGTTGACCATCTCCGTCAGTATCTGGGGTATCTGAGGCAGTTCCTCCATTATCTGGATCTACGCTATCAGCAATTCCATCTCCATCGGTATCTGTTTGATCGTCGATCACTCCATCATTGTCCGCATCTAAGCTTCCGTCAGAACCTCCTTCTACTAAATCAGATACTCCGTCGTTATCGCTATCTACATCTTGATAATCGTCGTTTCCGTCTCCGTCAGTATCCACTGGCGTTACACTTCCTCCGGCACTCGTATCATTGTCATTAGCATCTGCAGTATCGACGATTCCGTCATTATCAGCATCTACGTTTGAATCTAATTTCCCATCGCCATCAGCATCCACATTGGCTGCATCTTGACCACTTTCTACTAAATCTGAAATACCATCTCCATCACTGTCTAAATCTAAACTATCAATGATTCCATCTCCGTCAGTATCCTTGTTAGGATCTCCTGCCATTTCTACTGAATCTAAGATTCCGTCATTGTCATCATCTAAATCGTGAATATCTGGAATTCCATCTCCATCGGTATCTACCATGTCTGCATCACCGAAGTTTCCGTTATCTCCATCTAAAGCATCGGCAATACCATCACCATCACTATCTGTATTGTCATCGATAACTCCATCACCGTCGGTATCTAAATCACCTGGTAAATCTGGGTTGTTTGGATCTAATACATCAGCAGTACCATCACCATCTCCGTCTGGTAAGTTATCTCCGTCTACCAATACTCCTGAATCACTTTGTCCATCTCCATCGGCATCGGTTCCTCCAGATTCATCAACATCATTCAATCCGTCATTATCGCTATCTAAATCTTGGTAATCTGGTTGACCATCTCCGTCAGTATCTGGAGTATCTGAGGCAGTTCCTCCGTTATCTGGATCTACGCTATCAGCAATTCCATCGCCATCGGTATCTGTTTGATCGTCGATCACTCCATCATTGTCCGCATCTAAATTTCCGTCAGAGCCTCCCTCTACTAAATCAGATACTCCGTCGTTATCGCTATCTACATCTTGATAATCGTCATTTCCATCTCCGTCAGTATCTACTGGCGTTACACTTCCTCCGGCACTCGTATCATTGTCATTAGCATCTGCAGTATCGACGATTCCATCGTTATCGGCATCTACGTTTGAATCTAATTTCCCATCGCCATCAGCATCCACATTGGCTGCATCTTGACCACTTTCCACTAAATCTGAAATACCATCTCCATCACTGTCTAAATCTAAGCTATCGATGATTCCGTCTCCGTCAGTATCCTTGTTAGGGTCTCCTGCCATCTCTACTGAATCTAAGATACCGTCATTGTCATCATCTAAATCGTCTGCATTCCATATTCCATCTCCATCGGTATCGTAATCCACTCGTATGTTCACGGTTACTGAATCACAATTGGCTGGAACGGCTCCATTTTCACATATTTGGTACGTTACAGTATAATTGCCTGCAGTAATTCCTGGATTTACTGTAATCGTCCCGTCTGGATTAAGTGTTAATCCGGTTGGAACACTCAGTCCTGTTAGTGTAACTTCTCCTGGGTTCGTTCCTATAACCACTGGATTACCATCTAACGTATCATTTGCAACTACTGAACTTGTACTATCTCCAACTGTTATAGGCGTTCCTGTAAAATCGTCAGCCACAGCATCAATAACACTGGTCACAGTTATGGTACCTGTAGCATTTGCTATACCACATCCTCCTGTTAAGGCAATCGAATAATTGAATACACCGCTTACTGTTGGAGTACCACTAATTGTAATGGTATTCGATGACCAAGATGCTGTTACTCCAGCTGGTAAACCAGTTACGGTTCCAATTCCGGTAGCTCCTGTGGTTGTATGGGTTATGTTTGGTAAAACCGTATTGTAAGGTACAGTAGGACTACTTGAAGCTACAGATACTGTATTAACTGGAGTTACAGTAACATTTACCATTGTCCTAGTGGTACTCTCACAACTACTTACTGTTTGTGATGCATAGTAAGTTCCTGTACTCAATGCTGTTGTTCCTGCTAAGGCAGTTCCTCCAGTTGACGCTGCATACCATTGGATACCTGTTCCCGTAGCTACTAAGTCAGCTACTGTTGGGCTATCGGCACTACAGAATACTTGTGCGCTTGCTGTTGGAGCACTTGGAGTTGTGTTTACGGTTACACTTACTGAGGTTCTGCTACTCTCACAATTACTTACTGTTTGTGATGCATAGTAGGTTCCTGTACTCAACGCTGTTGTTCCTGCTAAGGCAGTTCCTCCTGTTGACGCTGCATACCATTGGATTCCCGTTCCCGTAGCTACTAAATCTGCTACTGTTGGGCTATCGGCACTACAGAATGCTTGTGCACTTGCTGTTGGTGCGGTTGGTGTTGTGTTTACTGTTATACTTACTGAGGTTCTACTACTCTCACAGCTACTTACTGTTTGTGATGCATAGTAGGTTCCTGTACTCAATGCTGTTGTTCCTGCTAAGGCAGTTCCTCCAGTTGACGCTGCATACCATTGGATACCTGTTCCCGTAGCTACTAAATCTGCTACTGTTGGGCTATCGGCACTACAGAATGCTTGTGCGCTTGCTGTTGGTGCGGTTGGAGTTGTGTTTACGGTTACACTTACTGAGGTTCTACTACTCTCACAGCTACTTACTGTTTGCGATGCATAGTAGGTTCCTGTACTCAATGCTGTTGTTCCTGCTAAGGCAGTTCCTCCAGTTGACGCCGCATACCATTGGATTCCTGTTCCCGTAGCTACTAAATCTGCTACTGTTGGGCTATCGGCACTACAGAATGCTTGTGCGCTTGCTGTTGGTGCACTTGGGGTGGTATTTACGGTTACACTTACTGAGGTTCTGCTACTCTCACAGCTACTTACTGTTTGTGATGCATAGTAGGTTCCTGTGCTCAACGCTGTTGTTCCTGCTAAGGCAGTTCCTCCTGTTGACGCTGCGTACCATTGAATTCCTGTTCCTGTAGCTACTAAATCTGCTACTGTTGGGCTATCGGCACTACAGAATGCTTGTGCACTTGCTGTTGGTGCGGTTGGAGTTGTGTTTACTGTTATACTTACTGAGGTTCTACTACTCTCACAACTACTTACTGTTTGTGATGCATAGTAGGTTCCTGTGCTCAATGCTGTTGTTCCTGCTAAGGCAGTTCCTCCAGTTGACGCTGCATACCATTGGATACCTGTTCCCGTAGCTACTAAATCCGCTACTGTTGGGCTATCGGCACTACAGAATGCTTGTGCGCTTGCTGTTGGTGAACTTGGAGTTGTATTTACGGTTACACTTACTGAGGTTCTACTACTCTCACAGCTACTTACTGTTTGTGATGCATAGTAGGTTCCTGTACTCAATGCTGTTGTTCCTGCTAAGGCAGTTCCTCCAGTTGACGCTGCATACCATTGGATACCTGTTCCCGTAGCTACTAAGTCGGCTACTGTTGGGCTATCGGCACTACAGAATGCTTGTGCGCTTGCCGTTGGTGCGGTTGGAGTTGTATTTACTGTTACACTTACTGAGGTTCTACTACTCTCACAGCTACTTACTGTTTGTGATGCATAGTAGGTTCCTGTGCTCAATGCTGTTGTTCCTGCTAGGGCAGTTCCTCCAGTTGACGCTGCATACCATTGGATACCTGTTCCTGTAGCTACTAAGTCGGCTACTGTTGGGCTATCGGCACTACAGAATGCTTGTGCACTTGCTGTTGGTGCGGTTGGGGTGGTATTTACGGTTACACTTACTGAGGTTCTACTACTCTCACAACTACTTACTGTTTGTGATGCATAGTAGGTTCCTGTGCTCAACGCTGTTGTTCCTGCTAAGGCAGTTCCTCCAGTTGACGCTGCATACCATT